>NZ_NOJY02000003.1 GCF_002250835.2 Romboutsia weinsteinii
TTGTTTGGTTGTTTCAAATTCTATAAATTAACCTACTGTTTAATTTTCAAAGTTCATTTAAGTCACCATGTTGGCGCTTGTTTTTTTCGACTCACTTAGTATATCAAAGCATTTTTTGCTTGTCAATACTTATTTTGTCGTTTCTTGTCTTTAAGTTTTCTGTGTTTCTTAAGGACAAGTTATACTTTATCACCTTATTTTACATTCGTCAACACTTTTTAATAACTTTTTTAAAATACTTTTATATTTTTTTATAATTATGCCGAAATCACTGTTATTATATTACATTTGTGTAACTGAAAAATACAGCAAACTTCGCTATAATCTAGTAGTATAAGCATGTTGATTTTAGACAATAATCAGAAACAAATATATTATGTGTAAGGGGGAATATAATTATGCTAAAAAAATCAATTTATTTTTCACTATTATGTTTAATTTGTGTAAACATAGTTGGCTGTAGTTTAAATAAAGACGAAAAATCAGATACCACAGACAAAAACAAACCTGAAAGTACTACTGAAACAAGTACTGTAGAAAAACCTTCAAAAGATAAAGATACTCCACCGCCATCAATAGAAAAAGTAGATGCCTCTAATTTAGACAATACTTCTATTAGTTGGTTTTTCACTCCAAATGATGATCACAAAACTCCTGGTGTTAATAATAATCTAAGCTTTGAATTAAAAGACTATGATGCAATATATACAGGTCCTACCACTAATGATTGTAAAACTTTGTACCTAACTTTTGATGAAGGCTATGAAAATGGATATACCTCTAAAATATTAGATGTTTTAAAAGAGAAAAAAGTACAAGCAGTATTTTTCGTAACATTGCCATACATAGAAGATAATCCAGATCTTATTAAAAGAATGGTTGATGAAGGTCATGTAGTAGGAAATCATAGTAATCACCACCCAGCTATGCCAGACAAATCTTCAGATGTGACTTCTTTTGATTCAGAGTTTACTGATGTTGAAGCAAAATATAAAGAACTTACTGGCAAAGAAATGGTTAAGTTATTCAGACCTCCTATGGGAGTTTATTCTGAGAAAAGTTTAGCTATGACTAAAAATCTTGGTTATAAATCAGTGTTCTGGAGCTTTGCTTATTATGATTGGGATCAAGAAAAACAACCTAAGCCTACAGAAGCAAAAGAAAAAATTATGAATCATCTACATGATGGATCTATATTGTTACTACATGCAGTGTCAGAAACTAATACTAATATCTTAGGTGATGTTATAGATTCTGCAAGAGATATTGGATATAAGTTTGAATTACTAAAATAATTTAAATAAGCCATAGTAATATCAATGAATGTATTATTTTATAGTAGTACATTCATTTTTTATGTATTTAAAATTATAAAAGTAAATAAAGCTAGAATATCTTAAATAAAAAAGTAGATATCAGCAATTAAGCTAATATCTACTCTCTATCTAAATAATAAACATAGCCACAATAGTAGTAACAACAAGACCAACCACTACCGGCTTAAAGTTTCTCTTAGCCAGCTCAATAGGACTAACACCACATATCGCTGCTGCTGGAATAAGTGCCCAAGGTACTAAACATCCTCCACCTACCCATACTGCTGCTATCTGACCAAGTGCACACAAAGCTCCAACACTTGCATCTATAGCTGTTCCAAATACTGAAGCAAGTGAACCTGCTAGAGACATTCCAGAGAATCCCGAACCATCCAACCCTGTTATTGCTCCAACCACAGTTTGAATACTTGCCGCAGCTACATTATTAAATGGAACTGCATTTGAAAGAGCCAGACCTATATCAGATAACAATCCACCTGAATTTGTAGCCAAAACATTTCCAAATACACCTGTTAAAGGTGCAACTTCTCCCATATAGAAAAATGCTGCTATTGGTATAATTATCCCAAAGATTTTTATTCCAAATACAAACCCCTCTACTAGATTGTCACATACCTTATCCAAACTTTTCTTACCGTGATTCATTGTATTTATAATTATAATAAGGATTACTGCTGTTCCTCCTAAAAGTGCTGATGCATCTCCACCTTTTAGTTGTAAAGCAGACATTGCTACTATATCTAATACAAAAGCAGTTAATACTATAAATGTTGCTATTTTAGCTTTTTTATTAAAATTTTTAACTTCAACTTTCTTAGCTTTACTTAATTCTTCTCTAAACATTCCTTTTTTTATATCTTTTCTTAGAGTATAAAAAGACATTGATATTGTTACTACTGCCATTACCCAAAATAGTATCATCCCTTGACTCATAACCTCTGCCACTTCAATACCTGCAGCACTGGCTGTTATAGCTGGAGCCCCTTGTATAACAAAGTCAGTAGATAAAGCAAGACCATGACCAAATAAATTAAGTGCTACTGCAACACCTATTGCAGGTAGACCACATCTTATTGCTACTGGTAAAAACACTGCACCTACAAGTGCTACTGCTGGCGATGGCCAGAAAAACCAAGATATTAAAAGCATTACTATACCAATTGTAAAAAATGCTGTAGTTGAGTTTTTTATTACCTTAGCAAAAGGCTTAACCATATAGTGTATCGCATTGTTATCTTCAAGTGCTTTCGATAAAGCTACCATAACGGTTATAATTAAAATAGTAGGTCCAAGTTCATTAAGTGCAATAATACAAGAATTAAATATTGCACCTACAGCTCCTGAAATACTTTGTGTGTAAAATAATCCTAAACAGAATACCCCTAGCATACATGGTACTATGGTATCTTTCTTTAATATCATGGTGATTAGTATTATGACCATGAATAAAATATAGATGTAATGCGCACCTGTTAGAGCCATATCTTATTCCCCCTTATTTGATATAAGATAGTAATATTATATGATTCATACAGATCACTAGTTCCAGTACCATGTCTTCAGAATATCCTATAGTAGGTCATCTTTACTCCTATTCCACTAGTATGATAGTATTTTACTTCAAAGTTCGATTTGCTTAACCTATTTTAGTCGATAACTCCATACCTTAAACAATATAAAATTATTCAGTAAGTATATACTCATCCATTATTTTATAATCTTCATACAGTGGATATTTTTCAGTAAGACCTATTACTAATTCTCTAGCCTTTTCTACATTTTTATGAGTCAGGCATAGATCTATAGCCTCTGCCACTGTAGACATATCTTCTTCTTTCATACCTCTTGTAGTAACTGCCGGAGTTCCAATTCTTATTCCACTGGTTATAATTGCACCTTGAGGGTCATTAGGAATAGTATTTTTATTTGCCGTTATATAAGCATTATCAAGAAGCTTTTCTGCATCCTTACCAGTTACATTTTTATTAGTTAAATCTAACAAAATTAAATGATTGTCAGTACCACCACTTACTAATTTAAAATCTCTTTTTGTTAATTCATCAGCCAATTTTTTAGCATTTTTAACTACTTCTTCTTGATACTCTTTAAATTCTTCCTGTAAAGCTTCCTTAAAACAAACTGCCTTGGCAGCTATTATATGTTCAAGTGGTCCACCTTGTGTACCAGGGAATATTGCCTTATCTATAGCATTTGCGTATTCTTTTTTACAAAGTATAGCTCCACCACGAGGTCCTCTTAATGTCTTATGAGTAGTAGTAGTTACAAAATCTGCTACTTCACATGGATTTTGATGAAGACCTGCTGCTACAAGACCTGCTATATGAGCCATATCCACCATAAGCATAGCTCCTACCTCATCTGCTATTTCTCTAAACTTTTTAAAATCTATTTCTCTAGGATAAGCACTAGCTCCAGCTACTATAAGCTTTGGTTTTACTTCTTTAGCTAGACTTCTTACCTCATCAAAATCTATTCTTCCATCTTCTTTACTTACTCCATATTCATGAAAATTAAAGTACTTACCTGATATATTTACAGGAGAACCATGAGTCAGATGTCCTCCTTGAGATAAATTCATACCCATTACAGTATCACCCGGTTTAAGGATTGCAAAATATACACCTATGTTTGCATTTGCACCAGAATGAGGCTGAACATTGGCGTGCTCTGCCTTAAATATCTTTTTTAGTCTTTCTATTGCAATATGTTCTACTTCGTCTATATACTCACAACCTCCATAGTACCTCTTACCACAATAGCCTTCTGCATACTTGTTAGTCAGATGACTTCCCATAGTCTCCATCACTGCTACTGAAACAATATTTTCAGATGCGATTAGCTCTATGTTTCTTTGTTGTCTTTGTAATTCTCTTTGCATACTTGTATACACTTCTCTGTCTGCATTTTTCAAATTATCAAACATAACAATCACCCTTTTATTAATTTATAATTTTTTAGATTTGGTGCAAAATATACTGTAAATAACTATCTATATAAATAGTTATATTATATACTTATTTACTCCTCTTTTAGTTAATACTAAATTTACACATATTAATGAATTTTTTGAAATAAATTAATTAAGAATCTTAACATAATAACTGTATAATCATAATGAAATATTTGGTATAATCTTTATATTAATTTTTAATTTGGAGGTGTGACATGATTGAAGATAATGCTACTAAATACAAGAAAAGCGTCTTAAGGCTTTCTTTATTTCTAGGAGAACTAATGCTTTCAAATGGTGCCGAGACATATAGAGTTGAAGATAGTATTGTTAGAGTCTGTAGATCAAGGGGCTTTAACCACGTAACTGTCTTTACTTCTCCTACCGTAATAATAATCTCAGATGAAAGATTTGATGGTTTTACCTTTATGAAGACTATCAAAAGTAGGTCTATAAATTTAAATAAAATTTCTCTATTGAATAACTTCTCTAGAGAATTTGTAACAAACAATGAATTATCTGTAGAAGAGGCAATGAGAGAACTTAAAATTATAAGCTCAGTTAATCCTTATCCATCTTGGGTTGTATCAGTAGCTACCGGACTTGCATCTGCATCTTTTGGTTACTTACTTGGTGGTACTTCTATGCTTGACTTTAGTTTTACATTTATAATTTCCATATTTGCTATGTATGTTTATGGTAAAATAATGAAACTTAGCGGTATACCCGCATTTTCAACAATGATAGCTTCACTAATAATATCTGTATCAGGGGTGTTATTAACTGAGATAGGTATACTAGATACACCAAGGATGTTAATAGTTGGTTCAATAATGCCACTGCTTCCAGGTATGTCATTTATTAAAGGTATAAGAGATTTAATTTCTGGAGATTTAATTTCTGGAGTAGCTCGTGCCTTTGATGCCGGTATGACTGCCGTATCCATTGCAGCTGGTGTTGGATTTGTTCTAGATATATGGTTTAGAATAGGAGGGTCTCTATAATGAGTGATATTCCTTTAATTGCACATTTTTTCTTTTCACTTGTAGCTACTGTAGGATTTGGTATATTTTTTAACTCACCGATTCAAGCTTTAGCTCCTGCCGGAATAACAGGTGGTCTAGGATGGTGTATTTATATACTACTAATGAAGTTTTCTTCTAGTGCTATTTTTGCAAACTTTGTAGCTGCTATGTTTGTATCATGGGTTAGTGAGTACCTTGCTAGAAAAATGAAGCATCCAGCTATTTTGTTCGTTATACCAGGTATTATACCTTTAGTTCCAGGACTTGGGCTATATAACACAATGCTTTATTTAGTTCAAGGAGATTACAACTTAGCTATATCTACAGGCGCGGATACTTTCTTTATAAGTGGAGCTATAGCTCTGGGAGTACTTGTTATAACTTCTCTTGCTAGAACTTTATTCTTAATAAACTTAAGAAAGAAGATGCCTATTAAGATAGAAAAAGAGTAAGGTAAATCATATAAGATTTACCTTACTCTTTTTTATAACCATTTTTATATAATAAATACTACTTTATACTTACTCTTTATACAGTTTTTTGTAGTTATATAAACTATTTATCATTTGCCTTACGTTCAGCTTCTATATTTTTATCTATAGTAGATTTTAACTTTTCGCCTTTTTCCTTAGTTATAACATTTTGCTCAACCATCTCATCTATTCTAGAATGTCTTTTCTTTTTCATTTCTTCCATCTTCTTAGTATTATAATTTTCTATATTTTTTATATCCTTGTCATCTAGTACTCCAGACTTTTTAAGTTCATCAACACTATTGTCAAATATTTCTTTACCTCTTTTCATATGTTGCCCATGAGATGGGGGACAACATCTATCTTCCATAGTTGTTGTATTGTTGTTTGTTTCTTCAGCATTTATCATCATAGCTCCACTTCCAAAAACTATTGCTAAAGACATTAACCCAGCTATTATTTTCTTATTTCTCATATTATACCTCCTTAAAATTTGTTTGTACTATTATAATGTGCTTTTTTCTTAAGGCAACCTTAAGTTTTAAGTTTTTTTATTTGGTATATATATGTAAAAACAACTTCCTTTTCCTAATTTAGAATCTACTTCTATACGTCCATTTAAATTAGATATTATTGTTTTGGCTATTGATAATCCTATTCCAGAACCTTCAATATTGCTTTTTCTTGATTTTGGAGATCTATAGAATCTATTAAATATGTGATTAACTTCATCTTCACTTATTCCAATTCCGCTATCACTAATATCTATTCTTAAATAACCTTTTACATCTTGAAGCTTAATTTTTATAATATCTTTGCTGCTGGTATACTTTACTGCATTGTCTATAAATATAGCAATCAATTGCCTAATTTTTTCTTCATCAGAATATATAAAGTTATTGTGCTTTAATCTATTCTCAGATATTATTTCTTTGTTTTGCATAGCTATCAAGTCTACATACTCATCTATTATTGCTTCTACAAGCTCAACTATATCAAACCTAGAGTAGTTGACTTTAACTATAGAGTCTTCTTTTGTAAGCTTCAATAAATCACTTATAATCTTTCTAAGACTTCTACTTTCCTTCATAATAATAGATAAATTATTTATCTCATCTTCAACAGTACTCTTTGGTCTTGTCATTATGCTTTCTAATTTTGCAAATATAATAGTCAAAGGTGTCCTAAGTTCATGAGATGCATCTTGAACAAACAGTATTTGATTTTCCCAAGAAGATTTTATTGGTTGTAGTGTTCTTTTAGTTAAAAAACAACTTACTAGATAAACACTACCCGAGAATATTATCCCAGATATTATCAAAACAAATCTTAATTGCTTTAATAAATCTACTTCAATATCTACTCTTTTTATAATCTCAATTGTATAATCTCCACTAGTTTTCTTAAGTTCTCTAAAGTAATATCCATTATAAAAATAAGAGCTTATTCCATCAGCAACCTTATCCTTATAATTATAAGGTCTTATAGTTTCTATACTTTCTCGTAAATGCCCTCTCATTTCACCAGTATCTATTAATGAATTGCCATTCCAAACATATACAATATATCCTCTAATATTGTTGGGTCTGTTTCTAACTTCTTTATATTCTAGTTGCTTAATAATAAAATCATATTGTCTATTCAATGCTATATCTATTTTTTTATATGTTAAATTATTAAAGTAAAAGTATATAAATATAATAAATATAAAAAACAAAACCCCTACTGCCAAAGTATTTATTCTTATTAAGTCTCTTCTTGTTTTAGATAAAATATTTTTATTTATCATCAAAGATATATCCTATACCTCTTTTAGTTTTTATATACTTATTATAATCATACTCACTTAAGCTTTTTCTCAAATTACTAATATGTACCTCAACAATCTCCATAGGTATACTACAATCACTTCCCCATACTCTGTCATATATTTTTTCCTTAAGTAACACAGTTCCTTTATTGATAAGAAGATACTCAAGTATATCAAGCTGTTTTTTTGGAAGCTCTAACTCTTCTCTTCCTATAAACAACTTCCTACTATCTATATCCAAATTTAAATCTTTAAATTCAAGTGTATTACCAATGGACATCATATTATTGGTTCTAAATATTGCATATATCCTCGCTACTAGTTCTTCCATATAAAATGGCTTAGTTATATAATCATTAGCACCCATATCAAAAGCACCCACCTTATCATCTAGTGCTTCTTTGGCAGTTAGCATAATTACAGGTAATTTCATTCCCTTACTTCTAATATTTTTTAAGATATCTATACCACTTATATCGGGTAGCATAATATCCAATATAATTAAGTCGTATATATTATCACTTATATTTTTAAGTGCTTCTATACCATTATTGATACTATCTACTTCAAAATGAGATGATAATTCTTGCTTTATAGTGTTTGCAAGTAATATATTGTCTTCTACAACTAATATTTTCACTAACACTCACCCCTTATTAATAAGTTTAATAGCTATAATTTTCCCATTTTTTGTTAGATATATCCATATTCTATAGTACTAATACGTCATATAAGAATATATATATAATTTTTTATATTTTTTTATAAAAATTGTCACAAATTATGAAGTTTTATTCGTTATATATAATAGATAGAAAATAAAAGGGGTTATTATATATGAAGATTAATTTTATTTTAGATTTGTTACTTGCATTTAGTGTACTTGGCTTGCTATTATCTATTTGTGTAATAGTTTATCTTTTTTAATAATCAATAGGGGGAAATCTGCATATGAACGTCTTTATCATAATAGGTGTTTTATTTATTCCTTGTTTTATATTTTATAATTTATGGTGTCTAAAAAATAGAAAAGTGTCAAGCTGGATAGGTAATAAACATCAAGTTACTCAAGATATTTATTTTAAATTTCAATTTATAAGCTGTATATTTACATGTACTCTTATGGCACTATTCGCTATTTTCGCTACTATTTCAAACTTAGGTAATGAGTATATTGTTTTACTAGTAATATTATTTCATATTTCAATTTCTATAACTAAGTTTGTTGCAACGAAAAAAAACTACATATCAAGAATCTAATTTCTTAATAATATAAAAAAGCTATCATAGTAGCAGTTCCTAAATCTGAAGTCATTTTCTCTTCCTTTGTCAGCAATAGTAAACTCACTTCCTCCATGACCTAAATCAACAACTAATTTTTTCATAAAAAATTCCCCTTAAATCTTATAATTCATTACTTTAATTATAAGATTTAAGGGGTTATTCTTTCTTATAAACTACAGAAAACTGTAATTTTAAAATATAAAATCATAATTTATTTTCTTTTTAAAAGATAAATTATAACTAATGATAATATTAATGATAGTATTGGAAGAAAAATACTCCATTGAGATAAATAGAATTTATCTCTAAATAGTTTTAAAAAGTAATTTTCATATACTAAATTAATTAATAGCGTTATTACTGGCGCCGCTATAGCTATTTTCGTATATACCGATATAAGTATACCTACTCCAATCGAAATAATTGGTACAATTATTATTTGCATGATAAAAGGATCTACTGCATTATTTATAAAATCTATTATATTCATTTATTGTTCTCCTGTATTATCTATTATCATATACCGCAATGCTCTCAGAATTAGCTCCTTTATAAGCCTTCACTGTTGAAAAGATTCTGTAACTACTACCTTTTGAAACTGATATAGTTTTGTTAAGCTTGCATGAAGTTGTATTTCTAAATTTGTCTCATATTCATTTGCAAATATTGGATTAGCTAATAAAACATTAAATGCTAATACTGATATACCTAAGCTGCTGATTATTTTTCTTTTCATCTATATAAAAAAACCATAAATTTCTTTACACTAAGTAAACGAATATTTTATGAGGATTTGTTTCATTTTTTATAAAATTAATTTATATTTTTTGCAATTTTTACTAATTCCGACTTAAAATCTAAATATTTTTCTTTATTAATATAGTCTAATTTTAAATCATACAAAGTATTTTCATCTTGCCATACTAACCTTATTTTATTTTCTTTTTCAATATAGTCAGCATCATAACTTCCTATTTTAACTTTACTTATTTTTGCATTCTCTGTATCCATGTATAAATTATTATTTTCAATTAGCAAGTAATTTAAAGTTACATAATCTTCTCCATTAGAATAAGTGATTGCTATATCATTGTTGTGCTCAGCTCTCTTAACCTCTTTAAAACCATTTGGTAAATAATTAATACTCTTATGCTCTAAAAAATTCACTTTTTCATTGTCATTTTCATCTATTTTAAATTTATATATCGTAAATTTTTCATAAACATCTTTAACCATATCAAATAACTTCGTTCTTAATGCATCAACACTCATAGTTATTGTAAATAAACTAATTAAAAATGCTATAAATACTACAGCTATCTTTTTTGTATATGAATATATCTTATTAAGAAACGGTCCCCTTTTCTCTTCTTTGATTATTTTTTTTATTTTCTTTTCAAATTCTTTAGGGTATTCATAATCAATATCTTCTTCATCCGGTATTTGTTCTAATATAAAATTTTCCACATTGCTGCAATGTTTAAAAAGCAATTCATCAGTAATTTCATATTTATCCATGTACTTTCTCCATTTCATCTAATATGATTTTCAATTTATCCTTACCCCTTTTTATTCTAGTCCTTACTGTAGAAGGACTTATATCTAACATATCTGCAATTTCATCATCCTGAAATCCATGAGAGTATTTTAAGAAAAATACTTGTTTATATCGTTCTGGGAGCTTTAATATAGCAACCTCTACTTTATTAGGTAAAATATCAATATCATATACTTCATTTTCAAGACATTGTATTTCTTTTTCAAGTCTTTGAGCTTTATTTTTTTCCATTTGTAGCTTTCTATATATGTCTATTGAAGAGTTCTTTACTATAGTAACGATAAATCCTTTCGTTTTGTTGCATTTTACATCTTCAATTTTATCAATATGCTTGATTATTTTTAAAAAACTATTCTGAACAGCATCATGTGAGTAATATTCATCTTTTAATATACTATGTGCTACATAATACATCATTTTTTTATAACTATTAAAAATATCTTCAAACTTTATCTTATCTTCTTCTTTCTCAATTAAACTTAAGTATAATAACATACTTCCCTCTCTCTTTTAATTGTAATAGTAACCTTAAATTTAGAATTATTCTAGATAAATAAAAAAGTAAAAACCATAAAGTTTTTACTTTTTATACTTTGCAAAATCAATTACTTGAGCTAAACTCTTTTTTACTTCTGCTACTGTTACTTCCTTCGCACCCTATGTAAAACAACCTGGCCACTTATTGAATTTGTCACTTTCTTTAGGTGTGTTACGTTCTATCATAAAATTTTACATAACCAAAATTCTAGTTATCTTAGGAATATACTCCCCACTATCTCTAAACTTCTTATCATTTTTTCTTATCATTAAAAATGCTACTGCTGTTGATACAAGTCCAACTACTCCACTTATAATCTCTATGCCTGAAGTTAATCCTATAGCTTGAAGTACAAAATATGCTACTATAGTTCCAGCAAGCAGTGCCACTAATGGAATCACATATGCTATAGCTGTAGCCTTCATAACACGAACACCATCCATATTAACTTCAACACGATCCCCAACTTTTGCTCCAATAGAATTATCAACCTCAACTACAATGTCCTTTGTTTCTGAACTAGTAATACATTTTCCACAATGTGCACATGCAGAATGACGTTGCATTTTCATTTTTGCAGTATTATCATCAACAATCTCTATTATAAATCCTTGTTGATTCATCTATCCATTCCCCCATTATTAATTATTTTGTAAATTTATTTATAGTATTTATAAGCTCATTTATAGTTTCTTCAGCTTGTTCTGAATCATCATTTTTTATACTAGACATTACGCATCCTTTTACATGGTTATCAAGTATTAAAGTACCAACCTTATTGATTGCGGATCTAATAGCTGATATTTGAACTAATATATCTACACAATAACGCTCTTCTTCAACCATATTTTGAATTCCTTTTACTTGTCCTTCTATACGCTTAAGTCTTTTTATAAGAGCTTCCTTATCATTAACTTCTGACATCTTTTTTTCTTCCATAGTACACCTCTTCTTATTGTGATATTTATATTATATCTTATTTTCACTTTATCTTACATACTAGTTATATTTTTGTTTGATGTGTAAATTATATTACTAAATTCAACTTTAGTAAAGGAGACATAAGATAATGAATAAACAACCAAATTCTAACGCAAAACAAGCTTTAAACATGTTAAAAATGGAGGTAGCAAATGAACTTGGATATAACTACAATTCAGTTAACGATAAGATAGAAAGTAATGCACCTCAAGGTACTTTAGAAGGTACTGCAAAAAATGTACTAGCAGGTGAGCAAGTAGGAGGTCAAATGACAAAAAACTTAGTTGCAATGGGTGAACAAGCTCTCCTTAATAAATATAATTCTAACCAGCAATAATTTATTCACTAATAATAAAAAGCTATGAAATACAAGAGTTAAACTCTGTTTTTCATAGCTTTTTATTTTGAAGTATTTTTTTTATTACATTACTAATCTATTATAAATACTCAGAAGTATTCTTTTTCCTATTTTCTATTACTAAAAATAACATCATAATCACTACTGATATTGATACCGCCGCTAGTAAATCTATTCCTATTTTTGTATAGCTCTCATTAAGTAATATCTTTTTAAAAGCAGAGCACACCCAAGTCAAAGGTGATATAAGAGAAATATTTCTAAGAGTGTCATTCATAAATTCTGTTGGAATAAATCCACCACTAAATAAAGCCATAGGTGTAGTAGTTATAGAAACCAAAGTATAATACATTGTTGAATTATTTGATATTGACATTACTAGTAAACCAACCACAATACCAACCAAAGAAAGTACTACACATAATACTAGCATCCATATAATACTTATATTGAAATTATTATTTAAAACATACATACTTATAACCATTGTTAAACTTTGCATCAATAATAATAAGAAACATCCTAATATATGACCTAACTGATATTCAACCTTACTTATTTTACTTACTAAAATCCTCTTATCTATTTTACTTTCTCTTTCCTTTAAAAGCGGACTAAGAGACTTAGCTGCTATAAATAAGAAAAGCATACTAAACATACCAAACATCATAGTGTATCTAATTATCTCTGCTAGATTATCCTCTTCATAATCAAAGCTATATTTTAAGTCATTATATAAATCAAAAGATTTTAAAACCTCTCCTTCACTATCTCCAAAAGATAAAATTTGGTTAATACCATTATTTATAATACTTAAAACATGCTCTTTATTCATACTATCATCGTATCCTAATATCTCAATTACTTCACTCTTATTATTTTTTAAATCCTTGTATATATTATCACTATCTATAATTACCCCTACAGATATCTCTTCTTTTTCTACCCTATCTTTTAATTCTTCTTTTGAATTTATTAACTCTATAGACTTAAACTTTTCCTTTGGAAGCAATTTTTCATATATTGCTCCAGAGTCTTTAGTGTATACTCCTAGTGTAGGTTTTGTACCTCCAGGTGCATCTACTGGTCCAAATAAAATAGGCATTATAATATTTACTGCTATTGGTAATACAAGTATTAAACAAAACCATCCTTTAAGTACGGATTTTAAGTTATGTTTTGCTATGTTAATAATATTTTTCATATTAATTCACCGCCTTTTTCTTTAAAAATACAACTGATACTAATCCTAATATAACTGTATAAATCAATGTCATTAAAATTGCAGTACTAATATTTACATTTATATTTCCTTCTACTAATGCAAACATAGCCTCATTTATCCATTTAACTGGATTCATATTAAAGATTATACTCTCCATACTCATTTCTAAATCAACCGTTATTTGACCTGAACTAAACATAATAATTAGTGTAATGAATGAAACTATATTCTCACCATGACTTTTCTTCTTTACAATTGATGAAACTAATATTCCTATGGACACAGTAAATAAACTAAAAGTTGCCATTAATACTACTATAGGTATTACATTTTTAAGATTTATCTGTAAATCATATAAAATAATATCAAGAACAATTATTATCATAGCTTGTAAAAATATACATATGAATGATCCTAACAACTCTAGAGTTATTAGCTTTGATACAGGCATAGAAGAAGAAAGTACTTTTCTTCCAATAGCCTCTTTTAAGTAGAATGTATTTTTAAATACAATTATAGAAGAGGTCATAGTCGTCATCAAAAGCATAGTAACTGAAAAATATTGCTTATAATCCATCGGTTCCTCAGATTTAAAGCTTGTCTCTTTTACATACTTATTTTCTCCTTCTTGTGGTAATGTACTTACCTTACTAGCTACTTCATAAATCGATATCTGATTAAAAAATTCTTCTGTAATATTTTCAATTATAACCGTTCCAAAATTCATAGACTCATTTGCCTTAAAACTTATCTTCTTATTCTCATCATCTATATTTACTATTAAGTCACTTTTATCTGATTGTGATTTATTTATATAATTTATTTTTATATTTTTATTATTTTTGTCAAACTCTTTTATAAAATCTACATATGACTTGCTTATACTACTTGTAGCACTTGATTCTATATACATATTTACCTCAAAATCTTCATTCTGAGAAGAATACATTACTGAGAATAAATATGGTAGGAATAATGCTACAAATATTATACTAAGTATGTTATTTTTATCTCTAAAGCATCTTTTTATTGAAGAAAAAATTATACTCATATGCTCACCCCCTAATCTCTAAGCTTTCTACCTGTAAGATTTAAGAAAACATCTTCAAGAGTTAATACCTGACTTTTTATATCAAGTATTTTCACATCCTTTGAAGATATATAAGTAATAAATTTATTTAAAGAACTTACTTCCCTGTCTAAGCTTATATAAATTTTATTTTCTTTAAATTCTACTGAATCTACCCCATTTATTTCTATAAGGTCACTTTCAGAAATAATTGTTATATCATCAACTAACACCTCAAACTTATTTTTATTACTAACTATTGACTTAAGACTTTCCTTATCTCCCTTTGCAATAACCTTACCTTTGTCTATTATGGCAATATTTTTACAAAGTGTTTCGGCTTCTTCCATATAATGAGTAGTATAAATTATAGTACATCCATTAGTATTTAGAGTTTTTATAGATTTCATAATATGATTTCTTGACTGTGGATCTATTCCAACAGTAGGTTCATCAAGTATTAATAGTTCTGGGTTATGCACTATTCCACATGCAATATTAAGCCTTCTTTTCATACCACCTGAAAATGTCTTACTTAACTTTTTAGTATTTTCAAGACCTACAAACTCTAAAGCTTTAAGTGATTTTTCTTTTAAGTCTTTACCATTTAATCCATATAAAGAACCAAAGAACATTGTATTCTCAAGGGCTGTCATATCTTCAAATATTGCTAATTCTTGAGGTACTATACCAAGCTTTCCTTTTGTTTCTCTATCATTTTTCTTAAGCTCTTTATTATCTATCTTTATACTTCCTCTGTCTTTTTCTAATATATTACATAAGATATTTATAGTAGTACTTTTGCCTGCTCCATTAGGACCTAACAGACCAAATATTTCGCCCTTTTCTATAGATAGATTTAGATTTTCTATTGCTACTGAATCTCCAAAGCTCTTATAAAGATTATTTATTTCAACGTATTTCATAATATATCTCCCTCCAATTTTTTTACTCCTTGCTTCTATACTTACATTATATTATTTTCATAAAAATTCCTTAAGTACATATGGTCATTAATCTTATATGACTAAAGTCATGTTCTATATAAAAGTTAAATTAATCGACTTAATCTTTAAATAATAATTTCTTTATAATAAAAAAGTGCTACGATTATATTAAACGTAGCACCTCTCTATTATTTTTATATATATTTTTTCAATGCCTTTGATAATTGATCTGGACAAGATGTAGCTTTTTCTCCGCACCTTACATTTTCCAATTTTGACACTACATCTTCTGCTTTTTGACCTACAACCAAATTCCTTATACCAATTAAGTTCCCCGCACATCCTCCTATAAAATCTATAGATGTTATTATATGATTTTCATCCATCTCTAAAATTATCTCCCTACAGCATGTTCCACTTGTTTGATATGTTATTTTCATATATCTTCCCCCCTTAATTAGCCAATACTAAAATATATTTATTATGGTATAGATATGTGAAATATATTTCAACAATCTTATAATTAAAATAATAAAAAAGGACTGTATTAAAGTTCTTTATAATTACTTAGGTACAGTCCTTTTTTTATAATATTTTATTTTGATTAACGTTAATTATGTACTTTACTTTTGAATTTACACTCTTTACAGTTACCTCTACATTCATCTACCATCTCTAAACATTCATTAAAAGCTACCTTGCTATTATTTTTATGTCTTATTATTGGAATATCAAGCTTTTCAGCTTGTCTTTCTGCTACTATAGTCATTTTATGAGAAACTGCTGAAGTAAATATAACCATAGCATCAGGATTGCCAATACTTTTATTTAATTTAGATGACATATTTAGAAATACTTTAGTCTTGTATCCTTTTTTCTTACCTATTTCTATATAGTCCTTCTTCATTTTTTCATTGCCCCCAATTACTACCAAAGTCATACTATTCACTCCCTTTTAATATTATTTATAGTTAAATGATATTATTTTTGAGTCGTCTAGTCAATACTTATTGATAATAATTATCAATTTTATTTATTATTTAAATACTCAATAGCAATTTGAGTTCTGTGCTTTAAATCCATCTTAGAAAGTATTGAAGTAATATGATTTTTTACAGTTCCTTCAGATAAATATACTTCTCCTGCTATTTCCTTATTCGATAATCCTGTAGCAATTAACCTCACTATATCTTTTTCTCTATCTGTTAATTCATATCTATTAAGATTCTCTTCCTCTTTATCATTATTACTTAATGCTAATTTTGAAACTATCTCAGATTCAAATACACCATTTCCAAGATACACAGATTTAATAGCACTTATTATTTTATCTGGCTTACTACTTTTTAAAATGTATCCACTGCTCTTATATTTTATTGCACTACTTATAAGATTGTCTTCATCAAAGGTAGTAAGTATAAGCACATTTACATCTATATTTCTTCTTTCAATCTCTGCCAGTACCTCTTCACCATTCATAACTGGCATTCTCATATCTAGTAGTATTACATCTACTTGATTTTCACTTATATAATCTATACACTCTTTCCCGTTTTCTAAAGTATTAACTACTTCTATATCTTCATCAATTCCTATTATTATCTTTAAGCTCTCTCTTATTAAAACATCATCATCTACTATTAATAGTTTTATCACAATCTCACCTCTTCAATATTATAAGAGTGGAAAATCCATCTTCATTGTTAAATGAAACATCTCCACCAATATTTATAACTCTCTCTTCTATCCCCAAAAGGCCCATACCTTTTTTTATTTTTCCATTACAAATTCCATTATCTTTTATATGTACTCTAATAATTTTATTTAATAAACTTATCTCCATACTTATCTTGTCACAGTTAGAATATTTTATTGTATTAGTTAATATCTCTTTTAGAGAATCCAATATAACCTTCCAATATACCATACTTATCTCCTGCAAATCACCTTCTAGGCTAAGTTCATAATCAATCTTGTATGACTTAGAAAACTCTTCTAACATAAGCTTTAAATTATTTATTCTTACTTCAGCTTGCTCTGGTTTTATTTTTCTTAATGTAGTTCTTATATCATCCATTCCATTTCTAAGATTATCTGTAATACCATCTAGCATCTCTATTCCTTTTTTAGAATCAGAGTTCATAATTATCTTAAGTGCTTCTAATTGCATTATACTTCCTGCTAGCGTATGACCTATCTTATCGTGAAGTTTTTGAGAAATGCTATTTCTCTCTTCTATTTTTATAGTCTCTATACTCTGGTGATTAAGCTTATTTTCTAAAACTCTACTCTCTTCTATATTGTATAGTTTTTCTTTAAGGTCATAATTAATCTTCTCTAGTTTTTCTTTCTTCTTATTATTAATTAAGTTTATATAAACAAAAATACTACTCACAACACCTAATGAAATCATAAGATAGCCAATATTTAGCCTTAATTGAATGAGTACTGCAACAAATACACCTATAGCAGCAATCATATCGCTATACCTCTTTGATAATATATACTCTACTATTACTGGACTTAGTAGCAATATTAATTTAGGAAAAATACTACACGAAATTATTATGAAAATAATATTAACCATTAATACTTTCCTCTTTATATCTTTGTCTTTAATTAGATTTGAATAAATATAAATCGCCATACTAATTGAAATTAAAATTATAGTGGTAGTATACTTTTGACTAACCTCTATCTCATAGAAAAATAAGTTTATTGATAAAATAAGATTTATTATAATACTGGATAACATTCTCTTCCTCCGATTTATTACTTCTATATTAGCATAATATAATATCCTTATTTATTCTAGTAGATGATTATATTTAGATTTTATTTACTACTAATATAATTAATTTACATGAATCTATACATTACTATACTATATAGTAGATAATAACAACGGGGTATTTCTACCAGTAAAATAACTAATGGGTCAAACAGTTTAACCCATTAGTTATTTTTTAATTTTCTATTATAAGTTAATTGGTACCGTTATCTCAAATAATTTGTGCTACTATATTTATATATAAGCTAAAACGTCTAATTTTCAATACTTTTAGCTTTTTATTTCTATTTCCAAGTATTTTGGCATGCTTATTGCTTAATATATTATATAAATTTAATGGAGGTATTAACTAATGACTTACAATTTTGATACTGTAATAGACAGAAGCAACAACTTCTCAGCAAAATGGTCTGAAATGGACAAAAAGTATGGATCTAATGATTTATTACCTATGTGGGTAGCTGATATGGATTTTAAGGCTGCTCCATGTATAATAGATGCTCTTAAAGAAAGATTAGAACAAGGTATATACGGTTATACAACTAGACCTGATTCTTATAATCAATCAATAGTAAATTGGGCATCAAGAAGATACAATTGGAATATAAAAAGTGACTGGTTAATATTTAGTCCAGGTGTTGTACCTACTATAAGCTTAGTAATACAAGAAATGACTTCTAAAAATGATAAGATAATGATTCAAGAACCTGTTTATAGTCCTTTTAACAGTGTTGTTAAAGATAATAGTAGAGAGCTAGTAATAAGTCCTCTTAAAAAGCTTGAAGATGGAAGTTATATTATGGATTATGAAGATATTGAATCTAAAATAGAAGGTGTTAAGTTCTTCATTCTTTGTAACCCACATAACCCAGCTGGTAGAGTTTGGAGTAAAGATGAATTAAAGAAACTTGGAGATATCTGCTTAAAGCATAATGTTAAAGTAATTTCCGATGAAATACACAGTGATATTATACTAAAGGGTCACAAGCATACACCTTTTGCTTCTATATCTAAAGAATTTGAACAAAATACTATAACTTGTATGGCACCTACTAAAACATTTAATATAGCTGGATTACAAATGTCTTACGCTATAGTACCTAACGAAGAAGACTTCAAAATAATAGATTCTGCATTTACAAGAATAGATATTAGAAGAAATAACTCTTTCAGCTTAGTTGCTACAGAAGCTGCTTATAATCAAGGTGAAGAGTGGTTAGAAGATTTCCTTACATACTTAGAAGGAAATATCGATTTTGCTATTAAGTATATTGAAGAAAATATGCCTAAACTTAAAGTAAAAAAACCTGAAGGAACTTACCTATTATGGGTAGATTTTAGTGAAATCGGACTTACTGATGAAGAATTAGCAAAGGTTTTAGTTGAAAAAGGTAAAGTTGCTTTAAATAACGGAACTTCTTTTGGTATGGGAGGAAATGGATATCAAAGAATAAATCTAGCTTGTCCTAGATCAATGGTTGAAGAAGCACTTAATAGGATTAAAACTGCTATAACTTTATAGTATCTTTAAGCAATATCTTTACAAAATATTTGAGTTTAAAATAAAAATCTAATATGGTTTCGATTATATATCTATCCCGTATAGTCGAAACCATATCTATAAAATTATAATTAACTTTTTTCTGAGGGGGAAAACGTTCTATGAGCAAAAACATAAATAAGAAAAAACCTAGCTTTAGGTTCGCAGCTTTAGTAATGCTTGCAATAATATCATTAACTACTGTTGGTATAGTTGTATTTGATGCATCTATAACAACAATGTTCTTACTATCTTGGTTAATAGTGGTTCCTGCTGCTATGAAACTTGGATATACAAATAATGAAATAGAAGAATTCGGATTCCAAGTCGGAAAAGATGCTTTCCAATCTAACTTAATAATACTATCTGTAGGTGTATTAATAGGTACTTGGATAGCTGCTGGTACTATACCTACAGTTGTTTATAGTGGACTTACAATAATAACACCAAAGTTTTTCTTACTTACTACACTAATAGTTTGTGCTCTTACATCAATAGCTACAGGTACTTCTTGGGGAACTTTAGGTACTTCTGGTATCGCAATGATGAGTATAGGTACTAGTATGGGTATACCTGCTGGACTTACTGCTGGCGCAGTTATTTCTGGTGCTTTCTTTGGAGATAAAATGTCTCCACTATCAGATTCTACAAATCTAGCTGCTGCTGTTTGTAAGACTGACGTTATTACACATATGAAGCATATGCTATTTACAACAGTTCCTGCATTTTTAATATGTATTGTTTTATATACTGTAATAGGATTTAAATATGCTGGCAACACAATTGATTATAATCAAATAAATGAAGTTATGAGTGTGTTAAAGTCAAACTTTAATATTGGATTTATTGCAATAATACCTATATTATTCTTATTAACAATGTTACTTTTACAAAAACCTGCAATCGTTTCTATTTTATCTTCATCTATTATGGCAGTACTTATTTCAATAATCCAAGAAGGCGAAAAAATAGGAGATTTATTAGGCTATATGCTTAACGGATACTCTATAGAAACGGGACTAGTTTATACTGATAAGTTATTAAATCGTGGTGGTATAATGAGTATGGCAGAAACTGTTTTACTAGTATTCATAGTATTCGTAATAGCTGGTATATTACAAAAGACAGGATTCTTAGAAGTATTACTTCAACCTATGATAGATAAAATAGGTAACTCTAGAGCTAAATTAGTAGGATCTACTTTTATAGTAAGTTATGCAGCAAATGCATTTAGTTCTTCTATGATGTTTACATCAGTATTTGTTGGGACTATAATGTCTCCTTTATATAAAGAGTTTAAGTTAAAGCCAGAAAACTTATCTAGAATAATTGAAGATACAGCAACACTAGGCGGTCCATTAATTCCTTGGAACTCTAATGCAATCTTCTGCTCACAAACATTAGGTGTTAGTCCATACGAGTTTATACCTTACTGCTTCTTAAGTTGGATAACTCCTATAATATCATTTATTTATGGTGTAACTGGACTTACTATGAAGACTTACACAGATATAGAACTTAAAGAATTAGAAACAAAAGAAAGCTGTATCTAATATTAAGAATAAGATAAGGGGTAATTAATATATGCAATTTCATTATTATTATTTGATTCAAGATTTTGTTGGAGTTATGTTAGCCTTTGTTGGAATTAGAATGCTTTTCTTATGTTTGAGATTAGCATCATCTAAAAAATTCACTAAGAATATAGTTTTACTTATGACTAAATATTCACTGTTTATCTTTGCAGGAGCTAATCTACTTATGAATACCTTTGGGCTTAACCACTGGATTTGTAGCATACTTCTAATGATTATTTCTATAGCTTTTACTCCTAAGATTAATAGTGTTTGTAGTTAAACTTTTATATTTATAAATTACTAATAAAAATAACTGTATCTTAATATATAGTCAATCTATATACTAAGATACAGTTATAAAATTTTACTTCTTATTAATTTTATCAAGATTATCCATTGCATTTTTTAATGATTCTACTATTTTCACTACTTCGTCGTCAGTAATATCATCATTATTTAATGCTTCTTTTGCTTTTTCTAATTCAGCTTTAAGTACTATCCAACTCTCTTCTGTATATTTATCTTCTTTTAGTTTTTCTGATTTATCTATTAACTTTTGCAGATCCTTTTTAACCCCTTTATTTGGTGTTATACTTAAGTCTGAGTAAGATTTTGTTAACTCTTCATAAGTATCATTGACTACCTCTTGACTTACATTATCATCACTCAATACCTCTTTTGCTTTTTCCAATGTTTTTACAAGATTTATCCATGTACTATTTATATAGTCATCTTGGTTTAGCTCTGATAATTTTTCTTCTATTGATTTTACTAAAGTTTCTAGATTCGATTTATCTACTGGCTCTTCATATTCTTGAACATCTATCTTATCTAGTATGACATTTGTTCCTGATTCATTGTAGAATCTTATTGTATTAGCACCCTCTAAAAGTGGAAGCTTAATTTCAATATTTCCAAGTCCTGAAGTTTTAGGAAGTATTACTTTATTTACTTCTCCAGCATTTATTGTATAACTTAACTCTACGTCTTGAGAGCTATTATATTGTAATGAAGTTGTATATTCTACACTTACTTTACTATCAATTGATATATCTACTGAGTTAGCCTTTCCTCCTGAAATACTAGTTACCCATCTTCCATTTGAAGCTGAATTATTATTTTCAATTTTTGCTAACCCACTAAATTTATTCAGGTAAGATTCAAATTCTATTGTTTTATCATCCATATCTATTGCATTACCTTCTAATATAACTCCTGCAACACCATTTGATCCTATAGAATCTACCTCAACTACTACTAATCCATCTTCAGTTACTGTTACTTCTTTTACTATTGGCTCTATATTAATAGTTGAATCAGTTGTCATAGAATATACTTTTGCTGTTACTTTTTCACCTTTTTGATACGGTACATTATTCATATTTATAACTACATTTCCATATTCATTAGATGAATAATTTGTTAAAAATGCTACTGGTTTTCCGTTAGCATTTATAGCTCCTATACCATCACTTATTTTACTACCTGAAACATCTGTTGATTTTACTTTGAAATCTCCATTACCTAGTTCTAACTTTTTAGATAGTAAGTTCCAAGTTTTTGTAAATGTTGCTAATGTCGGATTTCCATTATTCCAAGCATATACACCTTTTCCTCTTTCTATCCAACCTGAGCTTGCTTCATAATCATCCATTGGTACATCACTTGGATAACATGTGTAGTATCCTCCACCATCATAACCATCCAGCATCATATCTATCATTAGTCTACCATGATATGACATACTCTTTGCTCCAGTATGATATTCATGTGGTTGTCCTGTACTTGCATTATATTCATTTAAGAATATTGGCAGATCTTTACCTGTTTTTTGTCTTAACCAATACTTAAAGTTTCTACTGTTAGCTCCCTCATTTGATGTACTTTGATTTGCTGGTCTTTCTCCATATTTGTGAATCGATACAAATTCAACTCTCTCTTGCCATTCTTTGCTGTATTCACTCGAGAATAAAGTTCCTAAAACTCCATAGTCACCACCCCAACTATCATCAGCACCTCCACCTAATTTCATAGATGGTTTTTTTCCTTCTAGTTCATATATAGCATCAATTGCTTGATACATTGTATCTGATGCTATTAAGTTTACTTTATTACTATTTGGATATAATGTTCCATCTGGTCTTCTTTGTTCTCCACCTTTTGGTACATACCAATGTGGCTCATTTAAAAATTCATAGTAATCTGCATATGGCTTAACCATTTTGTATACTTTTTGAATTATATCTCTAAATATTTCCCAGTCCTTTGGAGCACTATTACACGCCTTTTCAGTATGAGGAGCTCCTGGTAATGGATAACCAGATGCTAGCCATTCTGGTATTTGGAATGTCATAACCATAACTTCAAAGTCCATTTCATCAGCTTTTTTTACCCAGTTCATAAGTCTTTCAGTATTCCAATTTTCTGGGTTTGACATACCATTTAGATATTGTCCTGTCTCTGCAAAGTGATCCATATCATCTCTATATCCTTCTACAGAAAACTGTCTTTTTTCTCCATCTGGTCCTGTTACATAATAGTAATCAGCTTCTACATAGTTTGGCTGACCTGGTTGAATATCAGAGTTTGATGCCCAATTTGTATTTGGAGTTTTTGTCCATATAGGAAGTATTTCTTGCAGACGAGCATCCGCTCTCATAAACTTTACTCCCATATCATCCCTTAACATCTCCCAAACTTTCGAGTGATCTCCTATATCATTATCTTCCTTATTTAAACTTGGATAATGAGTTACTCCAAATATTCCTGGTGAACCATTTGCTATTGTACTAGAATAATCTATATTTATAGTTCCTGATAATTCTGGCTTAGTAACTGTTATTGAACAAGTTGCTTCATATCCACCATCTTCAGCTATTGCAATTATAATAGCACTTCCACTTTCTCCAATAACTTTAATATTAGCTTCATTATTATTACTGTTCTCTATTCTAACAAGGTCTGGATTAGATGTCTTCCAAGTTATATTTTTATTCTCTGCATCTTCTGGTAAAACTTTTGCAGATATCTTAGCTGTTTGATTTTGCTTTAATGTAGTTGTTTTTGGAGTTACAGAAATTCCTGAAACTGCATTTTCAACTACTATTTTAAATGTATTATTTATATCTGTATTTCCTACTATATTAGCTGTAATTTCAGCTTCTCCTACAGCTAATGGAGTTAACAAACCTTGATTATTTACTGTTACGACTTTTTCATTATTTGATGTATATTCAAGATTATAAGAACTAGATACATTATCTGGGAATATTCTCCCATCAACTTTAAAATCTTTTCGTGCTAATGGAAGTATATATTTTTTACTACTTCCTTCTCCCGTTGATGGAAGTGTATTTAAATTTTGGAATCCTATTGATAATTTTACATCTTTTGCTACTAATACTAATTTATCAGGTCTTAATTCTCCTGATTCTGTATATACTTTTATATTATTTTCATTGCCTGCTTTTAAATCTATATCAAAATCTACAGAATTTGATATAGTAGCACTACTTCCATTAACACTTATTGGATCTTCTCCATTTACAGATACCTTTATGGATGAGTTTTTAGAACCTGTATATAGTTTAGCTGTATATTTCCCTGCACCATCAGCTGCTATTTTGTTTAAAGTAACAAAATTATTTGCTCCACCAAAGTTCTTTACAACTCTATTAAAAGAAGCTCCACTTTGCCATGTAATTTCAGTATCTCCACCAAAATGATTATCTTGGCTTTCAAATTCATAAATAGTTTGTGCCGGTAATTTTTTGTTAGTTCCACCTTTAACTATTACACCTGTTGCTCCACCTGCTGGAATCGAAGGAATTGTAGCATTTATCATTCCATTAACAACATTCGCTGATACTTTTGCATATGCTGTATCTGTTGAAATTCCCTCTTTTGCAACATAACATTCTAACTCAACCTTACCATCTTCATATGGTACATTTTTTAGTTCTATATTAACATCCGTCTTTTCATTTCCAAAGTTGCTTGCTAAAATTATAGATTCATTTTTACTATTTATCATTGCAATAGAATCATCAACTATCCAATTACTTCCCATATCTGTTGAAACTACCTTAAATTCCCCACTACCTAAGCCAAGCTTATTTGAAAGTAAATTCCAAGATTTTGTAAATGGATTTAATGTAACATTATCTCCATCAACAGTATATGAGTAACTTGCAGGAGAGTTTTTAGATGATGTTGTACTATTAAAAAGTACCATATCCCACCCATCTCTCATTGCTTTAAATAAGGCGTTAGCTTGTTGCTTTATTCCGCTATTTCCTGTTACATTATTATCCGGAGTATTAGCACCTTTTGATACTGTTGTCCATCCTGTCATAAATAAAGGAATATCTGCATTATTTGACCATTTACGAATCTTCTTCCTGCCTTCTTTAAGCTCTCCAAAATAGTCAGATGCATAATTATTAACATCTACATTGTATGCTCTTAAAGATATAAACTGTAAAAGACTTTTATCCGATTCACTATTATATTTAGTTACTAAATCTTGTATTTTACCTAAGTTGATGTCATTTACCCCTGATAGAGTATATCCTGGACCACCAATAGTATAATTAGACCCTAAGCTTCTAATAGCCTTTGCTGTTGTATAATAAACTTCAACAAAATCTGATGAGCTCAATGATTCATCTGGTGATATTTCAACAAACTTGATTATATCTTTATATTCAATAGCATCATTTAAGAATTCTTTAATCATTGATACATACTTAGTTTCATCATCATATTTTTTATCATTATTACTGTCTAACCATGATGGCAAGTTCACAAACTCTAACATAATATCCATGCCAGCTCCCCTAGCTCTTGTAAACTGACCTGATGCAACATGTAGATATTCTTCTTTAACATTTGTATCTACTTGTCCATCTTTATTTGGGTAAAGTTTTGATAAATCAACTGGTATTTTAACTAATTTAACTCCCATTTTACTATTCATCAAAGACCATGCTGAAGCTTCATCAGATGAAGGTATTCCCGAACCACCAAATATATATTTACTTCCAGTTCCTATATTAGTATTATAGTCCACAGTAATCTGTGGACTTTTTGCACTTTTAGGAGCAGCACTTGCATCTCCCATCATAGATGCTACCATTCCTATTGCTAGCATTGAAGACACTACTTTTTTTAAGGACTTTTTTACTCTCACTATAATCATCTCCCCAATTTCATATATATTTGAGCAACGTATGTAGCCTAATACATGAAATTTTTATCTTTAGTTATATAGTTTTACTTAACTGATCCAGCAATCATTCCATCTATTATATATTTTTGAGCAAATAAATAAATTATTAATATAGGCAGTATAGTTAATATAATAAATGCACAAACATAGTTCCATTTATATGTCATATATCCTACAAAATTATAAATCCCCATAGGAAGTGTATTTTTTGCACCATCAGTTATAAAATATAATGATATTTGGAAGTCATTCCAAACACCCATAAAGATTATTATTATATTAGTAAATGTTGCTGGTTTTAGTAGTGGGAATATGATTTTGAAAAACATTTTAATAGGTGAACATCCATCTAACATAGCAGCTTCGTCTAATGATTGTGGAATCCCCTTCATAAAACCTGTATAAAGCATAATACTTAAAGGCAGTTTAACCGAAACATGTATTAAAATTACAGACAAGTAGGTTCCACTAAGACCTAACGCTTTAATTATAGCTACTTCAGGAATTAATGCTATTGGAGCTATAAGACCTAGTATAAAGTAATTACCTGCAAATTTTGTAAGTTTATCATTTCTTCTTGCTATTATAAATGCAGCAAGAGAACCAAATATAACAGTTATAAAAACTGTACTACCTGTTATAAGTACACTATTAAGGAATGCTCTCAATAACTTACCCTCTTTTATAACATAAGGATAATTTTCAAACATAAATTTTTCTGGCATACTTAATCCTACTACAGCTGATTCTGGAACTGTCTTAAATGAATTAAGTAATACTAGATACAATGGTAATAAAACAAGGAATGACATAACAAGGCAAGCTGTATATATTGCAATCTTTGAGATAGATTCTTTATTTTTTAAAATAGGTGTTTTTTTTGTTCTACTTATTTCCATTATATGTCCTCTCCTTTTTTTAATAATTTTAAAAGCGGTGTTATCACGATTACAATTAATACTAATTGTATGACATTTATAGCTGATGCGTATCCCATCGTTCCAGATCTCATAGCATCATAAGATAATTTACTTATAACTTGTGTAGCACCATTTGGACCACCATTAGTCATAGACATTATAATATCAAATACATTAAATCCACCGATTACACATAACGTTATAGTTGTATTAATTGTCGGTCTTAAAAATGGTAGTGTGATTTTAGAAAACCTTTGAAAAGCATTGGCTCCATCAATACGAGCAGCTTCATAAACTTCTTCTGGAATAGATTGTAATCCAGCCAATAATATAGCTACGTTAAATCCTATCCATATCCAAGATTCAACTGCTGCTACTGAATATAAAGCTATATCTGGGTTTCCTAACCAATTAAGTGCTAGTGATTCTAGTCCTACCGAATTAAGAAATTGATTTAGTACACCAGTATCTGGTTGTAATATAAAACTAAATACATAACCTACAACTAAAGTTCCTATTGTACATGGTAAAAAAGATACTGCTCTAAATAAATTTCTTCCTTTAAATTTATTATTTAGTAAAAGTGCTATTGCAAGGCCTAATCCAACTTTAATTATAGTTGTAATTATTGCAAATATTGTTACATTCTTAAGAGCTGGTAAAAAGCTTATTGAAGTAAATAAATCTTTAAAATTTTCAAACCCTATAAATTGCGGATTACTAAAATTATATATATTCCAGTTAGTAAATGAAAATACTATACCTCCTACTAGGGAACCAACATAAAAAATTGTAAATACTATTAGTGCGGGTACAATTAAATAAAGTGGATAATATCGTTTTTGTAATTTTCCCATTCTTTCAATCTCCTTCTAAAAATTTCGCTAGCAAAATTGCTAGCGAAAAATATTTTTTAACTTATTCTATTTTGTAAATCCATCAAGCCCAAGTTGCTTTCCGTTTTTGATTATTTCATCACTCCAAATTTTTGCTGCTTCTTTTGGAGTTTTTTGTCCTAGTAAAACTGAAAGTAATGCACTTTCTGATTCTGCTGGTGGTATTATAACATACGTTTGGTTGTAATGTTTTTGACTCATTCCTTCATCAAAATAAACTTGAGAATCTTTTAATGTAGTACTAATATTTTCATTAGTTATACCATTCCATACAGATGTACAAGCTCTTTTATCTATATCGTATTTAATAGTATCTTCAGAAGACATATAGTTAAGGAAATCTTTTACTTCATCTAAATTCTTAGATTCATTTGAAACATATAATCCACCAGGACCTGCTGCTGCTAAATAACTCTTTCCATCTTCACTTGGTGCTGCAAACATTCCAATTTTACCCTCTGCTGATGGTTCAGTTTTTACATACTCAGGATCTGCCCAGTCTCCCATATACATCATAGCTGCTTGACCTGAACCTATAGCCTTTTGAGCCATTTCATAACTTGCTGTACTTAAATCACTATTTATATATCCTTTATCAACCCATCCCTTTATTCTTTCAAATAAATTTACAAATTCAGGAACTTCATCCCATCTTATCTCATTATTATTTAACTTTTCTAATAATCCAGGATTTTTAGCTAATATATTTGGCCATTCTCCATTTATTATTTGATTTACAGTCCAAGCATCCCCCATTGAAACATACATTGGCGTAATACCTTCAGCCTTCAATTTTGCACATGCTTTTTCAAACTCTTCATAAGTTTTAGGTATTTCTATATTATTTTTTTCAAATACTTCTTTGTTATAAACTATACCAAATGAATTTACTCCTCCTAATGGCATACAATATACCTTACCATCTGTATGAGTAACAAAATCTTTACCTATATCACTTAAATTACTAACCCATGCTTCTGAAGAAAGATCTTCTAAATTTTTCTCATGGTTATATTTAGTAGATTGTGTTCCTGTGTCTCCTATGAACATATCCCACATTCCACCAGAAGTCATTTTTGTAAGCATTAATTGTTCAAATTGATTATCATCAACTGCTTGAATATCAAGTTTATTACCTGTTTTGGCTTCCCACTGTTCTTTATGATAATTCATATTTGTTACTTCTAGCTGAGTTGCCTTCATACCTATCGTAATCGTTTTCCCGTCAGACGTATTCGAGCTTTCTCCATCTTTTTCATTTGTAGAACTACAAGCTACCATTGAGATTGATACTAATCCTGTAGTAAGTAATGCTATGCTGCGTCTTAATAATTTGTTCATATTGATTTCCCCCTTAATCTAATCATTGTCTATAATTTACTTTTTCTATGATTTCTTTAATTTAATTATATAACTATAAATAAATAATAAAAATGTAGTTTTCTATAAATTTTTGATGTATTTTTTTGCATTTATTTAATTATCCTAATTGTTGTGTTAAAATATTGCAGTAAACATTTTCTTGCGACAAATATGTTGGGGGTATTTAATATGAAAAGATCTAAATTTAAATATAAATTAGCTATAAACATTACATTAATTATAAGTACAATAATTTTTTTAAGCTTTTTACTATACGGATATCACACCTCAAAAAATTTGAAGACTAATGAAGTTAATAATTCTAGAATTATACTTGAAAATATTTCAACACAAATAGACCTTCTTTATAATGAAATGGATACCGCTATATCATCATTAGTTTATAATCCTCAGTTAAAAAATTCATTATATACTATAAATAATTCTGATATATCACAAAGTTCACTTGAATTTATACAACAAAAAAAAATAATTGAATCCAATTTGGGCACTGTTTTGTTTTTCCCTAATATCTCTAATATATTTTTATATAATTCTAAAAAAGATTATTTTTATTATTCTGGATACTACTTAAATAATTATAATCACATAAAAAAAACTCTTTCAAATAATACATATATAAATAATTTGAATGATTATTCCTCAAGAGTCATGCTAGGTCCACATATTAGCCCTTGGTCACCAACTCCTACACCTGTAATATCTGTTTATGGTAACTTCACTGATAATTTATTACTCAAAGATTCAATTATCGAAGCACAAATCCCTTACAATGTAGTTGATAATATATGTACTCAAAACTCCTTTGAAAATAATAAAGAGATAATTATCTTTGATAATAATTTTAATGTAGTCTACCCTCTTAAAAAGAATTTCAAATTTATAGATGATAAAAAATTAAATAATATAAAAAAAAATTTAAATAAAAATATATATGAAGACTACAGTAAGACTTACAATTATCTAATGAAAAAATCTGATTCTACTAATTTAAATATTATGTTGGTCTCTAACAATAGCTATATTAATAAACAAAACTTTGATTCTCTAGTTTTAACCTTTATAATCACATTGATAATACTTTGTGCTACGTTAGGAATTTGCTTTTTTATATTTAAAAAACTTCTAGATCCACTTCATGAATTAATTGATTATATTAATTCTGGTAGCAAAACGAAACTCTCTATAAAAGATAACGGAATAGATGAATTTAAAATTATAAATAATTCTTTTAATAACATGTTGGATGAACTTAAAGATTCAATGTCCCTAGCTTATGAATCTCAAATTAAAGAGATGGAGGCTAGTTTTACTGCACTTCAAGCTCAAGTTAATCCACATTTTTTATACAATACTCTAAACTCAATTAGTGCTGCTAGCGATATTTATGGCAGTGAAGTAACTCAAAAGATGTGCCAGGAATTGTCTCTTATGATGAGATATATAACTTCAAAGCATCAGGATACAAAATTAATTAATGAAATAAATCATACTAGAAATTATTTAGAGTTAATGAAAATATCTCATGTTGATGCTTTTGATTATGAAATCAACATTGACATAGAAGCGTACGATTTGATTATACCTAAATTAACTATTCAACCTCTGGTTGAAAATTGTTTTAAACATGCATTTAGTACTTGTACTCCACCATGGCATATTTCAATAAATTGTGAATTAATTGATGGATGTTACAAGGTTACTATTGTTGATAATGGTGTTGGGTTTACTGAAAAAGCTTTAGGAGATTTAAATGATTTTATTAAAAAATATGAGGTTAGTAAATATTTAAACTCTTATAAAGACTTGTCAATTGGTGGACTTGGTATTAAAAATATTTATTCAAGGTTAGCAATTTTTTATGAAGGAAACTTCTCATTTAAAGTCTCCTACGACAATGGATGTAAAATTACAATCGAAAGGATGATTAATATTGATTAAGATAATTATAGCTGAGGATCAACAGCTCATATTAAAAGATTTATGTAACAAAATTTCTAAAATAGATGATGATATTAATATTGTAGCAACAGCAATTAATGGAGCCGATGCATATGAAAAAATTATTGATTTAAGGCCTGATATAGTATTTACGGATATAAATATGCCTATTATGGACGGAATTCAAATGATAGAAAAAGTAAAAAGTAAAAATATTGATACTCGTTTTGTAGTAATTAGTGGTTATAAGGATTTTGAATATGCCAGAGCTGCTATTAAAGTCGGTGTTGACGAATACCTTCTAAAACCAATCTTAATAGAAGACATAAAAAAAATATTAAATAACTTGAAATCAAAAATTTCAATGAAACAAAATGATTATGAACAACACATTATAGATAAATTAATAAACTCAACAGTTACTGATAAGCCTACAATCAACACTAACTTTGATTACAAGTATTATTATGTAATACTATTTGTAGCTGGTCCATACTCAAGTTTTACAATTGATTTTGACACACAATTTACTCAGATTCTAAATAATATAGATTTAATGAATATATCCAAAAATTATCTTGGTATTGATGATAGAATGTTTTTAACTAAAGGTAAAAATAACAATGAAATGGTTGGTATATGGGCAAGTAATCATGATTATTCTAATAATATTAGATTATTCTGTGATGAAGTTATCTCTATATGTAATGAAAAAGATGTATTTTTAACTGTAGGATTAAGTAGACCTATTAAACATATCGATAATATCGGTATCACTAGTCAGATAGTTAGAACTGTATTAAAGAAGAAAATAGTCTTTTCACAATCAAATATTTTAGATTGTTCAAAAAATGATATGTACGTTCATAATCATAGAATTTTTCTTACAGATAATATAGAAAAAAGCATTAAATTTATGGTTCAAAATAATCAAAAAGATAACTTTATTAGTACATGCCTTGATCTTATAAAAACTTTAAAAGAAAATAGTGCAACTCAATTAGAGATTGATAAATGCCTAAAATCATTAAAGGATATTTGTAATACTTATATTCTATCTGAGTACAATATTTCCGATATTGATATTAAAATCGATGAATGTATCTCATCATCTAGCAATTATGATGAACTTTCATCTAATATAAAATTTATTTTCAATGAATTTATAGATGACTATAATAAGAATACTTTAAAAAATAACTCTATGAACGATATTATTCAGTCATCTAAAGAATATATAAAAAGCCATTTTTCTGAAGATATTAATATTAATGATATTGCCAGTTTATTTTCAGTATCTCCTACATACTTTAGTCGCTTATTCAAAAAAGAAGTAGGAATACCGCCTGTTGTTTATCTTACAAGATATAGGTTAGAAAAAGCATGTGAATACTTTGATAATACTGAGTTTACTGTAAAAGAAGTATCTGAGCTTTGTGGATATTCAGATCCATTTTATTTTAGTAAAGCATTTAAATCAATTATAGGTGTTTCACCTAAAACATATAAATCAAAAATTAAAGCCTAGCATATAAAAAACTACATATAAATTAATCAAAAAAACACATTTTAATCCCCCTCAAATTAACTTATTATAAATATTAAAGTTAGATTCATGGTAATACAATATGAGGGGGATATTTATATGAATAAATATAATTTTAAAATAGTTGGAGATACATCAAATATTGATATTGAAAATTTATATAAAGTTAATGATGGTATAGAATATATAACAATTAATTTTAAAGCTAAAAGTAAAACAGTTTTTCCCAAGCTTACATTAATGCTATCAGTACCTGCTATTGATATACATTATAAATGGAATCCTAAAATTCATATGTCAAAAGCATTAAATCTTGATTGGTTTAATAATCTTCATATATGTAATGGTTTTACAGGTGCCCCAGTTGAAACATTAATGACATACAACAATCAAAATAGATTTACATTAGCATTATCTGATACATTAAATACTATAGAATTTAAATCAGTTGTTAGTGAAGAAAATGCAGAATATGAATACCATATAACACTATTTGATAATTGTAATATATTAAGAGATTCTTACTCACTAACATTAAGAATTGATTCAAATAAAGTACCTTACTATGAGTCTCTTGATAAAGTAGCGAAATGGTGGGAAACATTAGATAATAATAAACCAGCATCAGTACCAGATCTTGCACGAAAGGCAATGTATTCATCTTGGTATAGCTTCCATCAACTTCTTGATGAAGAGAAAATATTGAATCAATGCCGACTTTCTAAAGAACTTGGTTGTGAGTCTATAATTATAGATGATGGTTGGCAAACAGATGATAATAATCGTGGATATGCTTACTGTGGTGATTGGAATGTAGCAAAATCTAAAATAAAAAATATGAAAAAATTTATTGATAATGTTCATAATGAAGATATGAAAATATTATTCTGGTACAGTGTTCCTTTTATAGGTAAGAAATCAGGTGCATTTGATAGATTCAAAGATATGCTTATAGATCCAGAAAATGATAGAGAATGGCATGTATTTGACCCTAGATTCCCTGAAGTTCGTGAATACATTATATGTATTTATGAAAGAGCTTTAAAAGAATGGGATTTAGATGGATTTAAGCTAGACTTCGTTGATGAATTTGTTGTTACTCCCTTTAGTGGTAATCCAAATGATCAAAGACGTGATTATGAATCTGTTGCAGATGCTTCAGATAGATTATTAAAAGACTGTATAAGTAGGCTAAAAGCATTAAAGCCAGATATTATGCTTGAATTTAGACAAACATATAACGGTCCAATGATGAGAACTTATGGAAATATATTTAGAGCTGTTGACTGTCCTTTAGATGATTTAGAAAACCGTATAAGAATCTGTGATATAAGACTACTTGCTGGAGATTCTGCTGTTCATTCGGATATGATAATGTGGAATACTAAAGATTCTTTAGAAAGTGCAGCATTACAATTTGTAAATATATTATTTAGTGTTCCTCAAATTTCAATGCTAATAGATGAACTTCCAAAAAATCAATACAATATGCTTAAGTTCTATTGTGATTTGTGGAATAAATATAGAGACTCATTCATAAATGGTAAATTTATTCCGCTAAACCCTCACTGTAGATATAACGTACTAGCTGGTTATAGTAATGATACTTTTGTATGTACTTACCATAGTAATGAAGTAATAAATATAGATAAAATATACAATAATATGGTTTTTGTAAATGGAACTTATAACTCAACCCTTCACCTAAACATTAATACAAACTATATAAATAAACATCTAGTTGTATATAATTGTGAGGGAAATATTGTATTTAAAGAAGATATTATTTTACATAACGGATATAATATGTTTGAAATTCCTCCTTGTGGTGTTGCTGAATTCAAGTAAACTAGTTTAAATTATATTAAATAAAAATAACCGAGTTCTATATTTTATAAATTAGAATTCGGTTACTTTTTATCTTAAAGTATATTATTTTATAATTTTAAACTTTGAAGGTAAGTCAATATTAGCCTTCTCTTTTATCTTAGCGGCTTGTACTTTAACCTTCTCAAGTAATTCCTTTTCATCTAAAACAACTATTTCTCTTTCCTTCATTAACCATTTACCATCACATATAGTAGACTCAACATTTTCGCTAGTCATTGAGTAAACTATATTTCCAATAGGGTTATGCATAGGTAAAGAATGTATGTTGTTTCCATTTAATATTATCATATCTGCTTTCTTACCTACTTCTAGGCTTCCGATCTTATCTTCCATAAGTGCACACTTAGCACCATTTAAAGTAGCCATCTCAAGAATCTGTTCTGCAAATACTACCTCAGGATTTAAAGTTCTTCCCTTATGAATAAGAGATGTTAAGTACATATCTCTCATCATATCCATTCTGTTATTTGAAGGTGCACCATCAGTACCAATAGAAACAGGTATACCCTTGTGTAGCATCTCTGGAATAGATGCAAATCCTAATACAACCTTCATAGCAGCAGCTGGATTGTGAGAAACTTTAACATCATTTAATCTGAATAAATCAAGTTCTCTGTTAGTTAACCAAACAGTATGAACAGCAAGTAGGTTAGGCCCTAATACTCCAAGCTCATTTAAGTGCTCAACAGTACCAAATCCTTTACGAGTCTTAGCAAAATCAATTTCATCAGCTATTTCAGCTATATGCATATGAATACCCGTATTGTATTTGTCAGCAAGTTCTTTAGTTTTTACTATTAGTTCATCTGAGTTGTTAAATATAGTTCTTAATCCAAACCATATTTTAACTCTCTCATTGCTAGTATTATTAAACTTCTCGAATAATTCAACTTGAGTGTTTAATTCTTCTTCACAAGTTTTTTGCCAAGCTTTTGGAAGTCCATCACCATTATCCATAACAGACTTAGCAAGACATCCTCTTATTCCTGTTTTATCAACAGCTTCAACCATAGCATCCACATATTGGCCACCTGATTCTAAGAATGTTGTAACCCCTGATTTTATCATCTCTATACAACAAGCAGTTGAAGAAATTAATGAATCTTCATAGTTAAAGCTACTCTCATATGGCCATACTCTATCTCTTAACCAAGTAAGTAGATTAACATCATCAGCAATACCACGACCTAATTGTTGTGATAGATGAACATGAGTATTTACAAATCCTGGCATTAATATTTTTCCACAAGCATCGTAAATCTCAGCATCATTATTTACTATAGATTCATCCACATGACCCACAGATTTTATTATATTATCTTCAATAAGTACACTACCATTTTCGTATACTTCTCTATCTTTATTCATAGTTATTAAATAACAATTTTTTATATATAATTGACTCATATCAATGTTTCCCCTCTTTTATATTTTCTTAGCTAAGCATAAGATTTATAACTGATAATGCACCTATTATCCAAAGTGTAACACTTATTTTATTTGTTTCTTTAGCAGCGATATGCATCACTATGTAAGAAATAAATCCAAAACATAATCCAATACTGATGCTATAAGTAAGAGGCATTAATAATATAGTAACAAATGCAGAAACAGCTACCTTACTATCATTAAAATCTATTTGTCTAATACTTGAGAACATGAATACACCAACTAAAACAAGTGCAGGTGAAGCTGCATATCCTGGAACAACACCTAAAAGCGGAGTAAATAATAATGTAACTAAGAATAATCCTGCAGTAACTACAGAAGCAAGTCCCGTTCTAGCTCCGGCAGCTATTCCTGCAGCAGATTCTCCAAAAGTGGTAACTGTACTTGTTCCAAGTAAAGCACCTATTAATGTAGATGTACAGTCAGCATATAACATTCTTGATAATCCTTTTATATTTCCATCCTTATCTTCTAATCCCATTTGCTTACAACAGCTTATTAAGAAAGCTAATGAGTCAAACATATCTATAAACATGAATGAGAATATCGGTCCTATTAAAGATAACTTAAGAGCACCTATTATATCAAGTTTAAAAGCAACAGGAGCTATGCTTGGTGGTGCAGATATTATTGCTGATGGAAGCTCTACATATCCTAAAGCTATAGATATAACAGTAGTAATTATTATACTTATTAGTATACCACCCTTTACTTTCTTAACTTCAAATATTCCCATAAGTAAAAGTCCTAATAAAGCTATTAAAACAGTTGGTGTGAAATCACCTAAAGCAACTAAAGTAGATTCATTTGCAACTATAACTCCCATTCCTTTAAGTCCAACAAAAGAAAGGAAAAGCCCAATACCAGCAGCTGATGCAACGCTCAGTTCTTTTGGTATAGCTTCAGCTATATATTTACGAACGCCAGTTACTGCTAAAATTAAAAATATCATTCCTGAAATAAATACAACTCCAAGTGCTTGAGTCCAGTGTATACCTTCTCCCATAACAAGTGAGTATGTGAAAAATGCATTTAACCCCATACCAGGAGCAAGTGCAAAAGGAGCATTTGCAACGAAAGCAAATATTAATGTTCCAATGGCTGTAGCTAAAATAGTAACAGTTATAAGTGCAGCTTTGTCCATACCAGCATCTGCTAAAATAGCTGGGTTAACAAATACAATATAAGCCATTGTTAAAAACGTTGTAACTCCCCCTATTATTTCAGTTTTTGCATTAGAACCACGTTCTGTATACTTAAATATCTTATCTAAAAAAGATAAAGAAGAATTAATCTGTTCTTTCTGTGCTATCATTTTCTACCTCCTAAAATTCGGTTTGATCATGCCGCCAATGTCTATCTGGCAGGCTCACATACCGTTGCTTAAAATTCATAAAAAAAGATATACATTCTACTAGAATAGAACGTATATCTTAGAGATAGAAAATAGATTATCTTAAAGTATTCGTAACTATTCATAGCAAACTCATTTACGGCGAGTTCGTAGAGACTGATGGACCATATTACCATGATATATGAATGTCTTATCTTAATTGTATTGATATTATATTATATAATCTATATTTTTTCAAGAAATTCCGACAAAATATTCGTTTTTTCTCTGTTGAATAAAAAACTCCATAACCCATTATCAATCTATATATGGAATTACGTTATTCTTTTAGATAATATCTTCAATATCTCCTACCTTTATAATCTCACCTTTTTCAAGTACTACTACCTTATCTGCTAAAGCCTTAGCATCCTCCTTGTCATGAGTTACAAATATAGATGTTATATTCGCCTTTTGTATTATCTCTTTAAGCTCCGTTCTTATTTTACTTTGTAAATTTGCATCTAAATTACTAAATGGTTCATCTAAAAGTAATATTGATGGACTTGGAGCAATGGCCCTAGCTATTGCTATTCTTTGTTGTTGTCCACCACTTAATTCATGTGGGTATTTATCTTTATATTCTTCTAGGTTTACAAGCCTTAGCATTTCAAGCATCTTTTTTTCTCTTTGAGTTTTATCCATTTTCTTTAACCCAAACATTATATTCTTAGAAACATTCATATGAGGAAATAATGCATAATCTTGAAAAACCATACCAATACCTCTTTTTTCAGGCTCTATAGATATATTTTCATCATATACTACACTTTCACTTATTGTAATCTTTCCCTTATATGCATCTTCAAGACCTGCTATTATTCTTAACATGGTACTTTTTCCACTACCACTTTCTCCTAAGATACTTACTATTTCACCTTTTTCTATTTCTAAATTGAAGTCCTTTATATTATCTTCTTTTGAATTTTTATATTTAAAGTATAAATTATTTATTTTAAGCATTCTAATTCTCCTTGTCTACTACTTTGTAAAGTACAAATATGGTAATAAAACTTAGTAATATTATTATTAAAGATGGTATCGATGCTTCTACAATCATCTCATCATTTGCATACTCAAATACTTTGGTTGATAAAGTATGGAAGTTAAATGGTCTAAGTAGAAGAGCTAAAGGAAGTTCCTTTACTATATCTACAAATACTAATGAAAATGATGCTAATATTGCAGGTTTTATCATAGGTAAATCTACCAAGAAAAATGTTTTTGTTTTTGAGTATCCTAATGTTCTTGATGCTTCATAAAACTTTTTACCTGTTTTTTCAAATCCACCTTCTATGCTTTGGTATCCTACTGCTAGGAATCTAACTAGGTATGCAAATATTAGCATAACCAAACTCATACTTAAAACTAAGGTTGGAGAATTTGGATCAAACATCTTATATAACCAACTTAAACTTTTATCTACATCTACGAAAAATATTACCATTGTTATTGCAATAACAGCACCTGGTATAGAGTAACCTACTAGGGTTATCTTTGAATATAACTTAGAAAGTAAATTGTCATTTATTCTTGTATAGTTTGCTATTATTATAGACATTATCACTATTAATACACTTGATACAACAGCTACCCATAAAGAGTTATACATTAATATAAAGAAGTCCGAGTTTAACACTTTTGAATAACTCATTATTGCCCAACTTATAAGTTGTAATGTTGGTATTATAAATCCTAGAGATAGTATTGCTCCACAGTATAAAAAAGCTAAAGTTCCATAAAGTTTATTGAGTTTTTTTCTACTTAAAGGTCTTATTTTAGTATTAGTAGCACTATATTTCTTTCTTCCTCTTAAGAATTTTTCTCCATTCATAACAACAAATACTGCTAATAATAATATTGCCGCAAGTCTTATTGCTGAGTTTACATCACTCATGCTAAACCAACTTTTAAATATGGCTGTTGAAAATGTTTGTATACCAAAATATGATACTACTCCATAATCACTTAATACTTCAAGTATTACTAATGTTACACCTGAAACTATTACTATTCTACTTATTGGAATTACTACTCTAAAAAATACTCCTAAAGAATTTTCTCCAAGTAATCTTGCATTTTCTATTAATGATGCAGATTGCTTTTCTAAATATGATCTAACTACAATATATACATACGGTAGTAAAAATATTGTGAATATAAATATAGCACCTGGAACACTCATTATGTCAAAGTACTTTTGACTAACTTCTAATTCTAAATTATTTCTTAGAAATGTCTGTATAGATCCTGTATAGCTAAGCATTCCTGCATATGTATATGCTGCTATATACGGTGGTATTGAAAGTGGTAATATCAATGCCCATCTAAAGAATCTTCTCATTGGGAATTCATATGCTGAAGTTAACCATGCAAGGCTTGTACCTAATATCATAGTTAAAATCCCTGTAAATATACATATAATTATCGTATTTACAATATAGTCTTTTAATAAAAATTCTTTTATATGATACCAGTTTTCATTTGGTTCACCAAATAAATACGAAATTACATTAATATTTGGTATAACTATCATAAGTATAAAAATTGTACTTAGTATAGCCCAACCATTAAATTTTATTTTTTTCATCTTAAACCTCTCTAAATTTAAAATTATGCCTTATATATTAAATACATTATTTAATATATACCCTGTATAGATAAAATTAAAGCAGCCTTAAATAAGACTGCTTTAACTTTATAATATATTTATATTATTTCCAGCCTACTTCATTAAATATTTCGACTGCCTTTTTGTTGTATTCTCCGATTTTAGTAATATCTATATCTTGAGGTTTAAATTCGCCCCAACTCTTTAATAATTCACTTGCCTCTACTGAAGGATTTACTGGGTACTCATAGTTAGCTTCTGTCATAGCTTTTTGAGCATATTCATCAGTCATAAACTCTATAAACTTAACTGCATTGTCTTTGTTCTTAGAGTGTTTACTAATTACTGCTCCACTTACATTTACATGAGTATTTTCTGGGAAGAATACTCCTACTTTTTCTGCCGCTTTTACTTCCTCAGCATCTTCTGAGTTTAACATTCTACCTACATAGTATGTATTAACTATTGCAAGTTTTCCTTCTCCAGCTGCTATAGCTTTAACTTGGTCTCTATCATTTCCTTCTGGTTGTCTAGCCATATTATTTACGATTCCTTGAGCCCAATTTTTAGCTCCTTCTTCACCATTTGATTCTATGAATGATGCTAATAATGATTGATTATAACTAGATTCTGATGATCTTGATAATATAGATCCTTTCCACTTATCACTTGTTAAATCTTCATATGTAGATAATTGTTCAGGGTTTACTGCTTCCTTATCATATGCAACTATTCTAGCTCTTGTTGTAAATCCAACCCACTCATTATTTTCGCCTCTTAAGTTTTCAGGTACATTTTTATTTACCACTTTTGATTCTACGGGTTGTACTAAGCCCGCTTCTATTGCTTGGTAAAGATTTGCTATATCTGCTGTTGCAAATAGGTCTGCTTGAGTGTCTTCACCTTCTCTTTTTAGTCTTTCAAGTAGTTCAGGTGCCTTACCTTCTACAACATTTACCTTTATACCTGTCTCTTCTTCAAACTTCTTGTATAATTCTTTATCTACATCGTAATGTCTTGCTGAATATATATTTACAACTTTATCCGTATCTGATGAAGATGTGTCAACCTTTGGAGCACATCCTGTTACTATTCCTAGCGAAAGGACAGCTACTCCTAATGATGCTATTATTTTTTTATTTAATGCCATTTTAATCAATCCTCCTCGAATTAGTAATATTTATTAGTTAAAACTGATAATTCTTATCACTTAAGTATCTTTATTGTATAATATTTATTATTTCATGTCAATTATTAATATATCATTATTTTTCAAAAAAAGGATACATCAAAGTTATATTTTATAACTTCAATGTATCCTAGGTATTATATATATCTATAGCCTATTTTGGAATAGTTATTTACTATTCTTTATCAGCTAAATCAACCTTTATACTTAACTCTTCAAGTTGAGCATCATCAGCTACAGCTGGAGCATTAGTCATAGGACATACTGCACTTTGATTTTTAGGGAATGCTATAACATCTTTGATGTTGTTAGTTCCTGTAAGTATCATTGTAAGTCTATCAAGACCGAAAGCTATACCTGCATGAGGAGGAGTTCCGTACTTGAAAGCATCTAATAAGAATCCAAACTTCTCTTGTGACTCTTCTTCAGACATTCCTAAAGCACTGAACATTTTTCTTTGAACGTCAGCGTTAAATATTCTAACACTTCCTCCACCTACTTCATATCCATTGATTACTATATCGTAAGCCTTAGCTCTTAAAGAAGCCTTATCGTCTCCATCAAGTCTTTCTAGGTCTTCATCAAGTGGTGAAGTGAATGGGTGATGCTTAGCTATCATTCTTCCTGTTTCTTCATCTTCTTCAAATAGTGGGAACTCAGTTACCCATAACATCTTGTATTCACTGTTATTTAATAAGTCAAGTCTTCTAGCAACTTCAAGTCTAACTTGTCCTAATGCATCAAATACTACAGAGTTCTTATCAGCAACAAATAGTAATAAGTCTCCTTCTTTAGCATTCATTCTATCTAATATTGCTGTCATTTCTTCTTCAGTGAAGAACTTAGCTATTGGAGAAGTTACTTCTCTATTAGCTCCTATTCTCATCCAAGCAAGACCTTTAGCCTTGTAAGTCTTAGCATGGTCTTCTATTTTAGATAATTGCTTCTTAGAGATTGCATCAGATTTACCTTCAATATTTATACCTCTAACACTCATACCATCTTTAGTAGCGTTGGCAAATACACCAAACCCACAATTAGCAACTATATCTGATATATTTGTAAGCTCGTAACCAAATCTAGTATCTGGCTTGTCACTTCCGTATCTTTCCATAGCTTCAGCGTATGGCATAACTGGTAGTGGAAGAGTTACATCTACGTCTAATATTTCTTTAAACATAACTTGTACCATTTTTTCCATTATAGACATAACATCTTCTTGCTCAACAAAACTCATTTCACAGTCTATTTGAGTGAACTCAGGTTGTCTATCAGCTCTTAAGTCTTCATCTCTAAAACACTTAACTATTTGGAAGTATCTATCCATACCACTTACCATTAATAATTGCTTAAATAATTGAGGAGATTGTGGTAAAGCGTAGAATTTACCTTCGTTAACTCTACTTGGTACTAAGTAATCTCTTGCTCCTTCTGGAGTTGGCTTTATTAAGAATGGAGTCTCTATTTCAAAGAAGTTGTTTGAGCTTAAGTAATTTCTTACAATGTTTGCTACTCTACTTCTTATCATTAACTTATTTTGCATAGATGGCTTTCTTAAGTCTAAGTATCTATACTTTAATCTTAATTCTTCAGAAACATTGTCGTCATCCTTTATATAGATTGGAGGAGTTTCTGATTTGTTTAATATTTTTAATTCAGTTGCAACTATTTCTATATCTCCAGTTGGCATGTTAGGGTTTTTAGAAGATCTTTCACTTACTTTACCAGTAACTGCTATAACAAATTCTGATCCTAATTTTTCAGCTTTAGCAAAAGCTTCTGCATTTACATCAGTATCAAATATTATTTGGCATATTCCACTTCTATCTCTTAAGTCAACGAATACTAATCCACCTAAGTTTCTTTTCTTTTGTACCCATCCCATAAGTACAACTTCTTCGCCTATGTTTTTGTCTCTAAGATCACCACAATAGTGAGTTCTTTTTAGTCCATTTAAAGTTTCCATATAGACCCTCCATTTATGTTTATTTTACTAGATACCCCACTCTCGTGAAACACGAGGGAGGGGCCTATTTTGGTATAATTTTATAATCTTTTCTTTAATTCATCTACTAATTCACTTAATTTCACTGTAGTTTGTTCTGATGCTCTCATATCCTTAAGTGTTACACTATCATTGTTAAGCTCATCTTCACCTATTACTACTGTAAACTTAGCATTTATTTTATCAGAGTATTTGAATTGTGCCTTCATACTTCTGTCTAAGTGGTCATTATCAGCACTTATATGATTATATCTTAATTCCTTAAGTAATTTAAAGCTTTTTGTTTTAGCATGGTCACCTATTGTAGCTATAAATATATCTGTAGACTTAGGGTTTTCGATTTCTATATCATTATTTTCAAGAGTTAATAATAATCTTTCAGCCCCAATAGCAAACCCTATACCACTTACTCCTTTAGGTCCACCTAATTGCTCAACTAATCCATCGTATCTTCCTCCACCACATACTGTGCTTTGGCTTCCGATATCATTAGATATTATCTCAAAAGCAGTCTTCTTGTAGTAATCAAGTCCTCTAACTATAGATTTATCAACTACAAAATTTACATCCATCTCTGTTAAGTACTCTTTTAATTTTTCAAAGTGAGTACTACAGTCATCACATATATGATCTATCATATAAGGTATATCTGTTAAGTTTTCCTGACAAGTAGGATTTTTACAGTCTATTACTCTCATAGGATTTTTATCTTTTCTATCTAAACAAGTCTCACATAGTACATCTACTTTTGCATCAAGATATTCTTTTAATTTAGCATTGTACTCTGCTCTACAAGTTGGACATCCAACAGAGTTTATACTTACTGCTAAATCCTTAAGACCTACTTCATTGAAGAATTGTATAGAAAGCGCTATTACTTCTGCATCTATAGAAGGATTGTCACTTCCTAATGCTTCTAAACCAAATTGGTTAAATTGTCTTTGTCTACCTGCTTGTGGTCTTTCATATCTGAAGCAAGGTGTTATATAGAATAACTTTGTAGGTTGAGTATCTGCATATAGTTTATTTTCTATAAATGCTCTAACTACACCAGCAGTGCCTTCTGGCTTAAGAGTTATATCTCTTTCACCTTTATCCTTAAAAGAATACATTTCTTTTTGTACTATATCAGTAGTGTCTCCAACACTTCTTTTAAATAATTCTGTATGCTCAAATACTGGAGTTCTCATTTCTTCGTATCCGTATAATGCACATATATCTCTAAATTTCTTTTCAACATAATTCCATTTGTAAGCATCTTTTGGAGTTATGTCCTTAGTTCCTCTAGGAGCCTTAGTTAACATTTTTATATACCTCCTCTTTCTTTCTCTCTATCATTTCATCTACTCTATCTATATATTGTTCAACATTTTTTACGTTGTCTACTCTTTCAATTCTATCTTCATCAACATATACAAATTTAGAAATAGCACCAGCACCTAATGCATAGTTACTTTGCTTTTCTTCCATTATTTGCATATTATAGATACACTCATATCCTTCTTTAGCATAGCCTATATTTTCTAAGTTTCCAAGCATTTGCTTTTGACGATATAAGTAGTATGGGTTAAGTCCCATTTCACCAGCATATTTCATTGATAAATCTATCATTTTTACCATTTCTTCAAACTGTGTAAGTTCGTAATCGTCCATCTTTTCCTTTAGCTTAGAAGCTCTCTTTATAGCTAAGGTATGAACTGTTAAGCTTTCTGGACTCAACTTTTTAATTTCCTCTAAAGTATGTCTAACCATCTCTAGGTTTTCACCCTCTAGACCTAAGATAACGTCCATGTTTATATTGTCAAATCCTATTTCTCTAGCTAAGTTAAATGATTCAACTATCTCAGAAACGCTATGACCTCTTCCTATTTTTTGTAGGGTTTCATCGTTCATAGTTTGAGGATTTATACTTATTCTAGTTACATCGTTGGCCTTTAAGCATTCAAGTATTTCTCTATTTATAGTATCAGGTCTACCTGCTTCTACTGTAAATTCTTTGATTTTACTTAAGTCTAACTCTTTAAATAAGGCTTTGATTAATGTATCCATCTCTTTAGCATCAAGTGTAGTTGGAGTACCTCCACCGATGTACAGTGTTTCTATTTCTTTATTAGTTTCTTTAAGTAATATAGCTAACCCCTTAATCTCTTCAATTAATTTAGACACATATTCTTTCTTTAAATGTCCAAATTGCTTTATAGGGTTTGCAGGGAATGAGCAGTAATAACATCTTGTTGGACAAAATGGTATACTTACATAAAGAGAAATTTTATTTTTATCTATAGGATAAATAAATGATCTTTCTCTCTTTGCTATACTAAGTGATAAATCTATTTTTTCATCGCTTATTAAATAATTTGTCTTAAGATTAGCTCTTATAGCTTCATCATCTAACCCCTTATCTAATAAATTATGAACTATCTTTACAGGTCTTATCCCTGTTAGAATCCCCCAAGGAACGTATGAGTTGAAGTGTCTCATAAGTACCTTGAACATACTTCTTTTTATCATTTCCTTAGTAGCCTTTTTTATTTCTTGCTCATTTAAATTGCTTATATTAATATTTTCCACACAATCAAATCTTACATCGTAGTTTTCAGTATACTCAGTTTTTGATATTAAAGTGTCTTTGTGAGATATAAGAGTGTTTGTTATACATCTTCCAAAGTTCTTTCTTTCTTCAAAATTAAATTGAGTAGTAAATAATTTTAATAGCTCTGCAACTTCGTATTTAAAATCATGTCCTTTTAAAATTACACTTATCATTTTAACTACTCCTTTATAATCGTATTATCCATGCATATTACTACTTAGATGTCATATAATACATTCTTAGTTACATATATGGGTTACTTCTTTTTTCTATACCTAAAGTAGTACTAGGTCCGTGACCTGGATGTACCTTTACGTTATCTTCATATCTCGCAAGCTTCTTAAGTGACTTATCTATTTGCTTGTAATCTCCGCTGTATAAGTCAGTTCTTCCCATACTTCCTGCAAATAAAGTATCTCCAGTAAACATATCGTCAGCTACTCTTATACACATTCCACCCTTAGTATGTCCTGGTGTGTGGATAAAGCTTACTCTTAACTCACCTAAGTTCATTTTTTCTTTATCTTGTACGTATATGTCCGCATCAAATTCTTGTCTTCCACAACGCATTGTTGTACTTAAGTTTTTTCTTCCATCTAGTAATATTTCTGCTTCATCAGCATGAGCTATTATTTGAGCATTAGTTTTTTCCTTAAGTCTTTTTACATTTGCTATATGGTCTCCGTGTCCATGTGTTAATATTATATATTCTATATTTAAATTGTGCTTGTTTGCAGCTCTTAATATATCATTAACATCTGCTCCAGGGTCTATAACTGCACATTTTTTAGTTTTTGTATCACCTAATAAATATGTATTTTCTCCAAAGTATGTATCAACTACTTTTTCTATTATCATAATTCTTCCCCCTTAGAAATTTTTTGATGAATCTAATAATATAGTAACTGGGCCATCATTAGTTAGGTCAACCATCATATGCGCTCCAAACTCACCTGTTCCAACAGTTACGCCTTGCCCTCTTGCCTTTTTTACAAACTCTTCATATAAAGGATTTGCAAGGGATGGTCTAGCCGCACTTGAAAAACTAGGTCTTCTACCTTTTCTAGCATCGCCATAAAGAGTAAATTGAGAAACAGCTAAAAGCTCCCCTCCTACATCTTTTAAAGACAAGTTCATCTTATCATTTTCATCTTCAAAGATTCTTAAATTTAGTACTTTATCTATAATATAATCAACATCATTGCTTGTATCTTCGTGAGTTACCCCTAGTAAAACAAGTAGTCCTTTACTTATTTCACCTGTTGTCTTTCCATCTACTGTAACTCTAGAAGAAGAAACTCTCTGTACTACTGCTCTCATAAAATCCTCCTAGTTTACAACTCTATATATTTCCTCAACACCTGGTATTGATTTTAACTTCTTCATTAAGATATTTAACTCTTCTATGTCATTAACTTCTACAAGTAAATTTACACTTACTACGCTATCTTTGTTCTTTCTAGCATTAATTCCATTTAAACCAATCTTATCAACTGCAACTATATGTGTTATTTCACTTATGATACCTTTTCTATCTACACACTTGATTTGAACTTCAGCCTCAAACTTGCCTTTCGTAGATATTGCCCAAGATACTTCTACTATTCTGTTTCTTAGGTTATCCCCTTTTGGCGTTGCATTTGGACAGTCTTCTCTGTGTATTGCTACACCTCTTCCCTTAGTAATATATCCTATTATATTATCTCCTGGAAGCGGATTACAGCATTTTGCAAATCTAACTAATATATTATCAAGACCTCTTACAATTATACCTTGTGATACGTTTTTCTTTCTCTTTTTTTTGTATTCTGCATCACTTAAATTATGTTTAGTATTTAGCTCTTCAGATTGATTTTGTTCTTTTTGAGTCTTCTTAACTTCCTTTTCATAGAAATCTCTAATCTTAGGTGTAACTTGAGATGCCATTATTCCACCATATCCAATAGTAGCAATTAAATCTTCTACACTTGGTTGGTTAAACTTTTTAGCGATTTGAATCATGTATTTTTCTATAGATGTATCTTTTCTTGGTAATCTATACTTTTTAAATTCTTGATCTAGTATCGCATTACCACGTTCTATATTTTCTTCTCTTCTTTCCTTTTTGAACCATTGTCTAATTCTACTTTTAGCATTTGGTGTTTTAACTATACTTAACCAGTCTCTACTTGGTCCATTAGAATTTGAAGAAGTAATTATTTCTACTATATTTCCATTTTGAAGCTTATAATCAATCGGAACTATCCTTCCATCAATTTTGGCTCCAACACATTTGTTACCTACATTAGTATGAACTCTGTATGCAAAGTCAACTGTCGTAGCGCCTGCTGGCATCTCTACAACATCTCCCTTTGGTGTAAATACATATACCTGGCTATTAAATACATCTTCTTTAAGTGCATCTAAAAACTCTTGTGGGTCTTTTAAATCTTTCTCCCACTCCATCATTTGTCTTAACCATTGAAGCTTATCTTCTACTTTTACTTCTTTTCCAGTAGACATACCTTCTTTGTATTTCCAGTGTGCAGCAATACCGTACTCTGCAATATTGTGCATCTCCTCAGTTCTAATTTGTATCTCTACAGGTTCTCCATCAGGACCTATTACAGTCGTATGAAGAGATTGATACATATTAGGCTTTGGCATTGCTATATAATCCTTAAATCTTCCTGGAATTGGTTTCCATAAAGTATGAACCATACCAAGTACAGCATAGCAATCCTTTACTGTATCTACAATTATTCTTATTGCCGTTAAATCATAGATTTCCTCAAAGTCTTTATGCTTGTTTTGCATCTTGCTATAAATACTATAAAAATGCTTAGGTCTTCCATAAACATCACAATCTATACTTACATCTTCAATCTTACCTTTAAGTAGATTAACGATATTTTCGATATAATCTTCTCTTTGGCTTCTCTTCATAGCAACCTTATCAACTAAATCATAGTAACCTTCTGGATCTATATATCTTAATGCTAAATCCTCAAGCTCCCATTTAATCATCGATATACCTAATCTATGAGCTATGCCTCCATAAATTTCAAGAGTCTCCTTTGCCTTTGAGCGTGCCTTTTCTGGTGGCATAAACTTTAAGGTTCTCATGTTGTGTAATCTATCAGCAAGTTTTATAAGTATAACTCTTATATCCTTAGCCATTGCTAAAAACATCTTTCTTAAATTTTCAGCTTGTGTTTCTTCCTTTGATTGATACTTAATTTGCCCTAATTTTGTTACTCCATCAACTAAGTCCGCTACATCTTTCCCAAACTCGTTTTGAATGTCCTCATATGAATATTCTGTGTCTTCCACAACATCGTGTAATAAGCCTGCAACTATTGTCTCTAAATCTAATTCCATATCAGCTAAAATATATGAAACAGCTACAGGATGAATAAAGTAAGGTTCCCCGGATTTTCTAAATTGTCCATCATGCGCATTTTGTGCAAAGTAATAAGCTTTTTCCACTAGGCTTACATCTGTATTTGGAGCGTAAGCTCTTATTTTATTTATTAGTTCTTGCAGTTGATTATCTTGCATAATACCACCTATTTTAAGTAAGAAATTTAATATATATGAAAATAGTTGGCGTTATACCAACTATTGTAAAAGTACTAGTATTTTATAAGAGAATTTACATCGTATTTAGATATTTTTTCTCTACCATTTAAGTCTTCTAGCTCTATTAAAAATTGCATAGAAACTACTTCTCCACCTAGCTTTTCTATAAGCTTAGCAGCTGCTATCATAGTCCCTCCTGTTGCCAGTAAGTCATCTACTATTGCAACTCTTTGCCCTGGCTTTATAGCATCTGTATGGATTTGTAATGTATCAGTTCCATACTCTAATCCATAATCATAACTTTCAGTTTCAAAAGGTAATTTTCCTGGTTTTCTAACTGGAACAAACCCTACACCCATTGCATAAGCTACCGGTGTTCCCATTAAGAAACCTCTAGCTTCTGGTCCTACTATTATATCAACATTTTTATCTTTTAAATCTTCTACTATTAAATCTACAGAGTGCTTGAACGCTTCTCCATCTTGAAGTAGTGTTGTTATATCTTTAAAACTTATACCTGGTTTTGGGAAATCTGGTATTTCTCTTATTACTTTTTTTAAATCCATGGGGAACTCCTCCTAATAACTTTTTGAGTATTCATTCTTTAATTGCTTTAGATTATTAAGTATCATGCTTTCGTTTAAGTCTAACTTTTTATCCGGCTTTGGTAATAAACTTATTAATATAGAATTATTTTCATCATTGAAACTAAAATCAAGTAGTAATAATTCTCTAAATACATTAATTATAGTAAATAGCTTTAGAGGTATCATATTAAATACCTTTTTTATATCTACTATATTTAGCTCAATTTCTTTTTTCATTAAAAGATTTTTATAAACATATATAAATTCTTCTCTATCTGGAACTATATTTGTCATCACATTATTTAAATACAATAAATCTAATTCAGTATAATACTTTATAATAGAAGCTTCGTCGTCTTTATTTTCATATAAGTACGAATATTCTCCTTTATTATATAAATAATCATAAAGAATAATATTATTATATCTTTTTAAGTCTATTTTATCAACATTAGGAGAAAATATAAGTTGAACTTTGTCAATATTTTTCTCTATTATATTATAATTCACTTCAAATTCCTCTTCTACAAGAGAAATATCTGATATAGCTCTATAAAAACCATTTATAGTGTTTGCTATTACCAATGTATTCTTTCCTATATACTCAAAGATATTGATATTTTTATCTCCTTCAAATATATTATCTCTTGTATTTTCAAGTGAACTCTCGTCAAATATAGTATATAAATTCAAGGCATCTTTTGGAACTATCTTAGAAAATAATTTTAGAGATAACTCATCAGTACTTGCGCTTTTAGGGTGAGCTAACCTCATATCCTTAAGTAAAAATTGTACCTTCTTATTTCCCATATAATTATTCTCATCTATCTGAAACAGCACATCTACTTTATCATTTACATTATACCCTTCTTTTAGGTATCCCATATTAAAGCCTATGCATTCATAAGTTTTCTCTTTTTCTATAGTAAACTTTAGATGCTGTTGTGTTTTTCCTATTTTACGTATATCTCTAAGTGTAGCATCTCTAAGTATAAACCTAGGACTTGGATTTGCAAGACCAAATGGCTCTAATTGATGAAGTTCGTCTACAAGATTAAGACTTATTGCACCCTCAGCTATCTCATACTCGACTTTCACATTTTCAATCAAATCCTCTTCAGTCAAGCTATAGTCTGCAAATTTATTTACCTCATTGGCTAAAATATCTACATTAGTTGCATCTAATGCAAGCCCTGCTGCTTGTTCATGTCCTCCAAACTTATTCATAAGATGTTTACATTTAACAAGTGCATCAAATATACTAAACCCTTTTATAGACCTAGCAGATCCAGTGGCTTCGCCATCTTCGATAGTTAAAAGTATTGTTGGCTTATAATATTTCTCTGTAAGCTTAGAAGCAACTATTCCAATTACTCCATGCTGCCAACCCTCTTTTGCTATTACTAATACCTTATCCGTGTTGTATCTTTCATTTTGCTGGATAATCTCTTCTGCTTCATGATACATTTTAGATTCTATCATTTGTCTTTCGTTGTTCTTCTCTTCTAGTAAGTTTGCTATTTCACTAGCTTCTTCTTTTGATTTAGTAGTGAAAAGCTCTACTCCTAAATAAGAATGTCCAAGTCTTCCAGAAGCATTTATCCTAGGTCCTATTGCAAACCCTATATGAGATGAACCTATTTTTTCAGTGTCTACACCACAGACCTTAATAAGCTCTCTTAAACCTAAATTTTTGCCTTCTTTCATGGTTTTTAACCCATTTTTTACAATAATTCTATTTTCGTCTATAAGAGGCACAATATCACAAATAGTCGCAAGCGTTACTATTTCTAAATAATCATACATACTAGTCTTAAATTCTTCTTCTGGTGTAAGTGCTTGTATTATTTTAAAAGCTACTCCACAACCACAAAGCATATCAAATGGATAATGACAGTCATCTTGCTTAGGATTTATTACTGCATAAGCCTCTGGTATCTCACTTTGGCATTCATGATGGTCTGTAATTATTACATCAATACCTAGCTCATTAGCTATTTCTACTTCTTTTACAGATGTTATTCCACAGTCCACACTTATAAGAATATCACAACCTTGTTCATGTATTAATCTTATTGCTTCTTCATTGATTCCATAGCCTTCCTCTAATCTATTTGGTATATAGTATTTAGCAGGATAGTCTATCGAATCAAAATATATACATAAAATAGATGTTGAAGATACACCATCTACATCGTAATCTCCATATATCCATATTTTTTCATTATTTTTTATAGCTCTCTGTATTCTATCGACAGCTTTTTTCATGTCTTTCATTAAAAATGGGTCTCTAAGGTACTCTAGAGATGGATTCATAAATATTTCCGAATCTTTTTCACTATTTATTCCCCTATTTTTCAATATCTGACTAATTTCCGGGGAAATTTTAAGTTTCTTGCTTAATTCATTTTCTTCTACATTTCCCGTATGTTTTAGTGTCCATTTCTTATTAAATATCAAACTACTCACCTCTATTTCTTCTTGTACTCATTTCTAAATGTCTTTATAAGTAATAAAATTCCTATAATAAATGATATAAAGAATCCTGTTCCAGCCATAATGCCTATCCATATATTGCTACCTATGCTTGGAGAAGCTATAATTAATGAAGATCCTACAATCATTGCTGCTAGTACTAAACTAAGAGACAATTGTGTAGATACATCAGATACAAGTTCCTCTAATCTCGGAAGTTTTACTTCCTCTATATTAAGTCTTATATTGTTTTTTTCTATCTGTCTTAATATAACCCTTAATTGCTTTGGTAATGTCTTAAGATCCATCATTGTATTTTCTATAGTGTTCTTTGATGCTTGAAATATTCTTTCTGGATTTAACTCATTTATATAGTAATATTTTACAAATTCTGCTCCTATAGCTGATGCTGAAAAATCTGGGTTTAATTCTCTAGCTGTTCCCTCTAAAGTTATGATCGTTTTAGCTAATGTAGCTAATTGGTTTGGCATAACTATCTTATGTCTTCTAAAGAATCTAAATAATTCATTTAGTATTGCCGCGATGCTTATCTTCTCTAAAGGAACGTCGTAATAATAGTGTATTAAATACATCATATCACTTCTAAGACTTTCCACATCTACATTACTTTCTATAGCATCTATTTCCATAAGTAGATGAATTATTTTATCTACATTTTTTTCAACTACAGCAAGTGCCATTTTATTCAGTATACTTAATGTTTTTTTATCAATTATTCCAATCATCCCAAAATCTATATAAGATATAGACCTATTGCTTGTTACAAATATATTTCCTGGATGAGGATCTGCGTGGAAAAATCCATTTTCAAATACCTGCTTAAATAAAGACCTTACTCCTATTTGACCAATTTCGTTAGTATCCCATCCTAATTTCTTTATATACTCAGTGTCACTTAGCTTTACTCCAATTATCTTTTCCATTACTAAGACTCTCTGTGTCGTATACTCTAGATGTATCTCTGGTATATAAACTTCTTTACTGTCTTTAAATATTTTTCTAAACTTTATTGCATTTATTGCCTCAAAATTATAATCTAATTCTCTTATTAACTGGGTCTGAAATTCTTCTATTATCTTACCTAAATCTATCTCTATATCTTTGTTAAGATCACTTATTGCAGTAGCTGCATTCTGTAGTATATCTAAATCTGACTTTATCGTTTCTTCTATATTAGGTCTTTGTATCTTTACTATTACATCTTCACCAGTTTTAAGTGTAGCTTCATAGACTTGTCCAATCGATGCTGCCGCTAAAGGTCTATCATTAAAGTCCTCAAACACTTCATCTACACTCAATCCTAATTCATTAATAAAGATAGTCTTAGCTATATCTGTGCTAAATTCTTCTACATTATCTCTAAGCTTTGCTAGTTCATCAATTATCTCTTGATCTAATAAATCAGTTCTAGTACTTAATATCTGCCCTAGTTTTACATATGTAGGTCCTAATTCTTCAAAGACTCTTCTAATCTTTTCTCCAGTAGACATATTTTTTATTTCTTCTGAAGGATTTGTCATAGGTATTTTATAAGCTACACCTTCTATATTTAGTTTTTCTATTAAATAGCTAAACCCATATTTAACAAGAACACGGACTATCTCTCTGTATCTTTTTAAGTTTTTATAGCTTATTCTCATAATCGTTCACTCCAATAGTTGAGATTAAAATTCGCTACGCTCATTCGCCAACGCAGTTGCTCCACAATTTGCTACGCTAATTATTTATTTAATCTGAAAAGGGGCAATATAATATATCGCCCCTTTAATTGTTTATTTATGATTATTTGCAGTTTCTATGTAATTCATAGCTGATTTAGTTAAACTTTTCTTTTCTTCTTCAGTAAGATCTCTTATTACCTTAGCAGGTGATCCCATTACAAGCACTCCAGAAGGTATCTTCTTTCCTGGTGGTACAAGACTTCCAGCTCCTACAAGAGTAAACTCTCCTATCTCAGCTCCATCTAATACTATAGCACCCATACCTATTAATGTATTATCACCTATTGTGCAACCATGTACTAAGGCCTTATGACCTATAGTAACATTATTACCAATTATTGTTTCTTTATCCCAACCAATATGAACAACTGAACCATCTTGTATATTGGTATTTGCTCCAATAGTTATAGATTGTTCATCTCCTCTTACAGTTGTGTTGTACCATATACTTGAGTTCTTTCCTATAGTTACTTTTCCTATTATATCAGCACTTTCTGCTACGAAAACAGATTCATCAATTTTAGGTTCTATTCCTTGGTACCCCTTAATCATGTTTTATTCTCCTTCAATCATCTTCTTTGCTTGGATCATTATAGAACATTCAGTACGTTTCTTTTGCATCTCACAACCTAATTCATAAGGCTTCATTACATCATTATTGAAGTTAGTTGCATTTGCATGACATCCACCTGAACAGTAGAACTTATTCCAACATTTTTTACATTCTTCTTTGCTGTATACGTGAGCACGTCTAAATGTATCAGTTATTTCTTCTGGTATTACTACCTCTTCATCCATTATATTAGCCAATTTGAATTCTTCATTCCCAACAAATTGGTGACATGGATATATATCTCCCTCTGGAGTTATTGCAAGATACTCATTACCTGCTCCACATCCAGTTATTCTCTTTATTACACATGGTCCTTGATTTAAATCTACTATAAAGTGGAAGAATTTAAAGTCATCACCTTTTACTTGCATGTCAGCATACTCTACTGCTAACTTTTCGTATTCTTCAAATACTTTTGGCATATCTTCTTCTCTAAGAGCGTATGGATTTGATTCATCTCCTACTACTGGCTCTATTGAAGTAAGTTTAAATCCTTCATTTGCAAAATGCATAACATCCTTAGCAAAGTCTAGGTTATCTCTTGTAAATGTTCCTCTAATATAATAATACTTATCCTTAGGTCTAGTTTCTACAAGTTTTTTAAATTTAGGTAAAATTATGTCGTGACTTCCTTTATCATTTAAAGTTGGTCTCATATTATCATTTACTTCTTTTCTACCATCTAAACTTAATACTGCATTATGCATGTGTTCATTTATGTACTCTATCTTTTCATCATCTAATAATATTCCATTTGTAGTTATTGTAAATCTTATTACTTTTCCGTTCTCTTTTTCTACACTTCTACCGTACTCAACAAGTTGCTTAACTACATCAAAGTTCATTAGAGGCTCTCCACCGAAGAAATCTATCTCTAAGTTTCTTCTGTTTCCAGAGTTAGCTATTAAGTAATCTATAGCCTTTTTACCAACTTCAAAGCTCATCATTTCTTTAGCTCCACCGAAGTCTCCTTGTGCAGCAAAGCAGTATTTACATTTTAAGTTACAGTCGTGAGCAACGTGTAAGCACATAGCTTTTACAACTTTCTTTCTATTTACAAAACTTGGATGCTCTTCATAAGTATCTTCTGTATAAAGAAGACCTTCCTTTTCTAAGTTTTCCATTTCTTCGTAAGCTTCGTTGATTTGCTCTACAGTATACTCATTTTTAAGTATCTCTACTATTTCTTCTTTAGTATTTTCCGTGTAAAAATCTAATACTTTATAAGCAACATCGTCTACAACGTGCACAGACCCTCCATTTACATCTAATGCTATATTATAACCGTTCATTGAAAATTTATGTATCATACCCATAATCTGCCTCCTAAGTTTTATTTTTAACTTAATCTATAATCAATATACTCACAGTGAATATATTTAAATGCCAATCTTCATTATATATCCTATGCCAGTTATAGGCAATAATATTATATAAAATTAAAGGGCATCAACTTAATAGTTGATACCCGTAAACTCTTACTACAAAACCAATATTATCCTATAAAATTAGAATCCTATATATAATCCTACTGTTAAAAATGCCATACATGTTACTAGTAATATAGCTAATAATGGTAATACAAATCTAAACCATTTATCCCAAGGAATTCTTGCAACTGCTAGAGCACCCATTAATACTCCTGATGTAGGAGTTATCATGTTAGTTAACCCTGTACCGAATTGGAATGAAGTTACTATCTCTTGACCAGATACTCCAACTAACTCTCCTAGTGGTGTAAGTACTGGAACAGTAAGTGATGCAAGTCCTGAAGATGATGGTATTAAGAATGCTAATGCATTTTCAAGTAATAATGTTAAGTTTATAAATACAGCTTTTGGAAGTCCCTTTAAGAATTCTGCTGCTGAATTTAATATTGTATCTATTATAAATCCATTTTGAGCAACTATTACTATACCTCTAGCTAAAGCTATTGCAAGAGCTGCTGATATCATATCTCCTGCTCCACCTATAAATGAAGATACTATTTGAGTTTGCCCTAATCCTCCAACTATTCCTGATAATAATCCTATTATACAGAATATCATTGCTATCTCTGGTATGTACCATCCTTGAGATAATACTCCCCATACCATAGTTATCATACCAACTATAAATACTACTAATACAGCCATTTCTTTTCCTGTAAATTTCTTTATCCCTGAATCATCCATTACGAAGTGAGACTTGTTCTTCTTATCTAAATCATAAACTATTGATTTCTTAGGATCTTTTTTAACTCTATGAGCATAAATCATAACAAATCCAATTGATATAGCCATTAATATAACAAACATTATTGCTCTATACTGCACTCCTGACCCTGGCGCTATATCTGCAAGTGCTTGTGCTATCCCTACTGAGAAAGGATTTATTGTAGATGCTGCAACACCTGTTGCTGCTCCCATAAATACTACTGCTATTCCTGTTAAAGAATCATAACCAAGACTGGTCATCAGAGGTATAAATATCATATAAAACGGAAGTGTTTCTTCACACATTCCAAATGTACTACCTCCCAGAGCAAATAAAATCATAGACACGGGAATAATTAAAAACTCTAATCCCCTCATCTTAGAAACTGCATGTCCAATACCAGCTTCTATAGCTCCGGTCTTATTTACAATACCAAATGCTCCACCAACTAAAAGTACGAATCCAACAACTTCTGCAGCATCAATAAATCCATTTATAGGAGCTGTAAATATATCTGTTACACCTTGAGGATTTGAATCAACTTCTTGATATGTCCCCGGTACAACTACACTTCTACCATCTACATCTTCTCTTGCAAACTCTCCACTTGGAACTATCCAAGTAAGCCCTGCCATAAGAACTATAAGTGAAAATATTATAGTAAATGTGTGAGGTATTTTAAATCCCTTTTTCTTTTCCTTTTCTTTTGCTTTTGAATTACTCATATTCAGTCCCCCATTTCCCTAATCTTGAAATATATATTATTTTAATAATTCATAAACTGAAAGTGCATATATTTCCGTAGCTTTCATAAGATCGTCTACAAATATATATTCATTTGCTTGATGCTCTGTTTTTGGCTTTCCTGGGAATACAGATCCAAAAGCAACACAGTTATCAAGCGCTCTTGCATAAGTTGCTCCACCTGAAGAAAGCGGAGTAGAATCTAATCCTGTCTCTTCTTCAAATACCTTTCTTAGACTCTTGACTAAGAAGTTATCTTCTGGAACATAGATAGACCCTAACCAATCATGTTCACTATATTCTAAGTTATGCTTACTAGATATTTCTTTTAAATTATCTACTACATCCTCTTTTTTATATGTAACAGGTATTCTTATATCAACACCTAAGCTCTCTTTTTCTTTTGTAAGCTCTAATTTACCTATATTGAAAGTTAACTTTCCAGACACATCATCTTTACAATCTTTTAATATATTGTTAGCATTTGCATCTTCACCAATTACTTGAGATATAAAGTCTATAGTATTGCTTCTTTCCCCTATATTATAAAGTGCTATACATAGCCTAGAAATAGCATTTTTACCAGTATCAGATACTGCTGAATGAACACCCTTTCCTATTACGCATACTTTACCATCTTCACAAGTATACTCAAACCCTAACTTCTCAAGCTCAGCTTTAAGTTCATCTACTTTTGATCCAGTATATATAGCTTTGTCTGGAACAGAATTTAATGCACCCCCACATTTTAACTCTATGTTAGATGAGTTTTCACTAGATAAATACACTTGTAAAAGACCCTTTTCTGCATTTATCATTGGGAATTTTGAATCTGGAGTAAATCCATAGTTTGGTATTTCTTCATTATTTTCTTTGTACTTAGCAATATCTCTCCAAAGATTTTCTTCATCTGTTCCAAATATAAATCTTACCCTTTTATCAAACTTAACCCCTAAATCAAGAAGTGCCTTAACAGCATATATACAAGCTATAGTAGGACCTTTGTCATCTTGAGTTCCTCTTCCATAAAGTTTACCATCTTCAATTACACCTTCATAAGGAGGATGTATCCAGCTTTCTAATTCCCCTTCTGGAACTACATCTAAGTGACCTAATATACCTATAAGTTCCTCACCTTCGCCAACTTCAGCATATCCATAGTAGCCATCTTTATAAACAGTTTTAAATCCAAAACTATCACAAAGTTTTAGAACTTGTCTTAAGCTCTTATCAATTTCTTCTCCAAATGGACAACCTTCTGTTGCTTCAGCAATTACACTAGGCATCTTTATACTTTCGCATATAGATGAAATTAAATCATCATGCAATTCATCAATTTTTTTCTTTATCTCTTCCTTCATACAACAAGCCCCCTTATTTACTATTTAGCCAGATTATACCATATTTATTTATATAAAAAAATATATTCATCGTTTTTTGACAGAATATTTCAAAAAAATAAAGTAATATATTATTTTCACTTATTTTATAAAAAATAAAAAGAGATAAATCATAATATAAATATCATGATTTATCTCTTTTTATTTGCCTAATAAATTAAATTATTATCTTTCACACTCTTGGTTAGCAACTGTACAAGAAGTTTTGCAAGCTGATTGGCAAGAAGTTTGGCATTCACCACATCCACCTTTAGCAGCACTGTTCTTTAAAGTAGCTTGAGATAAAGTTTTTACGTGTTTCTTTTCCATAAGTCTAGACCTCCTCTACAAAATTTATATACTGATTATATCATAAATTTCCCAGTTATGGAACTTATTTAAAGTTCACTCCTAGGACTCCACCGATGCCTCCAGCTATGCTTGTTAAGCCTACTTTGTATAGTATGTCAATTTCAAACACAAAATTATCTTGAGCTAAATATACTATTAATATAAGACATACTATGTACATAACACCTACTAAAAGTCCATATATAAGACCCTTTTCTTGTATGTTCTTAGAAGCATAAAAACCTCCAAAAGCTGCTGATGCTGTAGTAATAAATGATGATGCCATAGCTATTGTACTTCCGGACATACTTGTAAAAGTAAGTAGCAGGTTATATATTAATAGTACTACTAAAGTTAATATGTATGAATATCCCAGTCCTTTTAACACCGAATTAGTTTTTTCCATAAAAATACCTCCCCTCACAATATATTTATATTCAAGGGAAGGTACTTACATTACAAATTATTCAACTTCTTCTTTTTTAGCTTCAACAGTACCTATAGCCCACTTTTCAAATGGTACTTTAGTTCTGTTAGGACCTAATTCTAATATTACACAATCTTCTTCAACCTTAGCAACATTAGCGATTATTCCACCTATAGTAGTAACTTTATCTCCTACTTTTAAGTTTTCTCTCATCTCTTTTAATTGCTTGTCTTTTTTCTTTTGTGGTTTTATTAATAAGAAATAGAACACTGCAAATACAGCTACCCACATAACTATTCCCATTATCATTTGTTGTTGTGGCATTTTATTCACTCCTTCAGCAAATATCAAAATTTATTTCATTTCTATAAACATTATATATTAAAATGATTATAAATAATAGTCTAAATCTTATAATTCATATCCATATTTCTTGAAGAATTCATCCTTGAAGTCTAATAATCTATCTTCTCTTATAGCTTCTCTTACTTGTTCCATTAATTTAAGTAAGAAGTGTAAGTTGTGCGTAGTTATAAGTCTAGATGCTAGTATTTCATTAGCCTTAACTAAGTGTCTTATATAACCTCTTGTGTAATTTTTACAGCAGTAGCAATCACACTCTGGGTCAAGTGGCGAGAAGTCTCTTGCATATTTTGCATTTCTAACTACTACCTTACCTTCACTAGTCATTGCTGTACCATTTCTAGCTATACGAGTTGGAAGAACACAGTCAAACATGTCTATCCCTCTTATAACACCTTCTAATAAGTCATCAGGTGAACCAACACCCATTAAGTATCTTGGCTTATTTTCAGGCATTAGAGGTACAGTGTAGTCAAGTACTTCATACATTAAGTCCTTTGGCTCTCCAACACTTAAACCACCTACTGCGTATCCTGGTAAGTCTAATTCTAATATTTCTTTAGCTGATTGCTCTCTTAAGTCTTTGTACATTCCACCTTGTATTATTCCGAATAATGCTTGGTTTTCTGTATTCTTATGAGCTTCTTTACATCTGTGTAACCATCTAGTAGTTCTTTCTAAAGATTTCTTTACGTAATCTCTATCAGCTGGGTATGGAGCACACTCATCAAATGCCATCATTATATCTGAACCTAAAGCATTTTGTATTTCCATAGCTTTTTCTGGACTTATAAAATGCTTTGATCCATCTATATGAGATCTGAAGTTTACACCTTCTTCAGTTATTTTTCTAAGTGGTCCTAGACTGAATACTTGGAACCCACCACTATCTGTAAGTATCGGCTTATCCCAGTTCATAAACTTATGAAGCCCGCCTGCTTCTTTAACTAAATCATGTCCTGGTCTCATATATAAGTGATAAGTATTACTTAATATTATTTGAGATCCTATTTCCTTTAATTCCTCTGGTGTCATTGACTTAACAGTTGCTTGAGTACCAACAGGCATAAATATAGGAGTTTCTATTACTCCATGTGGAGTATGTAATCTTCCTAATCTTGCTCCACTTTGCTTACAAGTTTTTATAAGTTCGTATCTTACTGCGCTCATATTAATTCTCCTTAGTGTTAGTGTTTGTCACGAACAGTTTGCTTATCCTCTATACACTTTTCACGCTCTTCTTCTGTCTCACAGACTTCACAATCGTCATAGTGTATACTAGTTATGTTCATATTACTGTTGTCTTTAGTTAGTAAATATTTTCTAATAGCAAATAATCCTGCTATAGCTATTACCCCTATTAACACATCTGCCATACCCTCACTCTTAGGAAGTAAAAGCATCTTTCTCGCTATTGCATATAAAAGAACTTCTATCAATGCTCCTGGTATGTGAAGAGATAACATTACTACAAGTTCTACTCCTATAACTAAAAGCAGTATTTGTCCTAACATATCGTTCATTTGGCTGTATTGTACTATTGTATCAAATTCTACAATATATGCTTGCCAAATCATTCTAAGTATATCTATTGTTCCTAAAAATACAGCTATTAAAACTACCATAGCTAAAATTGATTCAAAAATATAAGCTATCCTTAATGATGTATTACTCTTATTTATATTATTCATTATTTTCCCCCTATTTTACTATCATTGCATCTCCAAAGCTGAAGAATCTGTATTCATTTTCTACAGCAGTTTCATATGCATTTAGCACGCTTTCCTTATTAGCTAGGGCACTTACTAACATTATTAATGTTGACTCTGGTAAATGGAAATTAGTTATAAGTCTATCCACAATCTTAAATTTGTAGCCAGGATAGATAAATATATTAGTCCATCCACTAGACTCTTTTATAACTCCATTTTCATCACTTGCTGACTCAACCGTTCTACAACTAGTAGTCCCTACACAAATTACATTCTTACCATTTGCTTTTGCTTTATTTATCTTTTGGGCTGCTTCTTCATCTACCATGTAGTATTCTGAATGCATCTCATGGTTTAATACATCGTCAACCTTAACTGGTCTAAATGTACCAAGACCTACATGTAAAGTAACAAAGGCAATATCTACACCCTTATCCTTTATTGTTTGTAATAGGTCTTCAGTAAAGTGTAGTCCTGCTGTAGGTGCTGCTGCCGAACCGTTATGTTTAGAATATACAGTTTGGTATCTTTCCTTTTCTTCTAGTCTTTCAGTTATATATGGAGGAAGTGGCATGTTTCCTAACTCATCTAAAACTTCTTCAAATATTCCTTCATAATGAAACTTCACTATTCTAGATCCTTCTTCAGCAAGTCCTACGACTTCTCCTACTAACTTTCCATTTCCAAAAGAAAATTTAGTCCCAACCTTTGCTCTTTTACCTGGCTTAACTAATGCTTGCCAAGTGTCATCTTCAGTTCTTTTTAATAGTAAAAATTCTATCTTACCTCCAGTGTCAACCTTCTCACCTATTAATCTAGCTGGTAAAACTCTAGTATTATTAAGTACTAGACAGTCTCCTGGATTTAAATAATCTACTACATCTTTAAATATCTTGTGCTCAATCTCTCCCGTTTCTCTGTCTAAAACCATAAGTTTAGAACTTGATCTATCTTTTATTGGAACTTGAGCTATTAATTCGTCTGGTAAATTAAAATAAAAGTCACTTGTTTTCAAAATAAAACTTCCTTTCAAAAAATATATGCACATACAATGATAACAAAAAAATCGTATTTTTTCTATACAAATATGCCTATACCTATATTTATCTGGTGTTTATTTAGTGTTTATTTTTGTAGTAGTTACTATATTTTTATCTTTAGATTATTTATTAGGGTATTGAATATTTAAATGTTCATAAGCTAGGGGCATAGCTATTCTTCCTCTAGGACTCCTATTTATAAAACCTAGTTGAAGTAAGTATGGTTCATATACATCTTCTATAGTATTTCTGTCTTCTCCAATAGATGCAGCTAGTGTGTCAAGACCAACTGGTCCACCTTTGAACTTCTGTATTATAGTAAGCAATAACTTTTCGTCTACATCATCAAGCCCCAAACTATCTACTCCTAGAAGTTCTAGCGCTTGATTTGCAACCTCATCAGTAATATTTCCATCTGCTCTTACTTGAGCATAGTCTCTTACTCTCTTTAGTAATCTATTTGCTATTCTTGGTGTTCCTCTAGAACGCTTTGCTACTTCCATAGCTCCTCCAGCTTGTATCTCTGCTCCAAGTATAGTAGCTGATCTCATAACGATTTGTGCTAATTCATCAACTGTATAATAATCTAGTTTACAAATAACTCCAAATCTATCTCTAAGAGGATTTGTAAGCATACCTGCTCTAGTAGTAGCTCCTATCAATGTAAACTTTGGTAAATCAAGTCTTATACTTCTCGCCGAAGGTCCCTTACCTATTATAATATCTAGGCAATAGTCTTCCATAGCAGGATAAAGTACTTCCTCGACACTTCTATTTATACGATGTATTTCATCAATAAATAAAACATCATTTTCATTAAGATTTGTAAGTATAGCTGCCAAATCCCCAGCTCTTTCTATAGCTGGTCCTGAAGTAATCCTTAGGTTAACTCCCATTTCATTAGCAATTATACTTGATAATGTAGTTTTACCAAGCCCTGGAGGACCATATAAAAGTACATGATCTAGTGGCTCATTTCTAGACTTTGCTGCCTCTATAAAAATGTTTAATTGTTCTTTTGTCTTTTCTTGTCCTAAGTAATCATCTAAAGATTTGGGTCTTAGATTGTTTTCTATGTCAACATCATCATTTTGCATTGTAGATGTAATTATCCTGTTTTCATCTTCAAAATCAAACATGTGCTTCCCCCTTTATATTTATCCATATGGATAATAGTTTATACATTCTATACTGCTATATTTAACTTATCTTAGCGACTTGCTCATTATATAAGTTAAAGATTTCTTTATAATATCTTCCGTATTCATACCATCTTTTTTGCACTTCTCTACAGCTTCCTTCGCTTCTGGTGCAGAGTATCCTAGTGCTAATAAAGCATCTACTGCCTCATCTTGTGATATTCCTATTGGTGCCTGGCTTAATAATGTAGGCTCAAACTCAACATTATTCTTGTCTACCTTATCTTTAAGTTCTAAGATTATTCTTTCAGCCGTCTTTTTACCAACACCTGGAGCCTTTGATAATTTTGCTATATCTTCGCTTAGTATAAAAGCTCCTATCTGTCCTGGAGATGCAAAAGATAATATTCCAAGACCTACTTTAGGTCCAATTTTTGATACAGATGTTAGTAATTCAAACATTTTTAACTCTTCTTGACTACCAAATCCACAAAGACTCATATCATCTTCTCTCACTATAAGCTTAGTATATATTTTAGCCATTTTTCCTAATTGTAAATCCTTTATCGTGTTTGATGAAACATTTATTTTGTAGCCTATATTATTATTTTCTACTACTATACTGTCTAAACGAATTTCTTCTATTGTTCCTTTTATATAACTATACATATTTGCCCCCTATGTTTTTTAAAGTTTTCTCTAATTTATTGGCATGAGCATGACAAATAGCAACTGCTAAAGCATCTGCCACATCATCTGGCTTTGGCACACTCTTTAAGTTTAAAAATGATGTAACCATCTGCTGTACCTGAGCCTTTTGAGCTCTTCCATAACCTACTACTCCTTGCTTTACTTGAAGAGGAGTATATTCATATACTGGCTTTCCATTATGAGCACAAGCGAGCATAGTAACTCCTCTAGCTTGAGCTACTGTAATTGCAGTTTTAACATTTTTATTGAAGAATAGTTCTTCTATGCCTATTTCATCTATGTTATATTTCTTTATGATTAAGTCTATACCTTTATAGACAAGCTCTAATCTTTGTAGCATATCCATACCTGCTGGTGTAGTTACTGCACCATAATCTATTACTCTAAACTTATTGTTCTTATACTCTACTATTCCAAATCCTACTATAGCTATTCCTGGATCTATTCCTAAGATTATCATTTTATTTTCCTTCCACAAAACTTATGTTCTAAATTATTATATCACAATATGGGCTCAATATAAAAATGTTCATGCTTACCTAAGCATATTACACTTATCAAATCAATCTTGTTAATATATAATATAAACTATATAACTATTTGGCGGAGGTAAGATATGCAACCATTATTTTTAAAACCTATTCTAATGGATAAAATCTGGGGTGGGGATTCATTAAAAACTAAATTCAATTACGATATACCAACTAACACTACTGGTGAATGTTGGGGGATAAGCGCTCATCCAAACGGTGACTCTGAAATCACTAATGGTGATTATAAAGGAAAGACTTTATCTTATCTTTGGGAAAACCATAGAGAGTTATTTGGAAATATGAAGGGGGAAAAATTCCCGCTACTTACAAAAGTACTTGATGCTAACGATAACCTTTCTGTACAAGTGCATCCAGATGATGAGTACGCTCAAGTACATGAAAATGGAGAGTTAGGAAAAACTGAATGCTGGTACGTAATAGACTGTGCAGAAGATGCTGATATGATAATAGGTCACAATGCATCATCAAAAGAAGAACTTGAAGAAATGATAAAGAATAATGAGTGGGACAAGCTTCTTAGAAGTATAAAAATCAAAAAAGGTGATTTCTTCTATGTTCCAAGTGGTACAATACATGCACTTTGCAAAGGTACTTTAATACTTGAAACTCAACAAAACTCTGATACAACTTACAGAGTTTATGATTATGATAGAAAAGACGATAATGGAAATCCTCGTGAACTTCACGTTGAAAAGTCTATAGCTGTCTCTACTACTCCTCACAAAGAAACTAATGAAGAGTTTAAGATTTCTAAGGGAGAAAACTTTACTTGCACTACTTATATAAGTAATGAATTCTTCAGTGTTTATAAGTTAGACATAGAAGGTAAAGCTGAATTTAACCATGACCAACCATTCTCTTTATACAGTATAATAGAAGGTTCTGGTAGCATAACAGTTGAAGAAGAGAACACTACTTTTGAATTAAAGAAAGGTGATCACTTCATACTACCTCACAACTTAGCTAAATTTACTTTTGGTGGAGAAATGGAAATAATCGCTTCTCACATGTAATTTATATATAAAATAGGCTGTCTAACACGAATTAATTTTGTGCTTGGACAGCCTTTATTATTTAATATATTAACTTCCGAAATCTTCTAATCTAGAATATGCGTCATCTTCTGTCTCTACTACTACACCTTTTTTAATTTCACTTTGTGCTGTTTTTGGAAGTGATTCTATTGATATAGAAGTTTTCTCTAATAACTTCTTATTTCCCTTAGCATCATATTTATAAAGTCCTATATTTCCCTCGTTGCTTTCTATAGTATATTTATTAGCTTTTGATTCATCATTTGTTGACATTACTTCTGATAATACGATTTCATATTTACTCATATTTTCAATTGTTCTATCTGGATACTTATCTTTTAAATAAGCAACTATTTCGTCTTTTGATTTATTTATTAATTCTTGTGGAATAGTTCCTATCATAATAGGTCCTTCCTTGCTGTCACTTCCATCTTCATTTTTCTTTTGAACCCACATTTCACAATCCTTGTTTAGTTCAAAAACTTCCTTGGATTTTTCATTACTAGTTTCCTCAACCTTAGCTTGATTTTTATTACTGTCAATATTTCTAGTTTTTATTCCTAAGTAGATTCCGCTACTTAATACAAGTACTCCTATTAAAATCAAAACTGGAATTCTCCATTTTGTTGGCTCTTTTTTTTCAAACATAACATAACCTCCTTCTACATATTATTTTTTCCACCTTAGATTTTCTTATACAATATAGGTAAATTTTAGTAGAATTATATATCTATATAGTTGTCTCATTTCTCTAATTTCATACATATTATAATGTATCTTTTTTATTTTATATGAGGAGGGGTTGGAATGAGTGCTTATATCAGAATAATCTACGATAAATTAGACTTTCTTGAGTTTAAACAAAACATACTTTTTTTAAAACAACCTCAGCATAAGGCCTCTGTTTTTAATGAACTTTCTCTCGATGATTTCTTGAAGATCCGAGATTTTACAAGGGATGTTGAAGAGAAAATTAATGACGGCAAAGTATTAAGCTTTGAAGATTATGAAAAGGGATTATTTGAAGTTTGGCCTCCTATAAGATCCTATCCTGCATCTTCTACTCTTATTGCTAAGGCTCTTATGAGTGCAGGGAACTATGACAAACTATTTCAACATAATAATTAATTGTGTTTATTCTTTCAACTTAAAGATGGTCTCTATAAATTTTATAGACTATCTTTTTGTTTGCTTGTTTTATAAATTCGAAAATTATAGCTATACTTTCTTAAAAATTTGGCGATACTCCTAAATGATTATATATTGTTAGGAGGTAATATTATGGAAAATATTAGTTGTAGTGTAATAAACTGTTCTCACAATGATGGTGGGACTTGTTATGCAAATAAAATATCTGTAAATGGTAAAAAGGCACGTACAAGCGTACATACTTGCTGTAGCTCATTCTTAGATGAGTCTGTATATAGCAATTTAACAAATAATACTAATGATAATGGATCTTGTAAAATAGCACTATGTAATGTTAAGACTTGCACTTACAATGCGGGTACAGTTTGCTCTCTTCATGACTTAGCTGTGACTGCAAATGCTAGCAATGCTAATCTTTATTCAGAAACTTCTTGCGCTAGCTTTAAATGCAAATAACATACTACATATGTTTTGAATTAAAAGAGGTGCATTTAGAAAATTCTAAATGCACCTCTTTTTTTTACAATCAATTTAATAATGTGATGTTACTTCGCCTTAGGCTTATTTTAATACTTTTACAAGCTCTCTTGTCGCCATAAGCTTAGCTTCATTTTCTTTTATATCATTTTGAATAAGAGCTATATATATAATATCTACTAGAGTTAGCATTGCTATTCTCGATGATATCGCCCCTTCTCTTAGGCTATTTTCTACATTTGAAACATATAGATTAATATCACATAAACTACTCAAACTACTTTCTCCAAACTTTGTAATACCAATACATGTAGCTTTGTTACACTTTGACTTTTTCATAGATTCTACTACTTCTTTAGATTCCCCAGAATAAGATATTCCTATTGCAACATCTCCTTCAGTAACATTGTTTGAGCTCATAAGTTGCATATGTGAATCAGTAAATGTGATAGTGTTCTTGTTGATTCTAACCAATTTCATTTGTAAATCTTGAGATACTAAAGAAGAACCACCTATCCCATATATATATACTTTTTTAGCTTTTTGAATATAGTCTACAGCATCTTTTATATCTTTATTATTATTAAGACTTACTGATTTATATATGGTATTAGCATTTTTATTACTTATACTTTCTATTATAGAGTCTAAGCTAGATTTTTCATCAATATAAGCATACTCTGACTTAGATTCATTATTATCCTTTTCTTTTGCAAGTTCAATTTTAAAATCTGAAAATCCATCATACCCTAATTTTCTGCAAAATCTAACTATACTAGCTGTACTCCCACCACAATTATTAGCAAGACCACTAACAGTCATTTTACATACTTCTTCTTTATTATCTAAAACGTAATCTGCAATTTTCTTATCAACTTCTGTTAAATTCTTATATACTTGATTTAATTTTAAAATACAACTCACCCTAAAAACCACCTTTATTATTATCTATTATTTTTAATAATATCAAATTTTACATCATCTGATATATACTTAATTAAAAATAAATCTTCATCTATTATTTGACCTATTACATTTATTCTATCATCTTTTGGCAGGTCTTTTCTACATATTTGTAATTCACACATATATCTAAGGTATTTTTTATTGTCTACAGTTATAGCCCCTTCTTTTCTTTCTATATTATTATTTTCCGGCTCTATAACACTCTTTAAGTTAAATCTCCCCTCAACAGCTCTAACAACATCACAAGCAGAATCACTTCTATCAGTAAGTATATTATTATTTATAAGATCTAATACTTCTTCATTTATTGTGAATAAATCGGCTCTAAGTTCTACACTACTCTTTATACTACCTACAGATTTTAACTCATCATAGCCCGCTATTGCATCTCCAAAATAAACATTATCACATCCAAGTGCAAATAGATGTCTAGCACTATTGTATGGCTTCTCATTTCTATGCATCTCTAACGTTGGTAATCCTTCGTATACTGGGCCTCTTTTATTTATTAAAGATGGTATAAATGCAGATACCTCAATACCTAAGTCCTGTATTATTTCATTCTTAATAACTAAACTTTCTTCTGATATGCCTGTGTTATTTCTTGGATAGTAGTTGTGACACGCTATAATATTATCATAATTTGGATTATGCTTATCTAATTTTTTTAGATACTTTTTAGTAAGCGTGCTAGCATTTAGTTCTATTTTTATACCTATATCATTATTACTAAAAGCTGCTACTTCTTCTTCGCTAAATCCAAAGTCTAATCTAAGTATCTCTACTCCCATCTCCTTAAATGAAGCTAAATTATTTTTCTCTATCTCTAAAAATTCAAATGCATTATTAGATATATCGCAACTAACTATCATATTAAGCTTTTTAGCTTCTTCTAAAAATATTTTTATATCTTTTGCTAGTACTTTGTAATCGGCTTCTGGTATGTGTAGAGATGTAAATACTCTATCAAACCCCAAGCTCTTTGCACTTTTCATATACTCTATGTTATCACTTAAGCTATTTTCTAACCCAAAATAAACTGAAATTCCTTTTTGCATAACTTTATCTCCTTCATATACAAAATGGCTAAAGACATAAAGCCTCTAGCCATTTTTATTTTTATTCAGCAGGATCTTCAAATCCTAATAAATTAGTAGCTATAAATCCACCTATATAAGCTGCAGCTATACCTAATAAATACTGCATCGGTAAGTTAGTAAGTATAGCTAAAGGAATACCTGATACACCCATTGCTATAGCCCCTACTTTGAATATTGCTATCACAGCGCCACCACAAGCTCCACCTATTGCAGCTCCCAAAAATGGCTTTCCAAGTGGTAATGTAACTCCATATATAAGAGGTTCTCCTATACCTAATACACCTATTGGTAAAGCTGACATTATAGTCTTCTTCAATCTAGCGTTTTTAGTTTTCATATATATTGCAAATGATGCCCCTACTTGTCCAGCACCTGCCATTGCAAGTATCGGAAGTAATGTAGTCATTCCAAAGCTTTCTATTAATTGAGCATGTATTGGAGTTAATCCATGGTGAAGACCAGTCATAACTAATGGTAAGAATAATCCTCCAAGTAAGAATCCTGTAAATGCTCCACCTTTTTCTATCGCTACAGTTGTTGCTACACCTATAGAGTCAGCTATGAACCCACCCACTGGTTGTATAACAAATATTGCCACAATAATACTTAATAATATTACTAATAATGGTGTTATAAATAAATCTAATGTTTCTGGAACTATTTTTCTTATCTTCTTTTCTAAGAAACATGCTAGAGCACATACTGCAAGCACTGCTAATACTCCACCACGTCCAGGGACTAAATTATTCCCAAATAAAACTATATCTGATAATGCAGCCGAGCTCATTATTGCAGCTAGTGTTCCACCTATCATTGGAGATCCACCAAACTCTTTACTTGCATTAACACCTACTAAAACATTTATTACTCCGAATACTCCATTACCTACAACAGCCATTAACATACCTATAGTTGTTGCAGACCATCCATCAACAAACTTACCTAATAAATTACTTAGAGCAAGCACTAATCCACATCCTATAAATGCTGGTATTAATGGAATAAATATATTTGCCACTTGTTTAAGAAGTAACTTAAACGGTGTTTGATTCTTTTGCTTTATTTCACTTCTTAAATCACTAGCAGTATCCACTTCTCCAACTTTTTTACCAGTCAACTTTGAGAATTCTTCACAAACCTTATTAACTCTACCTGGACCTAATATTATTTGAAGTTGACCCTCTTGTTCAACTACCCCCATAACACCCTCTATTTTTTTCAATTCATCTTGAGAGAATATGCTAGTATCTTTTATTCCTAATCTTAATCTTGTCATACAGTGAGATACAGATATTACATTTTCTTTTTCACCTACGATATTGTAGATTTGTAATGCAATTTCATAAGCTTGGTTCTTTGATTTGTCAGCCATCTTAGCTCCCCCTTATAAGTTTATTGTTTCTAGCGAATTTGATATATGACCTTTTTTCTCATCTAAAACTTTTTGACTCTCTTCTTTTGATAATCCTGATAATTTCATAAATATTGCTAGTTTTACATTAAAATCTGTAGCTTTTAATAAATTAGTAGCTTCTTCCTTATTCACTCCAGTTGCTTCAACCACAATATTTTTTGCTCTTTCTACAAGCTTTTCATTAGTTGATTTTACATCTACCATTAGGTTTCCGTATACCTTGCCTAGCTTTATCATCGTTCCTGTAGATAACATATTTAAAACTAATTTTTGAGCTGTACCTGACTTCATTCTTGTTGAACCTGTTACAACCTCCGGTCCTACAACTGGTGCTATAGATATTTCTACAACCTTTGATAATTCAGAGTCTCCATTACAAGTTACAGATATTGTTCTTGCACCTATTTCTTTAGCATACTCTACTCCGCCTATAACATAAGGTGTTCTACCACTTGCAGCAAGACCGCATACTACGTCTTTTGGAGTTAATTTTATATTTACTAAATCTTCTTTACCAAATTCCTTAGAATCTTCAGCTCCCTCTTTAGCTTTTAATATAGCTTCAGATCCTCCAGCTATAAGACCTTGAACTAATTCATCCGATACCCCATAAGTAGGAGGACACTCAGATGCATCTAGTATTCCTAATCTTCCACTAGTTCCCGCTCCCATATATATAAGCCTTCCACCATTTGATAAAGCTTCATATATTACATCTATGGCTTTTGCTATATTTTCAGATTCTTTCTCTACTGCAAGAGCAACCTTTTGATCTTCTTGATTTATAAGTCTAACCATGTCTATAGTAGACATTTTATCTATATTTTTAGTATTTTCATTTCTTGTTTCAGTAGTTAAGCCTTTTAAATTTAACATTACTATCTCCTCCAACATTTTATGAATTGATTTTTAAGCATTGTAATATTATTACAACTTAATTATATTTTATATGTAATAAAATTACAATACTTTTTTTGAAATCGCTTTCAAATAGAATTAAATCGTAATTTTTCATTCTTTAAATACATAATAAAAAACGAACCCGGGTTGAGTTCGTTTCTATAAGTCATGTTTCAATTATTCACTTTTAATATTAAACCCTAAGTATATTTCAAATATTGCACTTACTATAAAGTAAACCCCTATAACATATGGTACTGACATAAAAGATATTATAGGATTAGCAAGTATTACAATACCTAGAATTATTAATGCAATACTATATAATGTCTGCATATTTAGTCCAAATGTTTTTTCCTTTATATAGATTATAAATAGATATATACCTCTAATTATAGACCATACCCCATAGAAAGATATAAATATATCTATACTTGAAACTGGCGAAAATATTAATATAATACCAAATAATATATTTATTATTCCCATAAATATATCTCTTGGCTTTTTAAACATTCCAACAACACCAAGTATTATAAACATCCATCCTGAAAAATTAGTAAGTGCCAAAAGAGATCCTAAAGGATTCATAAAAAATAAAAAACCTAATATCCCAAATATAATACCTTCTATTATAAATAATCTTTCTAAGTATTTTTCCATAAAACCACCCTTATTTGTAATATTTTACTAATAGGTTTTACTTACTTAGAAAAATTTATACATATATAAATTCATTTATATGCTTACTTCATTAATTCATTATTTTCCATGATTATAGGCTTTGATGAACCATCATCAGCTTCATTAATATCTAATCTATCCATTAGATACGATTTTAACTCTTCTCTATCTTTGAATTTAGATACTTGATATGGCGTACCTACTCCATATTTTTCAATAAATAATAATCCATTATTAGCTTCTACTAATATTCCTGTGTGACCAACAAAAACATTACTTGTTTCAGCATAATTTAAAAATACATTTATCATAGATACATTTTTATTCTCTACAAATGATATATTTCTCTTTTTCCACTCTGACTTTATAGCCTCTGCGTTCTTATTTATATCATTTGACTTCTCAACTGGTATAGCAGAATATAGATTCGTAAATTTATCAGTATCATCTTCGCCAATCTTAACTATAGGATTATTCTTTATTGTATCTAAATCCATTGCAAGATCAATATCATCACCCTCAAATTTCCCCTGAGACTTAATATAGTCTTTAAATAATATAAAAGATGTTAATCTACAGTTAATATCCATATAGTTATATCCCTTTTCTTGCCATATTGAAGCAATTTTTTCCTCATCATATGATGCTTGTTGCGATTTTATTGTTGTAAATCCATCTTTTGATGTTTTTAATTTTCCTACAGTAGCATTATAATCTTTTACATTACTTATAAAGTATTCTACTTGCTTTTTATCAATTTTATTTGCTATTAATATATCTTTAACTTCGTTTTGTGTTTTTTCATCTATTAAATTTGAATAAGTAAGTTCTACGTTATTTGACTTATCATTGTTTCCAGTACCACTATTTGTACAACCCGTAACTAATAGTGCTGCTGATAGCATACTACATATAATACGTTTTTTCATATCTATTTTCCTCCATCAGAAAGTTTATTTTACTTCTAAATTAATCGTCGACAACTGTATTATAGTCTATATAAAGCCCTGATTTCAATGGAGTTTTAGTTACATATTTGATATATAAATCACTAACTTTTAAATAATGTTTCTAAGTTGTAAAATTTCATGTACAAGTCAAGGAATTTATATACACTATGTAAGGTTTATAATTATAATTCTTTATTTTTGGTAATTTATTTATCAAAAGTTTATAAGTGCATTAATGTTTTATAATTAAATTGTAAGGTTAAATAAATATCACATAATAAACTAATAGATAAATAGAAATTTGAGGTGAAATACTATGGAAACATATACAAGAGAAGAATTGGTGGAAGCACTAAAAGTTGTATCTTCAAGTATCAGTAATTGTGAAAAAATACATCCAAAATTTGCGGAAGGTACCTCTCAGCACACACTCCTTAAGAACAGGATAAAAGCTTTGTATATTTCAAAATCATTAATAGCAGATGAGGATATTATGAACAAATATACAAAAGAAGAATTGATAGAATCACTAGCCCCTATATCTTCCATTATTAGCAAATGTGAAAAAGGACAGCAAAAATTTGAGGATGGTACCCCTTTTCATACCCGCTTTAAGAAAATAATAAATGCTATGTATATTTCAAAATCACTGATAACAGATGAAATTAGTAAAAGAGGTTAATTTCTAACCTTCGGCTGATATTATATTTCAAAAAACTCTATCTTAGTGTATATTTCAACAACTATGATAGAGTTTTATATATATCATTAGAGTTTAGCAATGACAAGTTAGAATTTCCTGTTGAAAAATTAATAAAACCATAGCCATTAAAATGTATTATTTATGAAAAGATAAAAAAGATACTAAATCATTATGATGAAATTTAAAAATTCTCTAGAATAAAATACCGAATTTATTATGCGAAAGATATATCTAAATTATCTACTAGTGATACTATTTGAATTTCATCTGAAGACTTTTTTAGTCCTTCAATAATCTTTATTGTATTTAAAGACGTAGACCCATTAGAAATAGGTGAGCCTCCTTTTTCTAGACATCTTATTATATCTTCTATAGCATCAACCATTCTTTCATTTTTATTAATTTGGGGCTTGTTTTCAACTAACTGTAACGATTGATAATTAGTTCCAGCAGAATTATTATCTCTGGAGTACTTATATATATCAAAATCCTTACCATTATTGTAAATCTTTATACGCCCTTCTTCTCCTAATATATCTAGTTCATACATGTATCTATATTGTGAAGTACTAGTAGCTTTTATAAATCCTATTATATTTGATTTAAACTTAACAATTCCTATTCCTCCATGGTCTTCTACTCCATGAGCAACTCTTATGAAGTCATTTTGCTTTGTACCTACTACCCACTCAGGAGACCCTGCAAAAAAACACATCATATCTATTAAGTGGCTCGCACTTGTGTGCAAAGCTGTATCTCCATACCCTACTATACTATAGATATCTCCAATAGCCTTATTCTCTATTAATTTCTTTATAGTTATATTTAGGTTATCCCATCTTAGTATATGATTTACAGCAAGAACAACATTATTATCTTCGCATAATTTTATTATTTTTTTAGCATCTTCAACAGAGTTACATAATGTTTTTTCACAAAATATCGCCTTTACTCCACAGCTGACACATTTTTTTATAATATCATAATGAGATGATATGGGTGTGCATATACTTACTATATCAAATTTATTATAATCTAACATTTTATTATAATCACTATATCCCAACTTAATATTGCAATCATTTTTTACTTCTTCAACGACATCACTTGATATATCACAAATAGCTTTTATCTCAATATTTTCAAATGTTTTATAAGCACCAATATGAGACCATATTATATCTCTATTTGGATCCTTATCAATACTATATGCAATTTGGCCTAACCCTACGATTCCAACGGTATACATTGGCATTCCTCCTTAGGGTCTTTCTTTTTTAAAGCCACAATGCATCCAATAATTACAACAATAGCCCCTATACCTTGTATCAAATTAATTTTTTCATTTAATGCAAAATATCCTACAATCGCAGTAGAAACAGGTATTATTAATTGTATAATATTAAAAACAACTACTCCCTGTTTTTGAAGAATATAAAATGCCATTAACATTCCTGTAAGCATTCCATACATTCCTGCTAAACTTAATCCAGTAAGCATACCTGTTGATACAGCTTTCAACTCTAATATTTTTCCAGTAGAGATAGCTATAACTAAAAATACAATTCCCGATAAAGTAGCTGTAGATGCGCTTATTACTACTGAATGTAATTTTTTTGAAACATTTTTTACAACTAAATTTTGAATTGATTGAATAAAAATCGCTGCTGCTAAAAATAAAGATCCTTTTAAAAAGTCAGAACTTTCACCATTTCCGCCAGCATTTATAACAAAAATTAATGATCCTGTTATTGCAATTAAACTCCCTATATAAAATCTCTTTTGCTTTACTCTATCTCTTTCATCTTTAAAGAAAATAGCTGCCATACTTATTGCTAATGGCATAGCTAATATACTAAAAATACTTCCAGTTAAAGCTGATGTATATTTTAATCCAGTTATAAAACAATACATATTTCCAGTCATAAACCCAGCTAATATCAGTAGCTTGAAAATTAGTTTTGGTTCTTCTACTATCTTTTTTAATTCATCTCTAAACTTGAATAAACAGATAATAAGTATAAGTATTCCCCCTGATAAAAACCTAACTGCATTATTATTAATAGTATCAAAATTCATACTCATATAACGCATTATCGGAAATCCAAATCCCATAAGCACTATATATGATAGTCCCAATTTTTGATTATTTTTCATATAATCCCCCTTTTTTAAAAATTTATTTCACATTCAATATAATCCTAGCAGAATAAAATCCTTACATCAACTTATTTCCACATATTTATGAAATTTTATTGCATTTTTTTGATTATTAGTTTTTTCTATAACTTTTGGTGTTTATCCGCTTTTAATATATTGACTGTATACATACAAAAAACACCTCTAAACCACTTATATGGATTACTTCCATATATCGTAGTCTAGAGGTGTTTACATATACCTTAACCAAAGAAATTATTCAGCTATTTCCCAGTTGTGGTACACATTTTGAACATCATCATCATCTTCAAGCATATCAACTAATCTATTCATAAACTTTAAGTGTTCTTCAGTAGTTAACTCTGTAGTAGTTTGAGGTATTAACTTAACGCTTGCTGATATAAACTCATATCCTTTAGCTGCTAACTCATCTCTTACTGCCTGGAAATCTTCAGGAGTTGTTATTACTTCATATCCATCTTCTTCAGTTATGAAATCTTCTGCTCCTGCTTCTAAAGCAACATCCATTAATTCTTCTTCAGATACTTCATCAGAAGCTTCTATTAATATTTGTCCTTTGTTATCGAACATGAATGATACACATCCACTAGTTCCTAAGTTACCACCATTCTTATCGAAGAAGTATCTTACGTTACCAGCAGTTCTGTTTTTGTTATCAGTTAAAGTCTCAACTATAACTGCAACTCCACCTGGTCCGTATCCTTCATAAACTATTGTTTCATAGTTTTCGTTAGCTCCAGCACCTGCTCCTTTAGCTACTGCTCTATCTATGTTGTCATTTGGCATATTGTCAGCCTTAGCTTTGTCTATTGCCGCTTTAAGTGCTGCATTGTATTCTGGAGATGCTCCACCTTCCTTAGCTGCAACTGCTATTGCTCTTGCATGCTTAGTGAATACCTTAGCTCTTTGTGCATCTTGTTTACCTTTTTTGTTTATTATGTTTCCTATACGTCCCATAATTCCACTCCTTAATACGTGTAATTTATCTTTCTATATAGGTATATAATTACCTTATATACTCAACTTTTTAATTTATATTAACTAAATTTTACTACTCGTAAATTTTAGCATAAATTTTGCATTTAGTAAATTAGAACTTAGGAGGTGCAGGAGCAGTTTCTCTCTTATGCTGACTTATTCTATGAAGCCTTGCTATTATCTCCTGGTCTTTTTGAGGAACCTCATCTAATCTACCTTCTACTACTGCATCTATCATATCATATGTAGTACCCATTTCAGCCTCATCAGTTTGTCCTTCCCATAGACCTGCTGAAGGTGCTTTGTTTATTACATCTTCATGTACTCCTAGAACTTTAGCCCATTCATATACTTCTCTTTTTGTTATATTTGCAATAGGTATTAAATCTACTCCCCCATCTCCATATTTAGTGAAATATCCAGTATGTACTTCTGCTGCATTGTCCGTTCCAACAACTAAGTATCCTAAATTATTTGCTACAGTATAAACAGTACTCATTCTAACTCTTGCCCTTAAGTTTGCATCACTTATCTTTTGGTTATTTTCATTGTATAAATCATTATCTTTTAATCCAGCTACAACTGTATCTAATATAGATGTTTGCTCTTTTGTAAGATCTAAATCTAAATATTTTATCCCACATCCATTAATAACTTTAAGTGCATCTTCTCTATCTTGAGGGTTGCTTTTTATACTCATTATAACTCCTACAGAATTATCTGGAAAAGCCTTCTTAATTAAGTAACAAACAACAGCAGAATCTATTCCACCAGATACTCCTACTACTAAACCATTACAGTTTGCTTCTTTAACTTTTTCCCTTAACCAATCTACGGTTTTATCTATCTTCATGTTTATATCCATTATTTGTATCTCCTCTCATTTTTTTCTATTTTATACTTTATTATATCATATATTTAACAATCTAAGATGTGTACTTACATATATAAAGAATTTAGTACAAAAAAATCCATCTACACTTTTAAACCAAGCATAGATGGATTTTTTTATGAAAGGCTTTGAGATATAGTAACTAATATTTTACTACACTCCCTTGCAATAACATTATGCTCTACCCTAGCATCAAAAGGTAAAAAATCTCCAGCTTCTAGCACAAATTTTTCCCCTGTTAAAAACTCCATATCTACTATTCCACTAACAACTTGTATTGATGCATATCCATTGTGAGAGTGATTTGGTAACCCCTTACCTTCTTCAAATTTAAAATATATTGTTTTAAATTTCTCATTCTGAGCTAGAAATTCTCTTTCTGACTCTATTTTATTAATATTTATTGGGTCAAACGTAAAGTTATCTACATGAGACATAATTATTTCTCCTTAAATAAAATTAATTAAATTATCTACCATAATATTTGATTTTAGTATTCCCTATTGGCTAAATTTTCATAAGTTACTAGTTTGATAAATATATTTTTCTCTTTTGTAAAAACTAAAGTGAGAGGGTGATTAATTTGAAAAATAAGCAAAATAATTTTGATTTTAAATATGTATCAAAACATTCATTTAAAGATTTTATAACTAATACATTAATAGGTTCTTTTACAGGATTTATAAATGGTCTATTTGGGTCTGGCGGAGGTACCCTTCTTGTACCCATATTAAATAATATTGTAAAAATAGAAGAGCATAAATCTCATGCCACAGCTCTTGCAATAATAGTATTTTTAACTACTGCAAGTTCTGCTGTATATATATCTAGAGGTACTTATGATATAGGTATTACGTGGCAAGTTGCATGTGGAAGTATCATTGGTGGTGTGGTTGGTGCTAAGCTACTCAGTAAGGTAACGGGTACATGTCTTAGAATTTCATTTGGAATAATTATGATTGTAGCAGCTTTAAGGATGGTGTTTTAATGTTATTTGCTATTATTGGATTTTTTGCAGGAATAATCGGAGGTATGGGAATGGGTGGTGGAACTATTCTTATCCCAGCACTAATATTATTTACAGGAGTTGACCCTAAAATAGCCCAAAGCGTTAACTTGATTTCATCTATACCGATGACTATTATAGCCTTATATATACATATCAAAAATAAAAATGTAGTCTTAAAACTTGTTGTTCCTATCGCATTATTTGGAGTACTCGGAGCTATCGTTGGATCTTTTGTTGCCAATGATTTATCTTCTGATGTTCTAAGAAAGGTATTTGGACTATTTTTACTACTAGTTGGAGGATATGAAATAAAAAAAGGTATATGTCCTCCTAAAAATAAGGATTAATTGCATAATAAAAGGCATCTTAACTTTTTAAAATGCCTTTTTATATTGCTTATATAATTATGTAAACAATATAATATAGTGTTTACTCGCTTAATCTTTTAATAATAGATTTATATCTATCATCTTCTCTTAAGAAATCATATACCTCATCTAACTCCATTCCCATTTTTATTATCTGCATCATATATTCTTTTGATTGCATTGATTTTGGAAATTCAAGAGTATTAAACATCTTATTGTCGTATATAGACTTATCATTATCCATAAGCTTTTCTACTGCATCAATATATTCTTCATAGTAATCTAATGCTTTTTCTAAATCTTTCTCTTTAGCATAAATTCTAGAAAGTGATGCACTATTTGTACCTAAACTTATATCCTCAATATTAAACAATTTTATAAGATTTCTTTGAGTAAATAAAAGCTCCTTTGCATAATCCATCTTATTTTCTCTTACACTTATATTAGAAAAGCTATCTAAAAACAATTTTATTCTATTTATACTCATTAGCATATTACCTTGAAGTATTTTTTTTGCTTCATCATATCTTTCTTGTTTTATATACAACGGAACTAACATATCATCTCTATTTATGACTTTGTTTGGAACAAGTAGTAATGCTTCCTCTGATTTATCATCTTCTCCTATCATAGAGTATAATGAACTTAAAACATAGTTAGACCCTTCACTTATCTCAACATCATCACTAAGTGCTGATTGCTCAATTAATTCTATTGCCTTTTTTGCAAAATCTTGCATTCCTTCCTCAGTTTTAGCCTTTGATAGATACGTCATATATAAAGAACCTATCCTAAATTTTAAAAAGTGACTATTAGGATACTTCTGTATATAGTCATTACAAGCCTTGATTGCATCCTCTAAATCTTCAGTTTCAAATAATTTAGCACACTCTGCTGCAATTTCCATAACTTCTTCCTTAGTTATTTCCATTTCAAATCTTAGCAAACTATCTATACTAGTGTTGAAATATCTAGCAATAGATGGAAGTAAGCTAATATCTGGATAAGCATTTTTACTTTCCCACTTAGAAACAGCTGCTGTTGATACTCCTACAGCTTTGGCAAGTTGTTCCTGAGTAATTCCATTTTCTTTTCTTAATTTATATATAACTTCACCAATAGGTAATTTCATACTTAATACCCCTTCTTAATTTGTATTTATAAGGCCTTATACTATAGATTATATCTGTGAATTCTTATCCCTACAATGGACACATAATTAAGTATTGGTTATAATTTCTTAACTACTGGTTAAGTTTATTTATAATATTATTTTATATCTATAATATTAACTGCCCTTCTTTTTCAGATAAATAGAATTCTTCACCTAAAATAATATCAGCAGTTGCACTAGTTATATCCGTCATCTTAGCTATTAAATCATCTTTTTCTTCTATTCTTGAATAAACAACTATTTGCACATTTTCTTCATAAATAGTGTCCTTAATAAAGTACCCCATATTCATTATCTCATTTTGCACCTTGCCAAGTTGATTATAATCTATACCAATTTTAACCTCTTGATACATTATCTTTTCAATAACTTTACCTGCTTCTAGACCTATTTTCGCTCCCTTTGTGTAAGCTCTAACTAAGCCCCCAGCACCTAGTTTTATACCGCCAAAATATCTAGTAACAACAACTACTACATCTCTTAAATCTTCCTTTTTTATAACTTCTAATGTTGGTATACCAGCTGTTCCTTGCGGTTCTCCATCATCACTATACCTTTGTATATTCATATTTTTACCAACTGTATATGCCCATACGTTATGTGTTGCATCCTTATGTTTTTTCTTTATCTCATTTACAAATTCTACAGCCTCTTCTTCTGTTTTTATTGGTTTTGCATATCCTATAAAAGTTGATTTTTCTATAATTATTTCATCTTGTCCATATTCATGTAAAGTTTTGTATCCGCTCATTTCCTACCTCCTACTACCTTATCTATTACTTATGTAAAATTTATCTATTAAATAATAATCCTCTTATACTAACGTATCACTTACTTATATAAAATACACAAACTTATAAAATTATTATAGCCAATAAATATTTTAAATACAATAAAGGAGTGGCATTTATCATGCCACTCCTATTTTTTAGATTCCATCATCTGCAAATGTAACTGTTTTAGCTTGCGGTCTAATACTATTTATACCTGCATCCTTAATACCATCACAATCAATGTCGCATCCTAAAGATAACATCATTGTAGATTCTACAAGCATAGGTAGATTAGTTCCGCAAAATACTTCTATATTATCATAATCTAGTGTTAATTCACTACTTACCTTAAATGGAGTACCACCAGCTAAGTCTGTGAATATATAAACCTTTTTATCAGTTTCTCTTACTAGACTTCTTATTTCTTCTTTTAAACTCTCTGGAGATTTTTCCTCAGTAAAATCTATAGGGTTAACAAAGTTATATTCGCCAACTATTAGGTTTAGGCTAGTTTTAAGTCCAGTCCCAAACTTTCCATGTCCTGTTATTATAATCATTAGTATCCTCCTAGAATTTAAATACTCCTATAAATGCTCCTATTAATCCAATTAATACTAATACTAATATATTTACTAATGGAGAAACATTCTTCTTAACTAACCCATACATACCAAATGTTACTGCAAGTGGTAATACACAAGGCATTATAGAATCTAATATTTTTTGTAAATCTATAGTTCCAGACATACTTAAAGATTCCGGAGTAACTAAAGTAATACTTACATATGAAGCTATTAACGCACCTGCTACTATCATACCAAGTACTGTAGCTGCTCTAGTAAATTCTTTAGCATTTTTAGTAAGTTTAGATATTCCTTCAACCCCTACTTTATATGACCAATGCATTAAACCAAATCTTAGCCCTAAATGAACAACGTTGAATAATACAAAGAATATGATTGGACCTAATATACTACCTTGAAGAGAAAGGTTTGCCCCAATACCTGCTGATATTGGCAATAATGTAAACCAGAATATAGCATCCCCTATACCACCTAAAGGTCCCATTGCCGCAACTCTTAGTGCACGTATAGTTTGAACATCAGATTTCTTTTGCTCAAGCGATAATATTATACCCATAACAAATGTTATTAAGAATGGATGACAGTTGAAAAATTCTAAGTTGTGCTTCATTGATGTGCTTAAATCTTCTTTGTTTTTGTGTATTTTTTTAAGTCCTGGAAGTATAGAATATAGCCATCCACCAGCTTGCATTCTTTCATAGTTAAATGATGCCTGTAAGAACATTGATCTCCAAGCCATTTTATTTAATGTTTTATTATCAAGAGTTTCCCCTTCAGTCTTATCTATATACTCTTTTTGACCTCTCATCATTGTTTCTGTATTAGATGCCATCGCTCATACCTCCTCCTGTATTTTTAGTTTTCATACTTACATGGAAGTCATAGATTGCTGCAGCTATACCAACCATAGCTATAGCTAAAAGTGGTAATTTTCCATATGCTACTAATACAAATCCTAATATCATAAATATTGCATATTCTTTACTTAACATAACTTTAAGTAACATTGCAAATCCTAATGCTGGCATCATCTTTCCTGCAGCTGTTAATCCATCCCAAACCCATAGAGGTAATATCTCTGTTAACTTTTGACCTATTGCTTGACCTGCCAATAATCCAGCTAAAACTATTAAAGCAAAAGATACTGCTAATATTCCCATTGCCATATAGTTTACCTTATCTATACCTTTAGGATTAGCATTATCAGCTGCTTTGTCGCATAGACCCATTAATGGTGACATTACTGTAAATAAAAGTGTAACTGCATATTGGCCAAGTAATGCAAATGGTATTGCAAGTGGTAATGCAGCAGAAGTATCAAGACCTGATTGTATTGCAAACACTGTTGCCATTATTCCACCTATAACAGCATTTGGTGGTTGTGCTCCACCTACTGGCATTGCACCTATCATCATAAGTTCATAAGAACCACCAACTATAAGACCTGTTTGTAAATCCCCCATGATAGCTCCAATTATTGGTCCAACTACTATCGGTCTATATAACGACTCTAAGAAGTTGAATTGATCTACGGCAGCTATCATTGTTACTATTAGAATAAGAACAATTTGTATGACGTTTAAATCCATAAAATTTACCCCCTTATTTGAATAATTCTTCTATATTCTCAGCAGACTCACTTGGAACTCTCCTGATTTCTAGCTCTACCCCTAATTCTCTAAGACGTCTAAATGCATTTACGTCATCACTATCTACACAAACCGCTTTTGATACTTGTCTTTTACCTTCTGCCATATGCATATTTCCTATATTAACTTTTTTTATAGGTACTCCCCCCTCAACTAACTTAACTACATCTTGAGGATTTTCACATATTATTGCAATATGTTGTGACTCACTTGCTCTCCCTATAATGTTTATTGTTTTTTCTATTGAAAAATACCTTGTTTGTGCAAAACTTGGTGCTGCCATATCCATAAGCCCTTGTCTAAAATCATTTGTAGAAACTTCATCATTTGCGACTAATAATAGGTTAGCTCCAACACTAGAAGACCACATTGTCGCTACCTGTCCATGAATAAGTCTGTTATCAATTCTTGTTAATACTATATTTGGCATAATCTCCACCCCTTATAAATTACTAAATTTTGTTACTATGTATTTGTTAATTAAAGTATAGTCCATTTCATCTTAGGCTGTTTATCATTTTATATTTCGTATTTGTCTTTTTGTATTTTAACTTTAATTTCTTTTTATAATAAATATATAAAAAAAAGAAAGGGAATATTCCCTTTCTTTTTATATATTTATTTACAATTTACAGCCAGGCTTTGATCCTCTGAGCCTTTTTTCTTAATTTCTTTATATTTTTTATAAGATAGTTCAACCAATGATTTTTCTTTACTGTGTGTAAGCATTTCTACTGCTTCCTTAACTTTAAAGAATCCACCCTCTTTAAACTCATCCTTAAGTATGTATTTCGATTCATTAGATTCCATAATATACCAAACAACAGCATTACATACTTCTTGTTGTCTACTTCTTGAGTAGAACTCATACATAGTATCTCCTGCTACATCTAGTACCTTAGCAATTGCACCTGTTTCTTCTGCTACTCTTTTTACTGCACTATCAACTGGTAAACCATTTTCATATATTTTACCTTTTGGAAGTGTCCATTCATTTCTATCATTTTTTAATATAAGTACTTTATTAGCATAAAATACTACACCACCTGCACAATGTCTCACTATCATTTTAAACCCCTCCTATTAACTGTTTTTTTATGTTAACTTCTGGAGAAACATACTCTGCCAATAACTTGTTTTGTTAATTATATGTTAACATTAAAGCTATTATGTTATTAATCTTCTTTTTCTAGTATGTCAATGGCTTCATCGTAAGCTCTTAATACATAGTCTTTTTCAAACTGCTTTTTGTTCTTTAATTGCTTTAACATTTTTAAGCTGTTTTTATTTCCTATTTTCGCCAGTGCCTTTGCACAGTATTGACGTGTTTGTGCATTAGTGTCGTATAAACCTCTCTGCAAATACTCTCTACTACTTGGTGATTGTATCTTTCGAAGTGCTGAATAAGTTACTCTTCTTACACCAGAGTGCCTATGTCCAGTTAAGGTATGTAGTAAATTTAAGAATTTGTCTTCTTTAAGCTCTCCAGTTACCCAGATTAAAGTAATTAAATCTTCAGCATTTCGCTCTGTGATAATTCTTTTATAAAGCTTTCTCTTAAAATCTACCATCCTTTCTGCATCTAAGCCTACAATAAAATCTAATCTTTTTTGTTTATCAAGCTCTAAAAACCTATCTAGGACATCTTTAGATAACTCTAACTTGTCTTTTAACATAGACTTTATTTCAAGCTTTGCCCTTATTAATTGATCATTTACTTCTGAGACTGATAAATTTCTTATCTTGCTTATTTGAGATACTGTTTTAGATTCTTTGTATAAAAGATAGGTTATAAAGTAATCTTCTAAAGAGTCAATATTGTCCCAGGTTATATTCATATTATTACCTACTTATCCAATATATACTCTTTATATATATTATAGTCTTCTTCATCTAAATTTACATCAACCGTTATTCCACTTTCCCCATATTCAAAATTATCTACGTTATATTTATCCTTAACCTTACTAAATATATCTCCTCTTTCATAAGGTAGTGAAAGTGTTACTGAATAAGTATTTTCCATTAACGCCTCTTCAATCATATGAATTAATTTATCCATATTTATACCTTTTTTAGCTGATATATAAACTGCATCTCCTTGGTTTTTCGGATATATATCTAGTTCTAGTCTATCAATCTTGTTATATACAAGTATAGTAGGCTTTTGATCTGCCTTTAGCTCCTTAAGTACCTTTTCAGTAGTATTCTTTTGTAATTCATAGCTATCATTAGTAGCATCAATTACATGTATAATTAAATCTGCATACTGAACCTCTTCTAAGGTTGCTTTAAAAGCTTCTACTAAATCATGGGGAAGTTTACTAACAAATCCAACAGTATCTACTACTAAAAATTCTTTTTTATTTGGTAGTAGGGCTTTTCTAAGAGTTACATCAAGCGTTGCAAATAGCATATCTTTTGCAAGCACTTCTTTTGCTTGCTCATAATCTTTATGTGTCTTTATTAATTCGTTAAGTAAAGTTGATTTTCCTGCATTTGTATAACCTACAAGGGCAACTATCGGTATATTAGACTTTAAACGTTGAGTTCTTTGAGTCTCTCTATTTTTCTTAACATCTCTAAGCTCACGTCTTATATCAGCAGCTTTATTAAGTATATGTCTCTTATCTACTTCTAACTTTTGTTCACCTGGCCCTCTTGTACCTATACCAGCACCAGTTCTACTCATTGCTCCACCCATTCCGTATAGTCTAGGAAGTCTATACTTTAACTGAGCAAGCTCAACTTGAAGCTTACCTTCTCTACTTAGAGCTCTCTGTGCAAATATATCTAATATTAGAGTAGTTCTATCAATAACTTTTACTCCAACTATTTCTTCAATATTTCTTATCTGAGCTCCTGATAGCTCATCGTTAAATACTACTAAAGTAGCTTCTAAAGAATCACAATATGCTCTTATTTCATCTACCTTACCTTTACCTATAAATAATGCAGCATCTCTAGTCTGCTTATTTTGTATAAGACTTCCAACTACCTCTGCTCCAGCAGCTTTAGCTAATTCTTTTAGTTCGTCCATAGATTCATTTATATCTATATCATCAATTCTTCTTGCTGTCGACGTTATATTAAGTCCTACAAGCAATGCTTTTTCTATTACTTTGTCGTTGTTTTCTTGCATTCTTACACCTCATTTTCGATATGGTTTATTATTATCTATTTATTATACCACTAACTTTATATTCTCACCCATACGCAAATTTATCAATACCTAAATTGTAAAAATTTAGTATAATCATAGTATGACCAAATCTAGGAGGAAATAAAATGAGTGATAATTATAAATTTTTCAATCATAAAAATTGCGAATATTTTCCATGCCACAAGACAAGTAAGCCCGAAGAGTTTAATTGTCTATTCTGCTACTGCCCTTTATATGCTTTAGGTAAAAACTGTGGCGGTAATTTTAAATATAGTGAAAGTGGTATAAAGGATTGCTCTAGTTGTATGTTACCTCATAATAAGAAAAATTATGAATATATTATGAGTAAGTTTCAAGATATAGTTAAGGTGGCTAGTAAAGAAGATTAATAGATCACTTATACAAATACCCTCTATTTCATAGCTGATGAGATAGAGGGTATTTTTTAGCATAAAATCAGGTTATGTACTATATTAGCTAAAGACTAGGCTTATTCCTTTACTAGTACTTAATGATTAAGTTTAAATGTATTTGCTTTTAAATATTTATATATCGCGTATATTATAATGCTAGAAATAAATATCAATACAAGTATCATAATACCAGCATGTAAGAAAAACTCCTGAGGTAATATATTTATAACAGGATCAAGCATTGGGTCAAATATCCAATAATCATTATCGAATAATAGCTCATGGAATATTACAAAACTTTTATCAAAATTTATTAGTATTGGTATGGCTAAAGTTATTGGTAATATAATTAATGTTCTTGATGTCCACTTTAATATCTCTATATTTTTATCTTTCATACTTACAAATGCTCCAACTATACAAACAATAATACATACTATAAATAACTTAATTACATTTTGAACAATTTCTCTTACCTCTTCAAAATGAATTTTCCCTTGTGGCGAAGATTTTATAGTAGGCATCTCGAATTCACCAGATACCTTGCCAAGGTTGTAATCTATAAGATAGTCATAATTAAGCTTTATTTCTTCTTCACTAATATTTGTGATTTCAGGTATATGTAAGTAATCTATATCAAAATAATAAAGCTCTTTAAATCCCACAGTAAATCTAATTATACCCCCGATAATTAATAAGCTAAAAAATATAGAAAAAACTACATTTTTAAAAATCCTCAATATACTTCACCTTCTTCTCTAATAATTAATTATTTATTCTACCTTATCCTATAATATAAATCTATAAATAATATTAAATTCTTTAATTATAACATTTCGGAGGAAAGCAATACAATATATTCTCAGGTATAACGCACTGTAGACCTTATTGCCAAAAGTATCAGCCCCTTATCGCACTAAGAATTGGTATATACATGCTTGTTAAATAGTAAATATTAATGGATACGAAAAGTACAGATAAATATTTTCAAAGGAATGTTTAATACTTTTATGACTAGCTTATAAATTAAGATTAGGTATGAGAAAGGAGATTATAATGAAAAAGTTTGCTCTTTATATGTCAGATATTGATAATTATCATCTCACTAAAGATGTAGGACTAATCCCCTTTATAATGCAAAAATATTATGGATTTGATTCCTGTATATTAATACCAGAAAATAATAAGCAATATACAGATAATGATAAGTATTTAGAAAATCTAAAAATAATTAAGTTTGAAGATAACAATAAGCTATTAAATTATCTTAAAGAAGTCGATGTTCTTATGGTTATAGGTATCTATGATTTTAATATATCAATTATAAATTCATATAAATATTTTAATCCAAATGGAAAAGTATATTTAAAATTAGATGCTAATCTATACTGGTTAAATGAATTAAATTCTAGTATTACCGAAGATACTTTAAATACTTTAAAAAAATGTGACTTAATAACTTGTGAAAGTAGAAAAATACAATACTTTATAAAGTCACATTGGGACTTGAGTTCAGATCTAATGCTAAACGGATACTATGAGTTTGTCGATGATACTTTTATTACTTACGAAGAAAAAGAAAATATAATATTATTTGTAGGTAGAATAGGATCATATCAAAAATCAATAGATATTTTACTAAATGCATTTAAAAATATAGAAAGTAAAATCCCAAACTGGAAGATAGAGCTAATAGGAAATATGGAGGAAGGTTTTATACGTTTTATATATAATTATTTTAATGAAAATCCTCATCTTATGGAGAGGGCAATAATTACAAATTACTTAGATAAAAAAGAATTGAAACAAAAGTATAAAAGGTCAAAGGTGTTTTGTCTAACATCCATATGGGAAGGCTGTCCAAATGTATTTGCTGAGGCCATCTCTAATGGTTGCTATTTAATAACATCAGATGTAACCAGCGCTATTGAAATGATTGATTATGGTAACTATGGTAGGATATTTCCCGTTAAAAATACCACAGAGCTAGAGAATGAGTTAATTAGAGTCTGTAATGATAATAAACTTTTACAAAATAATTGTGAAGCATCTCAAATATACTCTAGAAATAATTTATGTTGGATAAATCTATGTGGAATTATTAATAACAAGTTAGCATTATAAAATAAGTGGCTTAAAATATATGCTAACTATGTCAAATCCAAATTTAATAATTTATGTCCCATAATTTAATAAGAGTACCTAATTAGGTACTCTTATTTATTATACTATTTTAGTAGTAAAGTCTTCTATATTCCAAACATCATCTACTAATCCCATGTAGAACTCAGGCTCATGGCATACTAGTAAAACAGTTCCTTTGAACTCTCTTATAGCTTTTTGTAACTCATCTTTAGCTTCCACGTCTAAGTGGTTAGTAGGCTCATCTATTACAAGGAAGTTTATATTTTTAAGCATTACCTTACATAACCTAACCTTAGCAGCCTCTCCTCCACTTAATACTCTCATCTGACTAGTTATATGCTCATTAGTAAGTCCACATTTAGCTAGATGTTGTCTAACTTCAAAGTTTGAAAGACCTGGGAATTCAGACCATACTTCTTCCATAGGAGTATTGTAGTTATCTCTTGAACTTTCTTGCTCAAAGTATCCTACCTCTAAATAGTCTCCCATTTGAACGTTTCCATCAAAAGGTTTAACTATTCCAAGTAAAGTCTTTAGTAGTGTAGATTTACCAACACCATTCATACCCTTTAAAGCTATTTTTTGTCCTCTTTCTAATTGGAAGTTAAGAGGCTTAGTTAAAGCTTCATCATATCCTAATACTAAGTCTTTAGTTTCAAATATTATTCGACTTGCAGCTCTAGCTTCTTTAAATCCAAAAGTAGGCTTAATTTTCTCTTTTGGTCTCTCTAATATTTCCATCTTGTCTAATTGTTTTTGTCTACTGTTAGCCATACCACGAGTAGCAACTCTTGCTTTATTTCTAGCTACGAAGTCTTCAAGTCTTTTTCTTTCTTCAACTTGCTTATCATAAGCATTTTCTTCTTGACGTTTCTTTATATCATTAAGTCTCATAAACTCATCATAGTTACCCTTGTACCTGTTTAACTCCCCATTTTCCATATGGTAAATTACGTTACAAGTGTTATTTATAAAGTCTATATCATGAGATACTAGTATGAAACTATTTTCGTACTCTTGAAGGTATCTTGTTAACCAAGTGATATGCTCTTCATCTAAGTAGTTTGTAGGCTCATCTAGTATTAATATTGTAGGATTTTCAAGTAATAATTTAGTAAGAAGTACTTTTGTTCTTTGACCTCCACTTAAATCAGTTACATCTCTATCTAGTCCTATTTCTCCAAGTCCTAAACCATTAGCTACCTCTTGGATTTTAGCATCTATCATATAGAAACCACTGTTTTCTAATATAGTTTGTATCTCAGCCGTACCTTCAAGAAGCTTCGTCATCTCATCTTCATCAGCTTCTCCCATTTTATCGTACATTGCTATCATTTCTTGCTCTAAATCAAACATGTGCTTAAATGCATCTCTTAATATATCTCTTATAGTATTTCCTTTAGAAAGTACTGTGTGTTGGTCTAAGTAACCAACTGTTGCTCTTGATGACCATTTTATATTTCCGGCATCCGGCATAAGTTTTTTAGTTATTATATTTAAGAAACTTGATTTCCCTTCTCCATTTGCTCCAACTAATGCTATATGTTCACCTTTTTTAAGTCTAAACGAAACATTCTCTAGTATAGTTCTGGCTCCGAAACCATGACTTACATTTTCTACTACTAGCATTTAAACACCTCTTCTCAAAATTTATTGTCTACATTCTATACTATAATATATTCTTTTTAGACTTAAATCAAGTGTTACAAATAGCCCTGCTAAACTTTCCCTAATTTTTTTACATAAATAATAAATCCTCATAAAACATTAACATACATCCTGCGGTAGTTCTTTGAGATAATGTTATACTTTTAATAGCAGTTAAATAAAATTTTGTAGTCAAATCATCTATATTTTTATACATATAATCTATATTAAGTGCATTTGATGCATTGTAGTTTACATACTCTTCTATGCTCTCCATATTTATGGGTTTGTCATGACTCCTAAATCTTTTTATTTTTTTATAATTTGATTTAACATATACTTCAAACTGTCTATGGTTATCTAATAATTTTCCCTTAGCATGTTGCGGTATAGTTAAATCTTGAATAATATGACATGACGCTCCAAAGTAAAACATAGCTCTATTATAGTTTCCAAGTGCAAAATATTTTATCGCTCTATTATAGTAGTTTTTAGCTACTGTTAAAGCATTATCATCATATCCGAATTTGCCTCTTTCACTATTTGGATTATAAAAATGATGGTAACTTTTAAAGTCTTGGTCTGCCCAGACTAATCCAGCATTAATTTGAGCTTGGTGTTCTTTAAATAATCTATATTCATTTTCATATCCATATCTTCTTAAAATATTTAGAGCATTACTTTGTATAAATAAATGTACCTCACAGTCTGTAGTAATAACGCTCTTTTTAACGGGATTTATTACCTTAAAAGTCCCCGATAATGCTGCTGCGTATGCATTTTCTATCACTTTTTTCATATATATCACCTATTTATTTTGTCGTAAAATAATCCTCTACCCCGTCTGCAACACTTTGCATTAACTTTCTTTGATATTCTGGATTTGACATCATCTGGTCTTCATTATAATTGCTTAAAAATCCCATTTCTACTAATATTGCTGGTACCTTAGACCAGTTAAACCCTGTCAAGTCTCCCCTTTGGAATATTCCATTAAGCTGTATTCCAGATTCTTGCATACTTTTCTTTACTAGTTCTGCACACTTATTACTTTCTTCATAAATATTTGAAGTATATTTCCCTCCTTTTTCAGGAATTAAAATAGATGCTCCTGTTTTCGAAGAATTGTCCAAACTATCTGCATGAACTCTTATTACCATATCTGCATTTTTTTCATTGGCAAGTATTGCTCTTTCAGAATTACTTATATTAACATCGTGACTTTCTCTCGTCATTATTACATCATACCCTTTACCTTCTAATATATGCTTAAGGACTACAGATGCCTCTAAATTTAGTATATACTCAGGCTTTTTTGTTGCAACTCCTGTGGCTCCAGACGATACTCTAGCCTTTTGATACGGTGCTCCAGGTCCTACTGGTTCTGCGTTTGGGTCACCTTTTTGCTGGTGACCAGGATCTATACAAATCAAATATTTTTTATGATTGCTTGGCTCTTTAGCATCTTTAGATTCCCCCTTAGTCGAATCTTTATTATCTTCTATCTTATTAAATCCCTTATTTAATAAGTTTGTGCTCTTATAAAGATTAGTAATAGGAGTTGAGGTTCCAATAAGTATTACTCCAATTGCGATTATTGCTGTAACTATTAATTTATATTTTTTCATATATTTACTCCTTTCAATTTATGTATATCTTTATTTTAGCAAAAACTTATATTTTTAATTCACTTTCTACGATGTATTAATTTTAATTTTCTAACTTTAATTTGTACTACTAGTTTTTATTTTCTAAAACATTCATATATATATTTATATAGACTTATTTTGGGAGGTGAGTAACAGTCATTAAATTTTATAGTTCATGACTATTTCTATGAGATCAAATTACTTTAAAAATATTAATAGAAATCAAGAAACTCCTGAATCTAAGTTGTGCTGCTTCGGATATGTTGATTATATCGTTTTAGCATCTACACTATCTGTAGCTTTAGCTGAAGAGCTTACAGTTAATGATTTAAATATATTAGCAGGTTTTTTTGCAGTATTATCTGATGAATTAGCCCTTATAGCATCAGTTGAATCTTGCCCTTCAGGTAATGATGATGATTTTGCTGCTCCAGCTCCTGCAGTTGCTATTACTTCTTCTGACGAAGTCATCAAAAAAAATCCACAAAATCATAAAAAGAAAAAAACTCGAGTAAAAAAAGTTATACGAAAAAAAGTTAAAAAAAAACGAAGCACTTAGTTTTCTATATGAAATTAAGTGCTTTTTATTTTGTGTTCATTTGGTTATTTTGCATTATTTTTTTTAGTATATAAACACTAAACTCATAAATATTTAATTTGCATTGAATGAGCTCGAATATTACCCTATATATTCCCTTATTAGTTTGTTGTTTATAGTCATAATTTTTCTATTATATATAGCTATTGCTTATACTATTCTTTTTTTGAAAACAACGGTTTAACTGTGACCTTCTTCCAAGGATTAAAATCTAATTCCTGCACACTATAATGTTAAAGCACCGATTAAATACACTTAAGATTAGACAGAAAGAAGGTGTTTTATGTTTTCAAAAAATTTATGCCATAAACATCAAAACTTCATTAAATTAAAAGTACTTACATTAACTTCTTTTTTATTTTTAGTATATTTTTTCTCAAACAGCATTATTTATGCACAAACTGAGCAAAAACATACTCCAGATTACTTAATACCTATTGGTAATGTACTACAAATCGATGCTGAACTAGAAACCATAATTGTTAGAAACTCAGTTGAAAATTCTCCCTTTCAAGTAGGAGATTCAGTTTTAAAAGTTAAAGATTCTTCTATTAATAGTTATGCAGATTTTTCTAAAATTCTTTATACATTAAACGAAGGCGAAATGGTTCCTGTTTTAATTAATAGAGGTGGTCAAAGCCTTACTCTTACTTGTACTAAAGATGTACTAGAAAAAATAAATTTTAATAATTTACTTTCAGGCTTTGCTACATTAACTTATATTAATCCTGAGACTTCTGAATTTGGTGCAGTAGGACACCCTATAAACATAGGAACCTCCAAAAGGATACCAATTAAAAATGGGTCAATTTCTACAACTACAGATTTAAATATTCAAAAATCATGCAAAGGAAATGTAGGATGTATAAGTGCAAAGCGTATAGAAACAATTGGTGAATTTAATAAAAATACTTCATTTGGTATAAAAGGTCATATTAGTAATTTTGATACAACAAATCTACAAAAATATAAAGTTGCATCACTAAATGAAATCAAAACTGGAAAAGCACAAGTAATATTACAAGGTACAAATGGTAAATGTGAAAAATATGATATAGAAATTATTGCAATAGAAAATCAAAGGACTCCAGAATCAAAAACATTTAAATTGAAAATTACAGATAAAGATTTGCTAATTAGAACAGGTGGTATTGTTCAAGGTATGAGTGGTACTCCAATTGTTCAAGGAGATAAAATTATAGGAGCAGTTTCTCATGCAGTAGAAAATGACCCTACACTTGGTTACGGAGTGTATATAAAATGGATGTTAGAAAATAATTAATTTTTAATTCCAACAAAAAATATGTTGCCTCAAATTTATATATATTTTGAGGCAACATATTTTAATTGTTATTTGTTTTAGTATCCGTACCTGCATCTGGTAAAACATTTGGTATATTTTCTTTAGGAATATTTATATAACTATTTGGGACATCACCTACTATAACAGTCTCACATATAGGTATTTGTGCTTTTATTTCTTTTGTAGATGTAGTTAAAGGTATTACAACTCTTACTTGTGTTTGAGCCTCTAAATATATTCTATGTCTTGTTTGGTTAATACCAGAGGATTCAAATTCGGTTTTAAAGTTTACTGTTACAGTTCCTATTGGCTCAATGGCCACTTTTAGTTTTGGTCCATACTTAGCTAATATAGGACTCCCTAAAGCAGTTCCTATTGGTATGTATGCACTTGTGCTTTTTACTTTTTTTAGTTCGTCTTGTATCTCCAGTGCCACTGCTGATGCAATTTCATTCATCATAATTGTATTTGCTTGTATCATTGTTATCTTGTCATTTGCATCCACTCTTATATTCATAAGATCTTCATAGTTTACCTTTCCTTCTACCATTTCTGCAACAGATTTATTTATAGATCTGTTTGCTAATTCTAAAGCTTTAGTCTCCGCTAGAACTGTTATAGTTGGTCTTAAAGTTCTATCTATGTATAAAAAACTGCCTATGAACACAGACAATATAAATAAGATTAATAGTATGGCTACAGTTTTTCTAAAATCATTTATATTTTGATTATCTTTAACTTTTTTCATAATTTACACCCCCTAATATTTTATGTGGATTAATTTTAAATATTTCATTTATTACAGGTAATTTGCATTCCACATAATTTTTATGTTATTAGTAAAAAATAATTAACATATATATTTCAAATAGGTATCTACTGACAAAATTTTGACTGTGTATATTTTTTAAAAGGGTTTATACAAAGATTAGCGAAATTTATATAATTGAGGTATCTTACAAAAGCTTACAATATATTCATTTTTCTCTATAAATTACAAAATTACTAACATATGTGGTATAATATTGCATTAAGTAAGGAGGTTAAACTTATGAGCAACGATAATAACGAAGATAGAAATAAAATCAGAAGAAAAAAAGTTAATTCTTCTGCTAATAGTACTAGCTCAACTAGTCGTAGTAAAAAGAGATCTTCCTCTAGTAAGAAAAGCAATGTATATAAAATTTTGAGAGTTACAGGAATAGTCTTTTTAGTTACGTTAGTAGCTGGAGTTGCTGGAGCAGCTGGTTTAGTATTTTCATCTCTAAGAGATGTTCAACCAGTTACAAAAGCTATGTTAGATGAAAAAACGTACCAAACAACTAGTATATACTACTCTAATGGTGAACTTTTATCCAAAGCCGCTAGAGTAAATAAGAAAGAACCTGTGAGTATCGATGATATCTCAAAGGATTTACAAAATGCCGTTGTAGCTATAGAAGATGAACGTTTCTATGAACACAGTGGTGTTGATATTAAAGGTCTGTTTAGATCTGTAGTTAAGACATTAATGGGTAATAAACAAGGTGGTAGTACAATCCCTATGCAGGTATCAAAGATGCTACTTACTACAACAGATCAAACTCTGCCTCGTAAGATAAAGGATATTTATTACGCATATGAAATGAGTAAAACTTTATCTAAACAACAAATTTTAGAAGCTTATTTAAATAACTTCTTCGTAGGTAGAGGTCTTATAGGTGCTGAAGCTGGAGCTCGTGGTTATTTTAGTAAATCTGCATCAGATCTTACTCTTGCTGAGTCAGCTTTACTTGCTGGATCAACTAAAAACCCAAATAAATTATCAGCATATACACCAGCAAGATTTGATGGTAATGAAACTAAAGAAGATTTAGAAAATAGACTTGTATATTATATTCATACTGAGGGTGATGGTCTAGAAGATCCTAATGAAGTAGACTTTACAATGATTGATAAAATAAACTCTTGGGGACTTCTTCCAAACGAAGATGTATATAAACAACTAAAATCTGGAACTATGGTAGTTAGAAAAGCCATAAATAATCCAGCTGCAAAACAAAGACAAGAGGTTGTCTTAGGAAAAATGTTAGAAGTTGGTTATATAACACAACAAGAACATGATGCAGCAGTTGCTGAGCAAATATCAATAAAATTACCTAAGTCAGCAGATACTGTAGTTTCTTCAGTTGAAGACCTTATAGAATACGAGGTAATAGATGCCTTAATGGATCAAGGTAATACTTATGATGAAGCTTACAATCTATTCTCTAATGGTGGATTAAAAATAGAAACAACTATAGACCCTAAGATGCAAGATATATTAGAGGATGAATACGAAAATAATAACAACTTCCCTGGACATACTCCAGGTACTGATGGTATACCTCAACCTCAATCATCAATGGTTATATTAGATTATAGAACTGGTCAAATTAAAGCCTTAGTTGGTGGTAGACATATTAAAGGTAGAAAAACTCTTAACAGAGCAACTACTCCACAACAACCTGGTTCTACTATAAAACCATTATCAGTCTATACTCCGGCTATTGATACTATGAAGCTTACTCAAGCTACAGCTTTAAGTGATGTTGAGGGCGGTTATAAATTTAAAGAAAATAACAAATGGAATCCTAACACAACTACAGCGGGAACAGGATCTATGAGTTTACGTAAAGGTCTTGCTTACTCTTCAAATACAATTGCAGTAAAAACTGCTGAATTGTTAGGAGAAAATTATGAAGAATGTGTAGATATAATGATAGACTACTTAAAGAACTTTGGTATTACAACAGTAGTAGATAACAAAGCTTCTGCTGATAAAAGTAAATCTTCAGATAGAACATTCTCAGCACTTACTCTTGGTGGTATGACAAAAGGTGTTAGTCCACTTCAGATGGCAGCAGCTTATGGTACACTTGCAAATGGTGGTATTTATAAAGAGCCTACTATATTTACTACAATAACTACTTACGATGGTCAGTTATTAGTTAAAAATACACCGGCTGAACAGAGGGTAGTTGATCCTCAAGTAGCATATGTATTAACAGATATGTTACAAGCAGTTATAACTGAAGGTATTGGTGGCGCAGCTTCTATACCTAACATGCCTGTAGCTGGTAAGACAGGTACAACTAATAAAAACTTAGATGCATGGTTTGTTGGTTATACTCCATACTATGTTGGTGCTACTTACATAGGTGATGATGCCGGTAGAAAAAATCCGGATACAGGAACAACTATAGCTCGTAGAGGTGTTCCAAGTGGAAGTACAACAACAGCTAGATTATGGTCAAAGGTTATGGGTAGAGTTCATGAGAACTTAACAAAAACTAAATTTAAACAACCAGACGGTGTTTACTTTAAGAGTATTAACTTAATAGATGGTGGTGCTTCTTCTTCTGGATCTAGTGCAGCATTTGTAAAGGGAACTAGTCCAAGTAGACAAAGTTATATACCAGCAGAGCCTCAAGAACCTGAAGCTCCTGTAGATGAAACACCTACAGAAGAGACACCTCCTCCAGCAGGTGGTGGTGAAAATCCAGCTCCTCCAGCAGGCGGTGGTGAAAATCCAGCTCCTCCAGCAGGTGGTGGTGAAAATACAACTCCTCCGGCAGGTGGTGGCGAAACTACTCCAACTCCTCCGGCAGGTGGTGGCGAAACTACTCCAACTCCTCCAGCAGGTGGCGGTGGAAATACTGGTGGTGCTACAGATCCAAATGCTGCACCTCCAACACCATAATATCTTAAATAAACATAATTTAAATAAATTAAAAGGTGAACTCATATGAGTTCACCTTTTTTTAATATCTACTATATATTTTATGGCTTAGCCTTTGGAGTAAATATAACTGCCATTACATATCCAAAGAATATTGCAGCCGCAATACCTCCTGCAGCGGCTGTAGTACCTCCTAAGAATATCCCTAAAAATCCATCAGTTTTTATAGCTTCCATTACTCCATTTGCAAGTAAATAGCCAAAACCTATAATAGGAACTGTTGCTCCTGAGCTACCAAAACTAACTAAATGTTCATATATACCTAGATATGTTAATATAACACCAGCAGTTACATAAGTTACCATAACGTAAGGAGTTTGCATTTTGAAATAGTCCATCATAATTTGAGCTATTAAACATATGACTCCTCCTACTAGAAATACTTTTAAATAATCCATTAACATAAGTAATACCTCCTACTCATTAACAATTACCACTGCGTGTGCCACACATGGTATAGTTTGTTTTTGTAGCGTACTAGTCGGTGATAATAATGCTCCTGTAGATACAAGCATTACCTTATTAAATTCTTTTTTCATTAATTTATCATAAATATATGCTGAGAATACAGTGGCTGAGCATCCACATCCACTTCCACCACAATGTACATCCTGTTCTTCAAGATTAAATATTTTTAATCCGCAATCAGTATATACTTTAGATATATCAAGACCTCTTTCTTTTAATAAATCTTGTGTAATCTGCTTACCTAGTTTTCCTAAATCTCCAGTTACTATCATATCGAAGCTATTAGGATCATCTTTTGTATCATCAAAATAAGAATATATAGTATCTATAGCAGCTGGTGCCATCGCAGCTCCCATGTTATTACCATCATCAATTCCCTTATCTATGACTTTTCCTATAGTTACATACTTTACATACGGTCCATTACCTTCAGCAGCCATAAGTATACTTCCAGCTCCTGTTACAGTCCACTGAGCAGTCATAGGTTTTTGATTACCTAACTCTAGTGGGAACCTAAATTGTCTTTCTGCTGTACAGTAATGACTTGAGGTTCCTGATAATATATAATCTGCAAATCCACCATCTATCATCATTGCATTTAAACACATTCCTTCTGCCATTGTTGAACATGCTCCGTATATCCCTAAAAATGGTATCGCCAGCTCTCTAGCTGCAAATGATGCTGGAAGTATTTGGTTTATCAAATCTCCACCTATTAAATAATTAACATCGGATAGTTTTTTTCCAGCTTTTTTTACTGCTGTTTCCATTGCTGTTTGAACCATTTTACTTTCAGCTAGTTCCCAACTTTTTTCTCCAAATAAATCATCACTTAAAACTAAGTCAAAATAATCCCTAAGAGGACCTTCTCCTTCTTTAGGACCTACAACAGAAGCTGAAGATATTATCTTAGGTTTATTTTGTAATTTTACTGTTCTTTGTCCAATTCTCTTACTCTTCATACTCACACCACCTTATACAAAAAGCTTATAAATATAATAAATAAATCCAAATAAAATAGAAGATCCTATTCCATAAACTAATACTGGTCCTGCTATTTTAAATAAGTTTGCTCCTACACCCAATACATATCCTTCTCTCTTATATTCCATAGCTGGAGACACTATTGAGTTAGCAAATCCTGTTATAGGAATTATAGATCCAGCTCCTGCTCTTTTACCTAGAAGATCATATACTCCTAGTCCTGTAAGGAATGAACCTATAAAAATTAGAGTTATGGTCGTAGCTGCTGCTGCACTTAATTTTTCTAAATCAAAGAAATTCATATATACATCATTTATGCCTTTACCAATCATGCAGATTATTCCTCCTACAATAAAAGCTAAGATATAATTTTTTGCATATGTAGGTTTTGGACTTATTTCATCTACATATTTTTTATAATTCTTATCCATATAAGATACCTCCTTAAATTATTATCCATCCTAGTAATGACCCAATAACTTTGCCGATAATCAATGATATTATTATGTATTTTAAACATATTGTAGGTAACTTTAGCCTTCTTGAAATAGTTGGAATATAATCTATTACCTCAGCTATTCCAGAGCTTAAGAAACCTAAAAAAATACCATATGCTATCCCTGCTATTATGACTATTACTCCATCCATTTTTAGATTATGATTTTGAAGTGACAGTACACTTCCTAAACAAGTGCCTATTATTAATAGTCTTTCATATACACCTATAAATGGTATGGTATTACTTACATGAGATATTCTTGGTACAAGACCTACTAATACTAACATTGCTATGACTCCTGCTCCTACCATTACTCCTGATGATAAGCCAAATACTATTAAAAATATCTTCACATTATCTACCTTTATTCCTTAATTGATTTTCTATCTCCTTATTCAAAGAAACCATCTTTAAATCCATTGGACTTGGTTCATGCTTTGAGTATGTCGGAATAAACTTATTAAAAAAAAGAGCCACACCTATTCCTATTCCTACAGAGTATGGTATCTGAAAATAGGGAAGATATGTCTTAGCGTCTCCAGTCAATAAATTTACCATTTTAGATTGAGATTGATCCATATTTACATCTGCATGGAAATTCATAATTCCCATAATTGACCCCATTAATACTACTATAGACACTACTAACACCCTTAGATACTTTGTCCTATCTTTCTTTCCTTTATCAAAATATATGACTATATCATCAGGCTTCAAAAAATTTATATGAGCCCTAGGAAGTTCTTTCTTTAAAACTTCTATTACTTCTCCTAGATGTATTACATCATATATTAAATCGTTATTTTCATATTGTCTAAATATGATGTCATTCACCTTAACTTCATACTCTTTGGGGTATATAGAGTAAATATCTTTTAAATAAATTTCTCTTTTTTTTATATCAAAAGGCTTCATAGACTTTGGTATTAAGTAAATTTCTTGCATAAACTTATTCCTCCCTCGTTGTTATTATTTGTAAATATAAAAAAAATAAACCCTCATTTTTGAGGGTTTATTCAATAACATGCATTTTATTAACTTCTCTTTATTTAATTCTTAACTTTAACTTATATATGTTTTTAATTTTGATAATACTTTCTTCTCTATTCTAGATACCTGAACCTGAGAAATATTTAGCATTTCTCCAATCTCACTCTGTGTTTTATCTTCAAAGTATCTAAGCATAATTATCTGTCTTTCTCTCTTTTCTAACTTTCCTAATACCTCTTTAAGCAGTAAATTATCTATAACATGCTCTTCTTCACATTCACCTTTTAAGCTTATTTTGTCAATAAGACATATCGGAGATCCTTCTTCCTCGTGTATAACGCCATGAAGATATTCTACATTGAAATTAGATTCCATTGCCATTACTAAATCTTCTTTTTCTACTTCAAGTACTTTAGCTAATTCATCAATATTAGGTTCTCTTCCAAGTTGCTTAGTTAAGATCTCACTTTGTATTCTAGCTTTAATAGCAATTTGCTTAAGAGATCTAGATACCTTTATCATTCCATCATCTCTTAGATATCTTTTTATTTCACCTAAGATCATTGGTACTGCATACGTTGAAAACTTAACATTGAACTTTGGATCAAACTTATATATAGACTTTATTAGACCTATAGATCCTAATTGGAATAGATCATCTCTATCATATCCTATATTTAAAAACTTTGACACAACACTTCTAACTAATCCTAAATTATTCGATATTAAAATTTCTTTAGCCTCTTCATCACCGTCTTGAACTCTTTGTATTAACGCTAGAGTTTCTTCATGGCTAAGCAGTGCTTTTTTTTCTTCTTTTCTAGCAGTTATCCCCATAATAAAACCTCTATTCCTTTGGACCTTATTTAGGTAAGTTTATTTTTTTAGTCATAACTACTTTAGTGCCTTCATTTTTTATTGAACTTACCTTTACATCATCCATAAAGCTTTCCATGAATGTAAATCCCATTCCTGATCTTTCAAGCTCTGGTTTTGATGTATAGAGTGGTTGCATAGCTATATCTACATCTTCTATCCCTTTACCTCTGTCTTCTACTACTATTTTGATTGTATCATCTAAGATTTTACATCTTAAATATACCAGCTTTGATTCATCTTCTTCATAACCATGTATGATAGAATTTGTTACGGCTTCCGAAACAGCTGTTTTTATATCAGCTAGTTCGTCTAGCGTTGGGTCTAGCTTCGCAGCAAATGACGCTACTATAACTCTTGCTAAGCTTTCATTTTCGGATTTGGCAGAAAATTTAACCTCCATAATGTTACTCATCATATATTCCCCCTTACAAAGAACTTACTGCTTCTTCATATGTGTCGTAAATATTTATTATCTTGTTCATGCCAGATAAATCAAAAATTTTCTTAACACGTGGACTAACGTTTACTACAAATACCTTTCCACCTTCGCTAGAAATCTTTTTATATCTGCCTATGATGACCCCAATACCTGAAGAATCCATAAAGTTAATATTTTTAAAATCAAATATTATATTTTTAACTTGCTTTGAAATTAGAATATCATCAATCTTCTCTCTAACCTCACCTGCAATGTGGTGATCTAATTCTGTAGCCATAAAATCTACCAATAGATTTTTATGCTCTAAAGAATAATTTATCATTTGTCTTCCCCCCCCATAATCTACAAAAGTAATTAACTATTATTGAATTCTATAATTATAGTACATGTCCCTTCAATGAATTTTAACTACTTTTGTTTAATTATGTCTACAAATGTTTCGTTATAGGTTATCTGACCTCCAATATCTGATATACCACTATCAGTTATGAAATTTGGGTTACCATGCTTCTTCCACCATCCAACGTACATTTTTACCACATAATCACTTACGCTATCATCTATATTTATTTCTACATCTATATTGAATTGTTTGCATTTTAGACTTACAACCTCTTTATTCTCTACATTTAAGTTTATTGCCATTTTTTTATTAATATATGCCTGTGAAATTCCTTTTTTATCCATATAGTGTTGGCTAAATAGAGTATCTCTATGATGATTAGTTAAAAGTCTAAATTTATTTTCTTTTTTACCACTTATATATACTGGTATAGGACTTATTCCTAGGTATTCAACCTGCCTTGAATATAATTCGTATTTTCCTGATGGAGTATCAAATTTTTTATCATCCCATGCAACAGGCTTATGTATTGTAAAATAATTATTTGCTATCCACTCAAGACTAATGATCTCATTAAACTCCTTTAGTGGCTCTATTACCTTACTTAAGTATTCTCTTTTATCCACAATAGGATAGTTTTTAATCCCCATAACTTTTGCCAACTCAGCAAAGAAATAATATTCATCCATTAATTTATTCTTTGGCTCTACTATCTTTTCATTATAAGTAATATAAGGATTAGTCATAGAACTATATAGTATATCTTCACTTTCTAATGTATTTGTAGCTGGTATAAATAAATCACATGCACTTGCTGTGTCAGTCATGAACATATCAATGCATACTTTAAATTCTATCTTAGAGAAAGCATCTTCTAGTTCAACTAAATTTGGTAATTGAGCTAGTAAGTTACTTTTTACTACCACAGCCATTTTTATAGGAATATTATCACCTTCTCCTACACAGTTATCATTAGGATTTTTTATAAATTTGCTTATCTTACTTACATAAAATTCTCTATTATTCCCATAATCCAAACTTTTATATGGATCAGAATTTAGTATATTAGGATATACTCTATTAGCATAGTTTACGCCTCCACCACTAAAACCTACCTGCCCAGTAATTGCGCCCAGTGCATCAATAGCTCTTATAGTATTTCCTCCATTTTTATACTTTTGCATTCCATAACCTAGATGGATAGTACAATATTTATCTGTATAAAGATTTACTAGCTCTCTAATATCATCTAAATCTATCCCACATTCTTCTATTAAGTAATCCAACTCTAAGGTATCTATGTATTCTTTATATTCTTCAAATCCAAGTACATAATTATTTATATACTCTTCATCATGTAGTTTTTCCTTTATTATAATTTTTGCCATAGCCATAGCCAAGGCTCCATCCGTTCCAGGTTTTATTCTTATATATTTATCTGCTATTTTAGCTGTTGATGTACATATTGGATCTATTACTATAACTTTACTTCCTTTTTGCTGAGCCTTTTTTAATATTTGCATAGTATGTATAGTTGTATATGCTGGATTTTTTCCCCATATAAAAATACTCTTACTATTTAGCATATCTTCAAGTGCATGACCTTTTACATCACCAAAATCATATGTTTGAGCTTTTATTCCTGCACTCCAACATGGCCCACCCTTTTGTTTAGAAGCTCCTCCATAAAAATTAAAGAATATGTCTCCTATACTTTTTAATACAGATCCATTTCCATACTGCTCATAATACATAACTGACTTTGATGAATATTCTTCTTTATAGTAGTTTAACTTCTTTGCCATTATATCAATAGCTTCCTCAAAACTAATTTCTATCCACTTCCCATCTACCTTTAAAAGTGGTGTATATATTCTATTCTCATGGTTTAATCTATCTAAATGAGCTCTACCCTTGCTACATATAATCCCCTTAGTGTAAGGATGTTCTTTATCTCCTTCTATTTTGATGATATTTTTATTATCATCTACATAAACATTAAATTTACATGCATCAAAACAATCAAGTGTACATCCATGACTTAATTTTTTTATATCAGAATCCATACTAACACCTAACCTTCTATATAATTAACATTTTATTTATTTTCACAAATATATTTTTTATTATATTTTAGCATAAATAAAAAATAAGCCGTAGCCTTTATTAGGCTACGACTTGTTTTTTAAGAAATTATTGCTTTTTCTTTCTGTTAGCTTGCTCTATGTTTATCTTGTTTCCTTTTATCTTTATATCTTTCATCTTTTCTAATACTTTCTTAGCATTTTCCTTAGGAACTTCAACGAAAGTATACTTGTCATATATATCTATTGTTCCAACTAATTTACCTGGTATTCCAGCTTCTCCAGCTATAGCACCTACGATATCCTTAGCTTGAACTCTTTGGTTTCTACCTACATTTATAAATAGTCTTACCATACCTTCTTGAGCACCAGTTGCGCCTCTACGCTCTCTACGTTCGCCACGCTCACCACGTTCTCTACGCTCTCTTGGTTTTTCTTCAACTATTTCTTCTTTTAATTCTTCACCTAATGCTAACTTAACTAAAGCAGCAGCTATATCTACTGTTGAGTAGTTTTCATCATTACAGAAGTTTTCTAACCATTGTAATTGCTTAGTTAAATGACCAGCTTCTATAGTTTCTTTAACTTGTGCGAAGAATGCTCCAACTTTCTTTTCTTCAACATCAGCTATTGATGGTATATCATGCTTAACTAACTTAGCTTTAGTATATCTTTCGATATCCTTCATTTTTCTCATTTCTTTTCCGAATACGAAACTGAATGATATACCATTTCTACCAGCACGACCAGTTCTACCTATTCTATGAACATAGTATTCTTCGTCTTGAGGTAAATCATAGTTAAATACTGCTTCAACATCATCAACATCTATTCCTCTAGCTGCAACATCTGTAGCAACTAGTATATCTATAGTACCATTTCTGAACTTGTCCATTACTATATCTCTTTGAGTTTGCTTTAAATCCCCGTGTAATGCATCTGCAAAGTATCCTCTAGCTTGTAGGTCACTAACTAATTCATCTGCACCTCTCTTTGTGTTACAGAAAACAACAGATAGCTTAGGATTGTAAACGTCTACTAATCTACATAATACTTCTAATTTGTTAGAGTTTCTAGTTTCTATATAATATTGAGATATATTAGGAACTGTTATTTCTTTTCTAACAACCTTTATATGTTCTGGGTCTTTTTGGAATTTCTTAGTAAGATCTAGTATTCCTTTAGCCATAGTTGCTGAGAAGAAAGTAGTTTGTCTATTTTCAGGAGTTTGATCTAATATCATTTCGATATCTTCTCTGAATCCCATATCTAACATTTCATCAGCTTCATCTAATATAAGCATTTTTACATTATTCATTTTTATTGTTTTACGGTTTATATGATCTATTACACGTCCCGGTGTTCCTATTACTACTTGTACCCCACCCTTTAATGATCTTATTTGTCTATCTATTGGTTGTCCACCATAAACTGGTAGTGTCTTTATTCCGTGCATGTATTTAGATAATTTTTTTATTTCAGCTGATACCTGAATCGCAAGTTCTCTAGTAGGACAAAGTACTACTGCTTGTAGACTCTTATCCGATGGATCTACTGTTTCTAATATAGGTATACTGAAAGCTGCTGTTTTTCCCGTCCCTGTTTGAGCTTGTCCTATAACATCTTTTCCTGATAATATTACAGGTATAGATTGTGCTTGTATAGGAGATGGTTCTTCAAATCCCATCTCCGCTATTGCTTTTTTAATTTCGTCACTTATTGGTAAATCTTCAAATTTTGTTATATTCATAAGTTGTTTCCTTTCCGTTATCAATTAATCTTAACCTATCCATTATATATTTATTTAGGATAATATGCAATTAGTATTTTGTACACCATTGCTAGCCTAAGCTTTAAATATGTATATATCTATTTTATTTATACTTATAATATGTAGTTTAAACAACAATATGTATTTTAAACAATAATATGTATTTTAAACTATATACATAGAATATAAAGTAAATATGTAGAAGAAATATGTTCCAAGCATTAATACTCCTTGTACTCTATAAAGCTTATTCTTTTTAATAGTAGGCAATATTAAAATAAGTAGTAACAATATCATAAACGGAAAATCAATTTTTACATTTTGAGAAAGTATTGGTATGTCATTTGGTATTGAAGATAGACCTATAACTGATACAATATTTAGTATATTCGCACCTAGAATATTTCCAACAGAAATTGCATGATGCTTTTTCCTGATTGCAGTAAGAGAAGATACAAGTTCTGGTAAAGAAGTTCCAAGAGCTATCACAGTTAAGCTTACAATACCTTGAGGTATTCCCAAGATATCTGCAATCTTTACTCCATTGTCTATCAACAACTTAGACCCAACCACCATCATTATTAGCCCCAATATAAATAATGTACCTAACTTTAGCTTCTCTCCTATTACGAAATTATTTTTGCCATCTTTTCCTCTATTACTCTTTGTTCCTTTGTTATTATTTCCCACTACACTCCTATAGTTATTGACCATATATATAATAAGAACTGTAATTAAAGCTATTGCATCTAATCTCCCTATAGATCCATCAATCCCTAATATCACCAAAATCAACACTGAAATTAATAATAATGTTGATTTTGAGAAGAATAGGTTTTTATCTACTTTAAATGGACTTATAAATGCTACTAAACCTAATACTAGCCCTGTATTACATATAATTGATCCTATAGCGTTTCCCAGACTCATAGTAGAGTGACCTTCTATAGAAGCAAACATCGATACCGTAAGTTCTGGAAGTGTAGTCGCAAAACTCACTATTGTTGCACCTAATATAAGTTCTGATATATTAGTTCTCTTACCAATCTCTACAGTACAATTAATAAATATATCCGCTCCCTTTGTTATCAGTATAAAACCAGCTAGAAAAAGTAATACTATTGTTAGCATTAAATCACCTCCCCATATTTATAAATATTCATGTACAACTTATATATGCTATGGGTTTTATAAGTGAATAAAAAATTATATATTTTATGTTTAAGTTAATAATACTCGGGTATTTATATAGTAAGAAAATTTATCCAATAGATATAAACTTTATAATGTATAAATCGACATTTTTGCACAGAAATTTTGTATACAAAATACTAGGTTTATGTTATCATTATATTGTTCAAAAAATATCTAGCTAGATTTTTAAATTAATATAAATTTTAAAAAGGTTGTTTAACCTTACTTAACCAAGGAGGCTATCTATATGAATGCATGGCAAGGATTCAAAGGTGGAAGATGGAATAAGGAAATAGACGTTCCTGGATTCATCCAATTAAACTACACTCCATACGAAGGAGATGACTCTTTCTTAGCTGGAGCTACTGAAAACACTAAAAAATTATGGGATAAAGCTATGGTTTTATTCAAGCAAGAAAGAGATAACGGAGGTACTTTAGACGTTGATGTTGATACAGTATCAGGTATAAATGCTTACGCTCCTGGATATTTAGATAAAGAATTAGAAACAGTTGTTGGTTTCCAAACTGATGGACCATTAAAGAGAGCTGTTATGCCATACGGTGGTATAAAGATGGTTGAAAACTCTTGTAAAGCTTATGGATATGAAGTTAATCCTGAAATAAGCGAGATATTCTCTAAGTACAGAAAAACACATAACCAAGGTGTATTCGATGCTTATACTGCTGAAATGAGAGCTGTTAGAAAATCTGGTATAATAACTGGATTACCTGATGCTTACGGTAGAGGTAGAATAATAGGAGACTACAGAAGAGTTGCTCTTTACGGTGTTGATAAATTAATACAAGATAAATTAGATCAAAAAGATAGCTTAGACGTTTCAACTATGGATGAAGGCGTTATAAGATTAAGAGAAGAAATATCTGATCAAATAAAAGCTTTACAAGAATTAAAAGGAATGGCTCAATCTTACGGATTCGATATATCAGCTCCTGCTACTAACTCTAGAGAAGCTGTACAATGGTTATACTTTGCTTACCTTGGTGCTATAAAAGACCAAAATGGTGCTGCAATGTCACTTGGTAGAACTTCTACTTTCTTAGATATATACTTCGAAAGAGATTTAGCTGCTGGTACTATAACTGAAGAAGAAATCCAAGAAATAATGGACCACTTCGTTATGAAATTAAGAATGGTTAAATTCTTAAGAACACCTGATTACAATGACTTATTCTCTGGTGACCCAACTTGGGTAACTGAGTCAATAGCTGGTATGGGTGTTGATGGTAGAACATTAGTAACTAAGAACTCATTCAGAGTTTTAAATACATTATATACATTAGGACCATCTCCAGAACCAAACTTAACAGTTTTATGGTCAACTAAATTACCTCAAGGATTCAAAGATTTCTGTTCTAAAGTATCTATAGATACAAGTTCAGTTCAATACGAAAACGATGATTTAATGAGACCTTACTGGGGAGATGATTATGCTATAGCTTGTTGTGTTTCTGCAATGAGAGTTGGTAAACAAATGCAATTCTTCGGAGCTAGAGTAAACTTAGCTAAGACATTATTATACGCTATAAACGGTGGAGTTGATGAAAAATCATTAGCTCAAGTTGGACCAAGATTTGAACCAATAACTTCAGAATACTTAGATTACGATGAAGTTATGTCAAGATTTGAACCATTCACTGATTGGTTAGCAAACTTATATGTAAATACATTAAACGTAATCCACTACATGCATGATAAGTACTCTTATGAAGCATTAGAAATGGCTTTACATGATAGAGACGTATTCAGAACTATGGCTTGTGGTATAGCTGGTTTATCAGTTTGTGCTGACTCATTATCTGCTATAAAGCATGCTAAAGTTAAGACTATAAGAAACGAACAAGGAGTAGCTGTTGACTTCGAAATAGAAGGAGACTATCCAAAATACGGAAACAACGATGATAGAGTTGATGATATAGCTATATACTTAGTTGAGTCTATGATGAACAAGATAAGAAAGAACAAAACTTACAGAGATTCAGTTCATACTCAATCAGTATTAACAATAACTTCAAACGTTGTTTACGGTAAGAAAACTGGTAACACTCCATGTGGTAGAAGAGCTGGTGCTCCATTCGCTCCTGGGGCTAACCCAATGCACGGAAGAGATAACAGCGGAGCTTTAGCTTCATTATCTTCAGTTGCTAAATTACCATACGAGCATTCTCAAGATGGTATATCTAATACTTTCTCTATAGTACCAGGTGCTTTAGGAAAAGATATGAATGAAAGAATAACTAATCTATCAGCAATGATGGACGGATACTTCGGAGACGGAGCTCATCACTTAAACGTTAACGTATTCGATAGAGCTACTTTAGAAGATGCTATGGAGCATCCAGAAGAATATCCACAATTAACAATAAGAGTTTCAGGATACGCTGTTAACTTTATAAAATTAACAAAAGAACAACAATTAGACGTTATAAATAGAACATTCCACGGAAAAATGGCTTAATTATAACTAATAATTTGTAACTATAAAATCAATCAAAGTATATATATTTTTAAGAGCATAGGATTCATCACCCTATGCTCTCTTTTTATATATTTGTAAATTATCTCTCAACCATCTGTATATTTTTTTAATAATCATTTGATTTCCAGTTTCAACCTACTATTCCATGGGTATAATTAACAGTATAGAAGTTAGTTATTATAATTAATTTCTGTAGACTTTGGTTATAAAATATCATATAATTTAATTGTAGTCGCACTTTGTATACAATATATTATATGTAAGATTGATTATAAATAAACTTTATTATAAATTAAGAGGTGGAAGTTATGGTAAAAGGAAGAGTTCATTCAATAGAAACATTTGGTACAGTAGACGGACCTGGAATAAGATTTATATTATTTTTACAAGGTTGCCCATTAAGATGTAAGTACTGTCATAACAGAGATACATGGGATACAAAAGCTGGTACAGAATACACAACTGATGAAGTAATAACACAAGCACTTAAATATTCTTCTTACATGAAGTTCTCTGGTGGTGGTATCACTGCTTCAGGTGGTGAAGCGACGTTACAACCTGAGTTCTTAACAGAGCTATTTGCTAAGGCTAAGAAAAACGGAATACACACTTGTCTAGATACTTCTGGATTTGTAAATATAGATACTGTAGACCCTATACTTGATAATACCGACCTTGTATTACTTGATATTAAGCATATGGTTGACGAAAAATCTAAGGATTTAACTGGTGTTAGTATCGAAAAAACTTTAAAACTTGCTAAGCACTTAGATGAAAGAAATATACCAGTTTGGATAAGACACGTTCTTGTTCCTGGTGTTACAGATGATGTTGAGAATTTAGAAAAATTAGCTGAGTTTGTTTCTACCCTTAATAATGTTGATAGATTTGAAATCTTACCTTACCATACAATAGGTGTTCATAAGTGGGAAAGTATGAATCTTAACTATGAATTAAAGGATGTACCAGATTGCACTATTGAAGATGTAGATAGAGCTATCGATATAATGTCTAAGTATGATGTTGAGATATTCAATAAGAAGTCAGCTTAGTATTTGTTACTAATAAACATAACTATCTTAAATATAAAAGGTATGAAGTTAGAGCCTAAGCTCTATTTTCATACCTTTTTAGATTAATCATTTGCATATCTTAATCCCAATTACTACCCCTAATATACTTAGTAATACATTTAACAATATATTTATGCCTGCCAATAAATAATGCTCTCTGCTAAATAAATTTACAGTCTCATAACTAAATGTAGAAAATGTAGTTAATCCTCCCATCAATCCCGTTGTTAAGAAAAGCTTTAATTCATCAGATATAACATTGCTATCCTTAGTAAGTTGCATAATAAAACCGATAAGTAGCCCTCCTAATATATTTACTATAAGTGTACCTGCTGGCAATTTACTATCTATATACTTAGCTGCTTCAACAGAAACTAGATATCTCAATATAGCTCCTATAAATCCTCCTAAACCTATATATAACACTTTTATCACAATACTCTCACCTACTTATATAATTAATCCTTCTAAGTTAGTTTTTATAATAAGTTATAGATATTATACATATACAAAAGGCTATCTCTATTTAAGTAAGTTAGTCTAGCTTAAATAAGAGATAGCCTTAAATGTCTTTATTAAATTATCTTATGGTTGTAAGTATATCTCTATACTTCTTATGCCCCATTCATTACAATGTTCTTCTGTATCCATAAATATATCAATCCTATTTCCCTTTATAGCACTCCCTGTATCTTCAGCTATGAATACTTTATCAAATTCAGGTATATAAACCTTAGTTCCATAAGGTATAATAGTTGGGTCAACAGCTATTGTTCCCCATTTTGGCACTGTTCCTGTAGATGTAATAGTATCTCCAGCATAAGCTGTAGCTTTTACATTAATCTTATTTGACTTATCTATAGATGCCTCTTGAGATGATACATCTTCATTATTTGAAACATAATCAGAATGAATATACCCTACGGTTTCATTGTGGTTAACTTTAGTCCAGTCACCTTCAACTTTGATTATATCCACAGATTCATCCTTGTTAAGTGAATAATTTACACTATGACTCATACTAGGTCCTGTTCTAAAATTTACAGAATTTGCACTTATCTGTCCATCTTGAGTGTTCTCTATAGTTATTGATGTATTTTCTGAAGTAGTCATCTCTGCAAAAGATTTTATATTTTGTATAGCTAATAGCGACAATGTAGTTATTGTTATTAGAATTTTCCTTTTCATATGTTATTTCCTCCTGAGTCTTTCCGTGATGTCAATCAAACTTAGGGGTCTCCCCCTTCTCATTAGGTTATTATACATGAAAAGTTACAATTTTGTTACCTTTTTGATATATATACTTATATTTACTATTATTGTAATAATTTAGATGCTACTCTTTTATTTGCAAATAGAAGTTAGTTATAGTAGCTTGATAGTATGGAATTACATATAAACCAGCAATTCCAAATGTGAATATCATCAATATATACCATAATATAAAACTTAAAGACAATACAAAGTAGTCCCACTTTCTTCCTTTCATAATCTTACCACTTTCTTTTAAGCACTCCACAATTCCTATATCAGGATTTTCAGCTAAAATATAGTATACTTGTGAATATCTAAAAGAAAGAATTATTCCTGGAATTATAAAAAGAATAAATCCAATAAATACTATGATATCTACTAATATTGTAATTCCCACAACTTTTAAAATCTTATTAAATCCTGAAAATAAATCTCCATACTTAGCTTCTCTCTTATTTGCTATGTTTAAAAATAGTATTGCTACTCCAAGATTTAATGGTGCAGTCACTATCGCTATTACTACTGATTCTACAGTTAGTATTGATGTTACATCTTGATACCCTCTAAATATATATCCTATCAGTGCACCAATTAAAGATAAAGTAATTATAACCCCAATTGCCACTCCCCAGTTGTTTCTTAATTGCTCTTTTGCATTAAGTTTTAATTCTTTTCTTGTAAGCATGATTAATCTCCTCCTCATACTTATAAGATATTTTATATAATTATTTTTGTTACTTCTAAATTTACAGCAAAAAATCTTAGTAAAGTTAAATACCCTACTAAGATTTTTATAATGATTATATTATTTAATTAAAATTCTATATCTTCTACCTCTATATTATCTATTGCATCTTGTATTAATTTTTCAACATCTAATTTACTTTCTGACTTTTCTATTCTTTCTAATCTTGGCTTAGTTACAGGCTTCTTTGGAGAGAATACTGTACAGCAATCTTCTTCTGGTAATATAGATGTTTCAAATGTTCCTATTTTTTGAGCTACTTCTATTATTTCAGTCTTATCCATAGCTATAAGAGGTCTAAATACAGGTATACTTACAGATGCATTTGTACAAGTTAATCCTTGTATAGTTTGAGATGCAACTTGTCCTATACTTTCTCCTGTAACTAAAGCATCACAGTGTCTAGATTCAGCTACTCTTTCTGCTATTTGCATCATGAACCTTCTTGATATTATAGTCATTTCCTCTTCTTTACATTCTAATCCTATCGCCTTTTGTATTTCTAATATATTAACCTTGTGAAGCCTTACTCTTCCACAGTACTTAGCAAGTATCTTAGCTAAATCTCTAACTTTCTCTTGAGATTTTTCACTTGTAAATGGGTAACTATGGAAATGTATAGCTTCTAAGTCCATACCTCTTTTAGCAATCATCCATGAAGCTACAGGACTGTCTATTCCTCCTGATAATAAAGACATAGCTCTTCCATTAGTTCCTAATGGTAATCCACCGTAACCAGCAACCGTATCACTATATACCATGACATGATTTTGTCTTAATTCACACTTTATCTTAACCTCTGGATTTCTAACATCTACCTTTATTCTATCTTTTACATTGTACACTAAGTATCCGCCGATATCTAAACTCATCTCTTGAGAAGTTAAATTAAAATCTTTGTCTCCTCTTCTAGATTCAACCTTAAATGTCTTATAACCTTCTTCTATTTTATCTTCTAACATAGCTAAAGCTAGCTCTTTTAATTTATCATAGTCTTTTGCTGCTCTTATCCCAGGACAAACTCCTACTATTCCAAATACTTTTTTAACTTCTTCTATTACTTCTTCATAATCGTAATCTTCTAAGTCTACATATATTCTTCCGTACTCTTTGTAAACATTGAACTTACCTATTGGCTTTAACATGTTCTTAATATTCTTTATAAGCTTATTTTCAAATAGGTATCTGTTCTTACCTTTAACACCTATTTCTCCGTATTTAACTATTAATATATTATACAAAATATCACCTCTTAAATTATTTTTGTCAATCAAAATACTGTCATCTATTTTGCTTATATGATCTATCTTCTTCTCATTATCATTCTTAGATCACTTATTGATTCTTTTAACACTCTCACTACTTCTAATATTTCTTCTTCTGTATTATCATCTGATAAACTAAATCTTATAGCACCCTCTATTTCATCTGGAGTAAGTCCTATCATATTTAATACATGGCTACCTTTTTTCTTAGACGAACAAGCAGATCCTGTTGATACATATATACCTTTTTGTTCAAGGTAGTGAAGTAATACTTCTCCTTTTATTCCTCTAAATGATATATTTAATATATGGCATACACCATCTTCAGGAGAATTAACTTTTATATCTTCTATAGACTTTATTATTTCATCCTTAAGAAGATTTTTTAATCCTGATATTTTTTCAATTTTTGAATCTAAATCTTTAGTTATTATTTTTACAGCTTCTCCTAAACCATAAATACCAGGTACATTTTCTGTTCCTGATCTTACTCCTATTTCTTGACCTCCACCAGTTAACATAGGCTTTAATCTATTATTTTCTTTAATATACATAAATCCTATACCTTTAGGACCGTGGAACTTATGAGCACTAACACTCATGAAGTCAATATTATATCTAGATGGTCTAAAGTTAATCTTAGCATACGATTGTATAGCATCTACATGTAAGTATACCTTATCCTGTAATGATTTTAGGTATTTACCTATTTCTGCTATTGGTTGTATGCTTCCAATTTCATTATTAACATGCATTATAGTTATTAGGCATGTTGATGGCTTTATAGAGTTTTTTAGTTCATCTATATCTATTTTACCTTCTTTATCAACATTTAAATATGTAACTTCAAAACCTTCATCTTCTAAATCCTTAAGTGTATTTAAAACTGAAGGGTGTTCTATTACAGTTGATATTATATGATTTTTTCTTTTCTTATGAAGGTTTGCTACACCTCTTATTATAGTGTTATTAGATTCTGTTCCACCTGAAGTGAAATATATTTCTTTATCTTTTGCGCCTATACTTCTAGCAATATCTTGCCTCACAGCTTTTATATTCTTCTCAACTTCTATTCCTTTTTTATGTAAAGATGATGGATTTGCATAATCTGAAGTTAATGCATACATCATTCTTTCTACTACTTCTTTGTAAGGCTTCGTAGTTGCACTATTATCTAAATATATATCCATATACTACACCAGCTTTCCAATTCATACTTAATATAAACAATTAATATTTATATTTTAACCAAAGTGATCATTATTTAAAAAATAACTTAAAAAAAAGAAATCTTTTGGATTTCTCATGCTATCTTTTAAATATAAATTTAAATTCATATCTCTTTATTATACCACTAAAGTACATTTTTTTTAATATTTTCTATGTAATAAGAAAAAATCTTTGACCTATATAAATCAAAGATTTTTGTTAATAGTTATTTTAATTAATACTTCCATAAATCTTTTCTATACTATCTAAACTAAATCCAAACATATCTAGCTTAATACCTTTTTCTCCTAGCATAGATTCTATCTCCTCAATAAATATTCCCTTTTCTTCAGTGTATATTATACTATCTATAGTTCGGCTTAAATTTTTATTACTTCCTAACTCTCCACCCCATTCTCCTCTGCAAGTTAAGCTAACACCACAAGATGGACTTCCATCTATCCCCAAGATACCTAATATCTCATGTCCATTATTTATATACTCTTGTATCTGGTACAGGTATGTTTTAAACTCTTCTCTGCATATTCTTCTAAAATGAGGAGTATCGAATTGATCTTTTACATGCCCCCATCTTTTACTTCCATACATTATTTGCTCTGGGCAAGGTAGCTGAATTATACTTATATTATTCTCTATAATTAACTTCACAAGTTCTTTCCTTGCCTCTTCTCTTTCAAATTCTTCGATAAAACTCTCTACTTTTGAGTTTACATTTAGAATACAGTGTGAAACCAATATAATTTTATTTGTACTTATCATATTCTAATATTCTCCTTAAATTTACATTATATGTCATATAAATTGTAATCTATCTGTAGCTTGATAGTAAAACTGATTTTATGAATATCTAATTATCACTTATAGATTTTATGAATATTTATTACATATATAAAACTTAAATTCTCATTTTATTTTCTATTTATATCTAAAAACTTACTTTTTTAATATTTTGAATACGTTTTCCTTATATTTTTTATTTAATTTTAACTTTTTTCAAGTTTTTTTAAGTTTTTTTGTAAAAACTATTGATTATCCTGTCGAATTTTGTTATTATTAATACATGGTTATCCCCCTGATAACCTTAATTAAAATCTCTATTCCCAATACCCCTTTTGAACGGATAGACTTTATATCCATTATTGTTAAATTGGCAACGGAAGCCAGTTTAACAGAAAAAAAAGAGCTTCCCCGAGCTCTTTTTTTTTATGCTTTTTTTTGATATAATGCAATTAGATTGTACAATTTTTATATTTTATAAAGGTGGAGATATTATATGACTAACAAAAAGAAAGTTGCCATAGTTTTTACTGGTGGAACTATATCCATGACTGTAGATGAAAAAGTTGGAGCTGCTATACCAACATTATCTGGAGAACAAATAATGTCAATGGTTACAAACATTGACAAGGTCGCTAATGTTGAAGTTTTTAATTTTGACGAAATTCCAGGACCTCATATAACTCCAGAAAGAATGCTAGAGTTGAGAGACTATGTCAATAATTTACTTGCAACAGACGATATATCTGGTGTTGTAATAACTCACGGAACTGATAGTTTAGAAGAAACTGCTTATTTCCTTGATTTAACTATAAAAACTTCAAAGCCAGTTATTGTAACTGGTGCTATGAGAAGTAGTTCAGAACTTGGATATGATGGACCAAGTAACTTATCTTCAGCTGTTTGTACTGCAATATCAGAAGAAGCTAAAGATAAAGGTGTACTTGTAGTACTTAACAATGAAGTTATGTTAGCTTCTGAAGCTACTAAGACTAATACACTATCTTTAAATACTTTCCAAGCTCTATCTGGTGGTCCTTTAGGAATCATAGATTGTAATGAGCTTGTATTATTTAAAAGTACAGCTTCAAGAAACATTGTTCATATAGATACAGATGTTGTTGAGTCTAAGGTTGCCTTATTTAAATCAGGAGTTGGAATGGATGATACATTTATAAAATTTGCTGCTGATAATGGCTACAAAGGTATAATAGTTGAAGCTATGGGTAGAGGTAATATACCTCCAATAATGTATGAAGGTGTTAAATATGCTAGGGAAAAAGGAATCCCAGTTGTTATAGTATCTAGATGTCACTCTGGTAGAGTATTTGATAGCTATGGATATTTAGGTTCAGGAAGAGATTTAAGAAATATAGGATGTATATTTGGTGGAGACCTTCCAGGACAAAAAGCTAGAATAAAACTTATACTTGCATTAGGAAAAACTAATAACTTAGATGAAATTACAGATTACTTTGAAAAAGGAATTTATTATTAAATATTATTGATATTTATATATATATGACCTACATTGATAATAAAGTTCGTTTAAGTCATTTATTAAAAATATAATTTAAAACAAAAGCGCTATCTAGATATACTTAGATAGCACTTTTTAATATTCATTATTAAATATATATTTTTTATGCCAAAACCTTATCGAAAAATTCTTTAGCTCTGCCATTTTTAGGAGCATTAAATACATTTTCTGGAGAATCATCTTCAATAATTTTTCCTTCATCAACAAATATCACCCTATCTGCAACTTCCTTTGCAAATCCCATTTCATGTGTAACAATTGCCATAGTCATGCCCTCTATAGCAAGTTCTTTTATAACATCTAGTACTTCTTTTACCATCTCTGGATCTAGCGCTGAAGTCGGTTCATCAAATAACATCATATCTGGTTCCATTGCAAGAGCTCTTGCAATAGCAATTCTTTGCTTTTGACCTCCTGAAAGTTGAGATGGATATGAATTTTTCTTATCTAATAAGCCTACTCTTTGAAGTAGGTACTCAGCTTTTTTCTCAGCCATTTCCTTAGTCATTTTATTTAGCTTAATTGGCGCTAGTGTAATATTTTCTAAAACTGTTTTGTGAGGAAATAAGTTAAAGTTTTGAAATACCATTCCAATTTTTTCTCTTACTTTATCAATCTTTATTTTTTTATCGGTTAAGCTAATCCCTTCAAAAATTATATCTCCATTTGTTGGTTCTTCCAACAAGTTCATACATCTAAGAAGAGTACTCTTACCACTACCGCTAGGTCCTACTATTGCAAGTATTTCTCCTTTTTTGATTTCTAAATCTATATTTTTTAGTATCTCTAATTTTCCAAATGATTTACTAAGATTATTTATTGTAATCATAACACTTATTCTCCTTGATTATATTTTTATGCATCAGCCATAGCAAATTTCTTTTCCAATAGACCAACAAGCTTAGATAATGTAAATGTAAGAACAAAATATATTAGAGCTGCTACTATTAGAGGTTCTAAAGGCTTAAACGTAGAATTCTTTACTACACCTTGAACAAACATGATCTCTTTGACACCTATAACAGATATAATAGAAGATTCTTTTATAAGTGATATAAATTCATTTGCTAAGGCAGGTAAGATATTTCTTATTGCTTGAGGTACTATTACATATCTCATCGTACTTGAGTAACTTAATCCCAAAGATCTACTTGCTTCCATCTGCCCATTATCAACTGACTGAATACCAGATCTAAATATCTCAGCTACATATGCACCTGAATTTATAGATAAAGCCACGGCCGCGGTTACAAATTCACTAGATATTCCAAATATACCCGGTATGTTAATTCCTATCTGAGGTAATCCAAACCAAAGTAAAAATACTTGTGCAAGTAATGGAGTACCTCTTAATACTTCAATATAAACACTTGCTAATCCACTTAAAAATTTATTTTTGGATAGTTTTGCAAGACATATAAATAAACCTATTATAAATCCGAAAAATAAAGCTATTAGAGAAACTGATATTGTAATACCAGTTCCCTTTAAAATCATCTCATACCATTTGCTTAAGAAACTAAAATCCATATTGCCCACTCCCAACTTTTATTTTTTATTGCTGACCAGACTCTGCCGCTATAGTTGAAGCTTCATCTAAAAATTCATCTATTTTCCCTGAATCTTTTAATTCTTTTATTTTTTTATTTAATAGATCCAAAAGTTCCTTATTATTATCAGTTTGCTTAATAGCTGCTGCCATACCTTCTTCTACACCTTCACCTATTGAAGTATTTGCTACTTTAATACCATCATAAACTTTAGTGTTTATCATAGACACTGCCTCATTAGTTACTATTGCATCGATATTTCCATTTTTTAATTCAAGCACTAAATCAGGTATACCAGCTAGAGATTTAAAGTTTTCAGCTTTTAAATCATCACGCACATACTCTTCTTGTATACTTCCCTTTTGAACCCCTATTCTTAGCTTTTTTAAATCTTCTTCAGATTTAATTTTATTTTCATCCCCACTTTTAACTATAACTGCATTGTAACTTACATAATATAAGTCTGTGAAATCAACGCTCTTCTCTCTTTCTTCTGTTGGTGACATTCCAGCAAGTATAATATCTATCTTATCTGCACTTAATGCACCTACTAATCCATCAAAATCCATTTCTTTAAATTCAACTTCTACTCCAAGATCTTTTGCAAATTCATCAGCTATCATAGCATCTACACCTAAAACTTTTTCATCTCCATCTTTATGAAACTCAAACGGTGGAAACTCTGCACTAGTTCCCACTACTAATTTTCCACTATCTTTTATAGATTCCAGTAGATTTGCTGATTCTGTTGAACCTCCATTACTTCCTCCTGATGTACTACATCCTACTAATGATATTGATAATGCTAATGCTGCCCCAAAACTTAATATTTTCTTTAATCCCTTCATTCCTAATACCCCCTAAATTAATTATTATTAAATATAATTTCTTAAATTAAAAAAGTCCCTTGGCATAAATGCCAAGAGACGAATCAAACGCGTTACCACTCTTGTTGATAAGCAAATAAATCAAAAATCATGGTTTTAGTCGTATAAATAAAAAAGTCCCTTAGTCTAAACGACTAAGAGACGAATTATATCCGCGATACCACTCTTCTTGATAAGTAATTACTTATCCTCTCAAAACCTTAAGGCGGCCAACCAATTATCATACTAAATCTTCTGATAATCTTCTCCAAAGCTCTCTTCACACTAAAATCCAATGCTAGGCTTGCACCACCCCCTAGCTCGCTGTAAATTCATTTAGGCTACTTTCTTCTTCACTGAATTTATCTTTCTTAAATTGTTAATAACATTGTACTTCTGCTTTTTTGAATTGTCAACAATTTTTAGAATATTTTTTATATTATAATTTACACATAATCTTTTTAGTTAAGCAAACTCTTGCGTTTAAGGTCTTATCTCCATCTTCAAATCTTATCTTCAAAGAATCTCCATCTTTTTGTATTATAGTTCCTTCTTTAAATCTCTTATGATAAATTTTATCACCTATAGTTATACTGTCTATCTCATCTTTAGTCAGCACATTTATACCATTTATCATATTCTCTTTCTCTATCTTTTTTCTATATTCTTCTTTAGAAGTTTTTGCGTCATCTATAAATCTAGATTTTGTTGCTTTTTTCCCATACTTATTAAGCGGCGAACTTATATATAGACTTTCTTCAGCTCTAGTTATTGCCACATACATAAGTCTTCTTTCCTCTTCTATTTGTTCATTTTTTCTTTCTTCGTCGTCTATATCATATGATTTTTCATGAGGTATTGTTCCTTCATTAGCGCCAATTATATAAACATTTTTAAACTCTAAACCTTTAGCACTATGCATAGTAGTAAAAATCACACCATCACTTTGCTTGTTATTTCTATTATCTATTATCTCAGCCTTTACCCGTTCAATATGGTCTAGATACTCTTGAATCGTTTTAAAATTAGTAGAAGAACTTTCTATTTCATTTAAAATTTCAACTAATCCAGTTGCCTTCATTTTTCTATTTGAGCAATAGTCTAGTATATATCTATCATAATCCAAGCTACTTCTAATATAAGATATAGCATTTTTAGGTGTTAAAGTTTTTAAGTAACTTATATCTATTTCTAAATCATTTATTGTTTTTACTTGTTTAGGATGAAGATCACATTTATTTATTAATGCATCTATAAAATCTTTTTCTTCTTTCATTAGATTTATATTATCTTTTGATATATACCTAAACGGCTTATTTATAATTCTTACCCAATCTTTGTTTGACTTAGGATCTAGGGCTATTCTTAAATATGCTAAAATATCCTGAGCTGCCCAATGGTCATATATTGTAATTATAGAATCCTTTACTACAAATGGTATTCTAAGATCCATAAATACATCTACCAGCGCTCTTGATTGTATATTAGTTCTGTAAATCACTGCAAAATCAGTATATTCAACATAGTCTTTTTTCATTTCTTCTAATATATCTTTTCCAACAAATAACGCTTCTTCCTCTGCATCATCAGGAGAAATATAACTTACCTTAGCTCCCTTACCTTGGCTACACTTTATAATCTTTTCATATCTATTATTATTTTTCTGTATAAGGTTATTAGATACTTCTATAATTTCATTCTTAGATCTATAATTTATATCTAAGACAATTTTTTCAGCTCCATTAAAGTACTCCTCAAATTGAAGTAAAAAATCAGGTCTAGAGCCTCTAAATCCATAAATACTTTGGTCTTCATCTCCAACTACAAATATGTTATTCATTGGATTAGATATTAGTTTTAGTACCTCAAATTGAACCTTATTTACATCTTGAAACTCGTCTACAAGAATATATTTATATACTCCTCTCACCATTTCTAATGCTCGTTTATTCTCTTTAAGTAGATGATATGTCTTTATTAACATATCATCAAAATCTATCTTATTTAATTGAGATTTATGCTCTTCATATAAATTATATACCTTAGAAAACTCATCCGATGTTAAAATTTCTGATGTAAAATCAATCCTATCCATTAACTCATTTTTCACATATGAAATCTCATTGATTACTTGTCCTACTGTCTCATCATCATCTGCATTTTCAATATTTAAGCTTTTTAAGATAGTTTTTATACACATTCTCTTCAACTTTTCTTCAAAAATACTGTCTAAACCGTAATTAGTAAAATGCCTTAAGATTCTAAAAAACACAGAATGGAATGTTCCATATGTAACCTTTGTAAGTCTAAAGTCATTATTTAAGCTGATAGCTCTATTTCTCATCTCAAGAGATGAAGCCTTTGTAAAGCTTATTGCCAGTATATTTGTAGGTTTTATATTCTCATTTAGTACTAAGTTTGCTATTCTATAAGTTATAACTCTCGTCTTTCCAGATCCAGGTCCTGCAAGTACCATACATGGACCATCTATATGCTTAACAGCTTTTTGCTGATTATCATTTAAATTATCTATATTAATCATTTTTTACCACCTTGATGTATTATTTAATTAAACTATAATTATATATAGGTTTAATTGTTGAATCCATATTATATTTTAGTACTAAACTATTATAATATATAATTCACGAAAGGAGAAATTTTATGGAAATTATTACGGATGTTCTAGATGATGTTTTTGATATTCCTCCTGACTGTTTTGTTTTTGATATCGAAACTACAGGGCTTAGTCATAAATTTTGCAAAGTTATCTTAATTGGTATCCTATATAACAATAATAATAAGACTGTACTTAAGCAGTTTTTTGCAAACACTGAAGCTGATGAATATGATTTATTATTAGCCTTTAAAGATGAAATTAATAATTTTAAAAATCATATAACCTTTAATGGTGTTGCCTTCGATATTCCTTTTTTAAATGCTAGATTTAAAAAATATGATATTGATTTTTCTTTAAATAAATCTGATGATATTGATATTCTAAGAGTTATAAAGCCTTATAAAGAAAAACTCTCACTATCTGATTGTAAACTAAAAACTCTAGAAAAATACATAGGAATACATAGAGAAGATACTATATCTGGAAAAGAAAGTGTTGAAATATATAAGGAGTTTGCTTCAACTGGTTGCAGTGATCTAAAATCTAAGATACTGCTTCATAACTATGAAGACATTTATTATTTAGCTAGACTATCTAAGATTAAGGACGCACTTATTCATAAATTAGATTCTATATCTATTTGCAATAATAGTGTGGATATTACTATACTTCCTTTGTCCTATAAGCTGAGCAACTTAAAATTAACTATGAAGTATAATATTTTCTTAGGAGATTTGCCTTATATAAGCATCTATAAAGATGACTACTTCGTATACTCTGATGATAATTTTTTATATTTAGATTTGGCTATAAGTAAGGGAATTGATTCAGATAATAATTCGATTTGGTTTTATAATATGTCTACCATAATTCCTCTGAAGTTTAATGAATCATGTTTAGAAGATAATATATATTCACTTTCTAATTTTTTAATAAAAAAAGAATTACACAACCTGTAAGATGATAACTATTTTAAATTATAATTAAATAGCAAATAATATATTATATATAAAAATTAGCGATATCATACAAAGTAATATCGCTAATTTTATTTTAAATATTTATTATATTTATTTCTATATAATTGATGTCTTTTTTAACTACTTGAAATAGATAATGCTGTATCTAGCACTTCTGCTGATTCACTTTGATCTGCAATAATTGTTATATAATCACCTGACATTATTTTTGTGTTACCCTTAGCAATTATCTCCTGATCCCCTCTTATTATAGATACAACTAAACTATTTTTAGGCCATTGTATCTCTTTTATTAATTTTCCATCTATCTCGCTGTCCATATGAACAGCTATTTCTAATAAAGTTTTCTTATTATGATTGCCTTGATATTTACTAGATCCATTATCTAATAATCTCTCTAATAAACTTTCGTAAATAGGACTTCCATTTAGTATATCAGACATTAGCTGAGCTACTACAACCACTATAGCTAGTGATAGCATGTGATCTAGTGACCCTGTCATTTCTGATATTAATATAACTGCCGTTATAGGTGCCTTAACGATAGCAGCAAAGTGTCCTGCCATAGCAAGTACTACAAAGTTCATTATATATATTGGTGGTATCGATAAATAATTTATACAAATAAGTCCTACTACATTTCCAACTAAAGCACCTAATACAAGTAATGGGAAGAATATCCCTCCTGGTACAGATGAACCAAAACTGACAAATGTAAATAAAAACTTCACTACTATAAATGTCATTAAAACGACAAGCGTATAGTTACCATCTTGCAAACTAATAATAAGGTCATGACCTCCACCTAATAGTATTGGACATATTAACCCTACTACTCCTGCTAATATAAAAGGAATTATTATCTTAGTTTCTATTTTTAGCTTACTATCCTTAAATAACTTCTGAGTTTTTAGTATACCTTTGTTGAATATTACTCCACTCACCCCTATTATTGCCCCTAGTATAATAAGCGCCCAATAGTATTTAAGTGGCAATGCCTCTAATTTTGAAAAGTGTAAGGATGGAATCATTCCAAAAAATTGCTTTGATACAAAATCTGCAGTTAATGAAGCTATCATTGCAGATAGTAATATTAATGGCGAGAAATTTTTATGCGCTTCTTCTAAAGCAAACATAACTCCTGATAATGGAGCATTGAATGCAGCGGATAATCCAGCGCTTGCCCCACTTGTAATTAAATATTTTTCTTCATTATCTAGCTTTTTAAAACCCTTTGCTATACCTTCACCAGCACTAGCTCCCATTTGTACTGAAGGACCTTCTCTTCCTACTGACAGACCTGCACCTAAACAAATCAGTCCACCTATAAACTTATAAAATAATACCCTAAACCAATTCATCTCTAGGTGTTTGGATAATATTCCCTCTACCTGAGGTATTCCACTACCACTTATCATAGGTTCTCTCTTTACCATCTTAGATACGATATACCCTAATACAATAAGTGTTATAAAAATGATAGGAATCATATATAAATTACTACGTCCCTGTGAATATAAATGTTCAAATACTTTAGTTAAGTTTCCTAATAAAATCCTATGAATAACAATTATAATTCCTACTACTAGACCAACTATTAAAGAATCTAATACCAACCTATATTTTAGGTTTTGGACTCTTTTAATAATATTAAATACTCTGTCTCTACTGTTTTTCATTGCTTTCCTCCTTGTTCTATAACTATTTTATTGTAGCTAAAAAAGTTATAAATCACAAGTAATACATTTATTAACACGCCTAGTAATATAACCCATATATAAACTATATCAATAGAATTTAATATTTTACATAAAAAAATGAACTCTATAAATTAGAGTTCATTTGATTGGCGGAGAAGGAGGGATTCGAACCCTCGCACCGGTTTAATCCAGCCTAATCCCTTAGCAGGGGATCCTCTTGAGCCGCTTGAGTACTTCTCCATATTTGGTTATATCCAAATTATATATTAATTTTTTAACTAAGTCAATACTATTTCTTATTTTATTTTAAAAACCACTTTAAAATATAAAATTTATTTTAAGGTGGTTTTTAATAATTCATCTTTCTATTTTAATGATTTATTTTCTATGCCTGATATAGATTTATAGCATTTTATATCTTTGGCCTGATGTGAATCTGACCCTAATACCATAGGTATTTCATATTTTTCTATTAAGTCCAGTAATTCTCCACTTATATAAGCTTCCTTACACTCTTCTTTTCTATATCCAGCTATATTATAATCAACCTCATATCCATTTTCCTTAATAGACTTTACAATTTCTTCTAGCAGTAAATTATTAGAGTAATCATAAGGAAAAACTTGATTAAACTTCCTAACTATATTCAAATGTCCTATTCTTTTTGGCTTATACTCTCCTAAATCAGAATCTATCGCATTTTTTATAGTTTGATAATACTTCGTGTAGACATTTCCTACTCCATTTAAAATACTTATTAATTTTCCAAATTCCTCTACACTATAGTCAATTAGGCAGTACTTCCCTCCTACATTAATCATATGAACTGAAATAATACTATCATCTAAATCCGGTCCATATTTATCTAATATATATTTTATCTCTTCTTCATATCCTTCTAGATAATCTACTTCTACACCTGCATTTATTTTTATCTTATCTCTATATCGTTCCTTGAGTTTTTTTACTGTATCTATATAGCACTCTATACTTTCTATTTTCATAGCACTATCCTTTTCATGAGATGGATCTACAAATCCATTAGGAAGTGGTAGATGTTCTGTAAATGTAATCTCAGTTAATCCTACCTCTATTGCATTTTTTATGTAGTCTTCAAAATCGTCATTACTGCCATGAGGGCAATAAGGTGAATGTACGTGCCCATCTTTCATGATACTACCTCCCCATTAATACAATATTTTTAAATTTACAATTATAAATAAGCCTTATATATCTTTTAAATCAATTACAGGTATAGTAACAATAAACTCAGTACCTTCCCCTACTTTACTAGTTACTTCTATACTTCCTCTATGCAAATTAACTATCGATTTACTAATGGTAAGACCTACTCCTATGCCACCAGTCTTTTTACTTCTTGATTCATCTACTCTGTAAAATCTTTCAAATATATATTTTAAACTTTCATCTGGTATGCCTACTCCATTATCTTCAACATGTATCTTAATTGCATCATCTTTCTTATAACTTCTCAAATATATATATCCACCCTCATTAGTATACCTTATTGCATTAGATAATAAGTTCACTACAAGCTGAGATATTTTTTCTTTATCTAGGTTAGATTCTATTTCTTCTAAGCTAGATTTTATTTCTATATTTTTCTCTAAAGCTTTACCTTGGTTATTATAAATAATATTTTGTATAAGCTGTCCTAAATTTACCTGTGTTAAGTTCAATTTACTCTCATCACTATCGAACTTAGCCAAATCTTTCAGTTGATTTACCAAGCTAGTAAGCCTTATTACCTCTTCATTTATACTAGACAATCTATCATTAGTAGGTTCCCATATTCCATCTAGTATCGCCTCTAGATGTGTTTGAATACTTGTAAGAGGTGTCCTCAGTTCATGTGAAACATCTGTTGTAAGCCTTTTTCTTAGCTTTTCCTGTTCTTCTAACTTAGATTCCAAATCGTTGATAGAATTTATTAATGTGTCTATTTCTTTTATATTACTATTATATTCGATCTTATTTGTATATCCTCCTTCACCAATCAACTTAGTCATTTCAGATACCTTTTCAATTGGTTTTGATATGTTGTTGGATATTAATATTGCTATTATTATAGTAATCACTATTGTGATTATAGCTATTATAACTATAAGTTTATTTATATGATTTAAGAAATCAACTTCCTCATCCATATAATAAAATGCTCCATACGACCCTACATTTACATAGCCTATATAATCTCCATATTCATTGGTTAGATTGTATTTTTCTACTGAATACTCTCCATCCCATTTCGGATTCATATTCTTCATATTATTTTTTATGCCATCCATAGTCTGATGACACATCTTATTATCATATTCACGAGCTCCCCATACTAAGTTCTCTTTATTATCGTATAGCTCTATTATTCTCCCTTTATCTATAGATACTTTTCCTATTTCTTTTATGTTATATATATTCCACTGATTATTTTTATACTCTTCTTCTAATGATGTTATCAAGCTATTAATTTCTTTTCTATTGTTCTTAGTTATATAATCTGCGAATGTATTTTCAAGTACTATATTTATAGTTACACCTATACTTACTACTACAAGCAATATTACTGATACCAATGATATTATTAATTTATTATTTAAAGTTTTTTTCTTATTTTTGTAATCCAAACTTATAACCTACTCCATATACAGTCTGAATAATTTCCGGCTTTCTTGTATCAATTTCTATTTTTTGTCGTAAGTTTTTTATATGGGCATCAATAATTCTATCTATCTTTTCATAAAAATCTTCTACTGATATTTCAAGTAGTTCTTCTCTTGTAAAAAGTTTTTTTGGATTTGTTGCTAGAGTTAAAAGTATTTTATACTCTGTATTTGTAAGTGTTACATATTTATCTCTAACTTTAACTTCATGAGACAATGTATTTATTTCAAGTTCATCATAAAATCTAAGTATGTCCTTACTATCTTCTACTTCTAACTTTCTAAAAACTGCCTTTACTCTTAGTACTAATTCCTTTACATTAAAAGGTTTACATACATAGTCGTCACAACCTAAATTAAATCCATCTATCTTATCTTCATCATCAATCTTTGCAGTTAGCATTATTATATGAACCATAGATTTTTTTCTTATTATTTTACATATCTCTTCTCCGCTTATATCTGGTAACATCCTATCTAATACTATTAAGTCAAATTCACTTTCATTAAAATAATTTATAGCTTCATTACCAGTATTAGCTATTTTACAGTTATAACCTTCTTTTTCTAAATATGCTTTAATAACATCCGTTATTTTTTCTTCATCATCTACTATTAATATATTAAACATAATAATTTCTCCTTTATGTTAATTTTCTTCATGTATATAGAAAAAGTATATCAAACAATTGTATATTTTTTATGAATTATTTTTGCCTTCATTATTTTTTCATAATTTTAAATTATAATCTTTATATTATTTAATTAATGAGGTGATGTATTGAGCAAAATTACTAAATCATTTGATGTTTTCAGTATGCATTGTAGATCTTGTGAAACTTTAATAGAAGATGAGATTAAAGAACTCGAAGGTGTTCATAGCGTTAAAGCAACTTATAATAATTCAAAAGTTGCTGTTGTTTATGAAAATGGATTATGTAGTGAAGAAAAAATTAAAAATGCAATAAAAAAATCAGGTTATTCTACTAATGATAACTCTCTTAGTAAATTGTTTGGTCTTGGATTAATATTTATAGCCATGCTCTTTTTAAGTAATAATGATTTATTCGGATACAATACAAACCAAATGCTAGAGAATTCTTCTTTTATTATGTTATTTATTGTTGGAGTACTTTCTTCTTTGCATTGCGTTGGTATGTGTGGCGGAATAATGCTTACTCAGACTTTAGATAAAGATATTTTACTTACAGATAAGAAAACTTCTTTTAATATTTCCCTTAAGTATAACTTAGGTAGAGTAATCTCCTACACTATCCTAGGTGGTATAATTGGTGAAGTTGGTTCAGTATTTTCTTTATCCATGAAAGTACAAGGCTTAATACAAGTAATAGCATCTTTATTTATGATCGTTGCTGGTCTAAATATGTTCGGATTTACATTATTCAAACAAATTAAACTAAGTATTCCTCTACCTAAAAATAAATGTGGAAATAAAAATAAGAATCCATTTTTAATAGGTATCCTAAATGGATTTATGCCATGTGGCGCATTACAAACTATGCAATTATATGCCCTTGGTACAGGTAGTTTTGTACTAGGATCATTTTCAATGTTTTTATTTTCCTTAGGTACAGTCCCTTTAATGCTTGGATTTGGATATATCTCATCTAGATTAACTAAAAGTTTTAGTGCTAAAATTTTTAAATACAGTGGTGTATTTATAATAGTTCTTGGTCTTTCTATGACACAAAGAGGGCTGGCTTTAACTGGTGTTAATATACCTTTTCTAAATAGCCAATATAAAACATCGTTAGAATTAGCTCCTATTGTGGATGGATATCAAGATATTACTATTACCGCTAATAGATATGGGTACTCCGTTTCAAATAGTATAGATCCTAATGTACCAGTAAGATTAACAATAAAAGGAGAAGAGCTTACTAGCTGTAACTCTACTCTGTACTTCCCTACTTTTGATCAGTATGTTGACTTAACTCAAGGCGATGTTGTTGCAGAAATAAGTCCGAATGGTGAAGATATACCTTTCACTTGCTGGATGGGTATGATTAGAAGTAATATAGAAGTTGATAACTAGTATCAATATATATAATTTATCATATAAAATTAATGATGCAATAGGTTTATTTTCCAAATTTTTCTTTGAATTATAAACCTATTTTTATTATTCTTCTTTAAATAAGTTCCTAAATAATAACTGATTTAGAACTTAACTACTGTGTATTTATAAGTAAGTAGAAATATAATTATCAAAGCTATTAATATCATAAAATCTATTTAATTATAGTTTATTACGTTACTATACACAGTACCACTTTCGCCTACACTACCTCTATATGCAGTACCCTTTGTCATAACTCGATAAGAGTATCCTTTAGTTATAGAGTTTGTTTTATTTAAGCTCGATAAAATCTTATCTTGAGTATCTGTCCAAGATTTAATATTTACCCATTTACCACTTACTTTTCTCTGTAATGTTGATGTTACAGAAGTTTTTGTCACTCCACTTTGTCCTCTGACTGAAGATGAAACAACAGCATTACTCCCTGATTTTGTTAGACTAGATGAAATCTTATATATATTATTGTATCTAGCATCTGGATTTTCTTCTGTATTAGTTTTGCTACCTTCGTATGCCGATATAGGTGTATGCATACCTAGACATCCTATTACTATTGCAAGGCTCAAAATTACCCCTGACTTTTTCTTTAATATCATTAAATTGATCCCCCTTAAAATGAAATGTATATACTGTATAACCTTTTTAATATAAATTTTGTGACAAAAAAAGATTATTTTTTTAAGATAATCTTTTTCTAAAACTTTATTTAACACTTTTTGCTATTTTAATCAATTGTTCTTTACTTTGCTGTTCATTAAATTCACTAGGAAAATCAACACTTATGTTATAAAGATATTCTTTGTCATTCCAGATTAAAGAATGATTACTACCTTTTACAATATAATCAGCCTTAAATCCATTTATTGTAATTTCATTTATAGTTGCACCTTCTGTATCTATATTTATGTTCATATCAATTAATTTGCTTACATCATAGAATATGAGCCCACCATTATCATTTGAATAAGTTACAAGCATATTGTTTTCACTTTCTACTTTATCAGTCTCCTCAAAGGTGTTTGGGATATAGGTAGGAACTAAGGATTCCCAACTTATCTGTTCAGAATCTCCCTCAGTCGAGTCTATAGAAAACATATATGTAGTAAAGTTTTCATATATTTGTCTAGTTATACTTAGAATTCTTGTTCTAAGTCCCTCCACACTCATAGATAGAGTTAATATACTTATACTTACAATAACAAATACTGCTGCTGCTTTTTGAGAGCTCTTATATACTGATTTATATTTGCCTCTATTTAAAAATAAGTTATCTATTTTTTCTTTAAATCCATTTGAAAACTCATAATCTAAGTCCTCTTCATTTGGTAGATCTTTTATCAGATGCTTATTTAAATTCTTTAGGCTTTCATATAAAATTTCATCAGTAATTTTATTATCCAACTATACTCACCTCACCTTCTGATAGAATTTCTTTTAGCCTTTGTCTACCTCTAGAAACTCTTTTTCTAACTGTATCTTGCCTTATATTAAGAACTTTACTAATTTCTTTATCTGATAATTGGTGAAAAAATTTCAAAAGGAATATCTCTTGATATGTATCTGGTAATTTTAAAATAGCAATTTCTATCTCTGAAAAAGTTTCTAAAGTTTCTAGATTAATATCAGTAAAAGTTGATATATCCTGCAGTCTATCAATTTTTTCATTTTCTTTTTTAACTTTATTATATATATTTATAGAAACTCTTTTTACTATTACTATAACTAACCCTTTAGTTTTATTACTTGTGACATCTTCAATCTTATTTTCATTTATGTATTTTATTAATCTAATAAAACTCTCGTGTACTGCATCTTCTGATAATTGTTTGTCCTTTAGTATCTCAAAAGCTTTATAATGCATTGTTTTTTTATAATTTTCATATATGTATTCAAATTTACTCACTCCTTCATGTGTATCTATCAAATTTAAATATAATAACATGCTTATCACTCCCCCTCTCACATTATATAACAAAAAATATTTTTTTTTATAAAATGTCACATATTCCAAATTTATGATGTTATATGTATGAAGAATAAATTTAGGGGGGAATAATATGTTTTTAAAAAAAATAAAGAAGAGCGTTGCATTAGCATTAACTGTAATTACAGTATCAATACCTTTTGCAAGTACAGCTAGTGCATTAGAACCAGAAGTATATATGGATAGTCAAGGTAATGAAATTGAAAGAGTTTATGTTAATGAGGAATCTGATAATACAGAAGGGGTAGAAAATAAAGGAGTAGGTACTCCTGCATTTTATGAATATTCAAAAAAAGTAGGAACTATGGGTGTTAAAGAGTTGGATAAGTTAAAAGGTTTAGCTGATAAAGCTCATAAAAGTAGTTCACAGGCTACACTATTCTCTTATGCAAGTTTTATAACTTCATTTTACTGGCCGGCAGTAAGTACGGGATTAGCAGTAGCATCTATGTTGCCTACTAGTTACATAAAGCCTTATGAAACAGTTTCATACTGTTATGATAGGCTTTCATACTTATATAAAAATCCATCATACAAAAAAGCAAAAGGTGAAATTCAATTTGTAAGATTCTGGAACGGAAATTCGTATCGCAATCCATGGCAACCATATAAAGCACCTAGACATATAAGTTATGTTAAATAAAAAGAAATATATCAAAATACTTTTTTTATTTCTTGCTATTTTTATAGTTATAGGTGGATTTACATACGCTTATAAGAAACCTGTAATAATACATAAAGTTTATAATGGAGTTATCAAAGATGTTAAGTCAAATGAATTAATTGGAGACTCAAAAATAAACTTAGATATCAATTATGAAAAGGCATATAAAATAAAAAATTTCAACAGTGTAGATAGGCTATATGGAACTATTACTATAGATGATATTGAATACGAAATTCAAGGAATAACAGTACTTAATGAAAAAAATAAATATATAGGTGCAACAGCTATTAAAAATGGCGAAAGTAAATACCATATATTTCTTTTAGAAGATCTTGAATTCATACTTTTAGGTGAACTTGGAGATGATGAGTTTGTAAAACAAATTGTAGCTCCAGCTAAAAATGAATCAGATTTTGATAGAATCATACAAAAATTACCTTAAAATATGCTAAAAATAGCTCTTAGCATCTAAGCAGGATCAAAATAATATAATTAAGGATAAATAATATAATATTAAAATCTAAAATACGACTTAAAGCTCAAAGTAGAGTCTTATAAGGTAATAAAACAAAAAAATTACCTATAAATAGATAACCTTAACTGATGCCTAACGGTTGTCAGTTAAGGTTATCTTATTTTTAGCTTTCTTATTTTTATACCAAATACATTTACATAAAATTCTTCATTATATATTTTATATAATTTATTTACTAATCTTTTAGTTTTTATATATTTAAAATTATTTTTTATTCTGCCTAAAAGTATAAACTACAGCTATTAATCATACTTCATAGTATCCTTTCACTTTGTTTTAATATTGACTTGATAATACTCCATATACATTATCTTGCAAATCCTTTAATAACTCCCGTTTTTGATAAAATTACACACAAGTTTTACATAGTTTTTAAATTATCATAATCTCCTTGTAATTAAAAAATCCCTGATTGTTCTATCAAGGATTTTTACTGGCATTTATTTAAACAGTATGAGAGTGAACTCCACTAAATCCATCTTCATGTACATGATCACATCCAACTCCATTAACATGTTCATGGACATGCATATAAGATACTTGTAACTTGTTATTAATAGGATTTTTGCCTATATAAGCATTTACTCCAAAAACTTCTTTTAACATTTGTGAAGTTATTACATCTTCAACTGTCCCAAAATCTATTACCTTACCTTCCTTCATTACTATTAAATAATCACAATACATAGAAGCCATATTCATATCATGTATTGCAGATAAAGTAGTTATATTAAGACTTTTTATCAAATCCATAAGCTGTATTTGATACCCTATATCTAAGTGATTTGTTGGTTCATCTAGTATTAAAAAGTCAGTATTTTGAACTAATGCACGTGCAATTAATGTTCTTTGCTTCTCTCCACCTGATAAATTTGAAAAACTTCTATCATTGTATTCATCTAGTCCAACTTTTTGAAGCATTTCTTTTACCATTTTTAAATCAGTTTTTGAATAATCTTCAAAAATAGACTTATATGGATATCTTCCCATCTTTACTATTTGTTCAACAGTAAAATCAAATTGAGAGTTACTTTCCTGAGCAAGTACTGCAATTTGTTTTGCACAGTCTTTGTCCTTCATATCAGATAAATCTTTATTATCTAATATTATATTTCCACTAGACGGCTTATATAATCTGTATATATTTTTAAGTAAGGTAGATTTACCAGAGCCATTTGGTCCTATAATACCTACAAAGGATCCTTTTGGAACTTCTAAGCTTATATCCTTAAGAATTTCTTTTTTATCTATACTAAATCTCAAATTTTTTATCTTCAGCTTTAACATTACTCATTACCTCCAAAAGAATAATTTTTCTTAGAAATAAGGTATAAGAAGAATGGTCCACCAACAAGTGATGTTATTATTCCTATAGGTATTTCTATTGGAGGGAATAATCCTCTTGCTGCTACATCTGATAGTATCAAAAATATTGAACCTACCAATGTAGAAAGTACAATAAGTTTCTTGTGATCACTTCCTGCTACAGTCCTACACACATGAGGTACTACTAGACCAATAAATCCTATCGCTCCAGTTATTGCAACTAACGTAGATGTAAGTAAAGTAGCTAGTATTAATATTATTGATTTTACTAGCTTTACATTTATTCCTAAAATAATTGCACTATCATCCCCAAGAAGTAATACATCTAATGACTTTGACATTATAAATGCTACAGCTACTACTATTATTAGTGCAATAAATGGAATTAACAATACATCCCATTTAGCTCCACCCAAACTACCCACTGTCCAAAACAGCGCATTTTTTGCTTGGTTAGAGTTTTTTGCAGAGTATATTAATAGATTAGTAAGAGCACCAAATATTGTTGATATTGCCATACCAGATAGTACTAATCTAGTTGTAGATGTAGTCCTTCCCATTTGTGTCCCTATTGCAAATACTAGTACTCCAGATACTATAGATCCTACAAATGCACCACCGGTTATACTTGTTATTCCAAGAGTTGATATTCCTCCAAGTACAATAACAGCAACAGCTCCACAAGATGCACCAGAAGATATACCAAGTATATAAGGCTCTGCTATTGGATTCTTAGTTACACATTGCATAAGTACTCCACAAAGCGCAAGCCCTGCACCACATACAGCTCCCAGTATTACTCTAGGAAGTCTTATCTCCCATATAATATTTTCAAACATAACATTCCAAGTTGGCTCAAATATCTCTCTACTTAATAACTTATTAAGTAATACCTTATAAACTACTCCAGGTTCTATATAAGTACTACCTATCGCTATAGCTCCTATTATCGTTGCAACTAAAACTATGCTAAGAGCTATAGACCAAAATAAGAAACCCCTCTTTTTAGAAAGGTTTCTTCTTTGTTGGATACTTACATCCACTATTTATTTTCTCCGTAGAAGTATCCGTACATCTTCTCTATAACTTGAGAATTTCTAACTCCTGGAGATAAGTCAGCTAATCCTACTACATATATTCTATTATTTTTTATAGCATCTACATCTTTAAGAGCTGGATGCTTCTTTAAGAAATCTATTTTTTCTTGTACTGGAGAACCCGCAAGATAGTCTGTTACTACTATAACTTCAGGATTTTCTGCAACTACGCTCTCCCAAGTAGCATTTATGTATGGTTGGTCTTCGTTACCAAATATATTGTTTCCACCTGCAAGCTCTATTAGGTTGTTTGCAAGCCCTGATCCTACAGCCATTGCTTTATCTTCACCTGAATCATATACCATCATCTTTACTCTGTCTTCATCTTTAACTTCTCCAACTTTGTCAGTTACAGATTTTATATCACTTTTCATTTTATCTACAACTTCTTTGGCCTTATCTTGTACACCAAATATCTTTCCTAATAGTTCAAAATCTTCATAAACAGTTTCTACTGTTGCATCTGGTGAATAAGACGCAGCTAAAAATGGTGTTACGTCATTTTTTATAAGTTCATCAGGTGCTCCTGTAGTTTGCTCACTTATAGACATATCCCATCCACTTACGAAATCTGCACCTGTAGCTACAAATGCTTCTTTTGATATAGAGTGCCCTTCTCCTATTTTAAGTTCAGGTATTTTATCATAAGCTTCTTTATATTCTGGTAGTATTTCATTATCTAAAAGAGCAGTCCCAACCATTCTATCTCCTAAATCTAGTGCTAATAGCATCTCTGTCATAAATTGAGATAATGTTACAGCTTTTTGACGTGGAGATTTTACTTCTACATCATAATCTTTAGCTCCATCTGAATATACAAATTTTACAGCTTCAAAATTACTTTCTTCTACTGCAGATTTAGGTGTTTCACTAGAATCACCTTTAGAATCATTTGAACATCCTACTGCTGCTAGCGACAATCCTGCTATTCCTAATACTATTAAAAATCTTTTTAAGCTTTTACTTTTTATCATCTTAATATCTCCCTCAAAAATTTGTATTATTTTATTTTTACTAAAAAACCATGAAGTTAATAAAGCGTGCCTTATTGCACTCTTTTATTTAAACCTTCATGGTTTTAGATTCATTTTATTAATTAAATTTTATTCCCCAATAAATTAAAATTAGTTATTATCCGTGATTATGAACGTGACTTTCACTGTGGTTATGTCCGTGTTCATGAGTATGCTCATGATCATGACTGTGAGCTCCTGTGAATCCATCTTCATGATTATGGTCATGTCCTTCTCCATTTATATGTTCATGGTCATGCCCATGTTCATGAGTATGTGAGTGTACATGATCTGTATGATTGTGGCTTCCACAACAATTTTCTCCACCATCTCCACAGCATCCATTTAGATGTGGGTTGTGATGTAACATTAAATTATTTTTACCAAGCATATTGTATCCCCCTTTAAATCCATATCCCTTTGAATACTTCTGTATTCCTTTTCCTGTTTTAATAATACATATAATTACAATTATTGTAAATATGTTCCATAGTTTTTATAAAATTTAGTTTTATACAGCATTCTCCGTTATTTTTAAAAATATTTCTTTTTTCGACTTATACTTACATAAAAAATGAGAGGTATAATAACCTCTCACTTATACATTAATTTATATTTTTTATATTACATATTCTTTTTAGCTTCTACTAGCATCTCATTAGCTTTTTGTAAGTATTCTATAGCCTTTTCTATACTATCTGCTGTATCATTTTTTCCTATAGCTCTAGCTTTTTCTACCCATTCCTTAAATCCTTCTTCATGAGATTCATTGTGGTTTACCCAATGAACTAATAAAATCTTTAGAGTTTTCTCATCCTTATTTTCTTGAGTTTCTCCATGAGAGTGTGTATGAACATGATCATGTCCTTCTAATTCATCATGACTATGATCATGGCCATGGTGGTATCTTACAGTATATTTACCTAGCATATTTTTTCCCCCTAGTTACTTTATATTAAATTCTTTTTTTATCACCTTGATTGTGTCTTTTATTAATAAGGATAATGGTTTATTTTCTAATCCAACTAAACTTATGTTTTCAGGCATTATAGGCAATAGTATTTTTAATGCTTCGCTATCTGATATAGCTTCACTTATTTTGCAAGTAACCTCTCCCATCATAGAGTTTGGCATTACTGCTGAAATCGGCGCAACTATAATATTAGCTTTTCTTGATGATGTTACTATAGCATTTTCGCCTGTTGCTCCTTTATTTGCATGTGATTTCATCATAGCACTAGTTGCTATAGAATTTGTCCCCAATGCGTATATATCTATGTATGTAGGCAACTCATCTCTAAGAGAAGAGACTATTTGAGCTCCTATGCCTCCACCCATTCCATCTACAACGGCTATTATCATCTTGTTATTTTCCCCTATGCTTTATTTTGTGATTAATTAGTTTCTTCTATTATTATTTTGTGATCCATTAGTCTTATTTCTTTTATTGTCCCATCTACTATTTTTTGCTCTCCAAGTAGATCTGTTAAATAAACTTTCCCTTCATATGGATCTATAGTCACTACGTTGTCCATAATTCTTTCTAGCTTATCGTTTTTTCTGATAAATGCTGCTGATTCACACATATAAAATCCCCCTATAAACTTATTCTTTAAAATATCAAAAAAAGGTCGCTTCAGGCATTTCAATACACCGAAGAAACCTTCATGATTTCAAAATCTTCTATACTATTTATAATTTGAGTATATACTTTGATTAGTGTAAAGTCAATTAAAATTACCTTTTTTTGTTATATTCATCACCCTTGTATTTCTTATATAATTCATTAGCTAAATTAAGCTCATAATCTGTCAGTTCTTCCTCTACAAATTCTACATTTAGATGTGAACTAAGACCTTTAATTAAGTTTTCTTCTAGTGTATCTATGTCTATACTTCTTCCTGTCTCATTTTCTATTCCACTAGCTTTGTTAGCAGTAAATCTCTTTGACCTTTCTTTTAACTCTGGTGTTTTCATTTTTATTAAATTAAATAAATCTTCCACATTGAAATCTAATACTATAGATCCATGCTGAAGTAATACTCCATCTTTTCTATGCTGTGCACTACCAACTATTTTTTTATGGTTTATAGTTATTTCATAAGATGCATGAGCATTGAAACATGCAGCAGATAGATTACCTCTAGTTATATGTTCTCCACTATTTAAATCATCTGTAGGTATATTTGATAAATGTAGCCCTTCTACTAAGCCTTCACTTATGAATCTATATGATAAATTTATACTTTTGTCAATTATAGGGTTCTCTTCTCCAACAACAATGCTATAAGTAAGTTCCTTATCATGTAATACTGCTCTTCCACCAGTTATTCTTCTTACATAATCTATGTTGTTTTCTTTACAAGCTATTAAATCTATATCACTTTCTAACTTCTGAAAGTATCCTATACTTAAACATGCTGGTTTCCAAGTATAAAATCTTACTGTCGGGTTAACTTTTCCTTCTTTATATGCAATACTTATAGCTTCATCTATTGCCATATTCATAGCTCCATCGTAGGATCTATTTTTTATAAGCCTCCACTGTTGCATAATAGCTCTCCCCCTATATCTAGGTTAATTTCTTTTTTTGCTAAATTTATCTCATCATCATTTAAACGCCTAGAATAATTATAAATAGTACTTCCTGGTCTCTCATTGTAATATGGTCTATTGCAATCTTTGCATCCTCTTATTTCAAAAGGATATCCTTTTTCTATATCTTCAATAATTCTTGAATCTAATTTAATTTCCTCTAGATATTCATCATCAAATCTAAAATACTCTTCTTTATAACCTTTATCTATCATATATGTCATAAGCTGTACTCTTCTATAACTTTCTATCTCTGGCTGATTTATATTTTCCATTTTAGTTCCTCTTACGGGAGTAAATGCAAATAAACTTATAGTTACATTATTACCCTTAAGATAACTATATAAATTATATATATCTTTATGGCTCTCACCTAGCCCAACGATTATATGAGTGCTTATTTTTCCAGGATATTTCTTAGCAGAACTTACAATAAATTCTATCTTTCCTTCAAAGTCTTTTCCCTTTATATCTTCATATAATTTTTCATTTGCCGCATCTATTGCTATACCTACTCTATCTACGCCCATAGATAAAAATCTATCTATATCTTCGCTACTTTCAAGCTTAGCAGACAAGGATATTGGCATATTTGTTTTATCTTTTATGTATAGTAAAAATTCTTCTACAGTTTGATATGCTTCTTTACTTGCTGTAGATTGAATACAGATTCTTCTTATATTATGCTTTTTATAATTTAGCATCGAATCTAATATATCTTCTTTAGAATATTGTGGCCATACCACCCTAGATAATTTATCTTTTCTAGTGTTACTTTCTATGGATTGAGAACAGAAAGAACATTTATTGGTACAAGATTCTCCAATCATGATATAAGCAGTGGTAGGAGGTATATCACTTCTCTTATTTAATAATCCCAACTCTATAGCAGTTCCTGATGATAATCTAATCATAGTACACAACACTCCTTCCCTTCTGTTATATTCATATCCATTTCTATCGCTTTATTTTTTGCTGATCTTGATGGTAAAACAATTTTATTTACTCCACACATTAGAGCTATCTTGTCTAGTTCACTTCTATATTCTCCTCTAGGTCTCATACACCCTAAATTTATTTCGGTATTTGGTAGGCTAATTCTAGCACTACAAAGTACATCTGCCACCTTATTTAGGTCTGGAGGACTTACTTTTTCATACTCTGTATTTTTAGTAGGTATAAGTACTATAAAAGTGATTTTTTTAGGAGGATTATTAGATAAGTATTCGATTACTTCGTATTCTCCCTTTATCTCTCCACCTTTTAGACCTATACATATATGTGGCGCTACCTCGGTATTTTGTTTTATAGTTTCATAAGCTGTTATATAGTCTTGAGCATTTTTATCTATCTTATATACTTCTTTGATGGTATCTTTATCAAATACTAAATCAAAAGAAACAATGTCTAGATATTTACAAACTTTATTTATACTCTCTTCATCCATAAGTCCTAGATGAGCATTTAACTTATAACCTTCTTCTTTTAATTTTTTTAGTGTATCTATATGTTTATTTATAGGAACATCTCCATCAAAATTACATCCTCCACTTATTAAAAAGCTACTTACGTTTTTGCTCTTAATCTTATTTTCATAATCGTTAATTGGAGTCATATTCTTTAAGTAGTGCCCATTGCAATGAGCGCATTTTAAAAAGCACTCACTATTGGTTGTGCTAATGGCTACAGTTTCATTAGGATATGAAAATTCTATTTTATTCCCAAAGTTATCTATCTTAGTATCATAAGCTAATTCCATCTTTTGTTTTAAGTCCATAGATTAAGCCTCCAATATAAGTTTTGTCGTTGGGAATTTTTCTACATTAGTATGAGGTAAGAAGCATGCAGATATAAACTCATCCATATAACTTGGATAGACACTAAGCTCTACATATGTCATTTCATTTCCTATATCTTCTAATTTCTTTTTAGCATCCTTGCTTATTAGTGCTAAGTATGCACCCACTAATGAACTGTTTCCTATATAAGTAAATTTATCTCTCGATATATCCGGAAGTAAACCTATTAAAATCGAATTTTCTATATTTAAATTATTTCCTATACCACCTGCTATATATACTTTATCTATATCTTCAAAGTCCATGCCTAGACTTTCTATAAGAGTTGCTGCCCCTGAAAAAATTGCTCCCTTAGCTCTTATAAAATTATCTATATCTACTTCATTTACTACAACATCTTGCTCTAAATCATATTCTTCTTTAAATGCTAGTACATATTCTCCCATGTCATGCTCATTAAATCTAACTCTTTTGCTCTTTATATCTCTATGAAGCTTCCCTCTTCTATCTATCAAGCCCTTTATAAGCATCTGGCAAATCAAGTCAATTATGCCTGACCCACATATTCCAATCGGTTTAGAATCTCCTATTATAGTTAAACTTGGGTCAAGTGTATATTTATCTATATTTACCTTTTCAATTGCTCCTGCAGAAGCTCTCATACCACAGCTAATACCTCCACCTTCAAATGCAGGTCCTGCAGAACAAGCACAGCTCATCATATAATCTTTATTTCCAAATACAATTTCTCCATTGGTACCTAAATCTACAAATAATATATTTTCTTCTGTTGCCCATATTCCTGCGGATAGTACACCTGCAGTTATATCTCCACCTACATAGCTTGCTACACAAGGTGCAAGATACACATAGGCACTTGGATTAACATTAAGACCAATATTCTCACCCATAAGATTTGGTGACTTTAGAAATGGTGGTATGTATGGCTCCTGTCTTAGATAGTCTGAATATACACCTAAGAATAAGTTCGTCATTGTTGTATTTCCAGCTACTGAAAGAGTTACTACATCATCCTTATTTATATTATTTTGTATGTATATATTTTCTAGTAATGGATTTATCGTTTCTTCTATAATTGCTTTATTTAAAGTTTCCAATCCATCACCTTTAGATGAATATATTATTCTATTTATTACATCTGCTCCATATTTTATTTGAGCATTACCAGAAGATGCTTTATCTATAACCTCTTTATTGAAGAGATTTACTAAGCAAACTACTACCGAAGTTGTTCCTATATCTATTGCTACTCCGTATAGGTTGTCCTCTGTATTTCCATCTTCTATATTTATAATTGTAATCTTATTTTTCTTTTGAACATAAGTTATTGTTACATTAAAATCACTTTGCCTAAATATTATTGGCATCTTTCTTAATATATCTAATCTAAAGTCGATATTATCATAACCTAGATGGTTTCTTACATATCTTTGAAGCCTGTCTACATCACTTATATTATCATCTAGGTTTGGCTTTTCCATCTCTATATACTTTTTTCTTATATTAGTCTTAAATTCCAGTTGGTGTGTCTCTATTATTTTCTTAGCCCTATCAAAAATCTCTCTATCTTTTTTACTATCGCTACCTTCTATTTTCATTCCATGCATGGATGATGATAACTTTGAAGGTACTTCTATTTCTATATCTGAAATAACCTTTGTATTACATGCTAATATATAACCTTGCTCCCACTCTTCATCACTTATATGTCTTGTTTTTTCAGCATCTACATTCCCCTTTAGTAGTTTTACTTTACACTTTCCACAAGATACGTTTCCATTACATGGAGCATCTATAAATATATCTGCTTTTCTCGCAATTTCTAATAAATTTTCCCCTTTATTACACTCAATTTCTTTATTATGCGACTTAAAATTAACTCTAATCATACTCTACCCCCCAATACAGTCTCTACTATAATTTTAGCATAATTTACTTTATATTTGATTAATTTGCCATTAAAAAAGAGTATAGTGGATTTGCGTGCACTCAAATCCACTATACTCTTTTAAATATTATTCTAATCCACTTTCATACTCATCTGAACTTATTAAACTATCAAGTTCATCAGAATTTTCTATTTTAACTTTTATTATCCATGCATCATATGGATCTTCATTGATAAATTCTGGTTCATCTTCTAATCTTTCATTTATTTCAACTACTTCTCCAGATATAGGAGCCACTAAGTCAGATGCAACTTTAGAAGATTCAACTACTCCGTAATCTTCATCTTGAGTTATTGTATCTCCAACTTCTGGCATCTCAACAAATAAAACTTCTCCTAATTGGTCTTGAGCGTAGTCAGTTATTCCTATATAAGCATATTCCCCTTCAACTTTCGTCCATTCATGTTTGCTAGTGTATTTTAAACTTGGTATAGTTTTCATTTTAATCCCCCCGTAGAATAAATTACATTACAGCTTCCATAGATAATGCTGGATGACCTTTTTCCTCTAAGAAAGCAAGTACTCCCTCAGAATCATTAGCTATAGTTTCATCACATATCATATCAGTGAAGTTTTCTATTCCTGTCATTTCTTGAACTGTAGCATTTAACTTATCAGCTACGTATTCTTTTAATTCTTTTGGCATCCAAACTATTCTTTCTGGTCCGCCCTCAGCATAAGCAAACTTTTTAGATGATATGAAGTGTCTTCCGTGTCCCATAAATCCTGGTGTTTGAACTCCACCACCTGTCATAGACGCAAGCTCACCAAATGTCATACCAACAGGAGTTATTTCTGGGAACTCTCTATTAACTATAACAAATCCGTTAGCTTCTGGCATTATACCGCATATACACTCGAAGCATCCACAAGAAGTCATAGGATCTTCAAGTATTGAGTATAATGTAACACTTTCTACAGCACCTTGAGATATTTGGCTAACTGTTTCATTTACAGATTCCCATATTCCTGTTCTATCATCTAAGCAATCACCTTTAACTATTGGTTGACATGGTCCTGTTGGGTCTAGTTCCTTAGTAGCCTTAGCATCTAACCAGCTAACTGCTCCACAAAGTCCAAGTCTCTCAGGAGTTACAACACAAACGTGAGCTGGAGCAAATGATTGACATAAGTTGCAAGAATAGAATGTATCAACACTCTCATCAACTAATGAAGCTAATCTTTCATCTCTAGATTCATATTTAGATGTAGCTTCTGATTTTCTAGCAGATACTTGTTCAGGATCAGTTATTATAACTATTTCACATTTATCAACAACTGACTCGAATTCATCTCTCATCTTAGCATATAAAACTTCCCCTATATGCTCGAGTCTGAATCCTTTTTCGTAAGCATCTTTAGAGATTCTCACCCAAGACATATCTCTTTGACCAACGTGCATTACACCTTCTATATAGTTCATAAAATAGTGGAAACGTCTCTCAAGAACTGGCTCAAAGTCATCTTCCATAGCTTTACCAGCTATCTTAACTATTACTGCAAGTGGTAATCTTACTAATCCATTTACAGGTTCTACTTCATCTATATTTGGTCCTATTATTTCTATTTTGTGATCTTCTACCTCACTAGTTTCCTTGTGTACAACAAGTTCCCAAGCTTCTGTTTTATTTCCACCAAACTCAGCAAACATATCAGCTTTTCTTATTCTCTCACCTTCAAAAGCTGCTGCAAATGCTACCGGTATAGGAATTTCAGTTATTTTTATTTTTATGTTTCTAGCTTCTAAAGAAGTAGCTACAACTTTATCATAATCTTTCTGAGTTAATAAGTTCATTGGAACTTCAAGAACTGTCTGGTCAGTTATAACTGGGAACCCTAAAGCTATTGCTCCAGCACCAGCAGATACAACTAATTCACTAAGTGGTCCAAATGCATTAACAAATGCTGGAACCCTCTTCGAAGTATACTCTAATAATCCAGAAAGGTCTCCTGGAGTTAATCCACCGAATATTAATGCTGCTCTTATAGCAACAGATACTACGTGGATAACTGAAGTTACATCATATCCTAAAGGTATAACCCTTAGCTCAACGCTCATTTTTACTCCAGCTTCGATTGCTTGATCTATAACCTTACCAACTAAGAAAGTAAGTAACCCTTTAGATTGATAATCTTTTATTACTTTTGCTGCAGTTTCAGCATCTGGACATTCTCCAAGTACAACCGCAACCCCTGGGATATCTCCTGTAACTAGAGGTACTCCTAAAGATCTGATTATTGGGTCACTTACATGACCTGCACATGGAGCTTGATATGGTTCTTCCATAGTAGCATATTTTATAGCTTCTATAACTTCAGCTGCTAAAGCTGTAGCTAGACCTGAGTTTAAAGCATGCTCTAATAAATGAGTTCTATTTATTAAAGATTCTACTACTGTTAAAGCACCTTCTAAGTCACCTAATGTATTCATTTTTTGACCTGTAGCTGCATAAATACAAGGTAATGAATATGCAGTATCTGGGAATGCAACCTTATGGTCTCTTCCATTTTTTTCGATAGCTTCAGCTAACATACCTTTAGCTGCTGCTAAAGCTTGCTCTGATCCTGTAAAAATTATATTATATAGATTCATTCTACTTCCCCCTTAATTTGTGTTAAATAAATATATTTAACTTATACGTTGTATGAAAATGCACCTTCACTTATTTCTAAATAAGAATCTGCGTATAAAGATGCTCCATTTATTATGTCGCATGTTTTTATAGTTTGCATTAATAATTCATCGCATGGGTTAACTATAGCTGAGCTAAATCCGTTCGCTATAGCCATAGCAGCGAAATTGCTATCTAATACAGGTCTTAAATGTTTAGGACAACCATTGGATACATTTGATAATCCTCCAGTAGTTAATAGCCCCATCTCAGTCATCATTCTTATAGCTTCTAATACTTCCATTTGTTTTTCTTGCATTCCTTTTATAACTAAGCATAGTGGATCAAATAATACATCAGTTGGATCTAACCCTAAAGTTAGAGCTTTTTCTAATATTTCTTGACAGTATCCCATACGCTCATCGTTATCTCTTGGTATACCTTCATTAGCACATAAACCTATAACTTTTGCATCATATTCAGCCGCTACTTCTATAAGACCCATTCTTGGACCTGCATCAGCTGAGTTTATTATAGCCTTACCATAAGTATTATTGTAAACTTTAAGACCCGCTTCTATAGCTTTTCTATTAGCAGTATCTAATGCTAAAGGAACATTGTTAAGTTCTGACTGAAGCATTTTAACACCCCAAGACATAACTTCTTCTCCATCTCTTTCTGCTGGACCGATGTTGAAATCTATATAATGAGCACCTGCATCTAGTTGCTCTTTTGCTCTTTTTAATATTGGCTCAGGATCTCTTTCCGCCAATGCTTTTCTTATTACTGGTGATATACAATGTATTCTTTCCCCTATTATCATAAACTTTTCCATTATAGTTTTATCCCCCTTAAATTTTTAAAGTTACTATTACTTAATATAATTATTAAGCATTAGCAAGAGCTTCATCTTTTTTAGCTTTGTAATCTTTTAAGAACTTAGGTATTTCCATAGATTCCTCAGTACCTATTATTACATTCCATCCTGGTAAGTTCTCTTCTATATCCCCTTTTAGAACAGCAACTTTACCTGGTATTATGATATCTCTGTTATTAGTAACTTCTTCAACCTTAGATTCTTTGATAAATTGAGAAATTGAATTTCCACCAAATTTACCAGCTGCCCAAGCTGTAAGAACAGAGTATCCTCCAGCATCTGGTATTACTAACCATACTGGTACTTTAGATCTTTCTATATCTCCAGATACTATAAAGTAAGTTAATGCAAAGTCAACAGTAACTAATACTGGTGAATTTTCATCTGGATTATTTATTGGGTAAATCTTAGGTTCAACTCTCATTGGTCTTTGTGGGTCAGTGTAGATGTTTTGTCTTAGAGCGAATAATGGTAATGCTTTTGCATAATCTATATCATCTATAACTATTATAGATCCATATTTAACTGTAAATACTGAAGATAATGCAACTTCCATCATTGGATTGTTGTCTGATAATTTGTTTGCAAATACTATTGAAGGGTATCCAAATGTTCTGTCTTGTTCTTTTAATGCTATTCTTCTAACTTGAACAGCGTTTGTATATGTTTCTTTTATACTTTCTCCTGTTACATCTAATATTAATTCTTTATATCCAGCAGCATGAATTGCTTCAGTAGTAGCATATAATTCTTCTAAGCTACTAGCTTTAACACCTAATGCTAACTTATCTCCTTTAACTACATCTATCATTTCTTTGTAGTTATCTTTAGTTGCTCCAAATACCATTGGTTTAGAATCTTTTACTATTTCTAAAGCTTCTTTAGCTACAGCCGCATCTTCACAATGTAATATGTATGCAACATCTAGTCCGCACTCTTTAACTTTTTTTACTAAGTTTAAGTATGCTTCTTTATTTCCAGTGTATTTGAAAGCTGCTATTTCAACTTTCATTTCTTCACCAATTCTTATATAATCAACAAGTTTCATATTAGCTATTTTTGCGTCTACTTGTTCTTCATTCATACAATCACAGAATTCTACAGCATATCTGTTTTTGTTTACTAATGTTTTTTCATGTCTAAATAAAACTGTTTCTCCACCAAAAGTATATTCAGATTCTCCAGCCCCAACTTTTAAAGTTTTCATAAGTGGAGCAGTTGCTTCTGATAATTTTGCTAATGCCTCATCAGACATGTGTGGACATTTTTCTACGTCTACAGCTCCTGAAGCTACCTTCATACAGAAAGCCATACAAGTTGGAAAACCACAATCCTTACAGTTTTTCTTTGGTGTTAATTTAAATATATCTAAAGCTTTTAATGCCATTATTTTATCCCCCTAACCCTTACTTTTTAATTAAACTAATGCACTTACTAGTTCTTTTATAGTTTTTATTGATTCCGGATGACGAAGTATAACTGCATTTGATCCACCAACTAAACAGCTAGCTGCAGTTGAAACTTCCATTGCTATTGTTCTCTTTTCTGGACATCCCCAAGTTGGCTCATCATCTACTGGAGCTATAGCTTCTTTAACATGACCTATTTCAAAAGCTACTGGTGTTATTATAGGCATTTGTAATGATTTATCATTTTGACCAAACGCAGCAAGTCTAATTCTATCCATAGTAGAAGCAACATACTCATATCCATAACCAACAGCTGAACATCCTATATTCATAACTATTTTTTCACCTTTAACTCCTAATTGAGTTAATAGTACGTTCATTTGCTTAGCTAAGTTTATATCAACAGAAGATTCAGCTCCAACTTTTTGGTTGTAAGCCATACCAGCAGAAGCACCTACTGCTTTGTAGTTATCTTCTACTGCTGACATCATTAATGTATTGTATCCATCAAGAGCTTCAGCTACTTTTTCAAATAATTTAGCATCTTTATCATGGTTACCAGTGCCAGATATAACTAATGGCAAGCTTACTGACTCAGCTACTTTTTTAGCAACTTCAGCACATTCCTCAGGAGATTTATCTAATCCATTTGGGTCAGCTCCATCAAACTTTAAACATATAAAATCTGCACCTGAATTTGACTCAACATATTTAGCCCACTCCACAGTATCATTAGCTACTTCTTTATACATTTCTTGATATGATTCAATCCAGCTATCTGGATATATATCTAATATCTCAACACCTATAGATGGCTTATTGCCAGTATCACCATCAAAGCTATAGAATGGTAATACATGTTCTCCGCCTAGTTTTATTGCCTTTTCCCCTGTACCTAATTCTACTTCTGATATTTTACCAGAATATTTTTGAACAGATTGCTTAAATGCCATTCTTTTTATCCCCCTTAAACCTATTTTAGTTCTAATTTATCTATTATAGCTTTCATCGCTACTTTAGACTGTGAGTCTTCAGGCAATTGAACTAATGGTATTCCTGAAGAATCATATTCATATATTAATTCATCTAGAGGTACAACACCTAAAAGATTTAGATTATGTTTTGCTATTTCTTCTTTGATACCATCATTTAAAATTCCATTAGGAACCTTATTTACAATTAAATGAGTATCTCCGACATGTAGCTTTAACTCAACTGCTAAATCTCTTATTCTAGCAACTGCCTGTATACTACGTCTTGAGCAGTCACTTACTAATAGTAATTGGTCGATATGTTTACTTGTCTTTCTACTTAAATGCTCCATTCCAGCTTCGTTATCAGTTATCATATACTTGTAATGATTAGAGATTTTATTAGTTTGTTCTCTTAATATACCATTAACATAGCAATAACAACCTTCACCTTCTGATCTTCCCATTACTATTAAGTCGTAGCCATCACCTTCCACAATACTATGATTAAGTTTGTACTGTAAAAACTGTGCCTTTGTCATTCCTCCAGGAAATGAATCGCCATTTTTTTCCCTCATATTTGCTTCTTCTCTTATTGAACCTATAGTGTCTTCTACTTCTACGCCTAATACTTCATTTATATTTTGGTTTGCATCTGCATCTACAACTAATATTGGCCCCTTTTCTTGACTTACCAGTTGATTAATTAATAGCCCTGTAAGACTTGTCTTTCCAGTTCCACCTTTTCCTGCTACAGCTATATTATATCCCATAAGACTTCCCCCTTTGTCTAAACAGAGCCATTTTTATTTATCCTAACTCTGCCTTGTTCTATGCTTTTACTGTTTGAGGTGCTGCATGAACACATTGGTCGTGAACATCATGAAGGGCTTCCATTATACCTTCAGATAGACTTGGATGTGCATGTATTACATCTCCTACTTGTTCTACTGTTAAACCTAACTCAACAGCTAAAGATAATTCTGTTAATAAATCGGTACCATGAGGACCTACTATTGCAGCTCCGACAATTTTATCGTCTTTATCTGCAAGGATTTTAATAAACCCTTGAATATGGCCTATAGCTTGAGCTTTCCCCAAAGCTCTAAAGTCAAATTGTCCTTTTTTGTACTCTATACCTTCAGCTTCAAGTTGTTTTTCAGTTTTACCAACTCCAGCAACTTCCGGCTCTGTATATACACATCTTGGTACAGCAGCATAGCTAACAGTTTTAGACTTTCCTAAAGCATTCTCTACAGCTATCATACCTTCTTTAGAAGCAACATGTGCAAGCATTGGAGTATTTATTATATCTCCAATTGCATATATACCTTCAACACTAGTTTCAAGATTTTCATTAACTACTATTTTGCCTCTTTCAGTCTTGATTCCTAGTTCTTCAACACCTGAGTTTGCAAGGTTTGGTTTTCTACCAACAGCTACTAGAGCATACTGCGAAATAATTTGTTTTCCATTTTGAAGTGTCGCTACTGCTTTCCCGTCAACAATTTCACAAGTTTGTACCCCAACACCTGTTATTACTTTAATTTTATCCTTTTTAAATTGTCTCTGCAACTGTTTAGCAACATCTTTATCTTCGTTAGGTAATAATTGGTCAAACATTTCTACTATTGTTACTTCAGTACCTAAAGCTCTGAAGAATTGACCTATTTCACTCCCAATTACTCCACCACCAACAATTAACATGGACTCTGGTAATTCTTTTAATCCTAGTACCTCATCACTGCTAATTACAACATTTCCATCATATGGGAACATAGGAGGTATTACAGGAGCAGATCCATTAGCTAATATTATTTTATCAGCATTTACCATCTCTATTGATCCATCTTCTTTTGTTACCTCAATAGTATTTTTATCTACTAATTTTCCAAATCCATTTATTAGCTGAACCCCTCTTTTATCAAATAAGAATTCTATCCCAGCTATTAATTGACTTACTACTTTTTCTTTTCTACCCATTATAGACGAAAAGTCAGCAGTAACATCACCATCTATATTAATTCCAAAGCTCTTAGCTTCTTTTATATTCATTAACATTGATGAAGAAGCAAGTAAAGCTTTAGTCGGTATACATCCTACATTTAGGCAAGTTCCACCTACCCTTTGTTTCTCTATTACTGTGACTTCCGCACCAAGCATAGCTGCTTTTAAAGCTGCTACATACCCTCCTGGTCCGCCTCCGATAACTGCTATTTTCATATTAATCTCCCCCAGAATTTATAATATTATATACCAGCAGCATCTAATATAGCTGGAACATTTTCCTCTGCACCTATGGCCATTATATGTACTCCATCACATAAGTCTTCCTCTTTAAGCTGTCTTATTAATTCTCCTGCCATCTTTATGCCTTCTGTTACCCAATTTTCTTTTCCTGCAGCTCTTAATCTTTCTATTTGCTCATCAGGAACAAATATACCAGGTACATTTGCAGTCATAAATTTAGCCATTCCTGGAGATTTTAAAGGAACTATTCCTGCTAAAACTTTGCAATTCATATCCTTTGTATGTTTTCTGAATTCTCTCATATGCTCTACATCGTATACAGCCTGAGTTTGGAAGAACTTAGCACCCGCATTTATTTTTTTCTGCATTTTTAAAAGTTGAACTTCTATTGGAGTATATTCAGGAGTAACCGATGCTCCTAAGAAGAAATCTGGAGAACCTTTTAATTTATTTCCTACCATATCTTCACCAGACATTAAAGTTTCCGCAGTTTGAAGTATTCCTACACAATCTAAATCAAATACACCTTTAGCTTGTGGGTGATCTCCTACTACTGTATGGTCTCCAGTTAGTGCTAGCATATTATTTATACCAAATACTCCAGCAGATAACATTTCACCTTGTATAGCTATTCTATTTCTATCTCTACCTGTTATTTGAATTACAGGATCTAATCCTACATCTTTTAATAATTTACATGTAGCAAGTGAAGTTGTTCTCATAACAGCAGATTGGAAATCCGTAACATTAGCAGCATGAACTCTACCAACAAGTGGCTTTGCACATTCTACCAAATGAGAAAGATCTGTCCCTTTTGGAGGAGCCATCTCCGTAGTTATAGCAAACTCTCCTCTTTCTAGTACTTCTTGTAATAAGCTCATCTAAAATCCCCCTTTTAATCTTATAAAAGCTTCTTATATTAAGCATTTGCTGTTGCATCAGCTTCTTTTTTCTTAACATCATATCTTCTTGGATTAGTTTGTAAAGAATAGTCTTTTGGTGGTCTTATTTCTGTTAAGTTTTCTAATTGATCTAGTGCTTTTAATCTGTCATAGATTTTTATCCAAGCACAATCGTTTTCTTGACTAACTTCACATTTTCCATTTTTAGCTCCACCACATGCTCCATTTAATAAGCCTTTAGCACACATAGTTATTGGGCATATTCCACCTGTCCATCCAAGTTCACATGCTCCACATGCTTTGCATGCTTCTTCAAATTGTCCAACTCTCTCTACTTCCCCGATGAATAATGTATTATTAGCTGGATATACTGGCATATTTTTTGTATTTTTAACTATAGTTTGTGTTCCGTCTCCACAAGCTAAAGATAATATAGCATCGGCTTCTTTTAATTCATTTTTTAAAGCTTTTAAGTCTTTTTTAGATTTTAAAAGATTACAAGCAGGATCTAAAATTGTGTAACCTAATACTTGTTTCCCCTCGGCTTCCAATGATTCCTTCATTTTAACAAGTTCTTCTTCTCCACCACTTTTACATGTAGCAGCACATTGATTACAGCCAACTAGTATTATTTTTTCAGCATCTTTTAAGAATCCTATTACTTCTTCCATTGGCTTCTTTTCAGAAATTACCATCTCTATCCCCCCTAAAAAACTTCAATACTATTTATTATTTTGTAACTTATAAGCCTTTACTACATGCTTTGCAAGTATAGATGTTGTTACAGAACCTACTCCTGCAGGAACTGGAGTTATCATAGATACTTTATCTAATACATCATCAGTATCAACATCTCCACATAACTTACCTTCTTCATCAACATTTATCCCAACATCTACTACTACAGCGCCTTCTTTTACAAAGTTTTCTTTTACCATCTTAGCTCTACCAACAGCAGCTACTAAAATGTCCGCTTCTGATGTTACATTAGCTAAATCTTTAGTTCTAGAATGGCATATTGTAACAGTAGCATGTTCATTTAATAAAAGCATTGCTGCAGGCTTTCCAACTACCATACTTCTTCCAAGTACAGTTACTTTAGCACCCTTTAATTCAACACCATAATGCTTTAATATTTCAACTACTGCTGTTGGAGTACATGGTGGGAATCCACTTTGATCTCCTTCCATTACCTTAGCTGCATTTACAGGGCTGAAGCAATCTACATCCTTTTCTGGAGATATAACATATTTTATAGATTCTTCATTTAATTGTTTAGGAAGTGGTCTAAAACATAGTATCCCGTGAACATCTTTATCCTCATTCACCTTTTTTAATGTTTCTATGTATTGTTCTTGAGCTATATCTTCAGCTAGCTCTAAAACTTCAGTTGTTATACCTATGTTTTCGCATCTTTTTAATGCTCCTCTTTCATAAGCTAAATCGTCTCCTCTAGCACCAACTCTAATTATAGTTAACTTAGGATTTATACCCTCTTTTACTAACTCATTAACTTCTTTTATTAAATTTTCGCTAATTTGATCAGCAACTGGTTTTCCTTTTATTATTTGACCTTTAGTTTGAACTACTTCCATATACTAATGCCCTCCTATTCAACTTTTTATTTATGTCTAATGCGCATTTACACGCCTTTATTTTCTAATTTATATAGTATACAATTTACTTTCTATAACGCTTTTACTACTTTATCGTAAACTTCATCACATATTCTAACGCCATCTTCAACTAATTTGTTTACTTCAGTTCTAACTTCATTAACATAATCTTGATCTTTTATAGAATTTATATTTATAACTACATTTAACTGCCCACCTAGTATAGCTGCTCTTAAACATTGAACTCCTACTCCAACATCACTTATTGCAAGTCTCGATCCTTTGTCTACTAAATCTTCATGTAGTTTTATTGCTTCATAACATGCTCTTACTATGTTTAATGGTACTTCACATGCTACCTTTAATGCACTTTCCATAGTTTCAGCTTTGAATTGTTTTTCTTCCTCTGTAGATGTCGGAAGACCATAAGCTTTAGATAAAGGATAGAATCCTTCTGCATCCTTGTCTATCATAGTTAATAAATCAGCTTCCAGCTTTGAAGCTCTAGCTAATGTATCTTTTACACTTTCTTCGTACTCTGCGTACTTCTTTTTACCTATTGTTAGGTTGCATACCATACTACCTAACGCCATACCTATAGCACCTACAAGTGCCGCAGCTCCACCGCCACCTGGTACTGCTGCTTTAGAAGCTAATACTTCAACAAATTCTACACAACTTTTCTCAGATATATTCATTAATTCTCCCCCTTAAGTACTATAAGGTATTGTTTTTTATATTTATGTATTAAGTAGTGTGTAGATAAACACCTACACACTACCAATTATTTTAATCTATTAGAATAATCCTGCTATTACTCCATTTTCATCAACATCTATTCTTTCAGCTGCTGGAACTTTTGGAAGTCCAGGCATCTTCATTATTTCTCCTGTAAGAGCAACTATAAATCCAGCTCCAGCTGAAACTGTTAATTGTCTTACAGTTATATTAAATCCTGTAGGTCTTCCTAATTTAGTTAAATCATCAGTTAAAGAATATTGAGTTTTAGCCATACATATTGGCATATTCCCAAATCCTAAAGCTTCTAAGTTAGCTAATTCTTTCTTAGCTGCTGGAGTAAATACTACACCATCTGCTCCATATATCTTAGTAGCTATTGCATTTATTTTTTCTTCTATAGTTAAATCATCTTCATAACAGAATTCAAAATTATTTTCTTCTTCATCTATCAATCTTAATACTTCCCTAGCTAATTCAGTTCCACCTTCTCCACCTTTAGCCCAAACTTGAGACAATGCAACATTAACACCTAACTCTTGACATTTTTGTCTTACTAATTCAACTTCTGCTTTAGTGTCAGTAGGGAACTCATTTATAGCAACAACTGCTGGTAACTTATACACTTGAGTTATATTCTCAACGTGCTTCAATAAGTTTGGAAGACCAGCTTCTAAAGCTTCTAAGTTTTCATTATTTAATTGATCCTTAGCAACTCCTCCATTGTATTTTAATGCTCTTACTGTAGCAACTATAATAACCGCTGCTGGTTTTATGTTTGCCATTCTACACTTAATATCTAAGAATTTTTCAGCACCAAGATCAGCACCAAATCCTCCTTCTGTTACTACATAGTCTGCAAAGTGCATAGCCATTCTTGTAGCTATAACAGAGTTACATCCATGAGCGATATTAGCAAATGGTCCACCATGAACAAATGCAGGTGTTCCTTCTAAAGTTTGAACTAAGTTTGGTTTTAAAGCATCCTTTAATAAAGCTGCCATAGCACCATTAGCTTTTAACTGAGCTGCTGTTACAGGATCACCACTGAAGTTGTATCCAACTATTATTCTTCCTAACCTAGCTTTTAAATCAACTATATCGTCAGCTAGACAGAATGCTGCCATTACTTCAGAAGCAACTGTTATATCAAATCCATCTTCTCTAGCAACACCATCAGCTCTAGATCCTAATCCATCAACGATATTTCTTAATTGTCTATCGTTCATGTCAACACATCTTCTCCAAGTAATTCTTCTACTATCTATTTGTAGTTCATTACCTTGGTGAATATGGTTATCTAACATTGCTGCTAATAAGTTATTTGCAGCTCCTATAGCATGGAAATCTCCTGTAAAGTGTAGGTTTATATCTTCCATAGGAACAACTTGTGCATATCCTCCACCTGCTGCTCCACCTTTTATACCAAATACTGGACCTAAAGAAGGCTCTCTTAATGCCACTAATACATTTTTACCTAATTTAGCTAAACCATCTGCAACACCTATTGTTGTAGTTGTTTTTCCTTCTCCTGCTGGAGTTGGGTTTATAGCTGTAGTTAATATAACTTTAGATTTTTTGCCACCGTTATCTTTTTTCAGAAGATTATAGTCAACTTTAGCTTTATATTTTCCATATAAATCTAAATCCTCTTCTGTTAATCCTAATTTTTTTGCTACTTCCCTTATATCTTGAGGTTTAGCCTCTTGAGCTATTTCAATATCAGATTTGAATCCCATAATTTAATCTCCTCCACAAATTAATAATATTTATAACACTATGTATAATAGTGCTTCAAAAACTATTCATGAAGTATCTTTACATGATTAGTTCTTAAACTTATTTTAGGTTTTGTAATGACATTAATCTGTCTCTTATTACTCTTACCTGTTCTCTTGTTTCTTCACTTGTATCATATGGAGATTGATTCGATCTGTCAGAATTTATAACGTCTTGGTTATAATAAATGAAACCTAAGGCTTCACCATTTTCTAAATTTTGTATTATAAATTCCTCATCTTCTTTGTTTCTAATTTTATTACCTACAACAAATACTTTTTTTACACCTATATCATTTCCTAGCTTTTTAACTTTTCTATAAGTTTGTAAACTTCTTTCTCCTGGTTCTACTACTACTATAAAAGCATCTACACCTTGGGCAGTACCTCTACCTAAGTGCTCTATACCAGCTTCCATATCCATAACCACTACGTCTTTATTTTGTAGTATTAAGTGAGAACATAGTCTCTTTAGTAGGACATGCTCTGGACATACACATCCAGAACCACCAGAATCAACAGTACCAAGAGTAAGTAATCTCACTCCATTATGTTCTTTACAATAATTATCCGGTATATCATCAACCTTTGGATTTAATTTGAACATCTTATTAAAAGTACCTGTTTCTGCAGCTGTTCTATCTGAAACTAACTTTTTCATGTCTGATATAGGAACTAATGAGTCATATACGTCTCGAGGAAATCCTAATGCTAATGCTAAATTAGCGTCTGGATCAGCATCTACAGCAACAACTCTATACCCGTCTTCAGCAAACATTCTAGATAACATTGAAGAAAAAGTCGTTTTACCTACTCCACCTTTACCTGTTATTGCTATTTTCATATTATACCATCCTTTTGTCATTCGTAACCATCTATGGTTATTTTTTTATTTTATTTTAGAAATAATTCGTATTTTAGCGACCATTTGATACTCAATTGATAAAAAACGTTTGCTATAGTTTATTTTTTACATGCAAAATAAACTATAGCTAGTTCTATCAAGAACTTATTATTTTAAAATTACTGACTTTTCAAAGTAGTATTTATAGTTTTATAATCATTTATTTAATTTATATTAAGCTTCTGCACCAGCTTCAACTTTTTCATTCATTCTCTCTTCTACTAAGTTTTCAAAATGAACACGTTTCTTTTCTATATCTTGAATAATTATTTGAGCTAATTCTTGTGGGTTTTCATTTACTGTGAATTTAGCTCCAACCATATCTTGTAATTCTCCACATAATATTTCTACAGCTCTTGAAGAACCTGTAACTGGAGGCATTACACCTAAGTATGTGTCTATACCAGAAGCTACAACATAAGATCCTATAGCTACTGCTTTTTCTGACATCCACTCTGGAGCTACTCCTGCTACCGGAAGATCAGACATATCCATATCTAATAACTTAGCAGTTCCTCCTACTACATCTAATATACGGCTACAGTCAACACAAGAACCTAAATGTAGAACTGGTGGTATATCTACTAGATCACAAACTGTAGCAAGACCTTTACCTGCAAGTTTTCTAGCTTCTTTAGTCATTAAACCAAATTTAGCTGCTGCTGAAGCACCACATCCTGTAGTAACTACAAGTATATCGTTTTTAATTAATTCTTTCATTATTGTTACGTGAGCTAAGTTTGAAACTCCTTTTGCATTGTTACATCCAACTACACCTACTGCTCCTCTTAATACCCCAGATTTTAAACAATCTGCTAAAGGTTTAAGTGTTCCTGCAGGATCTATATGAGAGTTTACAACTCTATCTAGTTGACCTAATATTGCATCTGCGCTATATCCAACTGTTGCTTTAGATTTTAATTCTGGTATAAGTACTTTTTCTTTATCTCTATTTTTAAAGTTTAATACTGCTTCTTTAACTATTTTATATCCATCTGCATATGCAGTTTCTTCTGAGAATTCCATATATGTTGAACCAGCTATTTTAGCCTTTGGAGATGTTGTTATGAATTTTGTGTGATAGCAGTCAGCAACTTTTGCTAATGCTGGGAATATACATTGAACGTCAACTATCATAGCTTCCACTGCACCAGTTACTATTGCAAGTTCTTGTTGGTGGAAGTCTCCAGCTGTTTTTACACCATGTCTCATTGTAACTTCATTACCTGTACAGCACATACCTGCTAAGTTTATTCCATCAGCTCCCATTTCTTTAGCCAAAGCTACTAGTTCTGGGTCTTCTGATGCTAAAACTATCATTTCTGATAATGATGGTTCATGACCATGTAATATTATATTTACTTTATTATCTTCTAAAACACCTAGGTTAGCTTCTGTTTCTCTTACTGTAGGTGTTCCAAATAAGATATCACTGAATCTAGTACCTATCATAGATCCAACCCATCCATCTGCTAATGCAGTTCTAAGCGACATATGTATTAAACTATCTATATCACCTGTACAACCTATGTGAGTTGAATGCATTATTGTTGCAATTTCTCTATCTATTGCTCTTGGCTCTATACCAAGGTCTTTCCAAATTTTTTGTCTTGGCTCTGGAGCATTCTTTAAGAATCTTGCTACCCCATGAGGTTTACCAAATTCCATTAATGCAACATCTGCAACTTCGTGAGCTATATCATAGATATCTCTACCTTCTGTTTCTACATCCCACTCTTTTGCTAATATTATTAATTTTTCTTCATCTCTTATTTTATAATTTCCATCTCTACTACTTAATGCCATAGTATGAGCTATATCTCTAGCATGGTCAGAGTGAGCTGCTGTCCCCCCAGCAACCATTCTTGCAAAGTTTCTACCTACTATAACATGCTCATCAGCTCCACATATACCTCTTGGAGTTTTAGGAGTTATTCTACAAGGTCCCATACCGCATATTCTACAACAATTACCTTGAAGACCAAATCCACATTGACTTTTAAATCCTTGCTTCCTATCGTACATTGTTTCTACGCCATCTTTTTCTGCCTTATCTAGCAATACGTGGCTATTCAAATCGATAGTCATCATTTTTTTATCCATATTCATATCCCCTATCCCCTTTTTTTGATTTTAAAATCCTTAGGTGACTAAAAAAATATGTCTGTTTTAACAAAAATATTGTTATTTAAAAATAAGCATTATCTAATTTGATTATATACTAATTTCTAGCCATTTTGGTAGTTTTTTAAATATTTTTTTAACACAATTATCCATTTTATTTTTATTTTATTTTTTCATTTTATTTTACTAAATTCAACATTTTTTTAATATATAAATATAAAATCTGCATAAATTTATTTTTATATAAATGTTAATTTTAAGCATAATAATAGAAATATAAGTATTTAGCCTATGCTTATCTATATGTCTCAGAAAATATTTTATTTTATATTTCTATAATGTTTTTATATAATTTATTTTATATCTCAATAAATAAAACATTTTTTACTTATCTTTATGTTCAATTAGCTTATTTTCATTTAGATAATATACTTATTTTTTTGACATTTTAATAACAATTTTTTATTTATACAAGTAATATTAATTTTGTAATATTGAGTCTAATATTGGCATATTTTATATTTATGACATTAAATATGTAAATATAATCTCTTGCTAAAATCATATTTTAAATAATATAGATAAAGTTATCAGAATAATAAATTCTTGTTACACAAAAAATATCCTCTAAGAAATTATATAATTTCTTAGAGGATATTAAATTTATCTATACTTATCTAATTCTCTTAAGCAAGCTACTGTGATTTCATCCTGTGGATCTAATTCATATGCTCTTTCTATAAAGTAAATAGCATCATCTAAATCTCCATTATTTAAATATGCCATACCTAAGTTGCATAATATTTCTGGATCCTCTTTTATCTTGGCCGCAGTTTCAAATAATTCTATTGCTCTTTCCATATTAAATGAACTTGCTTCACAAAGAGCTAATTCTACCATAGCATCTACTTGGTGAGGCTTTAGTAATAATATTTTTTCGAAGTATTGTTTAGCCGATTCTATTTCATTCATATTTTTATAAGCTAAACCTATCATGAATAAAAGATTCCACCAATCAGAGTGTTCTTCTTCTAATGGACGTAATTTTTCTAGTCCTTCTTCATTTTTACCTTGGAACACTAATGTATATCCTTCTTCATACTGAACCTTAAAGTCCATTTTACCTATATTTTCTTGTACTTCAGCCATTAAATCAGGCTCTAGACCTAATTTTTGAGCTTCTTCCCATATAACTTTAGATTTTACATACTGACCTTGATTATAATAATGGTATCCTAAGTGATAATAAGCTAAAGCAAATCCTTCATCTAACTGAACTACCATTTCTAACTTCTCAAGCGCTTCAAGTAAAAACTTGTTCATAGCTTCATCATCTGAATCTTTTTGATGCTTTTGAGCTACTTCTTGACAAACGATAGCATAATGATACATTCCTTCTATATCATTTGGATACATTGTTATTAGTGCCTTTAAATATATTAATGAATCTGTATATTCACCAATATCAAAATATTTTCTAGACATATATCCAGCATATGCTCTAATATCTATATCAATATTTGTAGCTAATGCGTCTAAAAACTTTCTATATTCATCATTATATTTAAACTTGCTATCTATACCGATTATGTATATCATAGCATCTGCTATAGACATAGAATTTATCTTCTCTTGAGCAGTTTCTTCTTTAATTCCTTTTACTAGTACTTCATTTTTTATAGGAACATCTAGTCCAGCTTTAGGTATTTCATATCCTTTTAATTGAAATTCTCCCTCACTTTTTAATGTAATAAAAGCTAGCTCTTCTGTTTTCTTTAATAAATATTTTTCTATCTTAAAATTCATCTTAACCTCCTATATTTCCACGCTGTAGGCTTTTGATTTTTCAAATATTTTTTTATCATCATATACGAATAGTACTATATTTTCATCTAACTCTAACTTACTACGTATATCTTTCTTTAATTCTAAAATATTAAATCTAAAAGGCTCAAAATGAACATATTTTATAATATGTTTTGCTGGCGTATTTGTAAAGCTAGGTAAATATTTGCTTAAGTTCTCTTCATCCTGTAAAAATACGTGACATCTATTTTTGAAGTCTTCTATTTCTAACTTAGTAAAGAACTGAGGCACATTAGATGTTTTACCTAGTGATATATAATCGTATTTTAGTATATCATTAAATAAGTCTTTGTTCACATTTATTTTTTCATTGTAAAAATCTAGTAATATTTTATATAATGCATTTTTACCTTGAGCCATATCAAAGTATCCATTTTCATCAAAATATGTAGCAAAATCTTCAAAGAATTTAAATGGACTTTGGCTATAGAAATTATGAATTATATATCTCATTGATAACACAAAGTTTTTAGAGTTATAATATTTTTCTAATATTTCCTCTATATCTTTTAACTTCAATATCTCAGTATAGCTTATATAATCATTGTATAAAATCTCATATGGTGCATAGTCCTTATATTTGTATCCATGATCATTTGCAGTATTTCTTACACCTGTACCTTTAATCATTTTTAAGAATCCTAGTTGTAAATGTTCTATTCCTAAGTTAAATACATCATTAAATGAGTTCTCAAAACTTTCATATCCTTCATATGGAAGACCTGCAATTAAATCTAGATGTTGGTGAATATTTCTATATGATGCTACTTTTTGAACTACATAAGATAATTTCTTAAAGTCATCTCTTCTACCTACTGCATCTAGTGATTTTTGATTTGTTGTTTGTACTCCTATTTCAAATTGGAATAATCCCTCTTTACAATCTTTTAAGAAGTCTAACATCTCGTCATCTAGTAAATGTGCTGTAACTTCAAAGTGATAAGTTGTATAGTCATTATCATTTTCCATAAGGAAATTCATAATTTCCATAGCAAACTTTTTATTAGCATTAAAAGTCCTATCTATAAATTTAATTTGAGACACTCTAGCATCTATTAATTTTTTTAAATCTCTTTTTACTCTATCTATACCGAAGTATCTTAATCCTTTTAGTGTAGATGATAAACAATACTGACAGTTAAATGGACATCCTCTTGATGTCTCATAGTATACTATCCTATTTTCGTACTCTTTTGGATCTAAGTTTTCGTAAGGGCTAGGTATTTCATCCAAGTTTTGTAATAAGGCCTTCGGTTTATTTTTTATAATTTCATTTCCATCTCTATATACTACACCCTCAACATCTTCAATATGTTTCTTACCTTGTAGGTGTAGTACCAAATCTCTAAATACTAATTCCCCTTCTCCACATAGTATATAATCTACAAAAGGATAGTTCCTCATAGAACATTCACTATCATAAGTTACTTCTGGACCACCTAGCGCTATCTTAGTATTAGGCTTAACTTTCTTTATATTGTCGCAAAGTTTTACTATATCATATACATTCCATATGTAAGTTGAAAATAATATTATGTCATAGTCATTCTTATATATATCTTTTAGTATATAGTCTAAATCATTATTTATTGTATACTCTCTTATTTCTACTTCTTCTAAGTCTCTTACAAACTCTTTTAGGTATCTTATAGCTAAATTTGTATGAATAAACTTAGAGTTTAATGTTGTCAGTAATATTTTCAAAATATTTCACCTCTATATTAAGATTATCTATTGTTTTGCATTATTTTTAGGTTAAAATAGTATATGTAATATCTTATCAATTTCTCAAAAAAAAGAAGGTTTTTTATTAATTTTTGTAGAAATATTATATAAGTACTACTATTCAGAAAGGGAGTTTTTTATGGAATTAATTGACCAAGTATCTATAAGCGCTTTATCTAAAAGGGATTTACTACTTATTATAAAAGCATTAGAATATACTAATGATAATACAAACCTTGAAGATTTTATTGAACTTAGAAATAATATAGTAAAAGAGCTATGCTTCTTAACTAATACTACAGAAGAACAATTCGTTACGTACTTAGAATCTTCTAATTAAAACTTAAAAATTATGATTTTTTAAATTTTAGTGTGTATTCTCCAGATTTAGATTGAACTTTAACTCTAAGTATATTATCACTAAAATTTTTAGATACAATTGTTATTTGATTAAGTATTGGGTCTAATTTAGATTCACCTTCATTAAGACCTATTAAGCTTCTTGGGTCTGCACTTTGATTGTATACTTTCTTATTGATTTTATACTTTCTCAGCTTAATAATGTATTCTGACATTGATAAAGTAAAGTCTATATTATCTATCTCTTCTTCGCCATCTTCACCAAGTATAGATAATATAGATTTTTTCATGCTTTCTATTCCATCAATACTTATTTCTCTATCCTCTATATAAATATCATATAAAATATTTAATACAGTAGTTATTATTTTACTGTCATCATAATCTTCTACTTTTAGCTCCATATACTTATCAATTTCTTGTATAAAGTTTATTCTCGCCATCTGAAATTTAATAGTACTCATCTTATCTAAATCCACTACTAGACCTATAATTTTTTCTTTTATAGACTGTAGTAAGTCTACATATTCTATATTTTTATTTTCTAGTAAAGTATGTACTGTGCAATTGTACATTACAGTCCCTAATATATAATCAAATAAATATTGCTCTTTTTTTAGATATTTTACATACTTTTGCATTAGCTTGACTGCTTCATCTTCACTTCTCTGAATATTTGTATTTGCAAGCATTATAGGTAGTAAAATATTAAGTATACTATTATGTTGCGGCTTCTCACCATAGAAATTATAGTAAATAAGCTCGTCTTTTAACCTGTTATTATCTATATAAACGTATCTTTGTGTGTCATCATCTATCATACATTTTGTATTGATAGTCATTAAATTTTTTAGTGACTTATTTTCTATTCCAAAAGCAGCTATATATGATTTTTTTATTATATTATCCTTCATGTATATTACCTTCCTAACGTAATACCCTATTAATTATTTTTATCAGTTAATATATTTAATATACTCACTCACTTAAACAAAAAGAGACAGCTAAAAAGCTGTCACATGTAGGATATATCCCTACATTCTTTCTGGTGCTTGCATTCCTAGTAAGCTTAGACCATTTTCTAAACTTTGTCTAGTAGCTTCAACTAATGCTAATCTTGCATTCCTTAATTCTACATCATCAACTAATATTGGATTATCATGATAGAATTTATTGAAAGCTTGAGCTAAATCTAGTACAAATCTAGTTACTATATGTGGCTCATTTCTTCTTAACGATGAAAGTATGCTCTTATTAAATGAACCTATTACCTTTAGCACTTCTGCACTATCTCCGTTAGATAATAATTCATAGTTAACATCTGCAGTTACCTCTTGTTCTGCTTTTCTTAAAACTGCACAACATCTAGCATGAGTATATTGAACATAAGGTCCAGTCTCACCTTCAAAGCTTAATGTTCTCTCCCAAGAGAATGTGTAATCTTTTATTCTACTGTTAGATAATTCTTGGAATACTACAGCTCCAACCCCTACTTGCTTAGCTATTTCATCTACATTTTTAGCCTCAGGGTTTTTAGCAAGCATTGTTTCTTTAGTTTTTTCTATAGCTTGCTTTAATACGTCCTCTAAGAATACTACTCTACCTTTTCTAGTAGACATAGTTCCTTCTTCTAAAGCAACCATACCAAATGGAACGTGAACTAAGTCTTTAGCCCATTCGAATCCAACAAGCTCTAATACCTTAAATAATTGTTGGAAGTGTAAACTTTGTTGAGATCCAACTACATATATACACTTTTCAAAATCATAATTATTTTTTCTATATAAAGCTGCCGCTAAATCTCTAGTCATGTATAATGTTGAACCATCAGTCTTAGTTATAAGAGCTGGAGGCATATTGAATTCTTCTAAATCTACAACATTAGTACCTTGAGATTCTTGTAATAATCCCTTTTCATTTATTAGTTTTATAACATCATCCATCTTATCTGAGTAGAAACTTTCTCCAGCATAAGAATCAAATTGTATATCTAATAAATCATAAACTCTAGCAAATTCCTTTAAACTTTCGTCTCTGAACCATTTCCATAATTCTTTAGCTTCTTCATCATCATTTTCTAACTTAGTAAACCAAGCTCTTGCTTCATCTTCCATTTCTGGCTTAGATTCAGCTTCATCATGGAATTGTACGTATAACTTTAATAATTCTGGTATAGGGTTAGCTTCTACAGTCTTTTTATCACCCCATAATTTAAATGCTACTATAAGCTTACCAAATTGAGTTCCGTAGTCTCCTAAGTGGTTTACTCTTACTACATCGTATCCTTGAGAATCATATATTTTATATAATGAATTCCCTATAACAGTAGTTCTTATATGACCTATATGGAAAGGCTTCGCTATGTTAGGAGATGAGAAATCTATTACTACAGATTTTTCTTGTCCTAAATCACTATGTCCGTACTTTTCTTTTTGAGTTAATACTTCTTTTATAACAGTTTCTGCTAATTGAGATTTGTTTACGAAGAAGTTAACATATCCACCTAATGGCATTACTTTAGATATTACTCCACTAGCTTCTATAGTAGATGATAAATCTTCAGCTATCATATTTGGTGCTTTTCTAAATACTTTTGCTAATTTGAAGCATGGGAAAGCATAATCTCCCATTTCTTTATTTGGTGGAACTTCTATAAGTCCTAATATTTCGTCTACAGTTAAATCTTCTATCTTTTCCTTAAGGCAATTGGCGATTGCTACCTTGAAATCTTGCATTATGTTGCTCCTCTCTCTATCTCTTATTACTTTATGGTAAATCAATTCATAAGTTTTTTCAAGATATTTGACATATTTCGTTATATTATGAGTTATATTTCTTTTTCGCTAGTTACTTTTATATTATTCTGTCTTAATAATGCAGCCGTTACACCTTGTCCAGGTATTTTTTTCCCTGAAAAAGTTCCATCATATATCAAACTAGATCCACATGATGGACTTCCTTCTTTTAATATAGCTTCCCTACATCCATATATTTGAGCTATCTTTAAAGTCTCTACTGCACCTTTTTTAAAATTACCCGTTACGTCTATATTTTTATTACTTATAACTTTATCTTGCTTACCGCATTCACCCTTTGATATAATTTCAGCTGGATCTCTCGGAGTAGAAAGTCCGCCCAGTTGTTCTGGGCAAACTAATACAAAAATTTTGTCTTTTAAGTATTCTTTTACCTTCTCACTTTCATTATTATCTCCACTATATTTACAGTTTATTCCAAGTAAGCATGCAGATACTAATATCATTTTATATTCCCGCCTTTATCATAAGCTTTTTATCTATTTTAACGTGATCATCGTTACACCAGCTCCACCTTCACCATATTGACCTGGTCTTTGAGATTTAACGTGTTTGTGTCTTTTAAGTATATCTTGAAGTCCTGATTTTAATACACCTGTACCTATACCATGTATTATTGTGACAGATTCTAGGCCTGCTACGTACGCGTCATCTAAGTACTTATCAACTTCCATTATAGCTTCCTCTAAATTCATGCCTCTTAAGTCTACTTCACTCTTTACATTTCCTGATTTAGATTTTATTATACTTCTTGTAGTTTTTGTAACTGTAGTTTTAGCATCCTTCTTAGATTTTTGAAGCGACTTAAATGGTAAATTCATTTTCATTATTCCCAATTGAACTACAGCTTCTTTTTTCTTTTCATCTACAGAAACTACAGTTCCTTGCTGATTTAAAGTTATTACCTTAACTTCATCTCCTGCACTCAGGTTCTTTATTTCTTTTGTAGTAACCTTAGGTACTATCATACTCTTAACTGTTGGTTGCAATGCACCCATAGATTTAGATAATTCTTTTCTAAGGTCTTCTATTTGCTGATTTTTTTCTTTAGAAGCACGTTCATCTTCTAACCTTCTTAATTCTTTAATTATAAAGTCAACTTCTTCTTTTGCCTGTCTCGTTATTCTAAATGCTTCTGACTTAGCTTGTTCTATTAATTTTTCTTTTTGATTTGCTAGTTTTTCTAGCTTTTCATCATATTCTATCTTTAGTCTTTCAATTTGAGCTTTTAGCTTCTCTGCCTCTAATCTCTCTTCTTCCGCTTTTATTCTATTTTTCTCTACGTTTTGAAGAACATCTTCTAATTCTATATTATCTGTATTTATAAATTCTTTTGCTCTAGTAATCACATAGTCACTAAGACCTAATTTTTTAGATATTTCAAATGCATTTGATTTTCCAGGAACTCCGATAAGTAGTCTATATGTGGGACTTAAAGTTTCTAAATCAAACTCAACAGCTGCATTTTCAACTCCTGGCTTAGTTAATGCATAGTTTTTAATTTCACTATAGTGAGTAGTTGCTATACATTTTGCTCCTGCCATATTTACATCTTCTAATATTGCTATTGCAAGTGCGGCTCCTTCTATAGGGTCTGTACCAGCTCCTAATTCATCAAATATTACTAAAGAATCTGCTGTAACTTCACTTAATATAGACACTATATTCGTCATATGAGACGAGAAGGTAGATAAGCTTTGTTCTATACTTTGTTCATCCCCAATATCTGCAAATATATTATCATATATACACATGCTGCTTCCAAAATCTGCTGGTATATGAAGTCCACTTTGAGTCATAAGTGCAAATAGACCTACAGTTTTGATAGTTACTGTCTTACCACCTGTATTTGGTCCCGTTATAACCAATGTATGGAAATCTCTACCTAGATAAACTGAATTTGGAACTACTTTATCTTTATCTAGTAATGGATGTCTTCCTTTTTTAATATTTATATATTTATCTTCATTTAATTCAGGAGAAACAGCTCTCATCTGAACTGATAGTTTTCCTTTTGCAAATGCAAAATCTAATCTACCTAAAATCTCTTGATTAGATATTATATCCTCACTAACTTCTCCAATCATGGCTGATAATTCAGCTAAGATTCTTTCGATTTCCTCTTTTTCATCTAATCTTAGCTTTCTTAATTCATTATTCATTTCAACTATGCTCATAGGCTCTATAAACAGTGTAGCACCAGTTGAAGATTGATCATGTACAATACCAGTTACTTGAGATCTATACTCTGCTTTTACAGGCACTACAAATCGATCTCCTCTTACTGAGATTATTGCATCCTGTAAATATTTTTGGTATGTAGTTGAAGTTATTATTGAATTTAGTTTTGATCTTATTGATTGATTCTTTTGTACTATCCTTCTTCTCAAATCTCTAAGCGTACTTGATGCATTATCAGATACTTCTATTTCACTTACTATTGCATTATATATTGCATCTTCTATATCTCTATATACATATAGTGAGTTTGACATAGATTGAATTATTGGATAATTAAAATCCTCTTCATCTGAGCTAGATAGATTATTCTTTAATGTTCTAGCAGCTCTTAAGGTATCTGCTACCATTATTAAACTGCCTGCATCTAGAGATGCTCCAATATTTGCTCTCTTTACTTTATCTTCTATATCATGAATCCCTGATAGTCCTGTTATACCTCTTTTTAAATATATAGCCTGTGCTTCATTAGTTTCTTCTAGCATATATTTAACGTCTTCGAAATCAGAACTCGGCATTAGTTTTTCTATATATTTTAAACCTAAAGAAGATGAAGCTTTTTCCTTTAACATGTCTATTATTTTATTAAATTCTAAAACTCTTAGCGATTTCTCGTTCATGCTTCCTCCTTATTTATCTATTTATTTTCTAGTGTTTATTTTATGTAGATTTGTATTATACTATTTATATAGCTATTTATATATTATACATAATCACACTTTATTTGTAATATAAATTTGTATTATTAAATAAAAATAGCTAGTTAAACTAACATATTCATAAAAAAGGAGATATCAATAATGGAAAATATATTAAAAGGGTTAAAGCCAGAGCTAGTTTTTAAGCATTTTGAAGAAATATCTCAAATCCCTAGAGGTTCTGGAAATGAAAAAGCTATAAGTGATTTTTTACTTAAATTTGGTAAAGATTTAGGATTTGAGTCTATACAAGATGAACACCTAAATATAATAATCAAAAAGCCAGCTACTAAAGGTTATGAGAATTGTCCTGGAGTAATTCTTCAAGGCCATATGGATATGGTTTGTGAGAAAAATAAAGACACTGTACATGATTTCGAAAAAGACCCTATCAAATTAAGAGTTGATGGTGACATGATATATGCTACAGGAACTACTCTTGGTGGTGATAATGGTATAGCTGTAGCTATGGGTATGGCAGTTGTATCTTCCAATGATGTAGAACATCCAGCTATAGAACTTTTATTTACTACTGATGAAGAAGTTGGTATGACTGGAGCTATGAAGTTAAATGGTAAAAACCTTTCTGGAAAATATATAATCAACTTAGATTCTGAGGAAGAAGGATATATTTTAGTTAGCTGTGCAGGAGGAGTGACTACATTTAACAAAGTACCTGTTGAATATGAAAAAGTATGTTCTGAGAAACAAGGTCTACTAGTAGAAATTAAAGGTCTAAAAGGTGGACACTCTGGTATGGATATTATCAAACAGAGAGCTAACTCTAATAGATTATTAGGTAGATTATTAAATTTATTAGATATAGACTATGATTTAGCTAAAGTTGAGGGTGGTTCTAAAAATAATGCAATACCACGTGAGGCTGATGCTTTAATTACAGTAAGTAAGTCTGATGTAGAAAATACTAAGAAAAAAATATCTGAAATTGAAAGTATATTTAAGCATGAGTTTAGTACTTCTGACCCTGATATATCTATAAACTGTTCTGAAACTACTGTAGAAAAAGTATTTACTTGTGATTCTAAAGATAGAGTTATTAAGTTAATAAACTTAATGCCTAATGGTATTCAAACTATGAGCATGGATATTGAAGGTTTAGTGGAAAGTTCTACTAATTTAGGTGTACTTAAAACAATTGATAATGAAGTAATATGTGAATGTGCGGTTAGAAGTTCTGTTGAAACATTAAGAACTGATATTACAAATAAGATGAAACTTTTAGCTTGTGCTCTAGGTGGAGCTTATGAATCTGAAGATCCATATCCTGCTTGGGAGTACCGTAAGGGATCTAAGCTTGAACAAATATGTGTAGATGCATATAAAAAATTAACTGGTAAAGATCCTGTAATAATGGCAATACATGCAGGACTTGAGTGTGGGCTATTATTAGAGCATTTACCTGATGCCGAAGCTATATCTATAGGACCTAATATGGCCGATGTTCATACACCTAATGAGCATTTGAGTATATCTTCTACTGAAAATACTTGGAATTACTTATTAGCTATATTGAAATCTATGAATCAACTTTAGTATATAAATATTTTTTATACAAATAACGGTGTACTATATTAGTACACCGTTTAATATTTTAAAATCTAATTTTTATAATTTAATTCTATAAAACTTTACACTTACCGCCACATTCGAAGCATACTAAATCTGGATTTTTGTGTTCACTTATTTGTACAGATACCGATTTACATTTTTCACACTTTAGTTTATACACATTCCCAGTGTTTAATAATGGTTGAATTAAATCATTTTTATTATCTTTCATTAAATTTACTCCCCTAATTTTTTATTATCTTTAATATAACATATTATTACCTATATTTTACATATAATTCAAAGTATTTATTTACCACTGATCTGGCTTTATTAGTTCTCCTGTGTACATATTTATCATATGAGTTCCAATATTATTTTCATCACTATGTTCATGAGAGCTATGCTCATCTTCATCTTCCAAATTTTCAAGGTTAACATCCACAACATATTTGTCACCAATTGTTTTTATTTCATCCTCAGTCACATGTATAAGGTCTCCATACTCTGCTTTAAGAATATTTATTACATTTTCCTTTGATATAGGGTTTACATTTTCAGCTATATTTTCTATATCCATGTTTTTATCAATACCATCTTCTTGATTTTTTAATTTACTTATTCCTATAAAGCCTATAGGTATAATAATTATTGTTGCTATAATTGCTATTAATGTTTTTTTCATATTTATTCTCCATCTGTAAGTTTAATCCAATGTCCTAAAGTTTTTTTTACTTCAAATCCTCTTTTCAAGTACATATTATAAGCTATTTTATTTTCTTCAATAACTATCAAAGATACTTTCTTTACATTTTTTTGATTTAAAAATTCAATGGCTTTATCTAATATTAATTTGCCATACCCTTTATTTCTGTAGCCTTTACATAGACCTATATCAAATATACCTTCTTCTTCATTAATCGTTACTTCCATAAACCCGATCCTTTTATTACCATCTAAAACAAAGAAATAATAGTTTAAGTCATTTATATTCGTTATATTCTCTTCTACTTTATTAATATTTGTTATCGTACCATGAGGCATATCACTAAAGGAATCATTATATATTTTAATATATTCATATTTATTCCCTTCTGATAGGGTTTCTAAATCTAAAATATTAGCTATTGTGTTTCTATTTTCTAGGTTCATTTTATATGAATTGTACTGCGCATACAAGCCTAATTTATCTAGTATATGTTTGTCACTCACTCCTAGTCTAATATCATTTGCCCCATATTCTCTAGATACATCTATGGCTCTTTGTACTATTTCACTTAATATTATATTTATGTTGCAAATACCTTCAAGTATTTCAAATTGATGTATATAGGATGAGTTTAAATCTTTAGCTACTTCGAGAACAATGCATAGCTTAGCTACTACTTTATTATCAATAATATAAAGCAATACTCCTCTTCCATAGTCATATATAGATAAATTAAATAATTTTTCTATATCCTCTTTGCTCTTTTTATCACTATTATTTCTATTTATAAAATCACAAAATAAGTTCTTTTCATCTTGTTCAAGGCTATTATAGCTTTTAATACTACCTATCATGGAATTTTATCCCCCTAACTGTATTCTTATAATACGTACACTTGTCCATTATCTTAATACTAGCAAAATAAATACTAAAAGGGCATGCTTTATAAAACATGCCCCTTTCATTTAATCCTATCCTTCTAATACATCACTGATATTTTTCATAGCATTTAATGAAATCTCAGCAAACTCTTCAAAAGGTATTCCAGTTGTTTCTATACTTCTTATTGCATCTCTATTTACATTTGAAGCAAATCTAGTTTCTTTCATTCTTTTTAATATAGACTTAGTTTTTACACTAGTTATTTTCTTATCTGGATAACCTAAAGCTATTGCAGTTATAAATCCAGTTATTGGATCTACTGCATATATTGATTTTTCCATCAAACTCTCTCTCTCTACGCCCTTACCATCATGATGTCCAAGTATTGCTCTGTAGATTTCATCGTCTCCAAAGCTTTCTTCTTTTAGAAGTTTTACACTAGTTATTGCATGAGCTTCACAAACTACACCTGGTGTTCTACCAGTTACATCTGAATCTAAGTCATGTAAAAGTCCAGCAATTGCCCACTTTTCTTCATTACCTGGATCTAATTTCTTTGCAAGTTCCTTCATTACAGCTTCTACAGCATAACTATGCTTTATCATTCTATCTGTTTTTAAATATTTAAATAATATTTCTAAAGCTTCTTCTCTCATGATTTTACCCCTTATGAAAATTTGTTATAGTTTTAATATATCACTTATATCCTTATTCTACACCTCTATAGTAATGTCCTGCACTTGTTCCAACATTATCTAGTTTATTGTATAGTTTTGTAGCTTTTGCACCTAATTTGTAATCATTTTCTAAAACTTCATCATAAGCTTCAATTACTTCTTTTACAGTTTCTCCACTTTCTAATGTAAAGTCTAATCTAAATACATCTATTCCGATTTCATTTAACTCGTATAAATTGTCTAACATACAAGTAACCTTCGAATTATAAATAGTGCTTCTGCAGAATATATCCTGAGATATTCTATACTCCTCACCTTTAAAGTCTTTAAGTGCATATGTACTTTCTTTACATGCAGCTGCTCTCTTATCTTTCTTGCAATCTCTTACTATTACACCCATTGGACAATATTCAGTTATCATCATAGGAGTGTATCCATATACATAAGCTTCTATTTCCATATCAGTATATTTTAATGTTTCTTTTATCTCATAAATATTTAATTCTTGAGATAAACATAGTGATTTTACGCCCTCTTCCTTGAAGAAATTAATTGTTTCACTATTAAATGCATTTAGGTTATAATCTATACTTAGTTGACATCCTTTAAAATAATCAAGTACTCCCCAGCTACCTATTTGTACACTATCAATACCTAAGTTCTTTGCTCTATCCAATTGTTTAAATTCTTTATATCTTACTATTCTTGGAGCTGAATATACAACTTTTTTGTTGTACTTTAATCCCATTTGTATTGCTTTATCTAGTGTATTTACATCTTCATAATAAGCCACATCTATATTACATTCTAATGCAGCCTCAAGTTGTTCTAAATTTTTAACTTTAACTCTAATTTTTTCATCAACATTTTTGCTTATTTTAAATGGTTTATAAGCTACTTTTTTATCTTTATAATTTCTTCCATTTATCTTAATTCTCTCTTCATCTAGAAGCTCTATACAATCACGTCTCATTTGATTCAGAACACTGATAGGAAGACTTACACCTTCGTCTAGTACTACGTCTATCTTATTTAGTATATAAGGAGTGTTTCCAAGTTTTTGAATCTGAGACTCAATCTTCTCTTGACTCAATGCCACCTTCATAGCTTTTTCAACTATTTTATCGCCCTCTATTTTAGCTTTATTACCTTTTGTATCATTTAAAGTAAGTATTGGATTTTCACCTAACCTTATTATTATCTCAGCATTTATTTCTGATTTTACATTTTCTTTTTCCTGTTGGAACGTAGCCTGTACTCTATTCATAAGCTCACTATCTGAAGTTTTAAATACTATTTGATTTATTCTTGCCTCGCCTATAAAGTCTAACTCTATAATCTCTCCTTTATGAGCAATTGTAGTTATTTCGCCATTCTTTATTATTCTTCCTATAGTTCCCCCGCCTAAGTTTATTCCATCACCTTTTTTAAGAGTATTATCTAACATTATTTTTAATCTCTTAGCTTTTTTGTTATAACTCATTACTCTTCCAACATATAAACCTTGGTTATTAGGTATTTCAGAGTTCATTACATCTTTTCCAACTTCTCCTAATATTAATCCCTTAGTAAATTTTCTATTGAATATAGTATATAAATCGTTTACTGTTTCTTGTGACACATTTAGTTTCTTATCGTTTAGATACTCATTAATCGCATTTCTGTAACCTCCTATAACAGTAGCTACATACTCTGGTTTTTTCATTCTTCCTTCTATCTTTAGAGAATGAACACCTGCATCTATTATCTTATCAATATCTTCTATAGTACTTAAATCTCTTGGACTTAATAAATAATCACCGTTGCTATTTATTACTTCACCACTATTTATATCTATCAATTCATACTTCTGTCTACAAGGTTGAGCACATCTTCCTCTG
>NZ_NOJY02000040.1 GCF_002250835.2 Romboutsia weinsteinii
AGATGTGTATAAGAGACAGTATATATACATTGCTATCAAACTCAATGGTTGATAATTCGCTTAGTGTATATCTATATAATAATTATTTATTAAATCATGATGAGTATATTAAAAATAAATCAAAGGAAGTAAAATTCTTAATTGTTGATTCACTAGAACTTTGTAGCGTTGCAGAAATAGATTTTATTGATAAGATATCAGATTACACAGAAGACACATATATATATTTAAATGAAAGTAGAGATTACTCTGTATTTAATAATATTGATATGGATTATATCAGAGAGAAAATTATAAAAAAATCAAAATTAATGGATGAAAAAAATATATCAGAAATTGGATACTCAGGTATTTCAATAGAAGATCTATATTCAATACCTGCAACTATTAATTTAAACCAGTCTATACAATTATACAGCGAGATGATTGAAGAAGTTTGTAGTAAGATTGTAGAATTAATTCATAATGGAGAAGAAGCCAAAAATATTGCAATAATATCACCAGTTAGCAATACAGTTTTAGATTATCAAATTAGTAATATATTATCTTACAATCAAATTAATGTATTTAATACGAAAAAAGATAATAAGACAATTGATCATCCGTACTCAAATGCATTGGTTGTAGCAAGTTGCTTATTTTATGGATATTTAGACCTTATAAAAGATGAAGATCTAGTAAGTTTTATTGAGATTATATTACAGAAAAATAGAATTCAAGCATTTAAAATATTTAAAAATAGAGATGAAAGTGCAGAGTATAAAAAGTTAATAGAATATATAGAAGAAAAAAGAAATGGAAATATTAAAATACATGAGTTTCTTATACAATTTTATATAGATAAGATGCTTAATTTAAAAGAAGGAAAGAAGCAAGTATCTATATGTAAGAAAATTATTAATGAGAGTGAATCATTTACTGAAAATATAGATTTATTAAATCTTGATAAAACAAAAGAAAAAGAAAAAATATTTATAGAGGCTTTAAAAAGTACTATTAAAGATTTTCATTCTAACTATGAGTTAGAAGAATTAAAAGAAGGAGACAATATAATAATAACTACACCTTATACATATTTATCATCAAATATTAATAGACCAATACAGATGTGGATTGATATAGGTAGTAATGCTTGGAACATGAAAATAGAAAAAGAAATAAGTAATGTGGTAGTTTTAAGAAAATCATTTGATGAAAAGAAGATATATACAGATGCTATGGAAGAAGGTTACAAGAAGTATTATTTAAATAATATGATATATAATATATTGTTGAGTGCTAAGAGTGTATATGCATATAAAAGTGAATACACTGTTAATGGCTATATACAGGAGAGTATATTATATAGCTTACTATTAAAGCTCGTAGATAAGAGGGGGAATAGTAATGAATAAAATAAATTATAGGGAGGATCAGATACCTATAATAAAATACGAAGGTGGAACTATGGCTGTTCCAGCAGTACCAGGGGCTGGAAAAACATTTATAGTTACGAATTTAGTGGCAAAACTTTTAATGGAAAATAAGCATGCAGGATCAAAGATACTAATACTTACTTATATGAATAGTGCTGTTAACAATTTTAAAGGTAGAATAAAAAGTATTCTTGAGGAAAATAAAATTAAAGAAGAAAACTCTTATGAGATAATGACAATACACAGCTTAGCAGTAAAAATAATAAAGGAAAAGCCTGAAGTTGTAATGTTAAATGAAGAATTTAGTATAGCGGATGATTTACAAAAGAGTATTATTTTAAATGAGTGTATAAATAACTTTAGGCTACATGGTGGAGAAAAGGCATTTAGATGGTTTCTTAAAGAGCAAAAAGAAGAGAGATGGAGAGATATAACTCTTGATGCTTGGGAAAAGGGATTTTATGATTTAGTAGGAAATGCTATTAGTGAATTAAAGTATAAAAATATATCGCCTGAAAAATTAGAAAATATAATTTCTAACGGACATAAAGGTATGCTTAATATTATACGTCCTATATATAGGCAATACGATTTAAAGTTAAAACAGCATGGTTTACTAGATTATGATGATATATTAATACTTGCACATAAAGCTCTGACTGTAGATGAAGATTTAAGAGCTAAGTTTCAAAATAGATATAAATATGTTTTTGAGGATGAGTGTCAAGATTCAAATCAGATACAAGGTGAAATAATAAAAATTATTTGTGAAGAAAATAATAATTTAGTAAGAGTAGGAGATATAAATCAAAGTATAACAGGTACATTTTCTTCTTCTGATCCGAAATACTTCAAAGAATTTATAGAATCTAGCAATAATACATATAGGATGAACATGTCTAATAGAAGTTCAAAGGATATAATTGACTTAGCCAATAGACTAGTAGAATATGTTACTAGTGAATTTAGGCAAGAAGATTGTAGAGATGCACTAGAACATATGGAAATAAAAACTGTACCTACAGGTATGAACTATAAGGAAAATCCAACTACAGATAACTACAATATTAATATTAAGTGGTATGAATCTTGGAAAAAAGAAATTGAAGAAACCGTAAGATTTACAAAAGGCATAAAGAAAAGGTACCCGGATAAAAGTATAGGCATATTAGTACCATATAATGAACAAATAACACAAATTGCTAAAGAGCTTACTGAGCATGGATTAGAATTTGATGAGCTAGGTCCAAACTCTTCTAGCAAAAGGAAAGTACTGAATAATATAGGATATATAATAGATTTTTTATTAAACTGTGATGATATAGAAAAGCTGATATTAACCTTAGATAAAGTATTTATACATACGGATAATGAATTAGGTAAAATTGATTTGCTGGAATGTGTTAGAAAATATAACACTGAAGAGATTATATATGATGAGTCTATCTATACCTCATTAATAATTGATATGGATAATGATTTATATAAAAGTTATATAAGAGGAATCAAAGTCTTAAGAGAAATTTTAGAATATCCTACAGAGAGACTGGATATACTGGTTTTGTTTATTGGCCAAAAATTAAGCTTAGAGAAAGAAGATAAAGCGGTGGTAGATTATGTAGCTTTTTATATAAAATACATGTCTATAGAAAATATTTATATTACATTAAAAGATGTTTATAATATTTTATTTGATATAAAAAATAAAGTATTTTCTCATATTATAGATGTAGTCTATGAAATAAATGGTTATGAACCTAAGCCAGGAGCAATAACCATATGTAACTACCATAAATCTAAGGGGATGGAGTGGGACTGTGTATTTCTATTAGGATTAGTTGAATATAATTTTCCTGATAATATAACTCAAAAATTTCAATGTGATAAGTGGTACTTAAAAGAAAAGTATAAAAATCCTATAGCAATTATAAGTGCAGAAATAAATAATATTCTAACTGGAGATATAGAAACAAATTATGCATATAAGACAAAGATAGATTTAATAAATGAGAAAATAAGACTTCTGTATGTCGGGATAACTAGAGCAAAAGAAATGTTAATTTTATCAGGGAGTTCGTACAAGGATGAATCTGAAGTTGGTAAAAAAAATAAAGAACAAAAACCATGTATATACTTAAATGAACTTAATAAACTTATAGCACAGAAAAGGAAGAGGTGATATTAGTTGAATAAAAAGCTAAAGTATTTTTGCTATAGTCAGAACTCAATAAATACATATAAGTCTTGTCCAACAAAATTTAAGTATAAATATATAGATAGGATAAATTGGAAAAATAATGATATAGATAGTAGAGATTATTATGAAAATCTAAAGCTAGGACGAGATTTTCACTTGTTATGTGAAAGGTATTTTAGCAATATATCTATAGGTTCATATGATAATGTACCATCTAAATTTATTATCTGGATAGAAAAGATTAAAAAATTAATTCCTATAGAAGAAGATAAAGTATATTTACCAGAATATGAACTTAGATACAATATGAATGGTGATTATTTACAAGCTAAGTATGATTTAGTAGTATTAGGAAAAAATAGTATAGAGATATGGGATTGGAAAACAGAATCCAGAAAACTAGATTATAAGAATGTTGAAAATAGAATGCAAACAGTGATGTATATGTTTTTGGCAAGAGAAATTATTCCAAGGATACACAATATGAGTATAGAATCTGAAGATATAAAAATGAAGTATTATCAACCTGAGTTTGATAATGAGCCTGTCACTATAACATACAATAATAAAAAACATGAAAATAATAAAAATAAAATAAATACTTTTATAAATGATATTAAGAGAACTGAATATGAGAGAGATAAAGAGCCTATAAGCAATGGTTTAAGATTAACAAAAAATAAAAATCATTGTAAATTCTGCGAGTTTAATAAACTATGTAATGGAGAAGAGGTTCACTATAGTATTTTGGAGGATGAGATTTATGGGACTTAAATTTGTGCTAGGTAGAAGCGGTAGTGGTAAAACGGCTCATATACTAGAAGAAGTTAAAAGAGTGGTACAAAGCAATGAGACTACTCCCGTTATAGTTTTAGTTCCAGAGCAATATACATTTGAGATGGAAAAAAGAATGAGTAAATTATTCTTAGGTGAAGAAAAGGATAAGTTTTTAAGAGCGAGAGTATTAAGTTTTAAGACTATGAGTAATATAGTCTTTTCTCATGTTGGAGGATTAACAGATGTAAATATTAATTCTAGTGGAAAGGCTATGATGACATATAAGGCAATAGAAAATGTAAGCTCAGAACTTAATATATTTTCTAAATCAGCATCACAATCAGGTTTTGTAAGTTCTATTTCTGAGATGATATCGGAATTAAAACAATACAATATAAGTTCAGAGATGCTAGAACATACTTCAGCAGAGATAGATAATGAAACTTTGAGTCTAAAGTTAAAAGATATTAGTAAAATTTATAAAGAGTTTGAAGCTAATCTTCATGAGAAATATGTAGATTCTCAAGATATGCTTAATTCATTATCTGATAAATTAATAGATAGTAATTATTTTGATGGTGCCTATATTTATATAGATGAATTTACGGGATTTACACCAAATCAATATAAGGTTCTTAGAAGTATACTACATAAAGCTAAGGAAGTATGTGTGTCTCTTACGGTAGATAACGTAAATTCTTTAAGGTATAACAAAGCGGATGCATTTTCAAGAACTAAGTTTACATATGATAAACTGACTAGGCTTTGTAATGAAGAGAACATAAACATACTGCCGGGAATTAATTTAAATCAAGGAAATATTAAGAGATTTGGAGATAATAAGGAACTGCAACATCTAGAAAGGTATTATAATGCATATCCTTATAAATCATATGAAGAAGATACTAAACATATAAAAATTAAAGAATTTAATAATTTATATTCTGAGGTTGAGGAAATTGCTAGAGAAATTGTGTCATTGGTAAGAGATAAAAAAGCTAGATATAGAGATATAACTATAGCAACTAGAGATTTAAATAAATATGATTTCTTAGTTCATTCTATATTTAATGAATATGAAATTCCAAATTTTATTGATAAAAAAAGAGAAGCTAAAAGTAACCCAATAATTGTATTAATATTAAGTGCTCTTGAAATGAGAAATAGAAGATATAGTTATGAGACTATGTTTAGATATTTAAAAAGTGGTCTAATTGGTATTGAAAATGATGATATAAGTGTACTTGAAAACTATGTTCTGGCCAATGGTATAAGTGGCAAAAGATGGTTTGAAGAGAGATGGGAATATAGAGTAAATAATAATTATTCTATAGATGAAAGTGATTATGATAAAGAACTAAAAGAAAGAATAAATGATATAAAAAATAGAGTAATAAAGCCTATAGTAAAATTACAAGAGAAAATAAAAGGTAAGAATAAAGTTGAAGATATTTGTAAGTCAGTATATGAGTTCTTAATTGATATAGATATGCCTACAACTATAGAAAATCTTATAATTAATTTTAATGATAAAGGGGAGCTAGATATAGCTAATCAATACTCTCAAGTGTGGAATATAGTAGTAGATATTTTCGATCAAATGGTGGAAATAATGGGCGATGAGCAAATAACTTTAGATAAATTTATGAAGCTTATAAGCCTTGGATTTGATGAATATGAATTAGGGTTAGTTCCACCAAGTATAGATCAAGTACTTGTAAGTAGTGTAGATAGAATGAAAAACCCTAATACAAAACATCTTTACTTAATAGGAACTATAGATGGAGTATTCCCACTTATAGCAAAAGATAGTGGTATTCTAAGTGATAATGATAGAAGTAGCTTAGGAAAAGCTGGAGTAGAAGTAGATATCGATAGTAATACTAAAACATTTGAAGAACAATTCTTAGTATATAAAGCGCTTACTTCGACATGTGAAAACCTAATTGTAACTTATCCAATTTCAGACCATGAAGGGAAAACACTTAGACCATCAGTTATAGTATCTAGATTAAAGAAAATATTTCCCAATATTGATAATATAAGTTATTTAGTAGAAGAAGAGAACAAAACTGACGAAGAGATATTAGAACAAATAACTGTAAAAGCACCAACTTTTAATGAACTTATAAATGCAATAAAAGAGTTTGATGAAGGAAAGGAAATAAATAATGTATGGTTGGATGTGTATAGATACTTTATAAATGATGAAGATTACAAGCATATGGCTAAAAAAGTAATAAAAGGATTAAGCTATACAAATCAAGTTAACAAGGTTGAAGAAGAGAAGATAAAAAGCTTATACCAGAATAACTTACTAAGTGTATCAAGGCTTGAAAAATATTCAGCATGTCCATTTGCATATTTTATTCAATATGGACTAAAGGCAAAAGAAAGAAAAGAATACTCTTTTACAGCACCAGACTTAGGTACATTCATACATAATATACTAGATCAATTTTCAAAATCTCTATCAAAAGATAATTTAAACTGGAGAGATATAGATAGTAATTACATAAGATCTAGAGTATCAGAAATAGTTGATGAAATAGTATCTAAAATACCAGGATACATATTAGAAAGTTCAGAAAGATACAAATATCTTGCACATAGATTAAAAAATATGCTTATTGCAGCTATAAACATAATTAGTGAGCAGATAAAGCAGGGCTCATTTGAGCCAATGGATTATGAAGTAGAATTTGGAATAAAGGCTAAATATCCACCAATAAAGATAGTATTACAAAATGGAGAAGAAATAAATTTAATTGGTCAAATAGATAGGGTTGATGAGTTTGATGATGGTGAAAATAAATATATTAGGATAGTAGATTATAAATCAGGCAATAAATCAATTAGCTTAACGGACATTTATTATGGGTTACAGTTACAGCTATTAGTTTATCTAGATGCTATATTAGAAAGCAATAAAAACATTCAGACGAATCTAAGTCCAGCTGCAATATTATACAGTCGAATAGATGACCCTATTGCAAAGTTTAATGAAGATAAAGATGATGAAGAAGTAAGAGAAGCAATACTTAAAGATCTTAGAATGAAGGGGCTGGTAATCAAAGATTCTAAGATAATAAAAGAAATGGACAAGTCACTAGCTGATGGAGATAGAACTTCATCCTTAGTTATACCTGCTAATCTAACTAAAGATGGAGGTATTGGGAAGAATACATCAGGGGTGACATACGAAGAGTTTGAAGTAATAAGAAAGTATGTAAAACACACGATAAAGGATATATGCGAAGATATGGTTGGTGGAAATATAATGATAGCTCCATATAAAAATAAAAATGGAACTTCGTGTGATTTCTGTAACTACTCTGGAATATGTCAGTTTGATACAACTTTGAAAGATAATAAATACAAGATTTTAAATGATAAAAAAAGTGATGAAATAATTAAGATGATGAAGGGAGATGTTGAGTAATGAGTTCTCCTAAATGGACTACAGAACAACAGGCAGTTATAGATAGTAGAAATTGTAACTTATTAGTAGCGGCTGCAGCGGGATCAGGTAAAACAGCAGTACTAGTTGAGCGTATTATACAGATGATAACGGATAAAAGTAATCCTATAGATATAGATAAATTATTAGTAGTTACATTTACAAATGCCGCTGCTTCAGAAATGAGAGAGAGGGTCGGAGATGCAATAGGTAAGGCATTAGATAAAAATCCTGAAAACAAGCACCTACAGAACCAGCTAGTATTACTAAATAAAGCTAGTATAACAACAATTCACTCGTTTTGTTTAGAGGTTATAAAATCAAATTTCCATAAAATTAATTTAGATCCTAACTTTAGAATCGGTGATCAGACAGAGTGTTCATTATTAAAAATGGAAGCTATAGATGATGTTTTTGAAGAACTTTACGAAGCCAAGGATGAAGGATTTCTAAACTTAGTTGAAAGTTATGCGGAAAAAAGAGGTGATAATGAACTTCAAAATATAATTCTTAGTATATATTCATTTGCTATGGCTTCACCTTATCCGAAGCAATGGTTAGATGAATCAGTTGAAATTTTTAATATAAGTGATGATTTTAATTTTTCAGAGTCAATATGGGCACAATCAATATTAGATACTGTTAGGATAGAAGTAAATGGAATAGAAGTAAGTATGAGAAAGGCTTTAAGCCAGGTTGAGGGCATTGATGAATTAGATACTTTTACAGAAAAGTTAAGAAGTGAATATAATAAAATAGTTAGAATTGTAGAGGCATGTAACAAGTCTTGGGATGATGCATACATGTATATGTCTACTATGGAATTTGAGAATTATGTAAAAGGTGTAAAAAGGATAGCTAAAGATGCACCATCTTATATAAAAGAAGCAAAAGATACAGCTAAGTCAATTAGAGATAAGGCTAAAAAATCTTTAGAAGGAATAATATCATCTACTTTCTATAAAAAAAATGAATATATAAATGATGAAATTAAATATCTTTATCCAATAGTTAAATCTATTTCAGACACAATACTAAAATTTGAAAAAGCCTATGACAATAAAAAAAGAGATAAGGGAATAATCGACTTTAATGATATAGAACACTTTGCTTTAAAAATACTAACAATGGAAGATGAAGATGGCAACGTAATACCTTCTGACATAGCAATAGGATATAGAGATAAATTCTATGAGATATTTATAGATGAATATCAAGATAGTAACTTAGTACAAGAGGTTTTACTTAGCACTATTGCAAAGATACAGACTCCAAATAGATTTATGGTTGGGGATGTTAAGCAAAGTATCTATAGATTTAGACAGGCTAAACCTGAAATATTTTTGCAGAAATATAATGACTACGATAGTAAAGAAGGTAGCTTATATAGAAAGATAATGCTTTATAAAAACTTTAGAAGTAGAGCAGAAGTAGTTGATTGTGCAAATTATATATTTGAAAATGTAATGAGTAAAAATATAGGTGAGATTGAGTATACAGAAAATGAAAGACTTAATCTTGGTGCAAGCTTTAAAGAAAACGAAGATGAAAACACCATTGTAGGAGGACCTACAGAAATACATATAATCCAAAAGTCAAATAAAAATAATAGTGAGCCTGACAGTGATAATGAAGAAGTAGAGCAAGAAGAAATAGATAATATACAATTAGAAGCTAGAATGGTTGGAAAAATAATTAAAGATTTAATGACTGTAAATGAAGATGGAAAAACTTATAAAGTATATGACAAGAAAACAGATGAATACAGAACTGTAGAATTTAAAGATATAGTAATCTTACTAAGAGCAACATCTGCATGGGCACCTGTATTTGCTGATGAACTTATGAATATGGATATTCCGACATATGCAGATATAGGCGTAGGGTATTTTGATACTATAGAAATAAAAACTATATTATCACTACTTCAAGTAATAGATAATCCAATGCAAGATATACCTGTACTAGCATTATTAAAATCTCCTATATTTGGACTTACACCAGAAGAACTTATTGATATAAGGCTAGAAGATAAAAACAAAAGCTTCTATGAATCTTTAGAAGACTATGCCAAGCGTGATTTTGAAGATCCAGATGAGTGCCATGAAAAGTGTATAGATTTTTTAGAGAGAATAAAAGAATACAAAGAAAAGTCATTGTATATGAGTACAGATGAATTTTTATGGTACCTTTATACAAAAACTGGATATTATGCATATGTAGGTGCGCTACCAGCAGGAAGTCAAAGGCAAGCTAACTTAAAAATATTATTTGAAAGAGCCAAACAATACGAGGAGACAAGCTTCAAAGGAATATTTAACTTTATAAACTTTATAGGTAAATTAAAAAAATCCAGTACAGATATGGGAAGTGCGAAGACACTTGGAGAGAATGCGAATGTAGTTAGGATTATGAGTATACATAAGAGTAAAGGATTAGAATTCCCTGTAGTAATATGTTCAGGTATGGGGAAAAACTTTAATACACAAGATTTTAAGAAAAATATACTCTATCACCATAGGTTAGGATATGGACCTCAGCTGGTAGATTACCACAGAAGAATATCATTCCCAAGTATAGCAAAGGAAGCCTTAAAAACTAGGATTAATTTAGAAAATTTATCAGAGGAAATGAGAGTATTATACGTTGCTTTTACAAGACCAAAAGAAAAATTAATAATTACAGGTTCAACTAAGGATATAGAAACTAGTATGAAGAAATGGTCTAGTGGAATAGATGGTTCAAGTACTGTTTCGCAATATGAAGTTCTTAAGGGGAAAAACTTCTTAGATTGGATAATGCCATCCGTAATAAAGCATAAGGATCTAAATAGTATGAGAGAATCCATAGACTTAGATATAGAACATGTAGAAGATCATAAGTCAAAATGGATAGGCAAGATATGGTATAAAGAAGATGTAGTATTAGAAACTAAAGAAGATGAAGAGAAAGAAAGTATAGAAGAAATATTAGAGAAGATAGATATTAATGAATTAGACAGTACTTACTACAATGATATTAAAGACAAACTTGATTATAAATACCCATATGAAGTAAGTGTAAATAAGCCGTCAAGTATTTCAGTTACAGAAATAAAGAAAATACAAAATAATCATGAAGAAGATTATTCAAAAGAGATATTTAATACTAAAGTTAACCTAAAGAAGCCATTGTTCCTTCAAAAGATTGAAGAAAAGGATAAAATAAGTGCTGCCGAAAGAGGTACTATTGTACATTTAATAATGGAAATATTAGATTTAACTAGAATAAATACTATAGATGATATTAACTTACAAATAAAAGAATTTATAAGTAAAGGAATAATGACAGAAAAACAATCTAGTGTTATAAATCCTTTTAAAATATATAAATTTTTTAAATCAAATATAGGAAAAAGAATGCTAAATGCAGAATTTATAAAAAGAGAACAGGCAATATATGCTCAAATAAAAATGAAAGATGTATATATATATGAAGATTTATTAAATGAAGATAATTCTGAGATTTATGATGAAGAGAGCATAATGTTAAGAGGGATAATAGATACATATTTCGAAGAGGATGGTAAAATAGTACTTTTAGATTATAAAACTGACTTTGTTAATGACGATAATAAAGAGGAAGTAGTATTAAAATACAAGAAACAGTTAGATTTATACAAAGATGTACTTGAAAATCTTACAGGAAAAGACGTAAAAGAAAAGTATATATATTTATTTGGAATAGATGAAGAGGTACCTTGTTAGAAAAATGCAAATTTAAAGGAGGATAAAAATGAGATTTATCCATACATCAGATTGGCATCTAGGAAAAGCAATTAGTGGTAATTCAAGACTTAAAGAGCAAGAACAGTTTTGTGAAGAGTTTATAAATATAGTAAATAAAAATAATGTAGATATGGTAATAATCGCTGGAGATATATTTGATAACTATGAACCATCATTAGGAGCTTTGAAATTGTTTTATGATACAGTTTCAAAGCTTGCTAATAATGGCTCAAGATGCGTATTAATAGTACCAGGAGATCATGATAATATAGATAGACTTACTGTAGCAGAGTGTTTATCTAAAGAGCAAGGCATAATAGTTCTAGATAATATATCTATTATAGATAATAAAGTTAAATACAATGGATTTAGCATAGTAAGCTATAAAGAGGGATGTATAAAGCTAAATATTAATAATGAAAAAGTAACAGTTATAGATTTATATTATACATATGGTAAAAATAATACATCGAAAAAAACTAAAATATCAGACACCGTAGAAGAAAAATTTAAAGATGATAGTATAAATATAGCAGTGGGGCATATTTGTATAAATACACCTGAGAATATAGACTCTGAGAGAAGTCCAAAGATTGGTGGATGTATAGTGATTGATAAGAAGGATCTACCAAATAAAGCTCAATATATTGCTCTAGGTCATTTACATAATGCACAAAAGGTATCACAAAATATGAATGCTTATTATAGTGGATCTCCAATCCAGTACAACAAAGAAAGTAAAGATAAAAAAAGCTTATATATAGTTGATATAGAAATAGGTTCAGATCCACAGATAAGTCAAATATATTTAAAGAATTATAAACCTATAGAAGTCTTTGAATGCAGTGGAATAAAAGATGCTCTAAGAAAATGTGAAGATAACAAAGATCGTGATATTTGGTCATATTTTGAGGTCAAAACCAATGAACCTATAGAATCCAAAGACATTATAAGAATGAGAAAACTTTTAAAAGGTATTATTGAGATAAGGCCTATAATGGTTTCTTATAATCATGAAGAACATGAGACTGATATAGAAGAAAAATCTATGGGAAAATTATTTAAATCATTTTATAAACTTAACAATAATAATGAACCAAAGGGCGAGCTTATGGACTTATTTTTAGATATACTAAGTGAAGAAGGAGACCTGAACAATGAGACCAATTAGACTAGAGTTAAGTGGGCTAAATAGTTATATTGAAAAACAGACAATTGACTTTGAAGAACTGACTAGCAAAGGTTTATTTGGAATCTTTGGAAATACAGGTAGTGGTAAATCTACAATATTGGATGCTATAATCATTGCGTTGTATGGTAATATGCCTAGAGAAAATAATGAGTACATTAATAGCGAATGCAATAAATCAGTAATATACTATGAGTTTGAAATAGGAAACAAAAACACTAGGCGAAGATATATTGTAGACAGAGTTTTCATAAAAGATGATTCTAAGATAGCAACGTTAAGTGCAAGATTATTTCAAGTTCAAAATGATGGAAAACAAATAATTCTATGCAACAATATAGATGGGGTAAACAAACATATAGTGCAAATAGTTGGGCTAACTGAAAGTGATTTCACAAGGTCTATAGTATTGCCTCAAAGTAAGTTTGATGAATTTTTAAGGTTAACAGGCATGGAAAGAAGATTTATGCTTGAAAGAATATTCAACCTTGAAAGGTATGGAACAAAGTTAATTAATAAGGTAAAAGATAGAAAAGACAAAAAGGGTAAAGAGCTAAATAGTCTAACTTCTAAGTTAAGTCAATATGAGGAAATAACAGAAAGCTTATATAGTGATACCTTGAAATCATTAGAAATATATAAAATAGAAGAAAGAGAAAAAAATAAAGAACTACAGCAAGCTCAGCAAATATATGAAGACAGTAAGGAAATATATCAGATACAGCAGAAATTAGAAAAGAATGAAATTAGAAAAAAAGAGTTAGATAATAAAGAAAAAAACATAAAGTTTAAGACCAGTCAATTAGAAAATGCTATTAATGCAGGTAAGGTACATCCATATATAAATAGAGTACAGGGCTTAGAAAAGCAAATAATAGAGGACAAGTCTAACATAGATGAAATAGAAAAAAAAATAAATATTTTAAGTCAAGAACTTCTTATAACTAAAGCAAATTATGAAGAAACTTATAAAGAAAAAAATGAAAAAGTACCAAGACTAAGCGAAGAAAAAATTAAAATACAAAGGGCATTTAAGCTAGAGGAAAGTTTAGAAGTTATAGAAAAAGATATTAAGGATATAAATCGAAGAAATATTATTTTAGAAAAAGATAAAGGCTATCTTGAATCAGTAAAAGAAGATCTTGTTGGAAATAGAGAAAGGTTAACAAAAAATATTAATGACTTAGAAAACTATATTAGAAATTTAAATATAGATATAGATTTAAAACAAAAAATATTTTTGGCCTATGATTATGAGAAGAGATGTAAAAGGACAGAAGAGGAAAAGAAATACAGAGAAAAAAAACTATTTAATATATCTAAAGAATTAGATGAATTAAATATAAAAAGCAAATATATTCAAAGAGATAAAATTATTATTAACGATAAGCTCGATAATGCTAAGGAACATTATGAGTTATTAGTAAAGAAAAGACCTGGAAACACTGAAGATATTATTGTTAGTAGTGAACATATTTCTAATCTAAAATCAAAAATCAATGTTATTAAAGATTATGAAAAGAGAAGAGAGATAATCCAAAGTGAATTAAATACAATATTTGAACAAAACCATAAGTTAGATAGAGAGATACATGTAGGTAATGAAAAGCTAAATAATATTCAAAATAATATTAGAGATATAGATAAGGAACTTGATAGATTAAAGTACTTGAACTTAGCTCAAATGCTAAAAAAAGAATTAAAGGACAGTATGCCTTGTCCTATATGTGGATCTAGACATCATCAAGATACCAATGAAAATATCAATAATGATAAAATAGAATTTACTATAGATAAGCTAGAAAAATTAAAATCTGAAAGAAAGAATATTGAATCTAGCTTAGAAGATTTAAAAATAAAAAATAGTGGGATTTTATATATAGAAAAAATAAAAGTAAAAGACTTAGAAGATATAAAACAAAAACTAGGACAAGAAAGATCAAGTGAACTTAATAAAAAATTAGAATCAGATATAAGAATTAGAGATGTATTAAAAGATAATATAACAAAGTGGGAAAAAGATAAACTAAAGACAGAAGATAACATATATAATTTTAGGCTTGAGTTATTTAAGATTGAAAAAGAAGAGATTCAAAATGAATCTAAGATAGCTACTAATAAAATACAGGTTAAAGAAATAAAGGAAGAATTGGATCAAATAGAAATAAAATATAAAAAATATAAAGAAGAATATTTAAGATTAAAATCTAACATAAAAATAGTAGATTTAAAATCTAAGATTGAAGAAATAAACAAAAATGAAAAAGTAATTGAAGACAAGAATATTAACTACCATATAGCAAGCAAGGAAAGAGACGAAATAGATAAAGCGATAAAAGATTATGAAAATAAGATTCATAATATAGAATTAGAGCTAATGAAAAATAAAGAACAGCTAATTGAAAAGAGAAGAAATAAAGAACACAAGTATAATGAAATACTTAGTATCACAAAGGGTACAAATACACTAGAGCTGTACAAAAATACAGAATATGAAATAGAAAAAATCGAAAAGAAAGAGCTATATGCTAAAAATAAGTTGGAACAGGAAAGAATTGTATTAGAAAGATATCTAGCAGATAAATATAGTATAGAAGGTAGAATCAAAAATACAAAAAAACAATATAGAGAACAAGAGTTAGTACTAAATCAATTACTAAAAGATTATAAATTTGAGAATATATATATTGTACAAAAATCAATTTTAGAACCCGACCAAATAAGATTGTTATGTGAAGAAGTATCTGAGTATGAGGAAGAGCAAAGGATATTATCTTCTAAAATAGAAACTCTTAAGGATAAATTATCTGGTAGAAGAGTATATAGTGAAAACTTGGAAGAGTTAAAAAATAATATTTATAATTTAAAGGTAAATATTTCACAGATACAAAAATATATAGGTGGAAAACAAAATACTCTGGACACAATAACGGAATCTTTAGAAAAAGTTAGCTATCTAAACAAAGAACTTAATATTGTTAAGCATGACCTTAAGTTATTAGATGAAATATATAATACAATAGAAGATAATAGATTTGTTGAATATATAGCATCTAGCAAACTTAAAGAGTTATCAAAAGAGGCATCCAAGATATTAGAGCCCTTAACGAAAGGGAGATATACTATCGAAATAGATGAAAATTTAGATTTTGTGATTAGAGATAATTTTAGTAATGTACAGACTAGAAATGTAAATACTCTTTCTGGAGGTGAGATATTCCTAACATCTTTAGCACTGGCATTGGCTCTATCATCTCAGATACAATTAAAAGGAAAGTCTCCAGTAGAGTTCTTTTTCTTAGATGAAGGATTTGGTTCTTTAGATGATTCATTGTTAAATATAGTAATAGAATCATTAGAAAGTCTCCCAAACAACACAATTAGTATAGGTATAATTAGTCATATTGAGAGCTTAAAAAGTAGAGTGCCAATAAGATTAATGGCATCACAAGATGAATTAGGATATGGAACAAAATTACAGGTTGAGTATAGTTAAAATATTTAAAAAAAGATGCACCTACAGGGGGAGATTGTAGGTGCATATATTTTATATATACTTATTAGGGGGAGAGATGTATATTTTTCCGCTCTCATTAATAAGTATTAACCATTTTTATTTTTTTATACTATTTCTATAAAAAAAGTAGCCATTTGCATAAGGGGGGGAATGCAAATGGCTTAAAACATTTAGGGGGGAAAGAAATTTCTATATATAGTCCGATCATTTATTACAATATTAAACAGGAGTTTTATTACATATTATTTGAAATTTTATGTTTAAGAGAGGAATTTATTTCCTTCTCTTAATATAACATATGCATTTGCCGTAAAAAGTGACACATTTTAGTATAAAAAAAAATAAATTATTTTTTATTGTAAAAATTTGTCTAAATCAAACATTGATTCAAACTCATCAAATCCAATCCTATTAATATATGCACCTAAACGCTCTTTTCCAGTTGCATTATTAGCATATACATTAACAACTTCATCTACTAACTCTAGAACTTTATCATCAGGGACATTCATTAATAGTCTATCTCCAAGTCTAGGCATTTTACCGCCCTTACCACCAACAAAAACTGTCCAACCTTTTGGCATGCCCATTAGACCTATATCACGAGTATGATTGTCAGAGCAGCTATTAGGACATCCACTAACTCCGATTTTTAATTTGTTTGGTAGATTCATACCATGATATCTATCATCCAACTTCAGGCCTATAGATACGGAGTCTCTAAATCCTCTTTTACAGAATGTTGTACCAGGACAAGTTTTTATGCTTCGAACACATAATCCAATAGCAGCTCCTGGTTTCATACCTAGATCATCCCATGCACTATCAATATCTTCTTCCTTTAATCCAACAAGAGCGATACGTTGAGCGGCAGTAATTTTAATTGCAGCTACATTATATTTATCAGCTACGTCAGCCAACTTTCTAAGTTGGTCTGATGTTACTAGTCCAGCTGGTATGTGGGGAGCAATTGCATAGCTTTCTTTATCTCTTTGTAATACAGCACCTTTATCTAATAAATCATTCATAATATTTTCTCCTTTAATGTGATTTTGAAGTAATATTAACTATGAAAATATATAATATTTTCATAAAGAAAAACATATATATACTATATATTTATTTCTCATAAGGATAAAAATTAAGTAAGTAGATGTTTAAAAATAGTATTAAGGGAATAATAGTAAAAGTAAAATAAATCTTTGACATATTCTATTATTTCCAAAAACTATACATCTATGATATAATTAATACTAATATTAAAAAACAATACTTAGGAGTGTGGTAAAGGTTGGATTCGACCAGTAATTTGATTCAAATAGCAATTTTAGTGATACTACTTATAGGTTCAGGGTTTTTCTCAGCATCTGAAACATCTTTAATGTCACTAAGCAAAATAAGAATAAGGTACATGCAAGAAGAAGGAATAAAGGGAGCAAAGTTGGTAAGTTCTCTAATAGAAGATCCTAATAAACTATTGGGAGGTATACTAGTAGGGAATAATGTTGTGAATATAGCAGCAACATCTATATCAACATCTTTATTTATGTCTATTCTAGGAGATCAAGGTGTACCTGTGGCAACTGCAGTAATGACGATATTAGTATTAATATTTGGTGAAATTACACCAAAAACTATAGCAGCTAATAATTCTGAAAAAGTGGCATTGTTGGTAGCAAAGCCAATTAAAGTAATAATAACAGTATTAAGACCTATAGTGTGGATATTTAACTTAATAACAGGTGTAATATTTAAATTAATGGGAATACAAAACAAAGGAACTCAACCATATATAACTGAAGAAGAATTAAAAACTATGGTTAATGTAAGTCACGAAGAAGGAGTACTTGAAATAGAAGAAAGACAGATTATAAATAATGTATTCCAGTTCGGTGATATGCAAGCTAAAGAAGCTATGGTACAAAGATTAGATATGATTGCCATAAATTCAGAAGATAACTATGATGAAATTATAGAAATGTTTAAAAATGAAAAAGTAAGTAGACTACCTGTATACAATGATTCAATAGATGATATAATAGGTATCCTTAACATAAAAGATGTAATATTCTTAAATGATAAAGAAGTAGAAAACTTTGATGTTAATAATTATACGAGAGAACCATTCTTCACTTATGAATTTAAAAAGATAACACAGCTTCTTGAAGAAATGAAAAAAGAGAAGAGCCAAATGGCAATAGTTGTAGATGAATATGGCGGAACGGCAGGTCTTATAACTATAGAAGACTTGGTTGAAGTTATCGTTGGAGATATTGATGACGAATATGATGAAGATGAAGATGAAATACAAGTAATAAAAGAAGATGAGTACGTAGTCGAAGGTGGTACAAAAATTAGTGATGTAAATGAGCTTATTGGAATTAAATTAGAGTCTGAAGAATTTGATTCTATAGGTGGATTTATAATAGGTCACTTAAGAAGAATACCAGAAGAAAATGAAGTAGTTGAAGTTGATAATATAAGACTATGTATAGAAAGTATAGATAAAAATAGAATAAAGAAGATTAGAATCTTTACATAAATAAGACACTGCAAATAGCAGTGTTTTATTTATATAAAAATCAATCTAAATTATATTGATAGATAGAAGAAGGGGATAATATACATGTCTGTATTAAATAAAAATTTTTTATTAAGATTAAAAAATAATGGTATTTTCTTTGCGTTATATACGATATCATTCATAATAATCAGTATGACATTTGCATATATATCACCATTTTTGATAGGTGGAATAATAGCTTTTATTATTAGTCCTATATCTAAAAAGCTAAAGGTGAAGTTTAGAATAGATAGAGGAATATCTACTTTAATATTAAGTTTCTTAGCCGTAGCGTTAGTAACTACAGTTACTAGTATTCTAGTTATGTTGGGGACAAGGCATTTGATGGAATTTTTAAATAACCTTATGGAAAATTCCAATGAAATAAATAATATGATACTAGACCTTGTAACTAAAGCAAATATCTATATTGAACATTTTCAAGGTGTATCAAACTTTAATATAGAAGAGATAATATCAAGATATAGCAAAGAAATTATAGATGTCGCAAAAGGATTACTTACAAGTGTAATAAGTTTAGCGACATCTATACCTTATATAATGATATTTACAATAACTTTATTTATATCTACATATTTCATAGCAAAGGATATAGATAAAATTGAAGGTGGATTTTATAATATATTCACAGATAATGCAAAAATTAAAGTTAAGAATATAAAAAGAGAGGCTATATCCTCTATAGTAGGTTATATTAAAGCATATACTATACTTATGGGAATAACATTTTTAGTGATTTGGGGTAGCTTTAGTTTATTTGGAGTTCCCAATGGATTTATATTGGGATTTATTGGATCACTTCTTGATTTAATACCATTTCTAGGAATAATAGTGATATATTTACCTGTTATAATATACTATTTTGCTATAAAAAACTATGTGGTATCAATAGGATTAGTTATTGTATTTGTCGGACTATCTTTGTTAAGACAAATACTAGAACCTAAATTAGTTTCTGTAAATATAGGACTTAATCCGTTGGCTACAGTGGCTGCAATATTTATTGGAGTTCAAATAAAAGGTCTAATCGGAATAATTTTTTGTTTAGGTTTTGTAGCAATGCATGATATACTAAAGAAGGTAGAAATACTTTAAATAAACGTTTTTTGACCAAAAAATATAAGGAAAAGAGGGTATTTATATGAGAGAAAAAGTATTAGAAAGATTTCTAAAATACGTAACATTTGATACAACAGCAGATCCTGCAAGTAAAAACTGTCCATCTACAGAAGGACAAAGAGTATTTGCACAGTATTTAGTTGAAGAGTTAAAATCATTAGGTATTGAAGATGCAAATGTAGATGAGAATAGTTATGTAATGGCAACATTAAAAGGAAATACCGAAGGGGTAGATACAATAGGATTTATATCTCACTTAGATACAGCTCCAGATGTTACTGGAAAAAATGTTAAACCTAGAGTAATAGAAAACTATGACGGAAAAGACATAGTTTTAAATGAAGAACTAAACATAATCACATCTGTTAAAGATTACCCAGAACTTGTAAATTGTAAGGGAGAAGATTTAATAGTAACAGATGGTACTACTTTACTTGGTGCAGATGATAAGGCTGGAATAGCAGAAATAGTAACTGCAATAGAATACTTAATGAACAATCCTGAAATAAAGCATGGAGATATAAAAATAGGATTTACACCTGATGAAGAAATAGGTAGAGGTGCAAATTTATTTAATGTAGAAAAATTTGGTGCAAAATATGCATATACAATAGATGGTGGAATAATAGGAGAAGTTCAATACGAAAACTTCAATGCAGCTGGAGCTACAATATCTATTCAAGGTAGAAATGTACATCCAGGTGCTTCAAAAGGAAAGATGGTAAATGCTCTTCATATAGCGGCTGAAATTTCTAATATGTTCCCAGCAAATGAAAGACCAGAAACAACAGAAGGCTACGAAGGATTCTATCATTTAAATGATTTAAATGGAAATGTTGAGAATGCATCAATGAAATACATAATAAGAGATCATGACACAGAAAAGTTTAAAAAAAGAAAAGCTTACATGAATGAAGTAGTACAAAAGCTTAATGAAAAATATGATAACAGAATAACTTTAGATTTAAATGACTCATACTTCAATATGAAGGAGAAAGTAGAGCCAGTTATGTTTATAGTTGATATAGTAAAAGAATCTATGGGACAAGTTGGAATTGAGCCTTTAGTGCTTCCTATAAGAGGTGGTACTGATGGAGCAAGATTATCATTTATGGGACTTCCTTGTCCAAATATATTTACAGGTGGATTAAACTTCCATAGCAAAAATGAGTGTATACCAGTAAGTTCTATGGAAAAAGGATCAAAGTTAATAGTTAAAATAATAGAAAGCTACGCTAAAAGAGCATAGAATATAAAAATCCCTATCGAAGTAAAATCTTCAATAGGGATTTTTGAGTTAAATTATTCTTCTGAGTTTATATGTATAGTTTCACCACTATTAATATCTATTAAATTAATATCTAATTCAAGTTCATCTTCATTATCATCAGATTGAATTATTTCAATAATAGCTACAGAATGAGTACCATCCTTTGGTATAGAAGTACTACCTGGGTTTATAACAACTAAATTTTCGTCACAATATAATTCCTTAACGTGAGTGTGACCAAGTATAAGTATATCAGCACCCATATTTTTAGCATTTTTAATAACTTCTTCTTTTGATTCTGTGTATCCGTGAGTCATAACGATTCTTATTTCACCAAACTGACTCATTACATATGGGCTTTGTATTGGATGATTGATTACCATTTGATCAACATCAGCATCACAATTACCACGTGCTATAAGAATATTTTTAACATCGTTAATTCTTGCTATTACTTCTTTTGGATTATAGCCTTTAGGAATATCATTTCTAGGTCCATGGTAAAGTATATCACCACCATGTAGTAATACATCACAATCTTCTAATATCTTTAAAGCTTTTTCAAAATAAAGTAAACTACCATGAGTGTCGCTCATTACTCCTATTTTCATATTATCCTCCTAAGATTAGTTTATAAAAATTTCTCAGAAACCCTACTCCAGAATTCATAATTTGACATTCTAAGTAGTTGTATTTTCACATCAGATACTTTAATTTGTATATTATCGATTTCACTAAATCTATATTCAATTCCATCTACAACAATCAGTATAGAATTTTCAAATCTATACTCAGGCGCAATTTTAATAATAGTGTCGTGAGAAAAAATTATACTAGATGTAAAGCACCTATAAGCATTAGTGTTAATTGGATAAAGTGGCGTTAATTGCATTAAATTTAAGCTTGGATCTACAATACTTCCTCCAGCAGCATAATTATATGCAGTTGATCCAGTAGGAGTAGATACAATCATACCATCACCACTCAGATTTTGTATATGTTTGTCATTAGCCAATAAGTTGAGATGTATAGTTCTAGATTTATCACCTTTTACAACAACCTCATTTATAGCAAATACATCAGAGCAATTTTTCTTAGTGCATATACTTGCTTCAAGTAAAGGAATATCTTGCAATATATAATCTCTTTTTAAATATGAATCTATAAATATATCAATGTCATTAGGAGATATCTCAGGGAAAAATCCAAGATGACCTGTATTTATTCCAACTATAGGTATTTCAGGGAAATCAAAGTCATGAATAGTCTTTAAAAAAGATCCATCACCACCAATAGATATAACAAGTTCTGCATCTGGATGGAAATCATATGATACGTCAAAGCCAGCATCTATAAGTTTTTTACTTAATAGCTTTTTTGTCTCAATAGACCTATCTAATTGGTTTGAATTTATAGTTATAATTCTTCGCATTTTTCCACCTCTTTATACTTTGTATTATAACATAAGTAGCTAAAATCTATTTATAAATTTATTAGTATGGTATATAAAATATAGCATAAGTCGATTATATATGATTATAGATAGAAATTATAGCCCAATATTTAAGAGGAAAAGAAATATTATTTGTAGAAGGAATTAATATATATCAAACTAAAGAGGTGGAAAAATGGCAATAGAAGATGTTAGAAATTACTTTAGAAAATTTAATATAGAAGATAAAATATTAGAGTTTGAGCAAAGCAGTGCTACAGTAGACCTTGCAGCTATGGCACTAAATGTAGAACCAGATAGGATAGCAAAAACATTATCTTTTAAAAATGATGAGGGCGCAATATTACTTGTAACATCAGGAAAATCTAGAGTAGATAATAAAAAATTTAAGAGTGAATTTGGTTACAAGGCAAAGATGCTAACTGCAGATGAAGTAATCAACTTTACAGGGCATCAAATAGGAGGAGTATGTCCATTTGGACTTAAAAATAGTATAAAAGTATATTTAGATATATCTCTTAAGAAATATGATACTGTATACCCTGCATGTGGAAGTGATAATTCTGCTATTGAACTTACTTGCCTAG
>NZ_NOJY02000041.1 GCF_002250835.2 Romboutsia weinsteinii
TGTCTTTTGCCTCTTTTTTGTGTAGTTTTTAACTTCTTGCACACATCTTCTACCTTATAATCTATTTCTGGAACTATTATTGTTTCTGCACCACCTGCAAGTCCTGCATATAGAGCTAAATCTCCACAGTGTCTCCCCATTACTTCTACTATGTTAACCCTTTCATGAGAAGAAGATGTATCTCTTATTTTACCTATAGCATCTATAATTGTATTCATTGCAGTATCAAACCCTATAGTATAATCAGTATAAGCCAGATCATTATCTATAGTTCCAGGTATACCTATAGCTGGGAATCCTAAATCACTTAATTTTTGTGCACCGTTAAATGATCCATCTCCACCTATAACTACTAAACAATCTATATTATATTTTTTTAAAACTTTAACTCCTAATAATCTACCTTCTTCTGTTTTAAACTCTTCACATCTAGAAGATTTTAATACAGTTCCTCCTCTATGAATAATATCTCCCACAGATGATAAATTCATTTCTTTTAAATCTTCTTCAATTAATCCTTTGTAACCTCTATTAATTCCGTATACTTTACATCCATAGTATATTGCGGATCTTACTACAGCTCTTACAGCTGCATTCATTCCTGGAGCGTCGCCACCACTTGTCAATATCCCTATAGTTTTCATAGTATTTACCTCCTAGATATCTATTTAAAACAGATATAGGACATTTTACGTCCCATACCTAGTTTTTTATCCCATCATAGTTAAAAAAATTAAACCTTCTAAAATATCCATTTTTTGATATTATATCATAATTTGAAACAATTTTTGCATATTATTCTTATTTTATATTTTTATTTTTAAAATATTTTTAATTTAGTTATATTTCTTAGTTTTTTATTTTTATATTATCTTTAGGCATAATTTTCTCTAGCATATTTATAAAATCTTCAGATATATTTACGGTAATCTGCCCATACTTATACAATTTTTTAGTGTCTACTGCATAAAAGAATATACTTTCATCCCCTGGATATAATTTGGCTATATCTAATATATTATCAATTATTTCTGAATCTTTAAAGCTATTTATTTTAAGATATAAGCCATTTTTAGATGTATTCTGCGATTGCGGTTGAGATTTTTTATATCTTTTTTCATAACCACCACTCCTAAACTCTGATTTATCATTAATATCTCTAAATTCTCTAGCTATTAGTTTTGCATTTTCCCCTTCTTTTATACTTAAGCTTCCTTTTACATATATTATGCTATCTTCATTTAAAATTTCATTATATCTTTGTAAAAGTTGAGGGAATACTATAATTTCTATAGTTCCATACAAATCTTCTAGTTCTAAAAATGCCATTATATCATTTCGTTTTGTTGTTTTGATAGTCTTAGTAACTATCATACCACCCATTATAACATCTTTTTCATCCATACTTAAATAGTATTCTTCATCTTCTTTTATTGCATTTAATTTCCCATTATCTGTAGAAGTATTTTTTTGTAGCTCCTCTTCATATTGAGATAGTGGATGACCACTAACATACATACCTAATACTTCTTTCTCTAGATTTAGTCTTTCTCTTTCTTCATATTCCTTTAATGTTGGAAGTGTATTTACATTTTGCAACTCTTTGGCTTCTTCACTTGTTCCAAAAGCTTCAAACAAAGAGATTTGACCTTGTACATTTTTCTTTCTATCCATAGAGATACTTTCTAATAGATTTTCATATCCGGACATTAAAGTTGCTCTATTTTCACTTATTTCATCAAAAGCACCACATTTTATTAAACTCTCTAGTACTCTCTTGTTAGAATCTTTTGAGTCTAATCTTTTTGCAAGATCTACGAAATCAGTAAAATGTCCATTTACTTCTCTTTCATTTATTATATTGTTTATAACGTTAACTCCTACATTTTTCACGGCTGCTAATCCAAACCTTATATTTTTATCTTCTACAGAAAACTTAGCAAAACTCTTATTTATATCAGGCTTCAAAACATCTATCTTTAAAGCACTACACTCTCTTATATATTCGACTACCTTATCAGTATTTCCCATAACACTAGTTATTAGTGCTGCCATAAATTCAACTGGATAATATGCTTTTAAATATGCCGTTTCATATGATAAAACACCATATGCCGCTGCATGCGATTTATTGAATGCATACTTTGCAAAATCTATCATATCATCAAATATCTTGTTGGCTATATCTTCTGGTACTCCATTTCTAACACATCCAGTAATTTCAAGATTTCCATTTTCATCTTTTTTTCCATGGATAAAGTATTGTCTCTCTTCTTCCATTACATCCATCTTTTTCTTACCCATTGCTCTTCTTACTAGGTCACTTCGTCCATAACTATATCCACCTAAGTCTCTAACTACCTGCATTACCTGTTCCTGATAAACTAAACATCCATAAGTAACTTCCATTATAGGTTTTAGTTTCTCGTGTAAATATGTTACTTTCTCTGTATTATTTTTATTTTCAATGTAAGTTGGTATAGAGTCCATAGGACCTGGCCTATATAATGAAATTCCGGCAACTATATCTTCAAAGTTGTCAGGCTTCAGTTGTTTCATGAAACTTCTCATTCCAGCACTTTCTAATTGGAATATACCTAGTGTATTCCCTGAAGATAATAGCTCATATACTTTAGGATCATCATAATCCATCGTAGAAAAATCAATTTTTCTTCCATATTTTCTCTCTACTAAATCTAATGCATCTCTTATTACCGTAAGAGTTCTTAGACCAAGGAAATCCATCTTTAAAAGACCTAACTCCTCTAGTGTTGTCATCGTAAACTGTGTTGTTATAGCATCTTGATGTTTATATAATGGTACATATTCATCTACTGAGTTTTTGGATATAACTACACCTGCAGCATGTGTTGATGCATGCCTTAACATACCTTCTATTTGCTTTGATATATCTATAATTTCTTTTGTTTCTTTATCTTGATCGTATAAGGCTTTTAAATTAGGATTTGTTTCTAAGGCCTTATCAATAGTCATACCTAATGCAAAAGGTATCTCTTTTGCTATCCTGTCTACCTTATTATAACCAACGTCCATAACCCTTCCTACATCTCTTATGGCTGCCTTTGCACCCATTGTTCCGAAGGTAATTATCTGTGCAACATGATCTTCTCCGTATTTTCGCTTTACATAATCTATAACTTCTTCTCTTCTCTCATAGCAAAAATCTATATCTATATCGGGCATAGATACACGTTCTGGATTAAGAAAACGCTCAAATAGTAGAGAGTATTTTATTGGGTCTATATCCGTTATCTTTAAAGTATATGCTACTATTGATCCTGCAGCACTACCACGCCCTGGACCTACCATTATATTATTTTCTTTTGAGAAGTTTATAAAGTCCCAAGTAATCAAGAAATATTCAACGTAACCCATTCTTTCAATTACATCTAGTTCATAATTTAATCTATCTATAGCTTCTTGATCTGGTTTTTTATATCTTTCTTCTAATCCTTTAAAGCATAATTCCCTCAAGTAAGTGCTTGGAGAATATCCTTTTGGAACATCATATTTAGGTAAATGTATTGTGTTAAAATCAAATTCTATATCGCACATTTGAGCTATCTTGCTAGTATTATCAATTGCTTCTAATGCATATGGAAATAATTCTTCCATTTCTTCTCTAGATTTTAAATAAAACTCATCACTTCCAAACCTCATTCTATTTGGATCATCTACAGTCTTACCCATTTGAATACACATAAGTACATCATGTATTTTCGAGTCTTCTTTATTTACATAATGAACATCATTAGTAGCAACTAGCGGTATATCAAGCTCCTTAGATAATTTAACTAAAGCTGAGTTTACTTCTCTTTGTTCTGGTAAATTATGATCTTGTATTTCTAAGAAAAAATTTTCTTCTCCAAATATATCTCTATATATAAGAGCATACTTTTTAGCTTTTTCATAATTTCTATCCATAAGAGACTGCGCTACATCTCCTGCTAAACATGCTGATAGTGCAATTATTCCATCACTATGTTTTCTTAATTCTTCTATATCAACTCTCGGTTTATAATAAAAACCTTCCACATAAGATGTAGAAACTAGTTTAATTAAATTTTTATATCCATCCATATTTTTTGCTAGCAAAATTAAATGCCCCTGCTGCTTATCATAGTTTGGATCTTTATCTTTTAAACCTCTTGGTGCAGTATATACTTCACATCCAATTATAGGCTTTATGCCTTCCTTTTTAGCTGTCTTATAAAAATCTATAACCCCAAACATGCATCCATGATCAGTTATAGCTATAGAACTCATATTTAATTCTTTCGCTCTGCTCACTAGTTTCTTAACTCTTGAAAAGCCGTCAAGTAAACTATATTCTGTATGAACATGAAGATGAACAAAATCTTTGTTCATTACATCACCTCCTGCCTTATTTTTTAATTTTACCATAAAACTCTATACTCAAACAAAATTTATAATTAGAAACAAAAAGAGGCTATATCAATAATATAACCCCATTTTACTTAACAATTTTCTCTTCCCCTTAATTCATTAGCAATTTCTTCTATTTTCCTTAATCTATGATTGACTCCAGACTTTCCAATAGGAGGATTTAGCATCTCTCCTAACTCTTTCAATGTCATATCTTCACATTCAACTCTAATCTGAGCTATCTCTTGTAAATTTTCTGGTAAACTGCTAATGCCTATAGTATCTTGTATAAGCTTAATATTTTCTACTTGCCTTACTGATGCATTTACAGTCTTAGACAAATTTGCTGTCTCGCAATTTACGATTCTATTTACATTATTTCTCATCTCTTTTACGACTTTAGTATTTTGTAAACTTAAAAGTGCATGGTGTGCACCTATTATACTTAGCAAATCCGAAATTTGCTCACTTTCCTTAAGATATACTACATAATTACTTTTTCTAGCTACAATCTTACAATTAAATCCTAATGAATTTATGAGATTTTTTAACGATTCTGCAAAATCTTCATTATTAGTCACAAACTCCATATGGTAGTTTTTTTCAGGATCACTTATAGATCCTCCTCCAAGAAATGCTCCTCTTATAAACGCTCTAGTACAATCATCATGCTTAATAAGACTATCTGGTACTTTATTAATTGCATAAAAACCTTCTTCTGGCGCAATAATTCCTAACTCTCTTAATAGGTTTTCAGCTCCCATCTCGCTAGTAACCATCAAAACATAACTATTATTTCTTTTTAACATTTGGTTTTTATTTACCGAAATAGTAGTATTGATATTAAAATTTTGCTTTAAAAGCTTAAATATTTTACGAGCTATAGAATTTAACTCTGTAGTTATTTTTAAATTTATTTTTCTATATCCTACAATCTGTATGCTACCTGCTAGCCTAATCAAGGCTGATAATTCGGTTACATTACAACAATGATTTTCAGACGTTACTCTTGATAATTCATTTTTTGTTTCAGTTGAAAAAGACATATCTATCACCCATTAACTAGTTCTTTTTTAGCCTTTTTCTTATCTCTTGTAAGGCTACTTTTATTATTTCTTTCTCGTCATCATATCTTGCTAAATCAACAACTCTGTCTAGGTGTATAAATTTAGCATCTATAAATCCTTCTTCTTTTTGTGGCACTGTATCCATATTTCTTGCTTGCATTAAATACCAGAAAACTGTTTTATGAACTGCTCTGTTTTCGTCCCAGTTTTCTTTGAATGTATAATGTATTTCACCTAAATACTTTAATATATCTGCTTTTACTCCTGTTTCTTCTAGTACTTCTCTTAAAGCGGCTTCTTGATTGTTTTCACCTTCTTCAACTTTTCCTTTAGGTAAAACCCAATCTCCATTAAATTTTCTTAGTAAAAGTACAGCGTTCCCAAAAATTACTACACCACCGGCACTAACCTCTTCTCTCATAGATGTTCACTCCTTAAAACTAACATAATAATAAGAATTTCTACATAAATATTAAAAATCCTTTTTTACTTGCTTTTATCGTAATTATGACTTAGTGCCAAATTAACTATTATACTAGATATGTGTTTTGCATCATGTCTAATATAATTATTCTTTATTTCAACTAGATTATCTTCTATAGTTTTTATTCCCATATCATCCAGTTTATTTCTTTGTTCTTCGTCTAATAATACTTGCTCAGCTCCGTCTTTTTTATATGGACTAAATATTTCTTCTGGTAACATCTCATTATTGGCTATTATATAGTCAATAATATCCTTCTTGCCGGTATGCTTTATTATTGCATTTATATGGTCTAATACATTGTATTGGTCTGTCTCTCCAGGTTGAGTCATTACATTGGATATATATACTTTTGGTGCATTAGATTTTTTTATAGCTTCAACTACGCCTTTTACCAATAAATTTGGCATTATACTCGTATATAAACTCCCAGGACCCATAATAATAATATCAGCATCAAGAATAGAATTTAAAACTTCGTCTAAAGGCTTAGCATTTTTAGGATCTAAGTATATCCTATCTATAGGGCTATGTTGAGACTTGACTTGGTCTGGTATACTAGATTCACCTTTTACCATTTTTCCATTTTTCAACTTAGCTACTAAGTTTATATCTTCAAGAGATACAGGTAATACTCTTCCTGTTATAGCAAATACCTCACCCATTTTATATACTGCTGTTTCAAAACTTCCATAAAGCCCATTCATAGCCGCTAAAAACAAATTTCCAAAGCTTTGACCTTTCAAAGCTCCTTCTGTAAATCTATATTTCATCACTTCACTCATAGTTGGCTCTATATTAGCAAGAGCTAACAAGCAGTTTCTTATATCACCCGGTGGTAACATTCCTAAGTCTTCTCTTAAAACCCCAGATCCTCCACCATCATCTGCAACAGTAACTACTGCTGTTATGTTATGAGTAAAATGCTTTAATCCTCTTAAAAATATTGATTGTCCTGTACCTCCACCGATAACTACAACCTTAGGATCATTTATACTTCTTGTAGATATTGGTTTTGATTCATTTTTTTCTTTCTTTATTTTTACATAAAGATATATAGAAATTAGTAAGGCAACCCATCCCATTAACCCTATAATTATAAGTATATTTGTCATTTTTACCTCCACTCTATCTTAACATAGAGTCTCTGTGTTTTTTGACTACCCTATACCCTAACTTAGATAAATCATCATAGATAAGGTTTGTTATAGTAACTGATCTATGTCTACCACCTGTACATCCTATCCCTATTACTAAATGATGCTTTCCTTCTTCTATATATTGAGGAACTAGGAAATGTATCATATCTAAAAGTTTTTCAGAAAATTCATTACTAATCTTAGAGTCCATTACATAATCTCTAACATCTTGATCATCCCCAGTTTTCGGTCTTAAATCTTCTATATAATAAGGATTTGGTAAGAATCTTACATCAAATACTAAGTCTGCATCCACAAGAATACCATGTTTAAATCCAAATGAAACAACTGATATAGTTAAATTAGGATTTTCTTCTCCTACAGAATAAATCTTGCTAATTTCCTCTTTAAGGTCTTTAGGCTTCATATTAGTTGTATCTATTATACAGCTTGACATCTCTTTTAAAGGTTCCATTATACTTCTTTCCATAGTAATACCTTCTGATATTTGCATGTTTCTTGCTAGTGGATGGTTTCTTCTAGTCATCTTATATCTTTTTAATAGTACATCATCTGCACAATCTAAGTATACAATTTCATAGTTATAATTTAATTTTTCTAAATAACTTAAGCTTTCGTGAAGTGTTTCGAAAAATTTTCTTCCTCTTATGTCTATACCTAATGCTACTTTATCAATACTTGAATTAGGCTGATAGCATAATTCTGCAAATTTAGTGATCAAAGCTGGAGGTAAATTATCCACACAATAAAAACCCATATCCTCTAACGCTCTCATTGTTTCACTTTTTCCGGATCCTGAAAGACCTGTAACTATTACAAACTTCATGCTAACTCCCCTTTCAACTTACAATCTAATATTCTCCACTAAAGATACATCTAATTTAGACTCTTCTATAATTTTCATAGCTAGTTTAAAATTGCCTACATTTTGTGGTATATGCGCATCAGAACCTATAATAAATTTGGTTCCTATATTTTTTATTTTTTCAAGTTGCTTAGAGTTAAGATAACCATGGCTACTATTTATTTCTAACTTAGTATCAGTTTCCTTAGCCACCTTTGCAACCTCTTCTATATAAACATCACCTTTGTCTCCAGGATGAGTTATTATAAATATATCATTTTTCCTCATTGCATTTATTAAAGCTTCTGTATTATATTCCTTAGATTTAGAGCTTTTTCTAATATAATTATCTCCATGATTTAGCATACTTCTAAGAGATGTTGGAGTTGATCCAAAGTGATAACCTGCCATAACATAGTCTAGATGCTTTCTAATTTCATCATCCATATCTATATTACCACTATTATCCAATATATTACACTCCATTCCTAGAAGTATATTTATTTCTTTATATTTCTCATTTAGTTTGTCAATTTCTTCTCTCATTAGATATATATTTTTTCTTTTTACACCAAATGTAATATGCTTATATCCATGGTCAGATATCCCTATTGTTTTTATTCCTTTAGATATAGCTTCTACTACATTATCTTCTATTGTGCCTTTACCATGACTGTATATTGTATGTGTATGATAATCTGCTAGTATATCCATTGATTAATCCTCTCCAAGTATTTTGACTTCTTCCTCTAACATTACCCCAAACTTAGCATTTACAGTACTTTTTACTACATACATTAGATCCAGTAAATCCTTGGCATTTGCTCCACCTAGGTTTACAACAAATCCACAATGTTTTTCAGACACCTGAGCACCTCTTAAAGTAAGACCTCTTAGTCCACTATCTTCTATTAATTTACCTGCAAAATACCCTGCAGGTCTTTTAAAAGTACTTCCTGCACTAGGTAGGCTTAAAGGTTGCTTAGTTACCCTTCTTTGAGTAAAGTCCGCCATAGTTGCTTTTATCTCATCATAGTTACCTTTTTCAAGCTCTATCTCTGCTGATAAAATTATATAATCTTCTCTTGATATTATACTTTTTCTATATGCAAACTCCATCTCTTCATTAGTCAACGTAAATATATTTCCATCAGTATCCATTAATCTTACTGATTTAACAATATCTTTCATCTCTCCACCATAAGCACCTGCATTCATAGCTAATGCTCCACCTAAAGTTCCAGGTATACCTGCTGCAAACTCAAATCCTTTTAGTTCTTCTTTTAAAACAGCCTTCCCTACTATTGAAAGTAATGCACCTGCTTGTACCTCAACTTTATTTCCTTCTATTTTAAAACTATTAAAATTGTTCGATAGTTCTATAACTATACCTCTTATTCCTCCATCTTTGATTAAAAGGTTAGAACCATTTCCTATAATTAAGTATGGAGTATTCTTTTCCTTAATTAAATTTAAAACAGCTTTAAGTTGCTCTTCTGTCCTAGGTGTAACTAATATATCTGCCGGTCCTCCAACCTTAAAAGATATATGTTTCTTCATTGGCTCATCCATTTTTATGTCATTTGAATCTATTATATTTAATAAATTTTCATATATATATTCCTTATTCATTATGTTTCCTCCTAGTTTACACTATTTATTCATTGTTTATCTACTTTACACTATATTATTTTTATATATTTAATATAATAATGTATTAAAAAAAAAATAACAATATATAATGGCTTTTAAAAAAACAAAAGCGTTGATACAACTTGTATCAACGCTTAATTAATAATCAAAATCATATATATATATCAATTTTTATTACTTATTTAATCCTTCGTCTCTAATATTTTCCTTTTTTAAATAGCAATGGTAATATACCATTGGTATTATGATTGCACCACCAATTATATTTCCTACAGTTACAAATACTAAATTAGATAGCATTGCACCCATGGTTACATTTGCCCCAAGAACCATTCCCATAGGAATAAAAAACATATTCGCAACACTATGCTCAAATCCGCATAATACGAATAGCATTATAGGGAACCAACATGCAAATATTTTAGATACAATATCTTGAGCTGCAGTTGCCATCCATACAGATAAGACAACAATTATATTACATAGTATTCCTCTTAGAATCATACTCATAATATCAAGCCCTGCTTTAGATTCAGCTATTCCTATAGATTTAGACATAGCATCTCCTGTTAGCACAGTTCCATAATAAACTAAAGCTACTAAGATTAATGACCCTATAAAGTTACCTACCCAAACTAAGCTCCAATTTCTAAACATCTTACCTATAGATACCTTCTTATCCATCACAGCTAATGCTATCAAATTATTCCCTGTGAATAACTCTGAACCACAAACTACGACTAAAATAAGTCCAACAGGAAATACTGATGCCCCTGCAAATTTCGCTAAACCAGCATCAATTCCCCCTAAGGTCTGGCTAATTATTATGTTTGCTAATCCTCCAAAGCCTATAAAAATACCTGCAAGTATACCTAGTAAGATACACGACTTTGTCGATAATCCTGCTTTTTTTATACCTGCATTTACAGTAGCATTTGCTACTTCCCCGGGTGTTAAGAATCTTTTGTCCATAATTCCACCCCCACTTTATTCAGCTTTAATTAATTATTAATAATTATTCAAGATTATTATAACATCTTATATATTTATATTGTTAAAACATATACATGTATACATAATTTCAGTAAATAACATATTTATTTTATTTTTTATTGTTAATTTATCACCTAAAAGGAAATATTTCCAACATACCTTGTTTAATGTATACAAAACCTTTTTTTTATTGTATAATTACTACTGTTGTGTCGTAAAGCGATCAATATGATTTCGGAATTTTTTTAACTTTTTATATTAAATTTTAGGAGGACTTTATATGTCAAAAATGATGTTAGCTCCAGCTGAAATAGCAGAATATACTATTAATGCTGGTGTAAAAAAGGCTACTACGCCTACTAAGAAAGTTTTAGCTTCTGCATTCCTTGCTGGTGCGTATATCGCGTTCGGTGCTTTAGGTTCTGTAGGTGCAGCTTACAACTTATTAGCAAACCCTGCTACATACGGGTTAGGTAAAGCTCTTGCTGGACTTATGTTCCCTGCTGGACTTATGTTTGTTTTAATAGCTGGTGCAGATTTATTCACTGGTAACATACTTATAACTTTAGCTGCTTTAAAGAAAAAAGTAACTTGGGGACAAGCTTTTAAAAACTGGGCTTTAGTATGGATCGGTAACTTAATAGGTGGTGTTTTAGTTGCTTGGCTAGTTAGTTTATCAGGTGTATTTGATTGGAGTGCAGGACTTTACGGTGGAGTTATAGTAAAGAATGCTATAGGCAAGCTTGGATTTACTTGGGTACAAGCAATAGCTTCTGGTATATTATGTAACTGGATAGTTTGTGCTACAGTTTGGATGACTTACGGTGCTAAAGATGTAACTGGAAAAATATTAACTGGATTCTTCGGCGTATTCTTATTCGTATGTACTGGATTTGAGCATAGTGTTGCTAACATGGCTTACTTATTTGCTGGATTATTTAGCAAGACTAATCCTGCTTACTTAGAAGCAGCTCATAAGACTGCTGCTGATGCCGCTGCTATAAACTTACCAAGCATGTTTGCAAATAACTTAATCCCTGTTACAATAGGTAATATATTAGGTGGTGCAATATTCGTTGCTGGTGTATACTACTTCTTATTTGTAAAAGAAGACAAAGCAAGTAGTACTGAGAAAGCTGCTTAATTTAATTATAAAAAATAACAGAGGTTGTTCTACATTTCGTAGTCAACCTCTTTTTATTATCATAAAACATTTTATAAATAGCATATACCTAAAATTATTTATCTACTTTAATTTGACATATCAATCAATTTTTTTATCATATCTATTTATTTTTTGCTTATAATATGTATACTACTAATAAGGTATGATTTTTCATGCTATTAATGCAAGGAGGTTTGGCATAATATGTTATTTATTGAGACTTTTGCATATGAAATAATAGTTACATTAATATATGTAATCAACTTTCTAGTGATTTTAAACTTAATTTTTAGAGAGAAACGTAGTATTGAGGCTACGTTCGCTTGGATAATAATTCTAAGCGCAGTACCTGCACTGGGATTTATAATGTATTTAATTTTTGGTAGGGGTGTTTCCAAAGATAATATGTTTAGAATTAAGGAAAAAGAAGATAAGATAATAAAAAACAATATATTAGATACACAATTTAGATTAAAGTACCACTCTAATCTTAATGGTAGCGTCGCGAAGCATAGAGATATGATTTATGCTTTAGCTAATTCTAATAGTGCACATTTTACCAATAATAATGATGTATTTATTTATCCTAAGTCTAGTGATTTTTTTGATACACTTCTCGAAGACCTTAGACAAGCTAAGCATTATATAAATATTCAGTTTTATATTTTTAAGGATGATAAAATTGGAAGTGAGATAATTAATATCTTACTGCAAAAAGCACACGAGGGTGTAGAAGTAAGACTTCTATATGATGCTGTTGGAAGTAGGCTTATTAGTGATAAAACCATCTTACAATTAAGGGCCTCAGGTGTAAAGGTAGGTGCCTTCTTCCCTTCTTTTTTAAAAATTGTAAACTTCAATCTTAACTACAGAAACCATCGTAAGATTGTTGTTATTGATGGTAAAATAGGTTTCGTAGGTGGAAATAATGTAGGAGATGAGTATTTAGGTAGAAGCTCTAAATTTGGAGGTTGGAGAGATACACATATAAAGCTTATGGGAGATTCTGTAAAAGATTTAAACTTAAGATTTATATTAGATTGGAGATATACTACTCGTGAAGACTTAGATTTAGATAAGTACTTTAAGTATGACTCTTCAATTAATAAAGATTACACTTATGTTTCTTCTGACAATGTTGGTATCCAGATTGTTTCTAGCGGTCCCGATGCTGGCGAATTAGAAGAAATAAAATATGGATATATCAAAATGATCCAAAAGGCTAAAGACTATGTATATATACAAACACCTTATCTAATTCTAGATCAAACACTTTTAGAGACATTAAAAATAGCTTGTTTATCTGGCGTAGACGTTAGAATAATGATTCCTTCAAAGCCGGATCATCCTTTTGTATATTGGGCATCTTACTCATATGCAGGAGAGCTTTTAAAGTACGGTGCTAAGATATATACTTATGATAAAAATTCATTTTTACATGCAAAAACTGTAGTTATGGATGATTCTATCTGCTCTATCGGAACTGCCAATATGGATATTCGTAGTTTTGCACTTAACTTTGAAGTAAACGCATTTATGTACTCCTCTAATATTGCTAAGCAACAAAAAAGTATATTTGAAGATGACATTACAAAATGTAAGAATATAACCCTTGATGACTACAACGACAGAACTAGAATAATCAGATTTAAAGAATCTATTTCTAGACTTTTGTCACCTTTATTATAATACTTATTTAGGATATGTTTTATGTAATTTTCATAAAGCATATCCCTGTTTTTTGTTGACATATTCTTGACTACAGATCTATAAAATAATATAATCAAGGATTTATATCATCATAATTCACTTCAGACTGTTCTTTCATATTTTTTTATTCAATATATTAATCATCTCATATTAATATCTATCATTAATTTTAGTAAATTCTAACTCTTTATTTTCATACTTAATTTCAATAATATATTTCATATTACTCTATCTATCTTTTGCTTTTATTTGTTTTAGGAGGAGGTTTTTTATGTGTGATTTTGTTTCATGTAACAAGCAACTATTTGATGAGCTTGATACATTCATCAGCTCTTTACCTACGAAAAAAGGTTCTTTGATCCAGGTTCTTCATCACGCTCAAGGACTTTTTGGATATTTGCCTAAAGAAGTTCAACTTCATATTTCTAAACAAATAGGTGTTCCAGCTTCAAAAGTTTATGGTGTTGTAAGCTTCTATTCATACTTTACTACAGAGCCACGTGGTAAGTATAAAATAAGTGTTTGCTTAGGTACAGTTTGTTTCGTTAAGGGATCCGACAAAGTTTTAGCTGAGTTTGAAAATCAACTTGGAATAAAATCTGGAGAGACTACTAAGGATCTTATGTTTTCATTAGAAGGATTAAGATGTGTTGGAGCTTGTGGTCTAGCTCCTGTAGTTGTTGTTAATGGCAAGGTGTATGGTCATGCTAGACCAGAACAAGTTGCAGAAATTTTAGACTACTGTAATCAAGTTGAATCGAGTTGTTAGGAGGAATTCGTGTATGAATAATATAAAATCTTTCGATGAGTTACAATCTTTAGTTAAAGAATTAAAACCTTCATTAAAGTTAAGAGAACATTGTACTTTTTCCCATATTGATAAAAGAGAAATTCTTGTATGTGGGGGTACTGGTTGTAGCTCTGCTGACAGTAACATAATCATTGAAAATCTAAAAAAACATATAAAAGAATCAAATCTTGAGGATGCAGTTACTGTTCATTTAGCAGGTTGTTTTGGATTTTGTGCAAAAGGACCTATTGTAAAAATATTTCCAGACAATGTGTTCTACATCCAAGTAAGACCTGAGGATGCATATGAAATTGTTAACAGTCATCTGATAAGTAACGAAGTCGTTGAAAGACTATTATTTGAAGAACCAGATCTTGATCATAAAAAAGTTCAAAAGCATGATGATATGTCTTTTTATAAAAAGCAACTTCGTATAGCCCTTAGAAACTGTGGCCACATAAACCCTGAAGATATTAATGAATACATATCTAATGATGGATATACGGCTCTTGGCAAGTGTTTAACTTCTCTATCTCAGGATGAGGTAATAGATATAATGAAAGCTTCCGGTCTAAGAGGTCGTGGTGGAGCCGGATTTCCTACAGGCATAAAATGGACCACTACTAAAAATGCACCTTCTAAACAAAAATATGTAATTTGTAATGCTGATGAGGGTGACCCAGGTGCATTTATGGATAGATCTGTTCTTGAGGGAGATCCTCACAGTGTTCTAGAATCAATGGCTATCTGTGGATATGCAATAGGTTCTGATACAGGTTATATCTATATAAGAGCGGAATACCCTCTAGCTATCGATAGATTGAAAATTGCCATAGACCAAGCTAGAGATTGTGGTATTTTAGGTGAAAATATACTTGGCACAGGTTTCAACTTCGATATAGAGCTAAAATATGGTGCTGGTGCATTTGTATGCGGTGAAGGTAGTGCCTTAATAAATTCTATAGAAGGTAACCGTGGTGAGCCAGTACTCAAACCTTACGTGTATGCTATACAAGGTCTTTGGGATAAACCAACCTGTGTAAATAACGTTGAAACCTTCGCTAATATTCCAATAATCATCAATAAAGGTTCAGATTGGTTTGCTAGTTATGGTACTGATGACTCTAAAGGAACAAAAGTTTTTGCACTTGGAGGAAAGATAAATAATGTTGGTCTTGTTGAAGTTCCTATGGGAACTACTCTGAGAGAAATAGTTTTTGAAATCGGCGGGGGAATTCCTAACGGTCGTCAATTTAAAGCAGTTCAAACAGGCGGACCATCTGGCGGATGTATACCGAGTAAACACCTAGATACTCCAATAGATTTTAAAAGCTTGGGCGAAATCGGATCTATGATGGGCTCTGGTGGTATGTTAGTTTTAGATGATTCTGATTGTATTGTTAATATATGCAAATTTTTTCTGGAGTTTACTGTTGAAGAGTCATGTGGAAAATGCACCCCTTGCCGTATAGGTAATAAAAGGTTACTTGAAATCCTAACTAAGATAACAGAAGGAAATGGAACTATTGAAGACTTAGATAAACTACAAAAGCTTGCCTCTACTATTAAATCTACATCCTTATGTGGTCTAGGAAAATGTGCTCCAAATCCGGTTTTAAGTACTCTAAATTATTTCTATGATGAATACTTAGCTCATGTTATAGATAAGAAGTGTCCATCCAAAAAATGTCAGGATCTACTTGAGTATGTAATAACTGATGCTTGTATAGGGTGTACTAAGTGTTCTAAGATTTGTCCTGCTGGATGTATAACTGGTAAAGTCAAAGAAAAACATGTTATAGATTCTAGTAAGTGCTTAAAATGTGGAGCGTGTATGGATAACTGTAAGTTTAGTGCTATAACTAAACAATAATTCACATTCGATAATTAATTCAAGGGGGCGGTTTGATGAGTTTAATTAATTTAATAATAAATGGAAAATCCATTTCAGTTCCAAAAGAAACCACAATATTAAATGCAGCTAAAACTATTAATATAAATATACCAAACTTATGTCATCTCAATATGAATGATATAAATCTTGAAAATAAATGTGCATCTTGCCGTGTATGCATGGTAGATACACCTAGAGGATTAGTTCCAGCTTGTGCCACTAATGTTTCAGAAGGTATGATAATCGAAACCAATAGCTCTCGTGCATTAGAAGCTCGTAAAATAATAGTGGAACTTCTATTATCAGACCATCCTCATGAATGTCTAACATGTGAAAAAAGTGGTCATTGTGATTTACAACAAATTGCTCAAGATTTAGGTATTAGAGATATCGAGTTTAAAGGATCTAATTCTAATGATACACGTGATACATCTAGCGAATCTATTATTAGAGATAATAGTAAGTGTATTCTATGTAAAAGATGCGAATCCATGTGCAATAATATTCAACAAGTTGGTGTTCTATCTGGTGTAAACCGCGGATTTGAGACTATAATATCAACATTTTTCGATACTCCAATAAAAGAAACAGATTGTACATTTTGTGGCCAATGTATTGCAGTGTGCCCAACTGGTGCTTTGAGTGAGGTTAATAATATTCCTAAGGTTTGGGATTCTATATACGAGAAAGGTAAAACTTGTATAGTTCAGATTGCGCCTGCTGTAAGAGTAGCTCTAGGAGAAGAATTTGATTTCCCTCCTGGTACTATAACTACAGGCAAGATAGCTTCTGCCCTACGTCTTCTCGGTTTTAAATATATATTTGATACAAACTATACTGCCGATCTTACTATTATAGAAGAGGCTTCTGAGTTTATCAATAGATTAAAAGAAGAAAAGAATCTGCCTATATTAACTAGCTGTTGTCCAGCTTGGATAAATTATTTAGAACATCACTATCCCGACTTACTTCATCTTCCATCCACTTGTAAATCTCCACAAGAGATGTTTGGCTCTGTGGCTAAAAATTATTTTGCTCCATCTATAGGCTTAACACCTAATGATATAACTGTAGTTTCAATCATGCCTTGTGTAGCTAAAAAGTATGAATGTTCTAGAGAACAATTAGGTCAAGGTGAAACTTTGGATGTTGATATAGTAATAACTACTAGAGAGTTTGCTAAGATGATAAAAGAAGCTGGAATAGATTTCAGCACTCTACCTGAAGAATCTTTTGATAATCCTCTAGGACAGTCCACAGGTGCTGCAGATATATTTGGAGCTACTGGTGGCGTTTTAGAAGCAGCTCTTCGTACTGCTTATGAATGGATTACTGAAGATGACTTAAAAGACATTAATTTTATTGATGTAAGAGGATTTGAAGGAATAAAAGAAGCCAGCCTAGATATTAATGGACTTGTAATTAATATCTGCGCCGCTAGTAATTTAGGCAATGCAAAAAAGCTAATGGATGATGTTAGAAATGGAAAATCAAAATATCATATAATAGAAATAATGGCTTGTCCTAGTGGATGTGTAGCTGGTGGTGGTCAGCCTTATCATGGTGGAGATTATGATAAAATTAAAGCTCGTGCTTGTGCACTGTATAAGATAGATGAGAATAAACCACTTCGCAAATCTCATGGAAATCCTTCTATTATTAAAATCTATGATGATTTCTTTGGTGAACCATCTAGTATTTGCGCTCATAAATATCTTCATACCACTTATTCAGATAAAAGTAATTCTTTTGCTAATAAATAAAAAGATATTCCCTCTTTATTTAGGGGGAATATTTTAATCTAGTATTTTATTGGTAAATGTCATATATTCTTATATTTCTAATATATTTTGGGTATAGATTATAAAATATGTCTATTAAGCAAAATATACTAAATTTTTCGATAATTTTTTTTTTAACTATCGCTATATTACTTTCTACCTATATAGCTATTGTGCTATCATAAAATTAGAGTACTATTTATTTTAGACAATCTATAATTCATCAATGTAATTTATTCTTACTTTTTATAAGGGGGTTCTCTATGTGTAATTTTGTTGATCGCAACAAAAATTTATTTGACGAGTTAGATGGATTTATAAATTCTCTACCTACTAAGAATGGAGCTTTAATTCAAGTTCTCCATCATGCCCAAGGTATATTCGGATACCTTCCTAGAGAAGTTCAGCTATATGTTGCTGAAAAACTGGATTTATCTCCTGCTAAGGTCTACGGTGTTGTTAGTTTTTACTCTTACTTCACTACTGAGCCAAAGGGAGAATATAAAATAAGTGTTTGCTTAGGTACTGTTTGCTTTGTAAAGGGATCTGATAAAATACTTGAAAAATTTGAGGACCTTCTTGGTATAAAATCAGGGGAAACTACCAAAGATTCGAAGTTCTCATTAGAAGGATTAAGATGCGTTGGCGCTTGTGGTTTAGCTCCCGTTGTAGTTGTTAATGGTAAAGTATATGGACATGTTAAACTAGATCAAGTTGAAGACATAATAAATGAGTATAAAGCACTTGAAGTAAATTGTTAATGGGTATAAGGGGGGGAGATTTTATATGAGTCTAATCAAATCATTTGATGAACTAAAGAATTTATGTACTGAATTAAAACCAAGCCTATCTGTGAGGAATAATGTAACTCAAAATAATAAAAAAAGAGAGTTACTAGTTTGCGGTGATACTGGATGTAGAGCTGCTAATAGTATGCCTATAATAGATAGCTTAAATGAAGAAATTAAAAATGCCGGACTTGAAGATTCTGTATCTGTTTGCCTAACAGGCTGTTTTGGTTTCTGCGCTCAAGGACCTATAGTAAAGGTCTGTCCTGATAACGTTTTTTATGTTAAAGTCGGATCTAATGATGCCAAAGAAATAGTCCAAGAACATTTAGTAAATGAAAACCTTGTAGAAAGATTATTATTCCATGAAGCCTCTATTGGTGAAAAGGTTACTAAATCTGAAGATATGGCTTTCTATAAAAAGCAAAAACGTATTGCACTTCATAACTGCGGTTATATTAATCCAGAAAAAGTTGAAGATTACATAGCTAATGGTGGTTACTCCACTCTGGGTAAATGCTTAACTGACCTTTCTCCTGAAAATGTTATAGAAGAAGTTAAAACTTCTGGACTTAGAGGTAGAGGTGGTGCCGGATTCCCTACAGGTATAAAATGGGAAGCTACTAAGAAATCTGTTTCTGATCAAAAATATGTAGTATGTAATGCCGATGAAGGTGACCCGGGTGCATTTATGGATAGATCTGTACTTGAAGGTGATCCTCATAAAGTCCTTGAGGCTATGGCTATCTGTGGATATGCTACGGGTGCTGATACTGGGTATATATATATAAGAGCTGAATACCCTCTGGCTATAGAAAGATTAAAACTAGCTATAAATCAGGCTAACAATCTAGGATTATTAGGAAAAAATATTTTAGGAACTAGTTTTGACTTTGATATAGAACTTAAATATGGTGCTGGTGCATTTGTTTGTGGCGAAGGTACTGCATTAATGCGTTCTATAGAAGGTAACCGTGGTGAACCTAGAATGAAAACTTATAGCTCTACTTATAAAGGTCTATGGGATGTTCCTACATGCTCAAATAACGTAGAAACTTTTGCTAATATACCATCAATAATTGATAATGGTGGTTCATGGTACAAAGGTTTAGGTACTGAAAAATCATCTGGAACTAAGGTATTTGCTTTGGGTGGAAAAATAAGTAACGTTGGCCTTGTTGAAGTTCCAATGGGTACTACTTTAAGAGATATTGTCTATGATATCGGCGGTGGCATACCTGATGGTCATGAATTTAAGGCTGTTTTAACTGGTGGTCCATCTGGCGGATGTATACCTGCTGATTATTTAGATACTCCAATAGATTTTGATAACTTAAGTGCTCTAGGATCTATGATGGGATCTGGTGGTATGCTTATCCTTGATAACAACGATTGTATGGTTGATATAGCTAAATTCTTCTTAGGATTTACTGTAGAAGAATCATGTGGTAAATGTACTCCTTGTCGTATAGGTAACAAGAGATTACTTGAATTATTAACTAAAATAACTGATGGTAAAGCTGACGAACAAGATCTAATTGATCTCGAAGAGCTTGCTAATACAATAAAAACCACTTCTCTATGTGGTTTAGGTAAATCTGCTCCTAACCCTGTACTAAGTACTCTTCACTATTTCTATGATGAGTATAAAGCTCATGTTGTTGATAAAAAATGTCCTTCTGGCAAGTGTCAGTCATTACTTGATTACATTATAACAGATGCATGTATCGGTTGTACTAAGTGTGCTAGAGTTTGCCCTGCTGGATGTATAACTGGTAAGGTTAAAGAAAAACATGAGATTGATACTTCTAAATGCCTAAAATGTGGTGCTTGTATGAGCAGTTGCAAAGCTAAGGCTATAATTAAGAAATAAGGGGGGATACTTAATGAGTTTAGTAAATTTAACTATAAACGGAAAATCTACAAGTGTTGAGCGTGATACTACAATATTAGATGCTGCCAAAAATTTAGGGATTAAAATACCAACTCTATGTAACCTACATATGGATGAAATAAATGTACATAATAAATGTGCATCTTGCCGTGTATGTATGGTAGATACTGCAAGAGGATTAGTGCCAGCTTGTGCCACTAATGCTAAAGAAGGAATGGAAGTTCAAACTAATACTCCTCGTGCTCTTAAAGCTCGTAAAAAGGTTGTTGAGCTTCTATTATCAGATCATCCTCAAGATTGCTTAATCTGCGAAAAAAATGGTAACTGTGAACTACAAGACATAGCTCAAGATTTAGGTATTAGAGAGATCAAATACAAAGGTACTAAAACTGAATTGGGTATGGATACTTCTTCTAAATCTATAGTTAAGTATCATGACAAATGCATATTATGTAGAAGATGCGAAACTATGTGCAATGAAATACAAACTGTAGGAGCTTTATCAGGTGTTAATCGTGGTTTCGAAACTATGGTATCAACATTCTTTAATGATCCTATGACTAAAACAAACTGTACTTATTGCGGTCAATGTATAGCAGTATGTCCTACTGGAGCTTTAACTGAGGTTAATAACGTTAATCAAGTTTGGAATGCTCTAGATAAAAAGGATAAAACTGTTGTTGTTCAAGTTGCTCCTGCAGTAAGAGTTGCAATCGGCGAAGAGTTTGGCCTAGAGGCTGGAGCCATATCTACAGGAAAAATGGTAGCTGCTCTTCGTGCTTTAGGGTTTAAATATGTATTTGATACAAACTTTGCAGCTGACCTTACTATATTGGAAGAAGCTTCTGAATTTATCCACAGATTAAAAGAAGGAAAAAATCTTCCTATATTAACAAGTTGCTGTCCTGCATGGGTAAATTTTGTAGAATACACTTATCCAGACCTGTTAAATCTTCCATCTAGTTGTAAATCACCTCAAGAAATGTTTGGCTCAATAGCTAAAAACTATTTTGCACCTAGAGTAATAAATATAAAACCTGAAGATATGTATGTAGTTTCTGTAATGCCTTGTGTGGCTAAAAAATATGAATGCTCTAGAGAAGAACTAGGTCAAGATGATGTATTAGATGTTGATATGTCTATAACTACTAGGGAACTTGCCAAAATGATAAAAGAAGCTGGCATTGACTTATCTAACCTTAAAGATGAATGCTTTGATATCCCACTAGGAGAATCTACTGGTGCAGCTGATATATTCGGTGCTACTGGTGGTGTTCTAGAAGCTGCTCTTCGTACTGCTTATGAATGGGTAACTGACGAAACTTTAGATAACGTTAATTTCACTCAAGTAAGAGGTTTTGAAGGTATTAAAGAAGCTAGTGTTGATATAGCTGGTACTACGGTAAATGTTTGTGTTGCTAGTACTCTTGGAAATGCCCGAAAAGTTATGGATGAAGTAAGAGCTGGTAATTCTAAGTATCATATTATAGAAATTATGGCTTGCCCTGGAGGATGTGTTGCTGGTGGTGGTCAGCCTTATCATCACGGAGATTACGATATAATTAAAAAACGTGCTGCTGGACTATATAATATTGATGGTAGCAAGCAACTTCGTAAATCTCATACCAACCCTGCTATAGTTGCTCTTTACAATGATTTCTTAGGAGAACCTTACGGAGAAGTAGCTCATAAATTACTACACACTCATTATTTTGATAAAAGTAAAGTATATGCTAATGCTACAACTGAAACTCTTGAAGTTGCAGAGGTTACAGCTGATTAATATATTTTAAGGCTACCTAAAATTTTAGGTAGCCTTTTTAATTTAATTCTAGATTATTATTTGGTATCTATTAATTGAGATAATTTCTTAGTAAATTCTTGAGCTGCATCATATCCCATGCCCTTTTGTCTGTAGTTCATAGCTGCAACCTCTATAATCATCGCTGTATTTCTACCTGGCTTAACTGGAACTACTAGTTTTTCTAAGTTTACACCCAGTATTTCTTCATATTCTTTATCTAAACCTAATCTATCATAGTACTTGCTCTCATTCCATCCTTCTAAATGAATTACTAAATCTATACCTTTAGAGGTTTTAATTGCCCCTACTCCATATAAGCTTCTTACATCTATTATACCTATACCTCTTATTTCTAAGAAGTGTCTTAAAAGCTCTGGAGATTGCCCTACAAGTATAGTATCATCTATTTTATTTATTTCTACTGCATCATCAGCTACTAATCTATGACCTCTTTGTATTAATTCTAGTGCAGTCTCTGACTTACCTATACTACTCTCTCCTTTTATTAAAACACCTATTCCATATACATCTACTAA
>NZ_NOJY02000042.1 GCF_002250835.2 Romboutsia weinsteinii
AGCATTAATAAGAGGGGTACAAAGAAACGAAATCGAAAGAGGACAAGTATTAGCTAAGCCAGGAACAGTTAAAGCACACACAAAGTTCATGGCAGAAGTATACGTTCTTAAAAAAGAAGAAGGTGGAAGACATACTCCATTCTTCGATGGATACAGACCTCAATTTTACTTCAGAACAACTGACGTAACTGGAGCTTGTAAGTTACCAGAAGGAATCGAAATGGTTATGCCAGGAGATAACGTAACTATGTCAGTAGAGTTAATAAACTCTATATGTGTAGAAGAAGGATTAAGATTCGCAATAAGAGAAGGTGGAAGAACAGTAGCATCAGGTGTTGTTGCTTCTATAGTAGAATAATTTATTCTATAACTTCTTAAGCGATTTATATAGAAAGAAGGAGGGGGTTTACCTCTCCTTTTTTTGTTTTATAATAAATGACAATAATATACTTATAGTATTTCATTGACAATGAGTTAAAAAACATATATACTAAGCTAGTGCTTTAATACAGAACCAAATCAAGTTTTGTTGAATGTTTTACATAAAAAAATAAATTTTGTAAAAATACAAAAAAAACTTGAAAAAATGTAAATAATAATATAAAATATAATAGTGTGCTTGAGAGATACGAAATAATAAAATTAAATCTTAGAAAAAAGCGAACCAATACTGAATGTAAAATTACAACACACCCGGAGCAGTGTATCGGTATTGGAAGTACGTAAGCTAAGAATTAAACGTGCGATGAAGGAGGGAAATTAAAATGGCTAACAATGAAAAGATAAGAATAAGATTAAAGTCATATGATCATAGTTTATTAGATTTTTCAGCTGCTAAAATAGTTGAAACTGCTAAAAAAGCTGGATCACAAGTTTCAGGACCTGTGCCACTACCAACTGATAAACAAATAGTGACTATATTAAGAGCTGTGCATAAGTACAAAGACTCTAGAGAGCAATTCGAAATAAGAACTCACAAGAGATTAATAGACATAGCTAACCCAACACCTAAGACAGTTGACTCATTAATGAGATTAGACTTACCAGCTGGTGTTGATATAGAAATAAAATTATAAGAACCCCTAAGATATTTTATCCTATAGGTAACTATCTTAGAATGATTACCCCTTAGGAGGTAATCCGCTGTAAGAATTATAGGAGGTGCTAATATGAAAGGAATATTAGGAAAAAAATTAGGTATGACTCAAATATTCACTGAAGAAGGTATAGTAATACCTGTAACAGTTGTTGAGGCAGGACCAATAGTTGTAACTCAAATCAAGACAATTGAAAAAGATGGATACAACGCTATACAAATAGGTTTCGGAGAAGTTAAAGAAAAAGCTTTAAATAAGCCTCAAAAAGGACATTTAGCTGCTGCTAACACTTTAAAGAAGCACTTAAAAGAATTTAGAGTAGATTCTGTAGAAGGATACACAGTTGGACAAGAAATAAACGCTGATTTATTCGCTGCAGGTGAAGTTATAGATGTAACTGGAATATCAAAAGGTAAGGGATTCCAAGGTCCAATAAAGAGACATGGACAATCAAGAGGTCCTGAATCTCACGGTTCTAGATACCACAGAAGACCAGGTTCAATGGGTGCGTGTTCATTCCCTGGTAGAGTATTTAAAAACAAAAAATTAGCTGGACACATGGGTAGCGTTAAAGTTACTGTTCAAAACTTAGAGGTAGTTAAAGTTGATGCTGATAAGAACCTTATATTAGTTAAAGGTGCTATACCAGGAGCTAAAGGTTCAGTAGTAACAATAAAAGAAGCAGTAAAAGCTTCTAAATAATGACTAACCTACGGAAAGGAGGAAGCACAATGCCAAAATTAAATGTATTAAACGTTAATGGACAAAACGTTGGTGAAATGGAGTTAGTAGATTCTATATTCAACGTAGAAGTTAATGAACATGTTTTATATGAGGTTGTAAAAAACCAATTAGCAAACAAGAGACAAGGAACTCAATCTGCTAAAACTAGATCTGAAGTTAGAGGTGGAGGAAGAAAGCCTTGGAAACAAAAAGGAACTGGTAGAGCTAGACAAGGTTCTATAAGAGCTGTACAATGGGTAGGCGGTGGAGTTGCATTCGCACCTAAGCCAAGAGATTATAGCTACACTTTACCAAAGAAAGTAAGAAGATTAGCTATAAAGAGTGCTTTATCTGCTAAAGTACAAAATGGAGAGATGATAGTATTAGACGCTTTAACAATGGAAGCTCCTAAGACTAAAGAATTCACTCAAATATTAAAGAACATAAACGCTTCTAAGAAAGCTTTAATAGTAACAGCTGAGAAAAACGATAACGTAGTAAAATCAGCTAATAACATAGAAGGTGTTGCAACTGCTACAGTTAACACTATAAATGTTTACGATATATTAAAGTATGATTCATTCATAATAACTACAGACGCGGTTAAAAAAGTGGAGGAGGTGTACGCATAATGACTAATCCACATGATATAATAATCAAACCAGTTGTTACTGAAAAAAGTATGGCTGAGATGACTGAAAAGAAATACACTTTTGTTGTGGCTAAGAATGCGAACAAAACTGAAATAAAGAAAGCTGTAGAAAAAGTATTCGGAGTTACTGTTGACAACGTAAATACTTTAAACTACGATGGAAAAGTTAAAAGAATGGGTAAACATGAAGGAAGAACAGCAAGCTTTAAAAAAGCTGTAGTTAAATTAGCTGCAGACAGTAAAGATATAGAATTCTTCCAAGGAATGTAATATCCTAACTAACGAAGGAGGGAAAACAGATGGCTATAAAAAAGTTTAAACCAACTTCTCCTGCCTTAAGACAGATGACAGTTTTAGTTTCTGATGAAATAACATGTAACGAACCAGAAAGATCTCTTTTAGTTTCACTAAAGAAGAACGCTGGTAGAAATGCACATGGTAAAATAACTGTCCGTCACAGAGGTGGAGGGTCAAAGAGAAAATATAGAATAATAGATTTTAAGAGAAATAAAGATGGAATACCTGCAAAGGTTGCTACTGTAGAGTACGATCCAAATAGAACAGCTAACATAGCTTTATTACACTATGCAGATGGTGAAAAGAGATATATATTAGCTCCAGTTGGATTAGTAGTTGGATCTACAATATTATCAGGACCTACTGCTGACATAAAGCCAGGAAATGCATTAGCATTAAAGGATATGCCAGTTGGTACAGTTGTTCATAACATAGAATTAAAGCCAGGAAAAGGAGCTCAATTAGTTAGATCTGCTGGAGTTTCTGCTCAATTAATGGCTAAAGAAGGAAAGAAAGCTTTATTAAGATTACCATCAGGTGAAATGAGATACGTAAGTATCGATTGTAAAGCTACAATAGGACAAGTTGGAAACATAGAGCACGGTAACGTAGTTATCGGTAAAGCAGGTAGAAAAAGACATATGGGTATAAGACCTACTGTTAGAGGTTCTGTAATGAACCCTTGTGACCATCCACACGGTGGAGGGGAAGGTAGATCTCCAATAGGTAGACCATCACCTGTTACTCCATGGGGTAAACCAGCTCTTGGATACAAAACTAGAAAGAAAAATAAAGCTTCTGATAAGTTAATAGTATCAAGAAGAACTAAGTAATTATAGATTTACTTTATGCTCGGGAAGGAGGAAATTATATGTCAAGATCAACTAAAAAAGGACCTTTCATACATGCGAGACTTTTAAAGAAAATAGAAGCAATGAACGCTAGTGGAAATAGAGAAGTTATAAAGACTTGGTCAAGAACTTCAACTATATTCCCACAAATGGTAGAACATACTATAGCTGTTCATGATGGAAGAAGACATGTTCCAGTTTTCGTAACTGAAGACATGGTTGGACACAAATTAGGTGAGTTCGTTCCTACAAGAACTTTCAAAGGACACAAGGACGACGAAAAATCTAATAAAAGAAGATAATAATATCTGACTAAGGAAGGAGGAATAGCAAATGGAAGCAAAAGCTACTGCTAAATATGTACGTGTATCACCAAGAAAAGCAGGACAAGTCTGTGACCTTGTTAGAGGAAAGAATGTTGATGAAGCATTAGCAATATTAAAGTTCACTCCAAGAGGAGCGGCTGCAATAATAGCTAAAGTTGTAAAATCTGCTAAAGCAAACGCTGAAAACAACCACGAGATGGATGTTGAAAATTTATATATAGAATCAGTAGTTGCAAACCAAGGGCCTACAATGAAGAGATTCATGCCTAGAGCTATGGGACGTGCAACAATGATAAGAAAAAGAACTTCTCACATAGAGGTTGTTCTTAAGGAAAAAAAATAGTTAGAAGATAGGAGGGAAAACAATGGGACAAAAGGTTAATCCACACGGACTAAGAGTCGGTGTTATAAAAGATTGGGATTCAAGATGGTTCGCAACTGATAAAAAAGAATTCGGAAACTTAATATTAGAAGACCATAACGTTCGTAAATTCTTAAAGAATAAGTTATACTCAGCTGGAGTTGCTAAAATAGAAATAGAAAGATCAGCTAACAAGTTAAAGTTAGACTTACACGTTGCTAAGCCAGGTGTAGTTATAGGAAGAGCTGGTGCTGGAATTGAAGCATTAAAAGTTGAATTAGAAAAAATGACTAAGAAAAATGTTATAGTTAACATAGTTGAAGTAAGAAACGCAGACAAAGAAGCTCAATTAGTAGCTGAAAATATAGCATTAGCTATAGAAAGAAGAGTTGCGTTCAGAAGAGCTATGAAGCAAGCTATACAAAGAGCTATGAAATCAGGAGTTAAAGGTATAAAAGTATCTGCTTCTGGAAGATTAGGTGGAGCTGAAATGGCTAGAACTGAAGGATACAGCGAAGGTAATGTACCTTTACAAACATTAAGAGCTGATATAAACTACGGTTTCGCTGAAGCTAACACTACTTACGGGAAAACTGGTATAAAAGTTTGGATATGTAACGGTGAAGTTCTTCCAACTAGAAACGGTGTAAACCCAAGAGAAGAAAGAAAAGATAACAACAGAAGAGATAGAAGAGATAACAAGAGAGATAACAGAAGAAACGATAATAGAAGATACAACAACAATAGAGATAATAGAGGAACTGATAACAGAGGATCAAGACCGCAAGGACAAAGACCTCAAGGTGCTCAAGGATCAAGACCGCAAGGACAAAGACCTCAAGGTGCTCAAGGTTCAAGACCTCAAAGAACAGAAAACAAAGGAAATTAATAATCGTAAGGTTTAGGGAAGGAGGAAATACTAATGTTAATGCCAAAAAGAGTAAAGCGTCGTAGAGTTCATAGAGGAAGTATGGCTGGTAAGGCTCAAAAAGGTAATAAGGTTACTTATGGAGAGTTCGGACTAGTTGCAATGGAAGCTTCTTGGATAACTTCTAATCAAATAGAAGCTGCCAGAATCGCGATGACTAGATATATAAAAAGAGGCGGGAAGGTTTGGATAAAAATATTCCCACATAAGCCTGTAACAAGAAAACCAGCTGAAACTCGTATGGGTGCTGGGAAAGGTTCTCCAGAATACTGGGTAGCTGTAGTTAAGCCAGGAAGAGTAATGTTCGAATTAGCAGGTGTTCCTGAAGATAAAGCTAGAGAAGCAATGAGACTTGCGATGCACAAACTTCCAGTTAAGTGTAAGTTTGTAAAGCGTGAAGATTTAGAAGTAAAGGGTGGTGAATAGGATGCAAGCTAAAGAATTAAGAAATTTAACAAACGAAGAGCTTATGAACAAATTAAATGACTTCAAAAGTGAATTATTTAGCTTAAGATTCCAATTAGCTACTGGTCAATTAGAAAATACAGCGAGAATAAAATTCGTTAAGAAGGATATAGCTAGAGTTAAAACAGTTCTTGTTGAAAGAACTAGAGCTTAATTTGGGAAAGGAGGCTTTTTAACATGGAAAGAGGAAGAAGAAAAGTTAGAATAGGCCGTGTTGTTAGTGATAAAATGGATAAGACAATAGTTGTTGCTGTTGAAGATTTCGTACGTCATCCATTATATAATAAGCCGGTAAAGAGAACTAATAAGTTCAAGGCTCACGATGAACAAAACATATGTAAAATCGGAGATAGAGTTAAGATAATGGAAACTAGACCTTTATCAAAGGATAAGAGATTTAGATTAGTAGAAGTTATCGAAACTGCTAAGTAGTTTTTTGGAAAAGGAGGGATTACGATATGATACAACAAGAATCACGTTTAAGAGTTGCAGATAACTCTGGAGCAAAAGAGATATTATGTATACGTGTACTAGGCGGAAGTAAGAGAAGATATGGTAACATAGGCGACGTTATAGTTGCTACTGTTAAAAGTGCAACACCTGGTGGAGTTGTAAAAAAAGGTAAAGTTGTTAAAGCTGTTATAGTTAGAAGCAAGCAAGGCGTAAGACGTAAAGACGGAAGTTATATATCTTTCGACGAGAATGCTGCTGTTATAATCAAAGATGACAAAACACCAGTAGGAACTCGTATATTCGGGCCTGTTGCTAGAGAGTTAAGAGATAATGAATTCATGAAGATAGTTTCTCTTGCTCCAGAAGTACTATAATAAGGAGGTGCAATAGGACATGATGCGTGTTAAAAAAGGCGACACTGTTGTAGTGATAGCAGGAAAAGATAAAGGTAAAAAAGGTTCAGTTGTTAAAGTATTCCCTAAGGCTAATAGAGTATTAGTTGAAGGTGTAAACGTAATAACTAAGCACCAAAAGCCAAGTGCTATGAATCCACAAGGTGGAATAATAAATAAAGAAGCCCCAGTTCATATATCTAACGTTATGCCATTAGATCCTGAAACAGGAAAAGGTACAAGAGTTAGAACTGAAATGAAAGACGGGAAAAAAGTAAGAGTAGCAGTAAAGAGCGGAAAAGAAATATAATATAGCTTGAAAGGAGGGACCTTAAATGGCTTCTAGATTACAAGAAAAATACATGAAAGAAGTTGCTCCTGCTTTAATGGAGAAATTTGGATACAAAAACGTTATGGAAATACCTAAGTTAGACAAAATAGTTATGAACATGGGTATAGGTGACGCTAGAGAAAATCCAAAAGGATTAGAAAAAGCTGTAGAAGAACTAGCTATAATATCAGGACAAAAGCCTGTTACTACAAAAGCTAGAAACTCTGTTGCAAACTTCAAATTAAGAGAAGGAATGCCAATAGGAGCGAAAGTTACATTAAGAGCTGACAAAATGTTCTACTTCATGGACAAGTTAGTATCTGTATCTTTACCAAGAGTTAGAGACTTCAGAGGAGTTAACGCTAACGCTTTTGATGGTAGAGGAAACTACGCTTTAGGTGTTAAAGAACAATTAATATTCCCTGAAATAGAATACGATAAAGTTGATAAAGTAAGAGGGATGGATATAATATTCGTTACGACTGCAAAGACTGACGAAGAAGCTCGTGAATTATTAAAATTATTAGGAATGCCGTTTTCTAAGTAAGCTTAGGAAAGGACATTTTCTAAGTTAGAATACGAAGGAGGGATTCCAGTGGCAAGAAAAGCAATGGTTGTTAAACAACAAAAGAAGCAAAAGTACGCTACTAGAGAATACACTAGATGTACTATATGTGGTAGACCACATTCAGTGTTAAGAAAGTTTGGTATATGCCGTATATGCTTTAGAGAATTAGCTTATAAAGGTCAAATACCTGGTGTTAGAAAAGCAAGTTGGTAAAAACTTGTTAAAAATGGAAGGAGGGTTTCAATATGACAATGACAGATCCAATCGCAGATATGCTGACTCGTATCAGAAATGCTAACGTTGTTAAGCATGAAACTGTTGACGTTCCCGCTTCTAATATAAAGAAAGAATTAGCTAGAATCTTATTAGAAGAAGGTTTCGTTAGAGGTTATGATGTTATAGAAGATGGAAAGCAAGGAATAATAAGAATACAATTAAAGTACGGACAATCAGGCGAAAGAGTTATATCAGGACTTAAGAGAATATCAAAGCCTGGTATGAGAGTTTACGCTGCTAAGCACGAAATACCAAAGGTATTAAACGGTTTAGGAATATCAATAATATCTACTTCAAAAGGGATATTAACTGATAAGCAAGCTAGAAAAGAAAATGCTGGTGGAGAAGTAATCTGCTACGTTTGGTAATATAAACGAACATGTAAGGAGGTGCAACTATGTCAAGAATAGGTGTTAAGCCAATAACAGTACCTGCAGGTGTTGAAGTAACAATAGCTGAAGGTAACTTTATAACTGTAAAAGGACCTAAAGGAACTTTATCAAAAGAATTCAGCAATGAATTAACTATAAAGCAAGAAGAAAACACTATAACTGTTGAAAGACCAACTAACAACAAGAAACACAGATCTTTACACGGATTAACTAGAACTTTATTAGATAATATGGTTGTAGGTGTTACTACTGGTTTCGAAAAGAAATTAGAATTAGTAGGTGTTGGATACAGAGCTCAAAAGCAAGGAACTAAGTTAGTTATGAACTTAGGATACTCTCATCCAGTTGAGATGGAAGATCCAGAAGGAATAACTGTTGAAGCTCCAAACCAAACTGAGTTAGTAGTTAAAGGTATCGATAAGCAATTAGTAGGAAACTACGCTGCTAAGATAAGAGACTGGAGAAAGCCAGAGCCATACAAGGGTAAAGGTATAAGATACGCTGGTGAAGTAGTAAGACGTAAAGAAGGTAAAACTGGTAAGAAATAATACCAAATAACTTAAACGTTTAAGAAAGGAGTGATCTCAGTGTTAAAGAAAGTTGATAAAAATGCTAAAAGACTTCAAAGACATAAGAGAGTTCGTAAGAAAATAGCTGGAACTACTCAAAGACCAAGATTATGTGTATTTAGAAGTGCTAATAATATATATGCTCAAATAATAGATGACACAAACAGAGTAACTCTTATATCTGCATCTTCTTTAGAAGCAGAAGTAAAGGGTGCTGTTAGTCACACAGGAAACAAAGAAGCAGCTAAGATGGTTGGCCAAATGGTAGCTAAAAAAGCTGTGGAAAAAGGAATCACTGAAGTTGTATTTGACAGAGGTGGATACTTATATCACGGAAGAATACAAGAATTAGCTGAAGGTGCAAGAGAAGCTGGTCTTAAGTTCTAATAAGAAGGAGGGAAACACACATGCTACGTCGTAAGCCGATAGATGCAAGACAACTTGATCTTCAAGAGAAGGTTGTTGAAGTAAGACGTGTTACTAAAGTTGTTAAAGGTGGTAGAAACTTCAGATTTGCAGCTTTAGTTGTTGTTGGAGACGAGAACGGACACGTTGGTATAGGTGCTGGTAAAGCAATGGAAGTACCAGACGCTATAAAAAAAGCAGTAGAAGATGCTAAAAAGAATCTTATAGAAGTACCTATGGTTGGTACAACTATACCACACAGAGTAAACGGACACTTTGGTGCTGGTAAAATATTAATAATGCCTGCTCAAGAAGGTACAGGAGTTATAGCTGGGGGACCTGCTAGAGCTGTACTTGAATTAGCTGGATTAAAAGACGTTAGAGCTAAATCTTTAGGATCTAACAACCCAAGAAATATGGTAAATGCTACAATCGAAGGACTTAACTCTCTAAAAACAGTTGAAGAAATAGCTAAACTTAGAGGTAAAAAAGTTGAAGATCTTCTAGGCTAAGGAGGTAGTGAAAAATGGCTAAATTACAAATAAAATTAGTTAGAAGTACAATAGGAACTACTCCTAACCAAAGAAAAAACGTAGAAGCGTTAGGATTAAGAAAAAGAGAACAAGTAGTTGTTAAAGAAGACAATGCCCAAATAAGAGGTATGATCACAAAAGTTAAGCATTTAGTTGAAGTAACTGAAATAGCTGAATAATCATAAAGAAGCAAAAGAAGGAGGTGCAATCCATGAAATTACATGAATTAAGACCTGCTGAAGGTGCAGTAAGATCTAAGAAAAGATTAGGTAGAGGTACTGCTACTGGACAAGGTAAAACTGCAGGACGTGGACAAAAGGGACAAAAGTCTCGTTCAGGTGGTGGAGTTAGAGTTGGATTTGAAGGTGGACAAATGCCACTAGCTAGAAGACTTCCTAAGAGAGGTTTCACTAATCCAAATAAAAAAGTATTCACAGAAGTTAACGTTGATGTATTAAACAGATTCGAAAACGGAACTGAAGTAACAGCTGAACTTTTATTATCTACAAGAGCTATAAGTAAGATAGAAAAGAACGGTGTTAAGATCTTAGGCGAAGGTAACTTAGAAAAAGCTGTAACAGTTAAAGCTGCTAAGTTCACAGCTTCAGCTCAAGAAAAAATAGAAAAAGCTGGTGGGAAAGCAGAATTAATATAATCTGCTGCTCCTAGCTCTACAGGCGGGGTGAGTTAACGTGCTGGCACAGTTAAAACAAGCTTGGAAGATAAAAGACGTAAGAACAAAAATATTATATACTTTGATGATGATTTTAGTATTTAGAATAGGTGCCACTATACCGGTTCCTGGAATAGATACAGATTATATAAGGAATTTGGTAGGCAGTAATAGTCTACTTTCCTTATATAACTTATTTACTGGAGGAGCTTTTAGTAACTTTACTTTATTTGCTCTAGGGATAGGACCATATATTACAGCATCTATAATAATACAACTTCTAACTATTGGTTTTGAAGGTCTTGAAGAACTTCAAAAATCAGGAGAAGAAGGAAAGAAAAAGATCAATAAATACACTAAGTATATAGCACTAGCACTAGCCTTTATACAAGCGATTGCAATCACCCTAGGTATTGTAAGAAGTGCTCTAAAAACTAATAGTGTATTTTTTATAGTTACAGTTATATTAACATTAGTAGGAGCAAGTATGCTCTTAATGTGGATAGGAGACAAAATTACCGAAAAAGGACTAGGTAATGGAAGCTCTATCATAATTTTCGTAGGAATTATCTCAAGAATTCCAACTGATATTATGCAAACTGTAGAACAAATACAAAGTGGAAAATTGCCTATATGGTCAGGCATAGCTTTAGTAGTAGTTATACTTCTTACTATGGCAGCTGTTACATATATACAAGAAGCCACAAGAAAAATACCTGTACAATACGCTAAAAGAGTTGTTGGAAGAAAAATGTATGGAGGACAAAGTTCTCATATACCTATGAAAGTTAATCAGTCAGGAGTTATACCAGTAATTTTTGCTAGTTCACTTTTAGCTTTCCCTCAAACTATAGCAATGTTTATGGGTTCAGAAGCTCAGACTTTTGTTCAAACATACCTGAGTGCTACAAGCTCTCCTGGAGTTTGGATATATAGAACACTTGAGGTTCTGCTGATAGTATTCTTCTCATATTTCTATACTACTATATCATTCAATACTGAAGATATAGCTAATAATATGAAAAATAACGGTGGGTTTATACCAGGTATAAGACCAGGTAATCCTACTATAGATTATTTAAACAGAATATTATCAAGATTAACTTTAGCAGGTGCAACATTCTTAGCATGTATAGTTATGGTATCAGCTGTTATGATTTATTTCATGAATGTAAACGTAACATTAGCGGGAACATCTCTATTAATAGTTGTTGGGGTTGCATTAGAGCTTAAGAGACAGCTAGAATCAAATTTAGTTATGAAAACCTACCAAGGTTTCTTAAAATAAATCGGAGATGATAGTATGAGAATAATATTACTTGGACCTCCTGGAGCTGGTAAAGGCACACAAGCTGCAGGAATAGTAGAAAAATATAACATACCTCATATATCAACTGGAGATATATTCAGAAAGAATATAAAAGAGGGAACAGAACTTGGAAACAAAGCAAAGTCTTTCATGGATCAAGGATTATTAGTTCCAGATGAGTTAACTGTAGGTTTAGTTACAGACAGAGTATCTCAAGATGACTGTAAGAATGGATTTATGCTAGATGGGTTCCCAAGAAATGTAGCTCAAGCTGAACAATTAGATGCGTTTTTAAAAGAAGCTAATATAGCTTTAGACACGGTAGTAAATATCGAAGTTGATAAGAGTATATTAGTATCTAGAGCAGTTGGAAGAAGAATATGTAAATCTTGCGGTGCTACGTATCATGTTGAGTTTAATGCTCCTAAAGTTGAAGGTGTATGCAATGTATGCCAAGGAGAACTGTACCAAAGAGCAGATGATAATGAAGAAACTGTATCAAAGAGAATACAAGTTTATCTAGATGAAACTAAACCATTAGCAGATTATTATACATCTCAAGGTATAATAGCTAACATAAATGGTCAACAATCTATAGATAAGGTATTTGAAGATATAGTAGTTGCTCTAGGAAGTGATAATTAATGATTATCTTAAAATCTAAAAAAGAAATTGAACTTATGAGAGAGGCTGGCAAAATTGTCGCTGATACTCATAGGATATTAGAGGCAGCTATTACTCCGGGAATATCTACTTTAGAGCTAGATAAAATAGCTGAAGAAAATATAAAAAAATATAATGCCATCCCATCTTTTAAAGGCTATGGAGGTTTTCCAGGATCTATATGTGCATCTATCAATAATGAAGTTGTACATGGGATTCCTAATAAAAACCGAATAGTTAAAGAGGGAGACATTATAAGTTTAGATATAGGAGCCTATTATAAAGGATATCATGGAGATTCCGCGAAAACTCACGGAGTAGGTCAGATATCTGAAGAAGATAGGAAATTAATAGAAGTAACTAAAGAAAGCTTCTATGAAGGAATAAAATTTGCTAAACTAGGATATAGATTATCCGATATCTCACACGCAATACAAGCACACGTAGAAAAAAATGGGTTCTCTGTAGTTAGAGATTTGGTTGGACATGGGATTGGCTCAGATCTTCATGAAGATCCTCAAGTACCTAATTATGGACCAGCAGGAAAAGGACCAAAACTTCAAGAAGGATTGGTAATAGCTATAGAGCCAATGGTTAACGCTGGTCGTTACCATGTTAAAACTCTAGCAGATGGCTGGACTATTGTTTCAATAGATGGACTAAAATCTGCTCATTATGAGCACACGATAGCAATTACTGAAGATGAACCGTTGATATTAACAGCGTTATAATCAAAAGAAGTAGGTGAAAAAAGTGCTATCAAAAAATTTAAGTGTAGGTCAGGTAGTTGAATCTACATCTGGTAGGGACATAGGGAGATTATTTTTTATAATAAAAGTAGTTGATGATCAATATGTTTTAATATCGGATGGTAAAAAGAGAAAACTTGACCAACCTAAGTTAAAGAAAGTTAAGCACTTAAAAAGATATAATGTTATTAATAATGAAGTTAAAAACAAAATATTATCATGTGAGTATCTTACAGATGCTTTTTTAAGAGCTCAACTTACTAAGTTAGACCTTAGTGTTTAACTTATTGAAATGGAGGTTTGGTTAGTTAATGGCCAAAAAAGATGTTATAGAATTTGAAGGTACAGTTGTTGAAAACTTACCTAATGCTATGTTTAAAGTAAAGTTAGAAAATGGACATGAAGTATTATGTCACTTATCTGGAAAGCTAAGAATGAACTTCATAAGAATTCTTGAAGGTGATAAGGTGAATGTTGAACTTTCTCCATATGATCTTACAAGAGGAAGAATCACTTGGCGTAAGAAGTAGGCTATTAATAGTCTAAGGAGGGATTAACAATGAAAGTAAGACCATCAGTAAAACCAATGTGCGAAAAGTGCAAAGTAATAAAGAGAAAAGGTAAAGTAATGGTTATCTGTGAAAATCCAAAGCATAAGCAAAAGCAAGGATAATAATTTATTACTAGTAATTTGTTAAGATTTGTAGTATAATATGATACTGTGATATTAACAAGTTAACATTAAATCGTTACAAATCTGGGATTCAGATTAAAATATGATATTAAGAGTTTAACACTAAAACTAAGTGTAGGAGGTGCGAATCATGGCAAGAATAGCTGGGGTAGATTTACCTAGAGAAAAAAGAGCGGAAATAGGCTTAACTTATATATATGGTATAGGTAAGGCAACTGCTAACGAAATATTAGCTAAAGCTGAAATAAGTCCAGATGCAAGAATAAAAGACTTATCAGATGATCAAGTTAATGAATTAAGAAAAATAATAGACAACGATTTCTTGGTTGAAGGTGACTTAAGAAGAGAGATCGCTTTAAACATAAAGAGATTAAGAGATATAAAATGTTACAGAGGTATGAGACATGCCAAAGGTCTTCCATTAAGAGGACAAAGAACTAAGACTAACGCTAGAACTAGAAAAGGTCCTAGAAAAACTGTATCTCGTAAGAAGAAAAAATAATAAGTAGATAGGAGGGACAAAACAATGGCTAAACCTAAAAAGAAAGCTGTACGTGTTAGAAGAAGAGAGCGTAAAAACATAGAACGTGGACATGCGCATATACAATCAACTTTTAACAACACTATAATAACTTTAACTGACGTTCACGGAAATGCTATATCAGCTGCATCTTCTGGTCAATTAGGATTCAAAGGATCAAGAAAAGCTACTCCTTTCGCATCACAAATGGCTGCTGAAACTGCTGCTAAAGCTGCGATGGAACACGGTTTAAAAACTGTAGAAGTATTCGTTAAAGGACCAGGTTCTGGTAGAGAAGCTGCGATAAGAGCGTTACAAGCTACAGGATTAGAAGTAACTATGATAAAAGACGTTACTCCAATTCCTCACAACGGATGTAGACCGCCAAAGAGAAGAAGAGTTTAATTATAAGAGTACAATAGGAGGTGTAATGAAATGGCAAGATATACTGGTGCATCATGCAGACAATGCCGTAGAGAAGGAATGAAATTATTCCTTAAAGGTGATAGATGTTATACAGATAAATGTGCTATAGTTAAGAGAAACTATGCTCCTGGACAACATGGACAAGGAAGAAAGAAAGTTTCTAACTATGGTTTACAATTAAGAGAAAAACAAAAAGTTAAGAGAATATACGGAGTTTTAGAAACTCAATTCAGAAACTTATACGAACGTGCTGAAAAAATGTCTGGAATAACAGGGGACAATTTATTAAGCTTATTAGAGAGAAGATTAGACAATGTAGTTTACAGAATGGGATTAGCTTCATCTAGAAAAGAAGCTAGACAATTAGTAGGACATGGTCACTTCACTTTAAATGGTAAGAAGGTAGATATAGCTTCAATAACAGTTAAAGCTGGAGACGTTATAGAAGTTAAAGAAAAATCTAAAACTTCTGCTAAATTCAAAGCTTTAGTAGAAGCTAATTCAAGAATAGCTCCTAAGTGGTTAGAAGCTAATGTTGAAGGAATGACTGCTAAGGTTGTTGCTATGCCATCAAGAGAAGATATAGATCTTGAAGTAGCTGAACACTTAATCATAGAGCTTTACTCTAAGTAATAATCAAAGATTAATAAGATTTTTAAAATTTGTTTACCCTCAGTGGATTAATAAATTTGAAGGAGGGTTTTGTCCATGATAGAAATCGAAAAACCAAAAGTAGATATAATTGAACTTAGCGAAGATTATAGCTATGGCAAATTTGTCATAGAACCTCTAGAAAGAGGCTATGGAATAACTATAGGAAATGCTTTAAGAAGAATATTATTATCTTCTTTACCAGGTTGTGCAGTAAATGCTATAAAAATAGATGGAGTTCTTCATGAATTTTCAACTGTTCCTGGTGTTAAAGAAGATGTTACAGAAATAATATTAACATTAAAGGAGCTTTCAGCTACTATTGAGGGTGAAGGAAACAGAACTCTTAAAATAGAAGCTCAAGGACCATGTGTTGTTACTGGAGCAGATATAATATGTCCTCCAGATGTTGAAATATTAAGCAAAGACTTAGTAATAGCAACTTTAGATGACAATGCTAAATTTAATATGGATATATTCATAGACAAAGGTAGAGGATATGTTTCTGCTGAAGAAAATAAAACAGAGAATATGCCTATAGGTGTTTTACCTGTAGACTCTATATATACTCCTGTTGAAAAAGTGAGCTACCACGTTGAAAATACAAGAGTAGGTCAAAAAACAGATTATGATAAATTAGTACTTGATGTATGGACTAATGGAAGTATAAATCCTCAAGAAGGAATATCTCTTGCAGCCAAAGTATTAGTTGAACATTTAAATCTATTCATAGACTTAACTGAGCATGTAAGCAATGTTGAGATAATGGTAGAAAAAGAAGAAGACCAAAAAGAAAAAGTTCTTGAAATGACTATAGAAGAATTAGATTTATCAGTTAGATCTTACAACTGCTTAAAAAGAGCGGGAATTAATACAGTTGAAGAATTAGCTAACAAGTCTGAGGACGATATGATGAAAGTTAGAAACTTAGGAAAGAAATCTTTAGAAGAAGTAATCCAAAAGTTAGAAGAACTTGGACTAGGTCTTAAACCAAGCGAAGAATAGTAGCTGACAAAGGAGGGATAAGTATGGCTAATTACCGTAAATTAGGTCGTGTAACTTCACACAGAAACCTTATGTTAAGAAACTTAGTAACTGACTTACTAAGAGCTGGAAGAATAGAAACTACAGTAACTAGAGCAAAAGAAACTCGTAGAATGGCTGAAAAGATGATAACTCTTGCTAAAAGAGGGGATCTTCACGCTAGAAGACAAGTTTTAGCTTATGTTATGGATGAAACAGTAGTAAACAACTTATTCACTGACTTAGCTCCAAAGTATGCTGAGAGAAATGGTGGATACACTAGAATAATCAAAAAAGGACCAAGAAAAGGCGACGCTGCTGAAATGGCTTTTATAGAATTAGTATAGTGAAAAAAAGATTAGGCTTAATAGCTTAGTCTTTTTTTGCGTTTAAGCATTTTTATCATAAAATATCGTAGTTATTTTTTATTTGAGTTGTGATATAATACTACTTAAAATGGTTTTATGAAAATACTACTATTAAGAGGAGTAAATTAATGGATAATATAGTAAAAGTTAACAATATATCTTTTGAATATATTACTGACGAGGCTATGTTTAAAGCAATAGATGATTTAAGTTTAGAAGTAAAAAAAGGTGAATTTGTGGCAATAATAGGACATAATGGCTCAGGTAAATCAACTTTATCAAAAAACTTAAATGCAATATTAATGCCTGGTAAGGGAAATATATTAATTGATGGAATGGATACAAAAGATGATGATAAACTTTGGGATATAAGGCAAACTGCAGGAATGGTATTTCAAAATCCTGATAATCAAATCGTAGCTACTATTGTAGAAGAGGATGTTGCTTTTGGTCCTGAAAACTTAGGAATACCTTCTGAGGAAATAAGAGCAAGAGTAGAAGAATCTCTAAAGTCTGTTGGTATGTATGAGTTAAGAGATAGACAACCTCATCTGCTGTCAGGGGGTCAAAAACAAAGGGTTGCTATAGCTGGTATTATCGCTATGAAGCCTAAGTGTATAATATTTGATGAAGCAACAGCAATGCTTGACCCATCTGGAAGAAAAGAAGTAATGAAAACTATTAAAAGATTAAATAAAGAAGAAGATATTACTACTTTACACATAACTCATTTTATGGAAGAAGCAGTTGAAGCTGATAGAGTTATAGTTATGGAAAAAGGTAAGAAAATTCTTGAAGGTACACCTAGAGAAGTATTTGCAAACATAGAACTTCTAAAAGAAATAGGCTTAGATGTGCCTTATATGACTGAACTATCTAGCGAGCTGAAAAAAGAAGGTCTAGATATAGATAGTGATATATTAAGTGTGGATGAGATGGTGATAAAATTATGTCAATTATAGTAAATAATTTAACTCATATATATAACGAAGGAATGCCTTTTGCTAGTAAGGCATTAGATAATATATCTCTTGAAATAAAAGATAGAGATTTTGTAGGACTTATAGGTCATACTGGATCTGGTAAGTCGACACTGATACAACATTTAAATGGTATATTAAAGCCTACATCAGGGGAAATATTAATAAATGGATTTAATATAACTGATCCTGGTTTAAATCTTACAGAGATAAGAAAAAGAGTAGGCGTTGTGTTTCAATATCCGGAATATCAACTTTTTGAAGAATCTGTGGAGAAGGATATAGCTTTTGGACCTTCTAATTTAGGTCTAGAAGAAGATGAAATACGAAAAAGGGTTAAATTATCTATGGAATCTGTAGGACTTGATTATGAGGAATATAAAGATAAGTCACCATTTGAACTTTCGGGTGGTCAGAAGCGTAGAGTAGCTATAGCAGGAGTTATAGCTATGAATCCAGAAGTGTTGATTCTTGACGAGCCTACAGCGGGTCTTGACCCAGGTGGTAGAGATGAAATATTTGATTTAATAAAAAAACTTCATAAAGAAAATAATATGACGATAATATTATCTTCTCACAGTATGGATGATATGGCTAAGTTGGCTAAAACTATGATAGTTATGAATCACGGGAAGATACAACTTATAGGCACACCTAGAGAAGTTTTTAAATCTAATACTGAGACGTTAAAGGAAATAGGACTAGATATACCACAAGTATTAGAATTAGCTATAAAGCTTAGAGACAAAGGTTTTGATATAAGAGAAGATATAATAACTATAGAAGAAGCTAAAGAAGAAATATTAAGAGTTATGAGGGGAAGAGGAAAATGTTAAAAGATATAACAATAGGTCAATATTACCCTGCTAATTCAGTTATTCATAAATTAGATGCAAGGATAAAGCTTATTGCTACCTTTGTATTTATGATATCTCTGTTTATAATAAATAAATTTTGGCCATATACTATAGTATTGGTTTCTTTATTAGGTATGGTTAAGTTATCTAGTATACCTGTAAAGTATATATTAAAGGGGCTAAAACCTCTTAGATGGATTATACTATTTACTTTTATAATAAATATATTCTTTTTACCAGGAGATCCTATATGGCAGTTTGGATTTATTAAGATAACTAGTCAGGGGATAAGCCAAGCTATATTCATGGCTATAAGGCTAATATTCTTAGTGGTAGGGACATCTTTACTTACGTTGACTACATCTCCAATAGAGCTTACAGATGGTATAGAGAGGCTCTTAAATCCGTTTAAGAAGATGGGACTACCTGTACATGAATTAGCTATGATGATGACTATAGCATTGAGGTTTATACCGACGTTATTAGATGAAACTGATAAGATAATGAAGGCACAGATGTCTAGAGGAGCCGACTTTGAAAGTAAAAATATTATAAATAGAGCTAAAAATTTAGTACCACTTCTAGTACCGCTATTTGTAAGTGCATTTAGAAGAGCAGATGAACTTGCTATGGCAATGGAAGCTAGATGCTATAGGGGTGGGTATAATAGAACTAAGATGAAGGTGTCTGTTATAACTAAGTCTGATTATATAGCGTGTTGTATACAGGTTGTATATTTAGGGATAATTATAGCGACTAGATTTATATAAAGAGGGATTTAATGAGAAATCTAAAAATTACAATACAATATAATGGAGCTAACTATTGTGGATGGCAAAAGCAGCCTGATTCCTTGGGTATACAAGGTACAATAGAAAGAGCTATATATGAAATAACAAAAGAGCAAGTAAAGATAACAGGATCAGGTAGAACTGATGCTGGAGTACATGCATTGGGACAAGTTGCTAATTTAAAATTAGAAAGCAAAATACCCTATACACAGATACCAAATGCATTGAATGCTAAGCTACCAAAGGATATTTCTATAATTGAGTGTTGCGAAGTAGAAGAAGAATTCCATTCTAGATACAGCGCAAAGGGTAAGAGGTATAGATACTTGATATACAATAGCCCATATAGAAACCCTATATATAAAGATATATCGTACCATGTTAAATATGACCTGGATTTTGAAAAGATGAAGAAAGAAGCTAAATCATTAATAGGTGCACATGACTTTAAAGGATTTATGAGTTCTGGATCATCAGTGGTTGATACTGTAAGAACTATATATGATATTACATTAAGTAAAAATGAGAATCTGATTATTATGGAAGTTGAGGGTAATGGATTCTTGTATAATATGGTTAGAATAATAGCAGGAACATTAGTCGATATAGGTAGAGGAAGAATAAATGAGTGTCTAGCAGATGTAATTGAATCTAAGAGTAGATCCAACTGTGGTCATACAGCACCAGCACACGGATTATTTCTCAAAAAAGTTGATTATTAGCTTGACACACCAGGGGGCATGTATTAAAATAAGTTAGAGTGTGTTAATAAGTCCACTTGCCCCGGACTTGACATAAACGGTAAAATTTTTATATGAAAAAAAGTTAAGGAGGGACAACTATGAAAAGTTATATAGCTAAACCAGCTGATGTACAAAGAAAATGGTACATCGTTGATGCTGAAGGAAAAACATTAGGTCGTTTATCAACTGAAATAGCGACAGTATTAAGAGGTAAGCACAAGCCTACTTTCACTCCTCATGTAGATGGTGGAGACTTCGTTGTTGTTATAAATGCAGAGAAGGTAGTTTTAACAGGGAAGAAATTAGATCAAAAAATGTACAGATACCACACAGGATATGTTGGTGGATTAAAAGAAATATCATACAGAGAAATGATGGCTAAGAAGCCTGAAGAAGTTGTATCTCATGCTGTAAGCGGTATGTTATGTAAGAACAAATTAAGAAGTAGAATGATGACTAGATTAAGAGTATTTGCAGGAGCTAACCATGATCATGCAGCTCAAAATCCAGAAGTTTTAAACTTTAAATAATAATTAACGGGTGAAAGGAGGAGTTATCATGGCTAACGTTCAATATTACGGAACTGGAAGAAGAAAAAGCTCTGTAGCTAGAGTAAGATTAGTTGCAGGTGAAGGAAATATAGTAGTAAATGGAAGACCAGTTGGAGAATACTTCAACTACGAAACATTAATAAGAGATGTTAAGCAACCATTAGTTTTAACTAACAATGAAACTAAGTACGATGTTATAGTAAAAGTTGAAGGTGGAGGATTCACTGGACAAGCTGGAGCTATAAGACATGGTATATCTAGAGCTTTATTAAAAGCTGACTTAGATTTAAGATCTGCTTTAAAAGCTGAAGGATTCTTAACTAGAGATGCTAGAATGAAGGAAAGAAAGAAATACGGATTAAAGGCAGCAAGAAGAGCTCCACAATTCTCAAAGAGATAATCTTGTATTTTATATGTTTGTACAAAAGACTTCGGAATATTCCGAGGTCTTTTTTAATATAAATATACAGGGTGATATTGTGAGAAAGTACATAAAACAAATTATTTTTGCAGTTATAGCTGTAGTATTAGTAACTGCGTCCATATTTGAAATAAAAGATGTTTCTGAGGAAGTTATACAGTATATGCCAGTAACCAATAAAACTATAGTGTTGGATGCTGGGCACGGGGGAATAGATCCTGGGGCTTTAACTAAGGATAAATCTACAAATGAAAAAGATGTAAACCTAGCTATTACCCTTAAATTAAGAGCACTATTAGAATCTAGTGGTGGAGTTGTAATACTTACTAGAGAAGATGATAGTAGTTTATATACAGAAGAGGGCAATAAAACTATAAGACAAAAATATAATGAGAATCTAAAAAATAGAAGAAAAATAATACAAGAATCTAATGCAGATATGTTTGTATCTATACATCTAAATGCATTTGAACAATCTAAGTATTATGGTGCGCAAACATTTTATCCCAAAGGAAAAGAAGATAGTAAACAACTGTCGGAATTTATACAAGCAGAACTAAAGAGAGTAGTCGATAGCAACAACAATAGAAAAGTTAAGCCTAGAGATGATATATATTTACTAAAGGAAAATGAAATACCATCAGTATTGATAGAATGTGGATTTTTATCTAATGAAAAAGAAGCTAAATTATTAATAGATGAAAAGTATCAAGATAAAATAGCGTGGGCTATATATGTAGGAATTCAAAAATATTTTACTGAAAGTTAGAATAATCTTCAAAGAAACAGGTAATAATAGTTTGTGTAGAGGTGATGTAGATACTTTTGCACAAGCTATTATTGATGTAATGATAAAAATAAAATAAATAATGGAAAAAAGTATTGACTTAAAATATTATAGATGATAATATAAGTAAGTACTCAAGAAGAGTATGCAAGAACTTTGAAAATTAAACAGTAGGTTAATTTATAGAATTTGAAACAACCAAACAAACATAAAGCCAGATATATAACAGTATCTGAGCCCATGTCAAAA
>NZ_NOJY02000043.1 GCF_002250835.2 Romboutsia weinsteinii
TAGGTCCAACAGGAAATACAGGAGAACCAGGTCAACAAGGATCAATGGGAATAACAGGACCGACAGGAAGTCAAGGAGAGCCAGGTCAACAAGGATTAATAGGTCCAACAGGAAATACAGGAGAACCAGGTCAACAGGGATCAATAGGCCCAACAGGAGAACCAGGTCAACAAGGATTAATAGGTCCAACAGGAGTTACAGGAGAAGCAGGCCAACAAGGATCAATAGGCCCAAAAGGAGTTACAGGAGAAGCAGGCCAACAAGGGTCAATAGGCCCAACAGGTCCAACGGGAGATACTGGAACTTCAATTCCTGTAGAGGGGGCATTATTTATACGAACTGATACTACACCAGTTTTAGGTGGAGAATCAATAGAATTTAATAATACTGTATATAATAGCACAGTTGATAACTTCTTAGTTAATGGTGATGGTATAGAAATAACAAAACCAGGTCTATACTCAATAGATTGGTGGTTATGGGAGAATGCAGTTGATGTAGGTCTTGCAATGCAAATTAGTATAGTTCTAAGAATAACAGATAATAATACTGCAAATTATATATCATCCTATGAACCAATATCACAAATGGTTTTATATGGTCAAGGCTTAATAAATGTAACAAATATACCAACTATTATTAGAATAATAAATGATAACGAAGGTAATTTTGAATTTTCTGTTGATAGTAGTATGAGTGGTAGTATAAAAATAGTTGGTTATCCTACTCAAACATAATCTATAAGGTATAATTTGACAAAGTTGCACAAAATAGTCTATTATGATAAAATTTTAATGTTAAATTAATTTAAAGACAGGTGATAATATGCTAAACGAAACAAAAGAGCTACTAAAAGGATTTTATGAATTAGATGATGAAACATTTAAATTATCAGAAGAAGTAATGGAAGATATAGGGGACCAATTTGAAGAGATTAAGAAAGTAAGAGAATACAATCAATATAAAGTATTAAAAGCAATGCAAGAAGCACGTTTAAGTGATAATCACTTTAACTGGACTACTGGATATGGATATAATGATTTAGGTAGAGAAAAAATAGAAGAGATATATGCTAATGTATTTGGAGCAGAGGATGCCCTAGTTAGACCTATAATTGTAAATGGTACTCACGCATTAAGCTTATGTATCCAAGGAATAGTAAGACCAGGAGATGAAATACTTTCAGTAACAGGTCTTCCATATGATACACTTCAAGGTGTTATAGGGATTAGAGAAGAAAAAGGATCTCTAAAAGAATTTGGAGTTACATATGACCAAGTAGACTTTTTAGAAGATGGAAACGTAGACTTAGAAGGTATTAAGAAAAAAATAAATGAAAAAACTAAGTTAGTAATGATACAAAGGTCTAAGGGATATGCATGGAGAAAATCTCTTACTATAAATGATATAAAAGAAGCAATAGATACTGTTAAATCTGTAAATCCAAACATAATAGTAATGGTTGATAACTGTTATGGAGAGTTTTTAGATACTAAAGAACCAACAGAAGTTGGTGCAGATGTAATGGCTGGATCATTAATAAAAAATCCAGGTGGAGGTCTTGCATTAACTGGAGGCTACATTGCAGGTAAAAAAGAATTAATAGAACTTATTTCTTATAGATTGACTTCTCCTGGAATAGGTAAAGAATGTGGACTTACATTTGGAACAACAAGAACAGTTTTACAAGGGTTCTTTATGGCACCATATGTTGTATCTCAAGCGGTTATGGGTGCAATATTCTGTGCAAGAGCTTTTGAAAAATTAGGTTATGATGTACTACCAAAATACAATGATATAAGAAGTGATATTATACAAGTTGTAAGACTTAATAATGCTGATGAAGTAATACATTTCTGTCAAGGAGTACAAGCAGCAGCACCTGTTGATTCATATGTAAAACCAGAACCATGGGCTATGCCAGGATATGAAAGTGAAGTAATAATGGCAGCAGGAGCTTTTGTACAAGGTTCTTCAATAGAATTAAGTGCAGATGCTCCAATTAGAGCACCTTACAATGTTTACTTCCAAGGTGGAGTAACATTTGACCACTCTAAGATGGGTACACTTAAAGCTATTCAACATATGAAAAAAGGAAAATAAATACTCAAGCCTTATAAATTTATTAATTTAGATTTATAGGGCTTTTTATATTAAAAAGTTAGTATTAAGATTTAGGGGGTATACTAACTTTTATGGGTATATATATATAGGATTTCAAAATAATGGATTATTGACATGTTTTTGAAAACTGTAGTATAGTGAAAAAAGTATTACACAATAGATATGAAAATTTATACAAAGGTGAATCAACTATGAATACAAGGGCTTTAAACATAATAAAGATTCTACTAAACTCAATAGAACCAGTTAGTAGCTTAGTGCTATCAAAAGAGATAGGTTGTTCTACAAAGACTATTCAAAGTGAAATTAAGGATATTAATAAAGAATTAAAAAATGGAGAAATCGTATCAATAAGAGGAGTAGGGTATACCTTAGAAGGAAATGTAGATGATATAGATCTTCAAAGAGACGATTTGTATGATATTGATAGAGCTGAGTACATAATCAAGAAAATAATAGATTTGAGTAGCGAGGATAATGATGCTGTAAGACTAGAAGATCTAGCAGACTCTATGTATGTAAGTGTATCCACAGTCAAAAATGATTTAAGAGAAGTCAAAAATATTTTAGAAAACTATGATCTTAAGATAAGCTCAAAACATAAAATGGGTATTTGTATTTTAGGTAGCGAAGAAAAAATAATTAAATTTATTTTAAATTATTCTAATAAGCATGATAATAGTTTAAGTATAAGTGACTTTTTAAGTGATAACATAAAAGGTAAATCATTTATTATAAAAAAGGTTATTTTAGAAACACTTAATTTAGAAAATATAATTTTAACAGATTCAGAATTTAAAAATTTAGTATCTTACATATTAGTTTTTTTAAGTAGAAATAATACTGAATACAATGTGTTTATAAAAGATTATATAACAGAGTATAAAATAAAAAGAGAAAACTTCATAAATAATATTAATAAGGAAGAAATAATAAATTCTATAAAAGAGTTTTGTACGAATCTAAAAATGGCAACATCTATAGACTTATCTAATGACCAAATTTTTGAAGAATGCTTATATAACCATATTAGAAATTTACATAAAAGAGTTGAACTAAATCTTAATCAATATGCAATTACTGCAAATGAGATTAAGATAAAATATCCATTTGCTTTTGAACTAGCAAAAATTGCAAAGAAAACAATTGAAAAAAATCTAAATATAGAAATAAATGACGATGAAATAGCTAATATTGCGATTCATGTAGGAGGAGCTCTTGAAAGAGCGTCATATAATGACGATAAAAGGGTATATAAAACAATAATTGTATGTGCTTCAGGTGTTGGAACATCTATGCTAATTAAATCAAAGCTTGAGATTATTTTCAGGGAAAAGTTAGAAATAATAAAAGTAATACCATCTTACTTAGTTGACTACATAAATGTAATGGATGTTGACTTTGTAATATCCACTGTTCCTGTAGATATAGAAAATAAGCCTGTAATTAATATATCTCCTATGCTTAGTGATAAGGAAATTAAAATAATAGAAAAATATATTGAAACAGAGACTATATATGTAGACTTAGATATAAAAAGTTTATTCTCAAAGAACTTATTTTTAGCAGATATTCAAGCCAATACTAAGGAAGAGGTAATAGAATTAATGTCAAATAAGTTAATAGAATATGGATGCATTGACTCAGAGGTAAAAAAATCTTACTTTGCAAGAGAAAATATTGCAACAACAGAGATAGGAAATATGGTTGCAATACCACATGGAGCTAGTGGAAAAGTATTTAAAAACTCTATAGCAATCGGAATTTTAGGAAAACCTATTTTCTGGGAAATATCTAAAGTCAGATTAGTTATAATGTTAGCTCTTGATAAAGACAAAATATTAGATTATGAGGAATTATTCTCTAATATTTATAAAAGAGTTGACTCAATAGCCAAAGTAATAAGTATATGTGAAAACAAGAGCTTTGAAAAGTTTACAAATCTATTTAGATAAATAAGATAAATTTCTCTTTTGATTAAGAGAAATTTTTTAACTTTCAGGGAAAACTATTTCAAGTTATTATTAATACATAAGAGAAATGTGAAGGGGTGAAGATAATGATTTATACAGTAACCTTAAATCCTTCAATAGACTATGTTATTAAATTAGATACTTTAATGACAGGTAGCGTAAACAGAGTAAGTGAAGAACATGTTTACCCAGGAGGTAAAGGAATTAACGTATCAAATGTTTTAAATGAATTAGGACATAAAAGTATAGCTTTAGGATTTATAAGTGGATTTACCGGGCAATATATAGTAGATACTCTAAAAGAAAAAGGATTAGAATCAGATTTTATAAAAGTAAAAGATGGTTTTACAAGAATAAATGTAAAGATGAAAAGTGAAGAAGAAACAGAAGTGAATGGTAAAGGACCTAAAATAAGTGAAACTGAACTAAGATTACTGTTTGATAAAATAGATAATCTTAATAGTGATGATATATTAGTACTTGCTGGAAGTATACCCTCAGCGTTAGATGAGAGATTATATGAGAGTATAATGGCAAAAATAAAAGATAAAAATATCAAGGTTATAGTAGATGCAACTAAAAATTTACTTTTAAACGTATTAAAGTATGAGCCATTTTTAATAAAGCCAAATAATCATGAATTAGAAGAAATGTTTAATGTAAAATTAACATCTAATGAAGACACTGTAAAATACGCTTACAAGCTTAGAGAAATGGGTGCAAAGAATGTACTAGTATCTATGGGAAAAGATGGAGCATTATTAATTACAGAAAGCAATGAAGTTTTCCTAAGCAATGTTCCCAAAGGAATAGTTAAAAACTCAGTCGGTGCTGGTGATTCAATGGTTGCAGGATTTACAGCTGGATATTTAAATACTAACAATTATGAAGATGCACTAAAATTAGGTGCAGCATCAGGAAGTGCAACTGCTTTTTCAAATGATTTAGCAACTAAGGATTATATTGATAGCTTGTTAAATGAGATTAAAGTCGAAAAACTAGAAAATATCTTATCATAAAAATTATAGAAAAAAGAAGGAATAAGAATTGTTCGTATAATATCGATTATTAAAAAATAAATAACAAAAATATGTATTTACAGAAAGGATAAAGATATGAGAATTATAGATTTATTAAGCAAAAAATCTGTTGAGTTAAATCTTCATGCATCTACAAAACTAGAATCAATAGATAAAATGGTAGATTTAGTAAACAACAGCGGAAATTTAAATGATCAGGAAGAATATAAAAAAGCAATAATAGCTCGTGAAGAAATGAGTACAACAGGTATTGGTGAAGGTGTGGCAATACCTCATGCTAAAACAAAAGCAGTAAATAATGCATGCTTAGCAGCAGGAGTATCTAAAAATGGAGTTGATTATGAATCATTTGATGGAAGTTTATCACATTTATTCTTTATGATAGCAGCACCAGAGGGAGCTAATGATACTCACTTAGAAGTATTATCAAGACTATCAACTATACTTATGGATGAAGACTTTAGAAATAACTTAATAAATGCATCTTCAATAGATGAATTTATAAGTTTAATAGATAAAAAAGAAGCTGAAAAATTCCCAGAGGAAGAAGTAGAAGAAGTAATTGTAGTTGACTCAAAGTACCCAAAAGTGCTAGCAGTAACAGCTTGTCCAACAGGAATAGCTCATACATTTATGGCGGCAGAAAGCCTAGCTAAGATGGGTGAGAAAAAAGGAGTATCAATTAAAGTTGAGACTAATGGATCATCAGGAGCAAAAAATGTATTAACTAAAGAAGAAATAGATAATGCAACATGTATAATTGTCGCAGCAGATAAAAAGGTAGAAATGGCTAGATTTGATGGTAAAAAAGTTATAATTACTAAAGTTGCTAACGGAATACACAAAGCAGAAGAATTGATAGAAAGAGCAGAAAAAGGTGATGCACCAATATATAGTCATACTGGCGGTGGAGCAGGTGAAGAATCATCAAATGAAGATGAAACATCATTAAGAAAAGTATATAAGCACTTAATGAATGGAGTTTCTCATATGCTTCCATTTGTTGTAAGTGGAGGAATACTTATTGCATTAGCATTTTTATTTGATGACTATGCAATAAATCCAGCAAACTTCGGTTCAAATACACCACTGGCAGCATTTTTAAAAGGAATTGGGGACTACGCATTTGGATTTATGCTACCAATACTAGCAGGTTATATTGCGTACTCAATAGGTGATAGACCAGCCCTTGTAGTAGGTTTTGTTGGTGGAGTACTTGCAAAAGAAGGTGGAGCAGGATTCTTAGGGGCGTTACTTGCAGGATTTATAGCAGGATATATTGTACTTGGGCTTAAGAGATTATTTACAAATCTTCCACAGTCTTTAGATGGTATTAAACCAGTACTTCTATTCCCGTTATTTGGTACGCTTTTAATAGGAATAGTTATGACATTTATAGTTATGCCTCCTGTAGTTTTCTTAAACAATGCTATGGTAAACTTCCTAGCTACTCTTGGAGGAAGTTCTAAAATATTACTTGGATTAGTATTAGGTGGAATGATGGCAGTTGATATGGGAGGACCTATAAACAAGGCTGCATACGTATTTGGTGTTGCGTCATTAGATGCTGGTCAGTATGAAATAATGGCAGCAGTAATGGCTGGTGGTATGGTACCACCTCTTGCAATAGCACTTTGTACAACATTCTTTAAGAATAGATTTACTAGAGAACAAAGAGATTCAGGTAAAGTAAACTACGTAATGGGATTATCTTTCATAACAGAAGGTGCAATACCTTTTGCAGCAGGAGACCCTCTACATGTTATACCTGCATGTGTACTAGGTTCAGCTACAGCAGGAGCATTAAGTATGTTATTTAATGCAGCACTTAGAGCACCTCATGGTGGAATATTTGTAGTACCAGTTGTATCAAATCCAATAATGTACTTAGTAGCAATAATAATAGGTTCATTAGTAGGTATGATTGCTTTAGCAGCATTAAAAAAACCATTAGATAAAGAAGCATAATAAATATAAGTAGTGACTAGATACAAAGATTTAATTTGTATTTAGTCACTATTTTTTATTACAAGGGGATTATGGGATTTCAAAAACTGTGAAAAACTTGTGTATAATAGTTATATGATAATGAGATAAATCATATCTTATTTTATTATGATGGAGGGTGATTTTATGCTTATGTTATATTTTTCAGGAACAGGCAACTCAAAATATATTGCACATTTATTTAGTCAAAAAGTAGGTGCTAAGTGTTATTCAATTGAAGAAAAAATAGATTTTAAAAAAGTAATAGAAAAGCACGATATAATAGCTTTTTGTTATCCTATTTATGGTTCTTACGTTCCTCGCATAATGAGAAATTTTGTTAGTGAAAATGTAGAAAAGCTTAAACATAAGAAGCTAATAATATTTTGTACTCAATTAATGTTTTCAGGTGATGGAGCTAGAGCTTTTACAGATCTTTTACCTGATGGATATGGAAAAGTCATTTATGCAGAACATTTTAATATGCCTAATAATATATGTAATACTAGTATATTTCCAATAAAAAACGATGAAAAAACAAGAAAGTACGTAAAATCAGCAAATATAAAGATGAATCGTATATGTGAAGATTTAGAGAAAGGAAAAATAAAAAAACGTGGGTTTAATAAAATTTCTAATCTTTTAGGTAAAAGTCAAAGTTCATATTGGCCGGCTATTGAGGAAAAAAACAAGTCTTCAGTAAAAGTTGATGAGGATTGCATTAAGTGTGGTTTATGTGTAAAGTTGTGTCCTATGAAAAATCTTAATTTAGATACTAATGGTATTTTGCAAAATGATGACTGTATTTTATGTTATAGATGTGTTAATGCATGTCCGAAAAAAGCAATTACAGTCTTGATAAATAAAAAGCCTAAAGAACAATATAAAGGTATTAATCTAAGTAAATGATGCGAAATAATAAATTCGTGAGCTAAGACAGTATACTAAAGAGCATATTAATAATATAATAAAAACATATTATGAATTAATTATGGAAAAAATATAAATAGTTATTGGCATATAAAGAAACTAAGCTATTTATGCTACCTTAGCAATAAACCTTAAAATGACAAGAATAGAAAGGAAACAAACTATGAAGGAACAAATTAAATCAAGAGTAAATGACTTAAAAGAAGAAATGATTTCTTCTATTAAAGGTTGCGTGTCAATTCCAAGTGTTATAGATACGGAAAAAAATGATTGTCCCTTTGGTGAAAATATAGACAAAGCACTTAGATATACTTTAGATCTGTGTAAATCTCTAGGATTTAAAACAGTGTATAAAGATGGATACTATGGCTATGCAGAAATAGGAGAAGGCAAAGAACTTATAGGTATACTTGGTCACTTAGATGTTGTTCCAGAAGGAGATAGAGAAAATTGGATACATCCTCCTTATGATTGTGTTATAGATGATGGTAAGTTATATGGAAGAGGAACACAAGATGATAAAGGTCCAACTATAGCTTGTATATATGCTGTAAAAGCTCTTATGGATTTAGGAGTAAAATTTAATAAGAGATTGAGATTTATATTTGGTACAGATGAAGAAAATCTTTGGAGATGTATAAATAAATACAAAGAAAATAATGAGGAAATACCAAACTATGGATTTACTCCAGATTCTAAATTTCCAATGATAAATGCGGAAAAAGGGTTACTACAAGTATATTTAAGTAAAAAATCTACAAGTGACATAAATATAAAGGTAGGAAACGCACTAAATGCAGTGCCAGATAAAGCAGAATATAGTGGTGAGTATTTAGATAAACTAAAAACTGAACTTGATAGACTAGGTTATGAGTATAACCAATATAAAGATAAAATATGTGTTATAGGAAAAAGTGTTCATTCATCAGTTAGTGATACAGGAATGAATGCTATTTGCAGGCTAGCTATTGCTCTTAATAATATTAAAGTAGAGTCTGATGCAATAAGATTTATAGCAGAAGTTATAGGAGAAGATGCTAATGCAAATAACATTATAAAAGATTGTAAAGATGATGTATCAGGCAAGCTAACATTTAATATAGGAAAAGTAGAGATTGATAGTAATATAGAAAAAATAGGTATAGATATAAGAATACCTGTAACATATAAAAAAGAAGATTTTGAAAAAGCTTTAACAGAAGCTTGTGATAAATACGATTTTACATGGAAGCAATATGATTATCTAGCATCAATATATGTACCAGAAGATAACTTCTTAGTTAAAACACTAAAGAAAGTATATGAAGAAGAAACAGGTCTTGATGGCACACCACTTTCTTCAGGTGGAGCAACTTATGCAAGAGCACTAGATAACTGTGTAGCATATGGTATGATACTTCCTTGGGGAAAAAAGACTGAACATCAAGCTAATGAATATATAGTTATAGATGAACTTATGAAGGCTACAGAGATATACGCAATTTCAATTTATGAATTACTAAAGTAGATACTTCTTTATTTTAATTATTATATGGAGGAAACGTAATGAAGCTAGCTATATTTTTGGGTGCTGGTGCATCTGCAGCAGAGCATTCACCTATACAAGATGAGCTTTTTAGTGAATATTTTAAGCATATGAAAAATAAAGATTGCGATAACGACATGAATTGTGAGTTGTATAGATTCTTTAAACAAATGTTTAATATTGATGTAATAGAGGATGACGTTGAAAAAATTGAGTTTCCAACATTTGAAGAAGTTCTTGGAATTTTAGATTTGGCAGAACAAAGACGTGAATGTTTTAAAAACTTTGAATTAGAAGCAATAAACAGAAAAAGTGATGGTATAAGATACTTAAAACAATATTTAATTCTTTTAATGGCAAAAGCTATTCATAATACTGCTGATAATAATCATAAATACCATACATTATTAGTAGAAAATTTGCTAAAAAGTGATTTATTAATAGATACAACTTTTATTAGTGCAAATTATGATATACATCTAGATAATACTATCGCTTCAGTATATAGTGATAAGAATCATCCAATAATGCTAGACTATGGTGTTAATTTCACTAACTTTGACAAAGAAGACAAGTGGAGAAAACCAAAAGATCCAAGTGTAAAATTATACAAGGTACATGGGTCGCTTAATTGGCTATATTGTCCTATTTGTAATAGCTTGACACTGACTCCTTATGAAGGAGGTGTTATGAGACTATTAAGTGATATTGATGAAGCTAAATGCTTGGAGTGTGGTGAAACTACAAGACCAATCATAATACCACCAACATTTTTTAAAAATATATCAAATGTATTTATTAGTACCGTATGGATGGAAACAGAAAGAGCGTTAAGGGAAGCAGATGCATTGATATTTTGTGGATACTCTTTTCCTGATGCAGATATTCATATTAAATACATGATAAAAAGAGTTCAAACTAGTAGAAAAAAAGCACCGCTTAAGGTAATGGTATTTAATAATTATCAAAATAAGCCTGAAACAAGCCAGAAAAAAGAAGAATCTAGATATAAAAGATTTTTAGGTTCAGACGTTATATTTACTAATAATTCTTTTCAGGATTTTTCAAAAGATCCGATAAGTTTTATAAATAAGTTGAAATAATTAAACAAAACAAGGGGGAGACAGAAACGAAAGTAATGATTTTATAATACATCATACATTATTTAAAGAAGGTAAGTTAATAATTGAAGATCTTACAAACTTAGATAATCTTAAAAAAGAATTTTTATTTGTTGCAACTCCATTAAAATATAAAAATACAGATGGATCACCAGCAAGAGCTATAGCAATAGAAAAATAAATATAAATGGGGGAATTAGAATGTTTGGAGTAACAATCAACAGCCTAACTATAGCCTTAGGATGTTTAATAGGATTAGTAATAAAAGGTGGAATACCTGAAAAACTAAGCACAACAATTATGAATGCATTAGCTCTATGTGTTTTGTATATAGGAATTTCTGGTGCATTAGAAGGTACAAATACATTGATTACAATAATATCTATGGCAGTAGGAGCCTTAATAGGAGAGTTGATAGATATTGATAAGTGGTTAAATAATCTGGGTATTTATATAGAGAAAAAATTCACTAAGCAAGATGGTAAAGTATCAATCTCTCAAGGCTTTGTATCTTCAAGCTTACTATTTTGTGTAGGGGCAATGTCAGTTGTAGGTGCTCTTGATGCAGGCTTATTAGGTAATAATGAAACACTTCTTGCTAAATCAATTTTAGATGGAATAACTTCTGTAATATTTACAGCAACATTTGGAATAGGAGTAATATTTTCTTCTATATCAGTATTTTTATATCAAGGTTCGATTGCTTTAGGAGCATCTTTCTTGTCAGGCTTACTTAGTACGGAAGTGGTTAATAGTATGACTTCTGTTGGTAGTTTGTTAATTGTTGCTTTAGGATTAAATATGCTTAAGGTAACAAACATAAAAGTAGCGAATTTATTACCTGCTATGTTTTTACCAATTTTGTTTGGAATAGCCAACTTATTATAAATGATTAGACAAAATTTTTATTTAGAAGGAAATTATCATCTAATAATCCAATTAATAATGTATAAGTATTTTATTTTAAGATAAATTCTAACATTTTGGGAGGAGATAGTGATGATTTCATTTGATATAAATGGAGCTATAGTAGATTTTGATGAAAGATTAGATAATTATAATAGAATAAGAAGGGTTTTTAAAGAGATTGCAAGAGATTCTCAAGGTAATTTTGAAGATTACTGCTTAAATAACATACAAAATATTAAGCAAATATCAGATAAATGCTTAAATATTGGTGAAAATCTTATAGAACAAGCTCTAAAAAAAAGTATTGAAACCATAGTAAGTTATGGAGTATTAACAATTGACATAGAGATTTTCAAAGAAATATATGCAATGAAATATCTTAACTTTCAAAGATTATTTAATAACTTGAATAAAGAAATGCTACTACCTAATAAAAATAAAAGAAATAATATGAAAATACTGGACATAAAGAGAATAATTCAAAAAATAAGTCAATATATATATGAAGACTGTTTTAATATACATTTTGCAGTAGTAGATGCTTTATTAGAAAATAATGTAGATAACGTAGAGAAGTACCTTGATGAAGAAGATATAAAAAAATCAAATGCACTATATAATAATTATAAAGATGGATTTATAACAAAGCTTGATGAGTGTAAGGTAGTAGAACAAATTATTAAATTAAATCCTTATAAAAGAGAATTATATGAATTCTTGATTAAAGAGGAGGGAGACTTTAGTAGAGAAATAGAAAGATTTACAGATTATATAGGCTATGACTTGAGAGGATATAAAGAAGGTTTGATGGATAGTTACATAAAACAATTAATGGATAATAATATAGGTGATATTGAGTCAGAAAAAGAAAAAGTTAAAAAGTATGCAAAGTATATTGGTTGTGAAGATTCATCATTATTCATTACAAGATTAGACGCTATTTACACTTTTGAAAATGCATAATAAAAAGCTTCTACAAAATTGTAGAAGCTTATTTAATATAATCTAGTGTATCGTCAATAAAAATATCTTCACAGTAACCGGATAAATTACTAATAATAGTATCTTCGTAATTATTGTATTCTATATCATGGTCTAATATCATATCATCATATTCATTATTGTCATCTAGTATAATTTCATCATAACAATAATCATCATTTAAAGTAAATAGTTTTGTAATCATATTTTCAAAATCATAGTTTTTAATAAATTTAATATATCGACTCATATTAGCACCTCGAAAAATTATTTCCAACACCATAATTATATGCAAAAATAAGTAAAGTTGCTAATATATAAATAAAATTATTTATAAAAATTATCATATTTAGGGGGGATACAATGAAAGAGATTTATGGCAGAAATTTTGTTTGTACCAAAAGTGGAAAACTAAAGAAAGACTCAGTAGGTTGGAGTAGAAATACTTTTGAAAACTGTGATATAAAATCAGGATTTTTTAGAAAAAAGTTTTGGAATCACTATATGTTTATGCATGAAGATTTTATTTGTGTATTTGCTATTATAAATTTAGATTATGCAGGTCAAGTATTTATAGACTTTTATGACTTAAAAAATAACACAGAGGAGCATAGATCTATTAATGTAGCTATCTCTCAAGGTATTACTATACATAGCAAGGTAGGGTCTTACGCACATTTTCAAAATAATGAAATATACATTAATGTGATAAGAGTACATGATAGTTTAAATACTATAGTGAAGTGGGATAATATTACTATAGAAGGTACAATTATGCTAGATAAAGAATCTATGAATGTACTAGTCCCATGGGATGATAAACACTATCATTATACATCTAAACAGCTACCTCTAAAATGCACAGGAAAAATAAATGTATCTAAGGAAGTATTTGATTTAGATGAGTCTATTGCATTTATTGATTATGGTAGAGGTATTTGGGAAAGAAAAAAGGCTTGGAACTGGATAACATGTGGTTTTGTATACGATAATATGAACATAGGCCTAAATTTAGGTGCAGGATGGACTGATAATACGGGATTAAATGAAAATTTTATTAAAATTAATGAAAAAGTATTTAAACTAAATAGCGATGTAATATTTAAAGAAATCAATCCTAAAACGTGGAGTATAAAGTCTGTTGATACTGATGAAGTTGATTTAATATTTACACTAGATAAGATAACTCATAAAAATAACAATGTTATTATAATAAAATCAACCCTAAAACAACATGTTGGAAGATTAAATGGAACTATAATTACAGAAGGTAAAATTATTAAGCTTGAAAATGTATTATCATATTTTGAAGATCATTATGCAAAATGGTAAAAATAGCGGTTAAGTGTTGTAAAAAAATATCAACATTTAACCGCTATTTATTAGTAATTTATAATTTTATAACTATTTATAATAAGTTATTTAGAATTTGATATTGCTGACTCTGCAAATTCAGTAGTAACAATAGAATCATATGCAGGTTTTTTATCCAGTTCTCCTGCTTCTGTCATAACGTCCATTAATTTATTTAAAGCTTCTTCTGTTAAAGTAGGATCAGAACACCATGCATCAATAGATCTATATCTATCTACAACTGAAACTAAATCTTCTAAAGAAATATCTTCAAAGAAAGGTTGCATTGATTTAGCAATCTCTTCACTTGAAGCTGTTTCAACCCATTGTTGCCCTTTATAAACTGCATTTGTAAATCTTTGAACTAAATCTTTATTATCGTTCATAAAAGTTTTAGTAGTAGAATAAGCAGTATAAGGTATTTCGCCAGAATCTGCTCCTATAGAAGTTACAACATATCCGCTACCCTCTTTTTCCATTTGAGTTGCAGTTGGTTCAAAAGCAGTTGTATAATCAGCTTCACCACCTGCAAAAGCACCAGTCATTGTGGAAAATTGTACGTCTGTTCTTACGTTTACATCACCATCAGTTGAGTTTTCACTTACTTTAAGTCCGTTTTGTTTTAAAACATATTCAAAAGTCATTAGAGGAACTCCACCTTTTCTTCCTCCTAAGATTTCGCTACCTTTTAAATCATCATATGAGAAGTTGTCATTTTTTTCCCTTCCAACTAAGAAGCTACCATCTCTTTTAGTCAATTGAGCAAAGTTGACAGCATAGTCTTCGCTACCTTGGTTAAAGATGTAGATAGATGCTTCAGGACCCATAAGACCAACCTGAGCTTCACCAGATATTAATGCAGCCATAGTCTTATCTGCACCTTGTGTATTTAAAAGATCTATTTCAATTCCTTCTTCTTCAAAGAAACCTTCAGTTATAGCTGCGTATTGAGGTGCATAAAATACTGAATGAGTTACTTCTGCAATAGTAACTTTATCGAGTTTCTTTTCTTCAGTGGTGTTATCTTCTACTTTTGGAGTACATCCAGTAAGGCAGGTTACACCAAGTGCTAAAGAACTCATAATAGTAATAAGTTTTTTATACATATATTCTCCCCCTAAAATAAATTTAAGCAATAAAAATTAAACATAATAATCATAATATGAATATAGATAGAAATTTGACACACTTAGCATATCTATAATTAAGAAAATGTATTATAATAGTAATAATATATATACATACATTATCATGGAGGGCAAAATGAACACTAGACAGGAAATAAAAGCAATATCCAAAGAGCAATTAAATAGAAATGGAAACTGGAAGCTACCAGCATTAATTACAGGTATTTCATTACTAGTGTCACTGTATGGTCAAAGGCAATCAGATGGATCTATAATGATTTGGGTAACTAGTCTAATATCAGCTTTTATAGGAGTATATACATCTATGCTTTACCTTAATATTGCAAAGAGTAGTGAGGATGATTCAGCTACTTTTGAGTATTTAAAGGTTGAACCATCTAAATTAATAAAATGTATTTTATATTCTATAGTAGTTTCGCTAATTACTTTTGGTGCTACATTTGGAGCAGTACTTGTTTCTAGTTTTATTATGACGTTAGTACCTATACTAGGAGTAGTACTAGCTTTACTTACTCTTTTTATAGGGGGATTAATTTCAATTTATGCAACTTTCTCAGTTTATTTAATACTAGATAAAGATTGTGGAGTATTTGAAGCATTAAAGTTAAGTATAAGACTAGTAAAAGGATCATTCTTTAAAATCATTGTTATGGGATTAAGTTTTATATTATGGATAATTTTCTCTGGTCTTACATTTGGAATAGGTGCACTATGGGTAACTCCATACATAGGTATTACTTTTGCAAATTACTACTTAAAATTATATAAAGAAAAAATAGAGAATAAATCTATATAATTAAAAATTCGTGAGTATTAAAGAGTGTGCAATTAAGTATTAACTTAAAAGCACACTTTTTATATTTTCTTGAAAAATTTTAATATTAGTTAATATATAACTCATACATTAAAGTGATAAACTATAAATATAAATCTCTTTGACCAGTCTCAAGTGCAGCAATATTATTTTTAGTAATATTTCTAATATCATCTCGATCTATTTTATTTATTTCACTAGAAATAAGCTCTTCACCCATAGAGATAAGCTCTTCATCACCATAATCCATCAAAAACTCTTTAAGAGTAGTAAGTGCATTTGGTGTACATACATGATGAATTTCACCACTTTTTGCAAGGCTCATAAATCTATCTCCAGTTCTTCCTTTTCTATAGCAAGCAGTGCAGTAGCTAGGAATATATCCACTACTTATTAGTTCTTTTAATACCTCAATAGGAGTTCTGTGATCTCCAACCTCAAACTGATCAGTAACTTCACCATCTTCATAAGCCTTATATCCACCTACACCAGTTAAAGAACCAGCACTAACTTGAGACACTCCATACTTTAATAGTTCATTTCTCATTTCACAAGATTCTCTAGTAGACATAATTATTCCTGTAAAAGGAACTGCTAGCCTAGTAATAGCAACAATTTTTTTGAACATATCATCATCAACTAAATGTGGGAAATCCTCTAATTGCATACCCTCAGCTTTCTTTAATCTTGGGAATGAGATTGTATGAAAACCAACACCAAATTCTTCTTCTAAATGAGTATTATGCATCATAAGAGCGAGAACCTCAAACTTAGGATCAGAAAGTCCAAATAAAACTCCTGCACCAACATCATCTACACCAGCTTCCATAGCTCTATCAAAAGCTGTTAAATGGTAGTAGTAATCATTTTTTACAGATTGACCATGGCATTTTATAAAGGTTGGTTTGTGATAAGTTTCCTGGAATAAAATGTAAGTACCTATTCCTTTTTCTTTTAGTTTTTTATAATTATCAACTGTTGTTGCAGCTATATTTACATTTACTCTTCTTATATTTCCATTTTCATTGTAAGTAGAGTAGATAGTATCAAGGCAGTCTAGAATATAATCTATGCTACAGTTTTTAGGGTCTTCGCCAGCTTCAAGTGCAAGTCTTTTATGGCCCATTTTTTCAAGAATTCTTACTTCTTCTTTTACTTCATCCATTGTTAATTTTTTTCTTTTAAACTTGTTACATTTACTAAATCCACAGTAAGTACATTCATTTACGCAATAATTAGATACATATAATGGAGCAAATAAAACAACTCTATTACCATATATATCATTTTTTATATCGCCAGCTATTTGGTATAACCTATTTATTTGAGATTCATCATTTATTTGAAGTAGTATTGCAATGTCTTTATAACTTAGCTTTTCTCTTTTATTTGCTTTATCCAGTACTATTTGTATATCATTATCAGTAGCAGACTTTGCTTCTTTAAGTAGAGTTTCTATTAGTTCTTGATTTATAAACATTTTAAACGCCTCCAATTTATATTATCACCACGAGAATAATCTATTTCTAATCCTAATGATTTTACAGTATTTTCTAATTCTTTATGATACTCGCATGCTTCCTTTCCTGATGATAGCTTGTTATCATAAAGAGAGTACTTACTCCTAGATTCTTTAGGAGATAAATTTGGCATAATAACATTGCAACCTACTAATAAGCCTAAGTTTCTACCAGAGTCATCTATTGATGCAAGAGCTGTAGTTGCAGGTAGAAGAGTAGAGGGGAGTAGGAGTCTAGTAATAGCAAGCATAAGTAAACTCTTACTTAAACTACCAGCGTTATAATCTTTAAAGATTGTATCATGATGAGGAATAAAAGGGCCAATACCTACCATGTGTGGGTTAAGGTCTTTTAAATATAAAAGGTCATTTACAAGATTTTCATCAGTCTGAAAAGGTGATCCAACCATAAAACCTGCTCCAACTTGGAATCCGATATCTTTTAAGTTTTTAAGACAAGACTTTCTATTGTCTAGCTTTAAATTAAGTGGGTGTAATTTTTCATAATGGGAAGTAGTTGCAGTTTCATGTCTAAGTAAATATCTATCAGCACCTGCTTGGAAGTACTTTTTATAAGTGTCGTAACTTTTTTCTCCCAAAGAGAGGGTAATTGCACAGTCAGGATAATTCTCTTTTATTGCTAAAATAATCTCACACATCTTATCATCGGTATAATACATATCTTCACCACTTTGAAGAACGAATGTTCTGTATCCGATATTATAGCCAATTTCACAACACTCAAGCACATCATCAAGAGACAATCTATAACGTTCAATACTTTTATTAGAACATCTTATACCACAGTAGTAGCAATCATTTTTGCAGTAATTACTTAACTCAATAAGTCCTCTAAGATAAATTTTGTTACCATAATTTTTTATACGCACATTATAAGATTTTTTATATAGATGGTATCTATAATTAAAATCTGATTCTTTATTATCAATATTTTGTATTAAATAAAGCATCTCATCATGAGTAAGATGAGACTCTTTACTTAATTTATCAATTAAACTTTTGATGTACATGGCAAAATCACCGGAGCTATTGATCTATCAAGTATTCCTTTTATGTAGGCTATTAACACACCATAATTTACTATAGGAATATCTTGATTTTTAGCAATTTCTATTCTACTCATCATGGAAGCTCTGTTCATCATACAAGCTCCACAGTGTACTATAAGTGCGTATTTTTTTAAATCTTTATCAAAAGAGACACCAGATGCAAATTCAAAATTAAGTTTTTTATTAGTTCGTTGTCTTAACATATTTGGGATTTTTACTGTTCCTATATCATCAGTTTGCTTGTGGTGAGTACAGCCTTCAGCTATTAAGATAGTATCATTGTCTACTAGATTATCAATATAAGTAGCTCCTTTTATTAATTCGCTTAAATCTCCTTTTTGTTTAGCAAACAAAATAGAGAAAGATGTAAGAGGGATATCACTTGGAGTGTCTTTTGCTACTTGTTCAAAAGCTTGAGAATCTGTAATAACAAGAGCTGGTTTTTTATTAATATTATTTAAAGTATCTTTTAGTTTATCTTCTTTTGTAATAAAGACTTGGCAAGAACTGTCAAGAATATCTCTTATTACTTGTTGTTGGGGAAGAATCAATCTACCTTTTGGGGCAGCCTTATCTATAGGTATTACAAGGATTACAATATCATTAGGATTTATTAAATCTGAAACTAAAGTAAATTCTGTACTTTCACAATTTGTAGTTTTGATAATTTCTTGTTTTAAATTTTCAAGACCGATATTTTTAGTTGTAGATACACAAATGACAGGAGCTTCTGTTAGTTTCTTTGTATTAGAAAGAACCTCAGAAGTATTTACGAGATGGTCTATTTTATTTAAAACTAAGATATATGGAATACTTTTAGATTTGAAAGTTGAGATTAATGATAAATCTTCTTCTGACAAGCCTAGACTAGCATCAACAACCAATAAAGCTATATCAGTTTTGTCTAATACATCTAAAGATTTATCAACTCTTAGCTTACCTAACTCTCCAAAATCATCTACTCCAGCAGTATCTATAAGTACACAAGGACCGATAGGAAGTATCTCCATTGGTCTAAATACTGGGTCAGTAGTAGTACCAAGAACATCAGAAACTATTGAAATCTCTTGATTACTTATAGCATTTATAATGCTAGATTTGCCTGAATTTCTTTTGCCAAATAGTCCTATATGCACACGAACAGACTGAGGTGTTGAATTTAAGCTCATATATTACCTCCTATATTTCTTTCTTAGAGATGCTTGTTTTTACCAATACATGAGGAATGTTACCAAGTTTTCCTGTAAGACTATTAATTACATCCATTTCACCAATTGTAACTATAGATATTACAGATACATTTTCTTTGTCTAAGGGAATACCCATTCTACCTTTTATTATTCCTTTATAACTTGAGATTACTTCATTGAAGGCTTGTTGACATTTATCTGGTTCTTCTAATATAGCACTTATTACAGCTACTTTTTTCATAGTATTACCTCCGTCAATATTAATTAAATAAAAGTTAGTTATGATTAAAAGAGTTTATAATCATGTTTTATGAAAATAAAAAAACTCTTCTAATAAGGTACCAGCCTTAAGAGAAAAGTTATATACTAAATATTTATTAATAACTATTTCCCTTTCAGATTAGATAACTCTTTTCTGGTAGGTTGATAAAATATGATTAGTAACACTTATCTTAAGACTATAAATTTATAATCTATAGAGAAATGAAACTACTTATATAGTAGTACTAAAGCTAGGGAAAATCTATATAAAGTTTAAAATATTTAAAGATTATTAGTTGCAAAAATAATATAAAACAAAAAATAAAAAGGAGGTTAAACCTCCTTTTATATACTTACTATCGATTCTTTTTATAGATTATCTCAATAATATTAACAATTTCATACATAACCCATGCACATACAGCTAATACAAATACACCCATCATTACAAGGTCTAATTTGAATACTTGACTACCATAAACTATTAAGTATCCTATGCCGTATCTTGAAACTAAAAATTCACCTACTATTACACCGACCCAAGCCATACCTATATTTATCTTAGTAAGATTAATTAAATTTCCAATATTTGCTGGAAGAATCAATTTAAATAAAATCTGAGTCTTAGTAGCTCCAAAGCTTCTAAGCATCTTAACTTTATCTTCATCAACATTTATAAAATAGTTATATGCAGATAATATTGTAACTACTATTGATATTGCAATAGCAGTAACCACGATTCCTTTTATTCCTGCACCTACCCATACTATAATAATAGGAGCTAGAGCAGTTTTTGGAAGAGCATTGAGTACAACTAAAAATGGGTCTAATATCTTTGATAATCTTTCAGAAGCCCAAAGAGCTATAGCTACCAATATACCAAGACCAGTACCTATTACAAGACCTAGAACAGTCTCATAGACTGATACATAAATATGCTTAAATAACTGTCCGCTCGTAGCATATTGTATAAATAAGTCGTATATAGCACTAGGTTTACTAAATAGGAATGTGTTGATTACTTTAAAGTCTGCTAATGCTTCCCAAAGGACTATTATCCCTATTAAAAGAAGAATTTGAGCTATAAAGATTTTAATCTTGTCATTTCTCATCTCTTTAAGGTAGTCAGCATATCCTTTAGAAGTTTTGCTAATTCTCATAAGTATCCAGCTCCTTCCATAGAATATCAAAGTAAGTCTGGAACTCTGGAACCTTACGAGATTTTAAAGGTGTTTTTTCACCTTCGATTTTAAGGTCAATATCATATATATTTTTTACTGTTGCAGGTCGTTTAGAAAGTATTGCAACTTGATCTGACATACTTATTGCTTCACTTATATCGTGTGTAACTAGTATAGTTGATTTATTTTCGTTTTTTATAATCTTATAAACATCATCACTAACCAAAAGTCTTGTCTGATAATCAAGTGCTGAAAAAGGTTCATCTAAAAGTAAGATATCAGGATTAACTGACAAAGTACGTATAAGAGCAACTCTTT
>NZ_NOJY02000044.1 GCF_002250835.2 Romboutsia weinsteinii
GATCAAAAGATCCTCATAATAATGGATTGGGAGCATTAGAGAACTATATAGATCCAGGTAGTAGTATAGCTATAGAGAGTGATGATATAAGTCATGTTGTAAATGAAAATGATTTAATTTATGAGAGTATATCATTAAATAATGATTTAGTGTGTAGATACTTAGATAATAAGCTATTTTTTTATAGCAGTAGTGCAACAGTGCATGCAGTAGACAAGGAAGAGGATCAAAATGGTAGCATAAATATACAACTTAACCTAGAAGGTGAAGATATTATAAATAATGATTTTTGTATATTTATTAAAAATGGAAAAAAACGATACAATATAAAATTAGGTAATGAAAAACAATGTACTGTGGACCGCTTAGAATATAATCGTACTTATGAAATAAATCCTGTGATTCCAATGAATTATGAACTCGTCAGTATTAGTACATCTCAAAGTAGTAATAATCAAATTATTTTAAGTAAAGAAGAAAAAAATGCAGAAGTATATATAAAATATAGAAAAAAAGATGAGAAATGGTTTACTAGTAAAAAAGAAACTAATATAAATTTTAACATGAAATAAATGGAGAACGTTATGAAATCAATAAGAAAGTTAGTAGTTCTGGTATTTATGGTCATTGCTATTACCTCTGTAACTTTTGCTAAAGATATAGAATGGTTTATATTTAATTCTAAAACAGAATATAAAATAGCTACTAGTAAGATTAATGTAGATATTAATAAAAGTATAGGTGATGGACCAATAAGTATAGATTTAGATAAGGAAAATAAATCGACTTTTAATACAAACATTGATTTTAAGGATATGAGTACCAGTGATGTTTATCTAAGAGTGTTGATATTTCCTTATCTTACTGATATGAATGATGGCAGCTATTCGGAAATTTTAGATTTAGATGAGTTTAAACTGAATTACTTTAATGAAAAAGGAGGTAGCGAAATAGATACTTCTTATTGGTATGCAAGCAGTGATGGATATTACTATTATAAGTATATTCTTAATAATGATGAGATAAATAATCGATTTTTAAAGAGTATATATATAAATATTGATGACTCTAATAAGAAATATTATAAAAGTAAAAAATTAACTATTGATATTATAGCCGAAGTTGTACAAGCAAGAAATGATGCGTATAAGAGTGTTTGGAATGTAGAAGATGAAAAGTTAATTAAAATATTGGATGAACAAGTTTTATATTAGATGATTAGAGGAGATAACTTATGAAAAATAAAAAAATAGTGATAGTTTCAATAGTAGTTTTACTAGTACCTGCATTAGGATTTGGACTTAATTGGTTTATGTCTAATAAGAAATACGAAAACACAAAATATAAGACACTAAAGGTAGAGGCAGAATTTAATCCATCTATCGACAATAATGAGTATAATGGGATAGTTGCAGGAGATATGATAAATAAAAAAATAGCAATAACTCCTAAAAGCACGGCTGAAAGTTTTATAAGAGTAAAGGTTGATAAAGTGTGGAAAGATCCTGGTAATGATGATATTGATGCAAATAATATAACGGTTAATTATAGTAATAGTACTGAAAAAATTAATAGTGAAGACGATGGTAAATGGTATAAAGCAGGTGACGGATACTTGTACTATATTGGCTTGATTGATAGTAATACAAAAGGAGATATTGGCTTGATTGAAAGCATGAAATTTGAAGGTAATATGACTGATGAAGAAGGCAAGGTAGTAGATTGCCAAAATAAAACCTTAAATTTTGAAATAAATATGGATGTAATACAGGCAAAGAATGGTGCATATAATAGCAAATGGAAGAATGATAACAACAAGGAAATAATAGCTAAATTAGACGGGCTAGCTCCAGATAAAATAAGTAAAAAATAAAATAAATATACATAATAAAAAGAGGAGAATTCGATAAAATAACCGAAATTATATAATAAAGGTTTTTGGCTTTAGACACTGTAGTTTAGGGGGAGATATAAAGTGAAAAAGATTATTTCTACTATATTATTAATAGCTTTAGGAAGTATTTCTTTGATAGGTTGTAGCCAGAACGCTATAACAAACAACAAAAAGAGCAATTCTGATAAATTAGCAATAGTGAATAAAGAAGTAATGATATCTGCACCAGATGGATTACCAGCTATAGCGATATCTAAATTAGCTAAGGAGAAACCAATAATTAAAGATGGATATGAAGTGACATACTCTGTTGAGGCAACCTCAGAATCACTTTCAACTACAGTTATGAAGGAGGAACCAGATATAGCGATAGTTCCATCTAATATGGCAGCTATAGCATATAATAAGACGTCAAGCTATAAAATTGCTGGAACTGTAGGCATGGGATCTTTTTATTTGGTATCAACAGAAGATATAAATGATTTTAATGAATTGGTAGGTAAGAAAGTCGGAAATACAGGTAAAAGCCTGACACCAGATATAACAGTACAAACTGTATTAAAAGAAAAAGGAATTAATGTAGATGACATAGATTTTAACTATGTAAATTCAGCAAGTGAACTAGTTCCATTACTAGTTACTGATAAACTAAATACAGCTTTTGTTCCAGAGCCAGCTTTATCTGCTTTAATGGAGAAAAATAAAGATATTAAAATAATTAAAAGTTTAAATGATGGATGGAAAGAAGTTGCTAATTCAAAACAAGGTTACCCTCAGTCTACAATTATCATAAAGTCTGACTTTGCTGAGAACAATCAAGAGTTTGTAGAAGCTTTCTTAGGACAATTATCAAATAGTATTGACTGGGCAAATGATAGTACCAATAATGCCGGTGAATATGCTAAAGAAATAGGTGTTACTACAGATCCAAACATAATTAATAAATCAATGGAAAGAGCAAACCTAAAGTTTATTTCTGTAAAAGATATGATAGAGGATTATAATAGCTACTATCAAAAACTATATAACTTTGACCCAAAGACAGTAGGAGGAACACTACCAGATGAAGGAATTTACCTTGTTGAAGAGTAGAGGTAGTAGGAGTGATAAATTAGAGGTGGCACTTTCTTGTGTCATTCTCTTGTTTTTATGGCAAATTATTGCCTGGAAAATAAATAATGAGATATATTTACCGACTATAGGACAAGTTTTGTCGAGTATATTAGAAATAATTAAAGCAGATAAATTTTATATGGATATTATATTATCTATAGGGCGATGTATTTTTAGTTTTATTATAGCTTTGATATTATCGATGATATTTGGTATTGTTGCATATCTAAGTAGAGGATTTAGAAATTTTTTAAGACCTATAAATGCATTAGCCAGTTCGATACCTACTATGGTACTAGTAGTATTAGCTCTAATTTGGTTTGATAAAGATAATGCTCCGTTTATAGTAGGTATAGCTATAGTATTTCCTATCCTATATGATAGTGTACTTGGTGCTATTACAAATATAGATAAAAATATATTAGAAATGGCTAAACTATATAACATAAGTTTGAGAGGTAAAATATTAAATATATATCTACCTGCGATAAAGCTTAGGCTAGCTTCTATATTATTATCTTCTTTCTCGTTAGCATTAAAAGTAATAATTGCAGGAGAAGTGCATGGACAACCTAATTATGGAATAGGTACAAGAATACAAATAGAAAAAGTGAACTTTAACACATCTGGTATATTTGCATGGATAGTAATTATCCTAATAATATCTGTAATATTAGACGTAGTCCAGAAGGTAATGCTAAGGAGAAGTTTTATATGGAAGAGATAAAGCTTAGAATAAAAAATATGAATAAAAAATATAATGATAATATTATATTTGATAACTTTGACATAGAGTTTGATGTTAATAAGGTTAACTGTATAGTTGGGAAGTCTGGGTGTGGAAAGAGTACCCTTTTAAATATAGTTAGTGGAATAGTTAAAAATGATAGTGAAGATTTTAAAACTATGGAAGATTTAGGGATAAGTTATATATTTCAAGAAGATAGACTAATAGAATGGCTAAATGTAGAGGAAAATATAAAATTTGTATTAGATAAGAAATATAAAAAAGAAGTATTAGAAAGAAAACTACAAGATTATCTAGACTTAGCTGGTATTATCCAATATAAAAAATATTATCCTCAGATGTTGAGTGGAGGAATAAGGCAAAGGGTAAATATAGTTAGAGCACTTATATATCCGTCTAAAGTAATTATTATGGATGAACCATTTAAATCTATTGATATAAAGAATAAAAATATAATTATGGAAAAGCTAAAATATATATTAAAGAAAGAAGTGAGAACTGTATTATTTGTAACTCATGATATAGATGAAGCTTTGTTTATAGCTGATAAAATATATGTTTTAGGTGGATCTCCTGTTAAAGTAAAAGGAGTATTAGATAATAATAGCATAGATAAAAATGCTATTACAGATTTAATATGATATAGATATTAAATTTATTATTCTATATAATGGATAATATTAAAAATATTTAAATAATATAAAAAAATTGGGAAGGGTGTGTATATAGTGGTTAAAGTTTATGTTGAAAAATTAAAGAAGCTTATGGAAGAGAGAAATATCTTTGCTTACATAATACCGTCATCAGATTATCATCAAAGTGAATATGTTGGAGATTTTTTTAAATCTAGAGCTTTTATGTCAGGATTTACAGGTTCAGCAGGAGTATTAGTAGTTACTAAAGATGAAGCTGGACTTTGGACTGACGGAAGATATTTTATACAAGCAGCTGACGAACTTAAAGACTCAGGTATAAAGCTATTCAAGATGGGAGAAGAAGGAGTACCAACAGTAGAACAATACTTAATAGATGTTGTTCCTGAAAATTCTACAATAGGTTTTGATGGAAAAGTTATATCAGCAAAAGAAGGTATTAACTGGGAGTATAAGCTTAAATCTAAAAATATAAGAATTGAGTATACTGAAGATTTGATAGATTCTATATGGGAAAATAGACCAGAAATTGCTAATGAAAAAGCATTTTTGTTGGATGTTAAATATGCTGGAGAAAGTTTTAGTTCTAAACTATCTAGATTAAGAGATAGTATGAAAGAAAATAAAGCTACAACACATATATTAGCTACTCTTGATGATATAGCTTGGCTATTTAATATAAGAGGTGGAGATGTTAAGCATAACCCAGTAGTTCTATCTTATGCTGTGATTACTCTAGATTCAGTTGATTTATTTGTTGATGAAAATAAATTAAATGATGAGATAAAATCTGAATTAAATAAAGAAAATGTTCAAATTAAACCTTATTATGAGGTGTATGAATTTGTTAAAGCTATAGACGAAAAAGAAGTTGTTTTACTTGATCCTAGTAAAGTTAACTATGCAATTTATAACAACATACCTAAGTCAGTATCAAAAGTTGAAAAAACAAATCCTACTGTAATGTTCAAAGCAATTAAGAACAAAGTAGAGTTAGAAAATATAAGAAATAGCCATATTAAAGATGGGGTAGCTGTTACTAAATTTATGTATTGGTTAAAAACTAATGTTGGAAAAATAGATATTACAGAGCTAAGCGCAAGCGATAAGATAGAAGCTTTTAGAAAAGAGCAAGAAGGATTCCTAGATATAAGTTTTGGAACTATAGCAGGATATAGAGAACATGCTGCAATGATGCATTACAGTGCAACAGAAGAAAGCGCATATAAATTAGAGCCTAAAGATTTACTATTAGTAGATTCAGGTGGTCAATATTATGATGGTACTACTGATATAACAAGAACATTTGCTCTAGGAGAAATAAGCGACGAGCTGAAGTTACACTTTACTACTGTAGCAAGAGGTATGATAAAGTTATCAATGGCTAAATTCCTATATGGATGCAGAGGATACAACCTAGATATACTTGCAAGAGGGCCATTATGGGATTTAGATTTAGACTACAAATGTGGAACTGGTCATGGGATAGGTTTTGTATTAAATGTTCATGAGGCTCCAAATGGATTTAGGTGGAAAGTAGTTGCAGACAGAGATGATAGTTGTATAATAGAAGAAGGTATGGTAACTACAAATGAACCAGGTGTATATGTAGAAGGATCTCATGGTATAAGAATAGAAAATGAACTTATAGCTAGAAAGTCTACTAAAAATGAATATGGTCAATATATGGAGTTTGAAGCGGTTACATTAGCTCCAATAGATTTAGATGCAATAGATCCTATTATAATGGAAAATAAAGAGAAAGAATATCTGAACAATTATCACAAAGTAGTATATGACAAGATATCACCATTCTTAAGTGAAGAAGAAAGAGAATGGTTGAAAGAGTATACAAGAGCCATATAAACTAAAAAGGAAAGATAGATAATGTCAAAAGTAAAAACTAATGCAATGAGAATACTAGATTCACATAAAATAAGTTATAAAATGTGGTCATATAAGGTAGTAGATGAACATGTTGATGGGGTAGAAGTAGCCCATCAGATAGGTAGAGATGTGAAAGAGGTTTTTAAAACACTAGTAGCTCAAGGTGCTAGTAAAAGCATATATGTATATGTTATACCTGTAGATGAAAGTCTAGACTTAAAAAAAGCTGCAAAAGTGTCAGGTGAAAAAAATATAGAAATGATTCATGTGAAAGATATAAATAAGTTTACAGGTTATATAAGAGGTGGATGTTCTCCTATAGGTATGAAAAAACAATACAAGACCTTTGTAAATGAAAGTGCTGAAAAATTAGATAATATAATAGTAAGTGCAGGTAAGATAGGATATCAGGTAGAGTTGTCTCCTACTGACTTACAAAGTATTGTAAAATGTGAGTTTATGGATATAGTAAAAATAAGGCTGAGTTAAATTAACTCAGCCTTATTTTTATTATATAATTATAATTTATTGGGATTATATTTAGCTTTTGATATCAATTGAGTCATTGTACCCATTGGGCAATAAACACACCATGATCTAGGTTTGTATAATAACATGGTTATAATTCCTAGAATAGTAGATGTAAGCATTACACTATAAAATCCAAATGCAAATTGAGCAATCCATGGGGATACAATACTAGTGTCGATCCAATTCCAAGGTATATTGAATGTCCAAAGCAGTTTTATAACCTGTCTTAACTCATTATCACCGCTGAAAACTAAGTATGTGTTAAACAGCATAACTAAAAACATAGTCATAAAGAAAGCTAAGAATCCATACCTAAACCATTTACTTCTTAAGTATTTAGGAATATCCATATTTCTTGATAATTTTAAATCATTACCAATAAGATTTAAAAGCTGTCCTCTACCGCAATATGTATTGCAATACTTTTTTCCGCCTCCAGATGCAGATATTATTAATGGGATAAAGAAGCATAGTAATCCTAACCAAGCGAATAAAATATTAAATAGTCCTAAAAGTAAATAAATAGTACTTATTATCCACATATAATCTGCAAGTGTCTTTTTATTTTTTTTCATTGATATTACACTCCTCATAACTTTTTATCTCAATAACAGAAGCAGGGCAAGCTTTAGCACATTTAGCACATCCAACGCATTTTTCTAAATTTACTTTAGCAAAAATACCATGTTCTATTTTTATTATTTGCAGAGGGCACACTTTTGTGCAGGTTCCGCAAGCAACACAATGATTTTCATCTATAATAGCTTTTTTTCTTATCCTATTCATCGTATAAACCTCCATATAATCAATTTTATATAATTATATGATAAAATTGAGTGGAGTTCAGTGACTATATCACATAAGTATTAGTTTATATATTGGATTAAGAATAAATAATATAAAAAATAAAGGCTGAGTCAAATTAACTCAGCCTTACCTCTATCCACTTTGATATCTCTTCTAAAAGTTCATCTTTTACAACTTCATCTAATAAACTATGATAAAGTCCATTTAAAATTCGTAGTTCCTTATCAGTAGAAGAGATATTTTCATAAAAGAATTTGCTGTCCTCACATGATACAATAGTATCAGATGATCCATGTACTATAAAGCATGGATAAGTGAAATTTTTTAGATCACTAACCATGTTGTCACAACTAATACTTAGAGCCTTATACATTTCTATAGTAAGGTTATCTAATATTAAAGAGTCTTTCTCGTATGAATCAATAGCTTTTATATCGTGTGAAAGGCTGTGAGGGTTAGGTACTGGTACTGATAAAAAAGGCTCATCATCATAGTCGTAAAAATCAAACCAATTACCTGAATCACAAACTAAAGGACTAGAAAACACCATTCCATTAACCTTGTCTTTATATTTACAACCAAATCCAGCAAGAGAATGGCCACCAATACTATGGCCTAGAAGGAATATAGGAACATTAGGGTTTTCTGACTTAATTAAGTCTACAATAGAATTTAAATCTTCGAATAGATATGAAGTATCTTTCAAGTACCCCCTTCTTCCATCGGATAAACCATGTCCTCTATGATCATATCTATAAACTCCATAACCGAATGAGTTTAATTTATTTACAGTATAATCATATCTTCCGGAGTGTTCAGCAAGCCCATGAGAAATTAAAATTATAGCGGATGGATTATCAACCATATTTTTTTTATAATGTATATTAATATCATCGAAAGATTTTATTGCTAAGCCAATACTTTCAAAATCCATAAAATCCACTCCTAACACTACCTATCAATAGTAAAATTTATATTTTAAAACATATCATACATATATTCGATAATATTAATCAATAACCCTCTTTTTAATAGAAAAAATATTTAAGTAAGTTGTCTAGCATAACAAATAATGTTAGAGTATAAGTAAGAAGAGATTATTTTGTTGGAAAATGGGGGATATCAATTGAGAATTATAGAATCAAATAAGATAGTAGAGGTAGTAAAGAAGATTTGTGTAGAAGCAAATATCTATTTAGCTGAAGATGTGATAGATTCACTTAAGCAAAATTTAGAGACAGAAAAGAGTAGTACAGGAGCAAATATATTAAATATTTTGATAGAGAATGCAGATATAGCCAAGAAAAATGATAAACCTATATGTCAAGATACAGGTATGGCAGTATTTTTTGTGAATATAGGACAAGACGTGAAAATAGAAGGCGAAAATATAACTGATGCTATAAATGAAGGTGTACGACAGGGATATGAAGAAGGATATCTTAGAAAGTCAGTAGTTGACCCTATTACAAGAATAAACACAAAAGATAATACCCCAGCAATAATTTATTATGATATAGTACCTGGGGACGAGATTGCTATAGAATTTGCTCCAAAGGGATTTGGAAGTGAAAATATGAGTAAGTTAAAGATGCTAAAGCCTTCAGATGGAGTACAAGGAATCAAAGAATTTATAATAGAGACTGTATCAGATGCGGGACCAAATCCATGTCCTCCAATCGTTGTAGGTGTAGGTATCGGTGGAACTGTAGATAAATGTTCACAAATCGCAAAGAGAGCGATATTTAGAACTGTAGGGGAACATAATAAAGATATACAAATAGAAGAGCTAGAAAAAGAATTGTTAATAGCTATTAATAATTTAGGGATTGGGCCTCAGGGATTAGGTGGGAATACAACAGCTCTTGCTGTTAATATTGAAACATTCCCGACTCATATAGCTGGGTTGCCAGTGGTTGTCAATATAAACTGTCATGCTTCAAGGCATAAAAAAGTTGTGATATAGGGGGAATTAACTTATGATAAAATTAAAAACTCCAGTTAGTAATAAGGATATTAACTATTTAAAATGTGGAGATATAGTAAGTCTAAGTGGTGTAATCTATACAGGCAGAGATGCTGCACACAAGAGAATGATAGAAGCATTGGATGCAGGTAAAGAGCTTCCATTTGACGTGATGGGACAAGGGATTTACTATGTAGGACCAACACCAAGCAAACCCGGAGAAGTTATAGGATCAGCAGGTCCTACAACCAGTTATAGAATGGATGATTTAACAGTGCCACTTTTAGAAAAAGGACTTAAACTTATGATAGGGAAAGGTAAAAGAAATGAAGTGGTAGTCGAGGGAATGAAAAAAAACTGCGCTATATACTTAGCGGCAATAGGTGGTGCAGGAGCATACATATCAAACTCAATAAAATCATGTGATATTATTGCATATGAAGATTTGGGAGCAGAGGCAATAAGAAGGTTAGAAGTTGAAGATTTACAATTAATAGTAGCTATAGATGTTGAGGGCAATAATATTTATGAACAAGGAAGAGCAATATTTGCAAAGTAAGTAATATGAAAAATAGTCTTAGAAAAGTGATAGGATATTAAGATCCTTAAGTCACTTGCCTAAGACTATTTGTTATTTAAGGTGAGTACCGTTTGAATCTTGAGTAATAAGACCTTTTTTCATTAGAACTCCTAGAGCTCGCTTGAAGTTTTTCTTACTAGAATTAAATACTGTAGCAATCTCTTCAGGCGTAGATTTATCACTAAATCTCATGTGACCATCAGCACCTTCTAAGTAGCTCATTATTTTACTTTCAAGAACATCTAGCTCTTCTTTTCTAGCTTGTCTAGGAGAAAGTCCTAATTTACCATCTTCATATATTTTTATAACGTGTAAGTTAGTAAGCTCATCATTAATTTTTAATTCAGTAAAGTATTCATTGTGAAGTATAACTGCTGCAAATTTGCTATCTACACAAATCATAGCAGAGTTGTTAGTTTGGAAACCGTAAACTATACCATTAACTTTATCACCAACATTGTAATCATGCTCAGTTGATAAATGTTCATCAATATTTGTAGTAGCTGCTATTCTACCACTTTTATCAAGGTATATGTAGAATAAATACTTATGCCCTGGGTTTAAATCATAAGTCTTTTCTTTAAAAGGAACTAGTATATCCTTAGGAAGTCCCATATCTATGAATGTGCCTATCTCAGTGTTTTCAACAACTTTTAAGAATGCTACATCTCCAACCTTTGCTAAAGGTTGTTCTAAAGTAGCAGTGGTTCTTCCTTCTGAATCTTTATATATAAAAACTGTAACTTCTTCTCCTACCTCAACTTTATTATTTCCAATAAATCTATTATGAAGTAATATGTCATCATTAGTATTATTAGTTTTTGCATCTAAGAAAAATCCGAATTCAGATTTTCTTTTAACTTCAAGTGTATTAAAATCGCCTATTTTTATCAAATTATATCATCTCCTTATGCTTATTAGTTTTACCATTATAAACTTATATAATATCATATATTTAAGATATATTATACAAAAAAAATTAAAAATAAAAGAGCTTGATTGTGTTGCATTCAATTATATTTAGAGTTATAATTGGTATATACCAAAATTGGTATATACCATAAATGAAGTGTGGTGAATCAATGGAAATAGTTAATAAGGATTTAAATATACCCTTACATACTCAACTTTCTAATATAATAACAAAGATGATAGAAGTTGGAGAGTTAAAAGAAGGTGATGCAATAATACCAGAAAGAGAACTTTGTAGCATACAAAATGTAAGTCGAATGACTGTAAATAAAGCTATAGTGGGTTTAGTGTCAGAAGGACTATTGTATAGAGTGCAAGGAAAGGGAACCTTCGTTGCAAAAAATAAAAAAAAATACCAATTCTCTAATGTAAAAGGTTTTACAGATGTTATGAGAGAAAAAGGTGTAAATATAAAGACAGATATACTATCTTTTGAAAAGGAAATACCTAATAAACTAGTAAAAAGTAAGCTTAGTATAGAAGATGAGATTACACAGGTGTATAAGGTAGTGAGATTAAGACATATAGAAGATGAACCTTTTGGTATAGAAATTGTGTATCTTTCAGAACAGTTATGCAAAGGTTTTACAAAGGATATGCTGGATAACAAGTCTTTGTATCATGTTCTAAGTGAGGAATATAATTACAAAATACAAAAAGCAGAGCAGATGATGGAGCCTTTGATATTGACTAGGGAAGATGCTAAGCTCTTAGAGACAGAAGAGGGTACATTGGCTCTTAAAATTCATAGAAATTCATATAACGAAGATAAAGAGCCTATAGAATATACAATATCTATATTTAGAAGTGATAAATATCAATATGAAATAATATTGAGCGAATAGGGGGATTATTTATGAAGTGTATAGTAAATGGAAAAATTCTTTTAGAAAATCAAATACTAGAAAATAAAGTATTAGTATTTGGAAAAAAAATAGTTGATATAACTGATGAGGTTGTAGATGGTTATGAAATAATTGATGCTAATGGTAAATATGTAAGTCCAGGCCTTGTAGACATACATATACATGGTAATGTAGGTAAAGATGTTATGGATGGTAATGAAGAGGCTATAAGTGATATATCAAAATCTATTGTAAGACATGGTGTAACTTCATTTTTACCAACAACAATGACTATGGGAAAAGACTCTATAGATAAAGCGCTACAAGCTATAAGAAAATCTATGAATAAGAATATAGAAGGAGCTAAGCCTATAGGAGTACATTTGGAAGGTCCATTTATAAATGAAGCCTACAAAGGTGCTCAAAATCCAGAGTTTATAATAGATGCAAGTTATGACTTTATAAAAGATAATGCAGATATAATAAAGGTAATTACTTATGCTCCAGAAAAGGATACCAACCTTGAATTTACAAAGGATATAAAGAAAAATACAAATATAGTACTATCAATAGGTCACAGCAAGGCAACTTATGAGCAAGCAAAAGAAGCTATAAACTTAGGAGCAAGTAATATTACTCATTTATTCAATGGAATGACTGGGTTAAATCATAGGAATCCAGGGGTAGTAGGTGCAGCTTTAACAAGTAATGATGCTTATTGTGAAATAATAGCAGACACTATTCATATAAAGAAAGATCTATTCCAATTCATACTAGATAATAAAGGGAAAGAAAAGGTTATACTGATAACAGACTCTATAGAAGCTGGTGGATTAGAAGATGGAGAATACTCTTTAGGGGGCCAAAAGGTAATAGTTAAAGAAAATCAGGCTAGATTAGAAAGTGGATCTTTAGCAGGAAGTGTTATGCCTTTAAATATAATGATTAATAACTTCTACAAAAACACAAATTTAAAAATTAATGAAGCTATTAATCTTGCATCATTAAATGCAGCTAGATCTATACATGTAGACAACACAAAGGGAAGTATACAAATAGGTAAGGATGCTGATATAGCAATATTTGATGAAGATTTAAACTGTTTTATGACTATAGTTAATGGAGAAATACTATATAAAAGATAAAAATTTTGGAGGGATAGACATGAGAATATTAGTATGTAAAAACTACGAGGAAATGAGTAAAAAAGCAGCACAAATGATATTAAGTCAGGTTACTTTAAAGCCAAATTCTGTATTAGGATTAGCAACAGGAAGTACACCAATAGGAATGTATAAAAATCTAGTTGAACTTTATAATAATAAACTAGTAGATTTCTCAGATGTAGTTACTTTCAACTTAGATGAGTATTACCAATTACCTATAACAAACGACCAAAGTTACCATTACTTTATGCATGATAATTTATTCAATCATATAAATATAAAGCCGGAAAATATTCATGTTCCAAATGGAATGACAGATAGTGTAGAAGCTGAGTGTATAGCTTATGAACAAGCAATAAATGAAGCAGATGGAATAGATATACAAGTATTAGGAATAGGTACAAATGCTCACATAGGATTTAATGAACCTACAATAAGCTTTGAAAGAGGAACTCATTTAGTAGATTTAACAGATTCTACAATACAAGCAAATGCTAGATTCTTTGATTCTATAGAAGATGTTCCTAAAAAAGCAGTAACTATGGGTACAGGATCTATATTCAAAGCTAGAAAGATAATGCTTTTAGCATGTGGAGAAGGTAAAGCTGAAGCTATATACAATACTGTACACGGAAAAATAACTCCAGAAGTACCAGCTTCAATATTACAGTTCCATCATGATATAGTACTAATATTAGATGAGGCAGCTGCAAGCAAGCTTGATCCAAAAGATTATAAATTAGTTTAATAAATATATGAGAGACTCCATATAATGTGTAAAATTTATATGGAGTTTCTTTGCGTATAAATTTTACTATAATATTAACTAAAATAATTAAGTTATGTGATGATTAATATAAATAGTATTGATTTGGACACGAATAAAATCTTATAATAATTATATAGTTGAAAAATAGGGGGAAATACTTTGAAGAAAATGGTAAGTACGTTTATAAGGTTATTTACAGGGTTATTTATATGTGCATTGGCAATTGTGTTTATGGTCAATGCAAACTTGGGTCTTTCTCCATGGGATGCACTCCATCAGGGAATATCGAATATAACAGGAATTACTATGGGAACTGCAAGTATTATAGTTGGATTTATTATTGTTATTGTTGATGTTGTCTTGGGAGAAAATGTAGGTTGGGGAACAGTATTAAATATGATATTTGTAGGGGTATTTATTGATGTAATTATGTTTTTAAATATTGTACCTATGTCAACCAATTTTATATTTGCATTATCAATGTTAATTGTTGGTATGATACTTATGGGATTTGGGATGGTACTTTATTTAGGGAGTGAAGTCGGAAGTGGACCAAGAGATGGTATGATGATTGCACTACAAAAGAGATTTAATAAGCCTGTATATTTAATTAGAGGATGCATAGAAGGTAGTGCTTTAATAGGTGCATATCTTTTAGGAGGTAGTATAGGAATTGGTACCATAATAACAGCAATAGGTCTTGGGTATGTAATACAGATTATATTTAAAATATGCAGATTTGATTCGGGAAATTTAAGTCATCGATTTATAATAGATGATATTAATTATTTAAGAGGTTATAGCAAAGAAGACACAACGCTAGACCAAAAAGAAGTAGCAAATGAATGTGAATAAAAATATAGTTAAATAATTAGAAATAGGGAAAAATAACACCGATGACAACGGTGTTATTTTTATTTTTATAAAAAAGAACTAAAAAAAGTTAAATTAGGGATACTAAACTTTTTGAATATTAATATAAACACTTTCATATGATTTTTTTTATAAAGTGTGTAAAATACTGAACTTCATCAATAAAAATAAAAATAAAAAAATAGTGAAAAAGTATTGAATTATATCATATAATTTTATATAATAATTTTTGTTGTTTAGCAATTTTAAACAATATGTTTAGTTATAATAACAAAAAAAATTAAGGAGGTGGGACTATGGATATAGGTGAAAAAATAAAAAGAATGAGAATAGAAAAACAACTGACCCAGGAAGAATTAGCAAATAGATGTGAGTTATCAAAAGGATTTATATCTCAGTTAGAAAATAATTTAACATCACCATCCATTGCTACCCTTATAGATATACTTGAAATTTTAGGAACAAACTTAAGGGAGTTTTTTAATGAAATAGATGATGAAAGAATTTGTTTTACAAAAGATGATATGTTTGAAACAGAAGATGAAGATTTAAAATATACATTTAAATGGTTGATTCCAAATTCACAAAAAAATGAAATGGAACCAGTAATAATAACTTTATATCCTGGTGGGCAATATAAAGAAGAAAAGCCTCACGAGGGAGAAGAATTTGGATATGTACTTGCAGGTTCTGTATATGTACATATTGGAGATAGAAAGAGTAAAGTAAAAAAAGGAGAAAGCTTTTATTTTAAGCCGAGAGCAAATCACTATATATCAAATGCAGGAAAAACTGAAGCAAAAGTGATTTGGGTAAGTACTCCGCCGTCATTCTAGAAGAGAGGTGTTTGATAAATTGGTAGAAAATATAATTAGATTAGAAAAAATATCTAAAAAGTATGATGATCTTACTGTTTTAGATAACTTAAACTTAGATATAAAGAAAAATGAGTTTTTAACTTTGTTAGGACCAAGTGGGTGTGGGAAAACTACAACACTAAAGATAATAGCAGGATTTGAATATGCAGACGATGGTAAAGTTTTATTTGAAAATAAAGAAATGAACAATTTACCACCATATGAAAGACAGGTAAATACAGTATTCCAAAAGTATGCATTATTCCCTCATATGAATGTATATGAAAATATAGCATTTGGACTGAAGATCAAAAAGATGCAAAAAGATGAGATAGATAAAAAAGTTAAAGAAATGTTAAAGCTAGTTGCACTTGAAGGTTTTGAAAAAAGAAAAGTAGATTCTTTAAGTGGAGGTCAGCAACAAAGAATAGCAATAGCTAGAGCTTTAGTTAACGAGCCTAAAGTACTTTTACTAGATGAACCGCTTGGAGCACTAGATTTGAAATTAAGAAAAGAAATGCAAATAGAATTAAAGAGAATGCAACAAAAGTTAGGAATAACATTTATATTTGTAACGCATGACCAAGAAGAAGCACTTACTATGTCTGACACTATAATAGTAATGAACAAAGGAAAAATACAACAAATGGGATCTCCTCAAGATATATATAATGAACCTGAAAATTCATTTGTAGCTAGATTCATAGGAGAAAGTAATATATTCGATGGAATAATGTTAGAAGACTTCAAAGTTGAGTTTTGTAACATATTATTTGACTGTGTAGATAAAGGTTTTGAAAAGAAGGAAGATATAGAAGTAGTAATAAGACCAGAAGATATAAAAATGGTAGACCCAAAAGATGGGATGTTAAAGGGATTAGTTACATCAGTAGTATTTAAGGGCGTTCACTATGAAATAGAAGTAAAAGAAAATGATAGATTATGGATACTTCACAATACTAAAAGTGCTGAGATCGGAACAGAGCTAGGCATGGATATATACCCTGAAGATATTCATATAATGAGAAAAGTGAGCAACTAATTATGAAAAAACAAAAATCTATATTAGCATATCCATATATAATATGGAGTGCAATATTTATAGTAATCCCTTTAATACTAGTAGTATTTTTTAGTTTTACAAAAGAAGTAGATGGAGGTTATGTATTTTCTCTATCAAATTATCAAGAATTAATGGATCCTATATACTGGAAAGTATTTTTTAGATCAATAATACTTGCAGGTACATCTACATTAATATGTCTTATAGTCGGATATCCAGTGGCTTATATAATTTCTAAAGCAAAAGTAAGTAGAAGAGGAACCCTAATATTATTATTTATACTTCCAATGTGGATGAATTTCCTTTTAAGAACTTATGCTTGGATAGCTATACTTGGAAAAAATGGTCTTTTAAATTCATTACTAGGTATATTGGGAATAGAACCAGTTAGTGTATTATATACTACTTTTGCAATATTACTTGGTATGGTTTATAACTTCTTACCATTTATGGTATTACCGATATATACATCATTATCTAAGATGGATAATGATTTAATAAATGCAGCTCATGATTTAGGAGCGAATAATTTCCAAGTATTTACAAAGGTAATATTCCCTCTTAGTTTACCTGGTGTAATATCAGGAATAACAATGGTATTTATGCCAGCTGTTACAACATTCGCAATATCAAGACTACTGGGTGGCGGAAAGTTTATGCTACTTGGAGATTTAATAGAACAACAATTTACAGTTGTAGGTGATTGGAACTTTGGATCAGCTATATCAATATTCATGATGATAGTTATATTAATATCTATGGCTGTTATGTCAAAATTTGAAGATGAATCCGACAAAGAAGGTGGTGGGTTACTATTTTAAAGTTAAAGAAAATAATACCTAATTTATATTTGTTTTTAGTATTCTTATTCTTATATGCACCGATATTTGCATTAGCATTGTTTTCTTTCAATGACTCTAAATCAATGGCTCACTGGGGTGGATTCACTTTCAAGTGGTATGAAAGGCTGATTCATAATGAAAGTATAATGAGCGCTTTATACTATACTCTTGTAGTTGCAATATTATCATCAATAATAGCGACTATTATAGGTACAATAAGTGCAATAGGAATACACAAGATGAGAGGTAAAAGTAGAAAATTAATATTAAATATAAATTATCTACCTGTATTAAATCCTGATATAGTTACTGCTGTAGCTCTTATGAGCTTATTCGCTTTTGTAAAAATGGAATTTGGATTTTCTACTATGCTTTTATCACACATAATGTTTAATATACCTTATGTTATATTATCTGTTTTACCAAAAATGAAACAATTGCCTCAGAATATTGAAGAGGCAGCTATGGACTTAGGGGCGAAGCCTTTATATGCTCTTAGAAAAGTAATATTACCACAAATAAAACCAGGTATAATTTCTGGGTTTTTAATTGCTTTTACTATGTCTATAGATGACTTTATAATAAGTTTCTTCAACACTGGAAATGGGGTTAGTAACTTATCTATAGAAATATATGGTATGGCAAGAAGGGGTATTAAGCCTGAAATAAATGCATTATCAACTATAATGTTTGCGGTAGTCTTAGGATTACTTTTATTATCAAATAAGAAGCAGTCTATAGTAAGAGGTGATGAGTAATGGCAAAATTAAAAACAGTAATATCGCTTATCGCTGTAGGATTAATGAGTGCTAGTTTATTAACTGGATGTAATAAATCAGATAACTCAACAGGTTCTCTCTATGTATACAATGTAGGAGATTATATAGATGAAGAATTAATAACTAAATTTGAAGAAGAAACAGGGATTGATGTTACGTACGAAACTTATGATACTAATGAAATGATGTATCAGAAAGTAAAAAGTGGAAGTACAAACTATGATTTAGTTTTTCCATCAGATTACATGGTGGAAAAAATGAAAAGTGAAGGTCTTCTTCAAAAAATAGATTTTAAGAATATACCTAATATTAAAAATATAGATGAAGATTTTTTTAATCCAGTATATGACGAAACTAATGAATACAGTGTACCATATATGTGGGGTACGTTTGGTATAGTTTATAATAAAACTATGGTTAAAGAAAAAGTAGATAGTTGGGATATATTATGGGATGAAAAATACAAGTCTAATCTAATGATGTTTGACTCAGTTAGAGATACTATGGGAATAGCACTAAAAAAATTAGGATACAGTATGAATAGTACTAACCAAAAAGAAATAGATGAAGCTAAAGAGCTCTTAATGAAGCAAAAAGATTTAGTGTTAGCATATGTAAATGATGAAGGTAAGGATAGGTTAATAGGTGAAGAAGTAGCTATGGGTATAAACTACTCAGGAGATGCAATTACTATGATGGAAGAAAATCCAAATCTTGCTTATGCAATACCTAAAGAAGGAACTAACAAATGGGTAGATGCTATGTGTATTCCTACTACTGCTAAGCATAAAAAAGAAGCTGAGATGTTTATTAACTTTTTACTAGATGCTGAAAATGCTAAGGTAAATGCTGAGTATATAGGATACTCAATACCTAATAAAGCAGCGTTAGAATTATTAGATGAAGAAATCGTAAACGACCCAGTTGCATACCCTTCAGAAGAAGTATTAAAGAAAACTGAAACATTTATAGATATTGGTTCAGAAATAAAGAAATATGATAAAGCATGGATTGAATTAAAATCTAAATAGATTCTAAATAAAAAGGTGAACTTACTAAGTTCACCTTTTTATTTAGAGAAAACTTATAATGATATTAGCTTTTATACAAATTAAAAATCATAAATAAATAGTAAAGAAAATAAGATATAATTAAGATTATATTTTCAATTAGGGGGAGTTATGGGAAAGAAAAGGATAAAGCATCTGGGGAAGAAAAAAAGAAGGAAAAAAAATATATATGTAAAATCAAAGATAAGAGGCGTAGGTATTACTATATTACTTGTAATTAGTATTATTTCGATTTTTAACATATCTAAATATATAGAAGAATTATATGTAGGTAAAGATATAGAGAGCAATAAAGTAGAGTACTACATAGAAGTAGCTGATGAGGCCAGTGAGTATAAGGTGCAATTAAATTGGAAGGAACTTATGGCTATTGATATGGTAAGATATGATGATTTAACAGCTGTGAAAAAGAAGGATACACTTAAGATTGGAGATATGTTTATATCAAAAGAACAAAATAATGATGGTATAGTAACTTATAAAGTAAAATCATTTAACGAAGTATTGGATAAGATAGATTTTAATAAAGATGAAAAGAATGATGCAAAGAAGAATGTTAAACTATTGGAATCTGCATACTTGGATAGTAGTATAACTAGTGATAATAGTAAGATATCATTTATAAATAGTATCAAAAAAGTAGCAGTAGAAAGCTATAAAAAATATGGAATATTACCATCTATTACTGTAGGTCAAGCTATACTAGAGTCTGGATGGGGGCAATCTGAATTAAGTTTAAAGAGCAATAATATGTTTGGTATAAAAGCAGACAATAGATGGAATGGGAAGAGCATAGAAGTAGTAACATCAGAAAACTATAATGATAAAATCGTGGCATCTTTTAGATCATATGACTCTATAGGAGATTCTATTAAAGATCATGCCATGTTTTTAGTAGAGAATAAAAGATATAAAGAACATGGATTATTTGAAGCAACTCATTATATAACTCAGGCACAGTCATTAGAAGATGCAGGGTATAGTACAAAGACTAATGAAAGTGGCGAAAAAATATATGCAGATACTCTTATAAATGTTATAAGAAGCTACAATTTGCAATTAATAGATCATGAAGTTCAAGTTAAATAAAAAATATATAAAATAATGTTGACATATAAAAAATATGGTGGTAATATTATATATGTGCTCAAGAGAGCGCGGAAAAATAAGAACTTTGAAAATTAAACAGTAGGTTAATTTATAGAATTTGAAACAACCAAACAA
>NZ_NOJY02000045.1 GCF_002250835.2 Romboutsia weinsteinii
GGGCATAAGTCATTCTTCTTTCAAAATCACATAGTTTTTCATTTATATAAATACAGTGCTATCACTATATGGCAGTAACAGGAGCAACTCATTGCTACATAGCAGCACTTATTGGGAATGAAGAGCTTGTAATCCATAAATTATAGAAAGATGAAGAACTTATAAATCAAATAATGGATCTGGAGAAAATGTTCTGGGACAAGTGTGTAATTGGGGGAGACCTTCCAACACCTGATGGAAGTGATGATTATTCTAAAACACTTCAAGGACTTTATAAAGATAGTATAGAGGAAGAGCTTATATTATTTGAAAAAGAAGATTTATTAAATAGATATGATGATGTTTGTGCTTTGATAAAAGATCTAGATAGTGAGAAAAAATCAATAGAACAATATCTACAAATGCAGATGAAAGAATATGAGATAGCTTATCTTGGGGAGAGAAGGATAACTTGGAAAAAGCAAGTAAGAAGTGTTGTAGATGCAAAAAGATTAAAAAAAGAACACCCAGAGTTAGTAGAAAATTATATGAAAAATACTACTTCAAGAGTGTTTAGAATGAATTAAATATAGGGGGATAAAATAAATGACTAACTTAAAAAATACACTAAAAAATAAAGAAGCTAAAGGTAATAACTTAGCTATAAATCCAAGCTATGCTATGAAGCAACTTATGATAAAAATGAAAGGTGAAATAACATCAGCACTTCCAAAAGAGCTATGTAGTGAAAGATTTCAAAGAGTAGCATTAACTGCATTTAATTCAAATCCAAAACTTCAAAATTGTGCCCCAATGACATTTATTGCAGCTATGATGCAAAGTGACCAACTTGGTCTTGAGCCAAACACTCCACTGGGACAAGCTTATTTAATACCATATAAAGTTAAAGGAATAGATAAAGTACAGTTTCAAATAGGATATAAAGGACTTTTAGAACTTGCACATAGAAGCGGTAGACTAAAGACTTTGTATGCACATGAAGTAAGAGAAAATGATGAGTTTGATATAGATTATGGGTTAGAGCAAAGATTAATTCATAAACCACTTTTAAAAGGGAATAGAGGAGAGGTAATAGGATATTATGCAGTTTATCATCTAGAGCATAACGGATATAGTTTTGTATTTATGACATATGATGAGGTTTTAGAGCATGGAAAGAAATATTCTAAAAGCTTTGAAGGTGGAATTTGGGAAAAAGAGTTTGACTCTATGGCTAAAAAAACTGTAATTAAAAAGCTTCTTAAATATGCTCCACTTAGTATTGAAATACAAAAGGCTATTAACTTTGATGAAAGTGTAAAGGGTTCTATTGATAGTGATATGTTGTTAGTGGATAAGGCAGATGAAAGTATAGATGTTGAAGGAAATGTGCTAAATCAAAGGGGGATAAAGTATGGCTGTATATAGGCATATTCATATAGATTATTGGCAAGATGGCTTTATTCTTGATTTAACACCAGAAGAAAAGTATTTTTATATATATTTAATGACTAACTCAAAGACTAGTCAATGTGGTATTTATGAGCTTCCTAAAAGGATTATAGAAACAGGATACAACAGAGAAAGTGTAGACAAGCTTATAAATAGATTTGAAGAATATAAAAAGGTAGTTTACTGTGATGATACTAAGGAGATATTTCTTAAAAATTGGATAAAGCATAATAAGGCTGCTAGTCCAAAAGTTAAAAAGTGCATTGAAAAAGAGTTATTAAATGTTAAAAGTGATATTCTTGTAGAGTTGTTTTTAAAAGAGTGCAAGAAGCATGGATACAGTATAGATACTGATAGTAAAAAGTTAAATAAGACTATGGATAGTGTATCTATACCCATAGCTTGTGATGAAAGTAAAGAAGAGTACCACTATGGGGAAAAAGAAAAACAAAAAGAAAAAGAAGAAGAAAAAGAAAAATATAAAGAAAAACTACTTAGTGAAAATTTAGATAGTGAAAATAATTTAGAGAATAAGTATGTAAGTAATATAAGTAAGTTTAAAACTTTGTATGAACAAAATGTAGGACTTATAAACCCTATTGTTGGTCAGTGGTTATTTGAAGTATGTGAAAGTATTGATTATGAACTTTTTAAAAGAGCAATAGAGATTGCAACTGATAAAGGTAAATGTAATAAAGGTTATATTAATGGGATTTTAAAACAGTGGAGTGATAATAATATAAATTCTATAAATGAATTAAAAGCTTATGAGAGAACTATTAAAAATAGGGGAGATAACTATGGAAGATATAAGAGTGAGTATACAAAATCTAAATATGCCACAGAACTTGAAAAAGAGGATGAACACATTTATAGAAAGCCAACAGATGAAGAAATCAGAGCATTTGAAAGAGGACTTGATGGATTTAAAAGTTGATAGTGAGTATAGATGTAATAAGTGTAGGGATATGACTTTTATAGTTGATGAGGGGGTTGCATTTCCATGTGAGTGTAGAGCTTTACGTGAAGCTGAGGAGATACTTAAAAGAAGTGGGATAAGTAGTGAGTTTAGGAATAAGAGGTTTGATAATTTTAATTATTATTATGATGTTCAGGTGATGGAAGTTTATAAGGTTGCTAGAGATTATGTTAGGGATTTTGAAAGTATAGAGAAAAGTCGTAATAATTCTATTATGTTTATGGGGCAAGTTGGGTCTGGTAAGACCCACTTGTCTTTGGCTATAGCTAATTGTCTTATGGATAGGGGAGTCGGGGTTTTGTACATGGGGTATAGGGACAGTGTTATTAGGATTAAGCAAAATATTATGGATCAAGTTTATTATCATAGAGAGATGAATAGGTTTAAGAATTGCAGGGTGCTTTTGATTGATGATTTGTTTAAGGGGAGTATTAGCGGTAGTGATGTTAATATTATGTTTGAGATTGTTAATCATAGATATTTTAATAATCTACCTATGATTGTTAGCAGTGAGAGGTGTCTTAGTGAGATTTTGGAGATTGATGAGGGTGTTGGGAGTAGATTAGTTGAAATGTGTAATGATTATAGGGTTGAAATTAGGGGTAAAAGGTTGAATTATAGGATTTGTGTTAGATAAATATATACCATGGGTAAATAATCATGCACATATACTAAAATCTAGATGGGTTAGTTATGGAAAAAAATATATTATGTATTATCTAAATATATTTAATTATAATGGTTATGTAAATGGCATAACTAGACTTAAACTAACTCAAAAGAAAATGTTAGAAATACCGATACCACCTTTAGCTAAGCAAGAAAGGATTGTTAATAGAATTGAGAGTCTTTTCGAGAAGGTTGATATGGCGGCTGGTCTTGTTAATAAGGCTAGGGGCGGATTTAAGAAGAGAAGATCTGCTATTTTAGAGAGGGCCTTTAGTGGTGAGTTGACTAAGAAGTGGGATGAGAATTACTAAGAAACTTAATATAAGAATAAAAACTCTAACCTTTATCTAACGGTTAGAGTTTTTTATATGTAGTAAAATACAGCAATATATACTTATATGTAAAAAAATGGTACTATAATAAGAGAAATTTACACTAGGGGAGTTTAAGTACAATGAACTATAAAAATTTAATAGATAGTACCCATTACACAGAAGTAGAACTAAAAAAATTATTAGAACTAGCATATAAGAAATTAAAGTCAGACACATATTATGATAATTCTAATCTATTTCTAAGAAGTGAAATAGCTAACAATGAACAACAAATAGACTCTATAATAGAGGAATTATGTTATATTATTTTAAATAAAGATACTGAAGATAAAATAGAGGTAGAATTTTATTGTTTACCAAAAAAACTAAGTAGTACTCAGGCACATGATAGTAATGTAGTTTGTAATGATTTAAGTACATCTAATTATACAATAGATAAAATAACATATTTTATAAAACTAGACTTAAAGTATCATATACTAGGAACGCTGTGGGTTTTACTAGCAGGAGAGATACTATTAAAGGAAAATAGCAGTTATATATATGGAAGAAGGTTACATAAAAATTTTAAAAACAATGATACAAGACTATTTAAACCTTATCATGAAGAATATTCAAAATGGAGAGATAAAGCTATCAAACACTCAGAGCATTTGCTAAATAATAACGACAGATGTCTAATGATTTCATTAGACATAAAAGATTATTATTATTCAGTAGATATTGATTTTGAAAAACTAAGAGAAAATCTTCAAATTAGTAGTAATGATACATTTGGATGGGAGATACTTGGTATAAGTAAAAAATCTTTATTAATAAAGTTAACAAAACAAATAGAGGATATTACAAAAACTTATACAGATAAAATACTAGATTTAGATGAAAATTATAAGAAAAAAATACTTCCTATTGGATATATGCCTTCAAATATTTTATCTAACTGGTACCTGAAAGAATTTGATAAAAGTATATGTGAAGAAGTTAGACCTATATATTATGGAAGATATATTGATGATATGTTGATAGTTATTCCATATACTCACAATAAAAAAGGAGTAAATCAAATAGATATAATTAATAAATATTTTTGTAAATCAAATATATTTACTCCGATACTAGCTATAAAAAACAATGATTCAACAGAATATATATTTTTTAATGAAAATGATATTTATAGCATTACAAGTGATTATAAATTGAATAATATAGATACTGAAAAAAAACTAAGAACTTGTGTTAAAAATATACTAAGATTAATCGAGCCTAAAGATATAGAGTTTAAAGATAGTATATCAAAAATAGTAAAAGGCAAAGATTTTAAATTAGATGATTCAAAGATATATAACAAAGCTTGTACAATAGACATAAAAACCTTAAGCAAGGAAAAACTTATAGCACTAATTAAACTTATAGCAATAGAATCAAATATAAAGAGTGATAATATAGAGAGGCTATATGCATTAAAAGATAAATTAATTAATAATAAAAATGTTATACTTGCTATACAAAATACTAAAATAAAGTTATATGATTTTAAACCAGACGGATCAAGGGCTATAATAGAAAAATTTAAGAATGAAATAAAAAAGAACGCAAGTATATTTAGATTTTTACCTGAAAAAGATTTAGTAGTTAATAGTTTTGATGAAGAAGTATTAGAGATTAGATACTCAGAAGGAATCAATAAGATAAGGAGTATTGAAGACTTTAAGATAAATAAATATAATCTATCTAAGTTTTTAGCACAGGTTATATATAGTGAAAAATTAGATAGTGATTTGTATTCAAAAGATTTAGATGAGAAAATATTAAGTTTATTTAGTGGTATGAATATAATAGAGTTTTATATATTATGGGAAAAAGCTATGATTTGCTATATAATGAATGACAATAAAGAATATTTAAACAAATTCATAAAAAATATAGATGATGAAATTACAAATATACGACATAAAGAATTTAACCTAAAATTTAACATGTACAAGCATAAAAATGAAAATATTATACATGATATATTATTTGAAAGCTTAAAAGTACATCTACATTACACTATTAGTATGGTATGGGGATTAAATGATGATATTTTTATAGATAAGGATTATCCACAAGTAAAATATAGTAGTAATAAGGATATAGAAGACTTTAAAAATAATTTAAGATATTCCAATATGCTGAGGCATTCGTATATATTAGAACCACTTATAAATTATACAAATATAGTAACTCATAAATGTATGCAAAAAATACTAGGTTTAGATGGATTAAATCTAATTAAAAATCAGTTTGAAAAAGATAGTATTAACTTTGGATTTAAATGCACTAAAATAAACTCAAATTATACTTATAAGGTAATAGAATTAGATGACTGTAAATTAAGTGTTTGCGATAAGGATAAAGATATTTGTGAAGAAAAAAAGTGTATATATAAAATAAGTGCTAACTCTAAGAAATATACACCAAGGTATGTACATTTACATGAAATTATATTATATCAAATAAATAGAAATATATCAGAGGGTAAGATTATTAGTGGAACTAACTATATAAGAGAAGCTATTAAACTATATAAAGAAATCAATAACATAAATGATGAGATGGATTTAAATTTATTTGCTAATTCATTTAATGATAATAAAGAAAGCGATGAAAAAAACAAAGAAAGTAATAAAGAAATATTTAGTGACTATGTAAATAATGGTAAGATAAAAAGACATTCTGTGAAAAGTAATTTATTTGATCAAAATGAAATAAATATAAATCTTTTAAAAATGAATTCAGATAAAGATATGAGTAAATTGAAGATAGCTATAGCTCATATAGATGTATTAGATATAAATTATAAAAGTAGTATTATGAAAACTCCTATACTAGATGGAAATAGACTACAAAAGCTATACCATATATTAAATCAATCAGTTAAACAAGGGGCTAATATGATCTTATTTCCTGAATTGAGTATTCCTTATTCATGGTTATCAGTAATAGCAAATTTTGCTAGAAAACATCAATTAGCTATAATATGTGGACTAGAGCATATAGTGTATGAAAATAATATTGCATGCAATTATTTAGCAACTATATTACCAGGAAAATATAATGATTATACATATTCAGTAGTAAAGCTTAGATTAAAAAATCATTATGCACCATCTGAAATAGAAATGTTAAGAGGATACAATATAAATATGCCTATTATGAAATACAAATATAATAAGATAAATAAAATTAATCCAGCAGAATTTGTAAAAGAGTATGATTTATTTAGATGGAATGGAATAGATTTTTCTTGTTATAACTGCTTTGAGCTATCAAGTTTAAATGATAGAGGTTTATTTATGTCATATGTAGATTTATTAATAGGTAGTGTACATAATAAAGATGTTAATCATTATTCTAATATAATAGAGTCATTATCTAGAGATGTACATTGTTATTTTGCACAAGTTAATAACTCTAAATTAGGTGATAATAGAATTGTAGCACCTAAGAAAACTGTACAAAAGAATATACTTCAAATTACAGGTGGTCAAAATGATACATTATTAATTGGAGAAATTGATATTCTTAAATTAAGAGAGTTTCAATTACAAGATTATAACTTACAACTTAATGATAAGAGCTACAAACCAACACCACCAGAATTTAATAAGAATATATTAAAATTGAGGATGAATAGACCTTTATAAAGTAGGCATTTTGGGGAGAATAGTATGGAAGAAAAATATTACGACAAAATAAAGAATTTTATATATGGAAATAAAAAGATAATAAGTATTTTATCACCTACATTTTCAATATATTTTTATTCTAAAAAAAGAGATGATAAAGAGTATAACCATGAATTAGCAGACAATACAAAAAGGTTCTTTGCTTCACTTTCAATATTTATAATTTTGTTAATATCTATATTTAATTTTAAACAACTTTATATAGTGAATGAAAACAATTCGATGTCTAAAATACTTTATATAGGATTGTGCATTATAGGACCTTATATTATTTTACAAAGTATTATATTAAAAGAATATGGTATAGCTATTGGTAGTAATAGTAACAGTAAGTATGAAAAAATTAGAGCAAGGATATCAAAATTTGTATTTAGTAAAAATATACCAAGAATATTTAATGTTCTTATGCTAATATATATTCTTATTATATTTGGTAGTAATACATACAGAGATATTCATTTTATTATTAAATCAATGATACTTATTGCAACAATATTCATTTTTGGAATATCAAGACCTGTACAGTTCTTTTTAGTATTTATAAGAGATATGTTGAAGAAAACTTATAGAAAATATGAAAGAGATATAGATGGTAAGATAAGATTAATTATATTAGCGATGGTTAGTTTAGTAAGTTTAATATTAGATTATACAATATTATTTTATGCATTACATACAATTGGAAATGAGTTATTAAATATAGATATGTTTAGCTGTGATATAGAAAATATAGTTGATATGTTATACTATACTGCTGGTTTTGGAGACATAAATCCGGAGAGTTTTATAACAAAAATATTAGTTATGATGAAAGATATAGCTATGTTTATGTTATTAACAGGTAACTTGGCTATATACTTATCTATAGAAAGTAAAAGTGAAGTAAGTAATACTTAAAAAATATAATACATCAAAACCCCTATGTATGTGAAACAGACGTAGGGGTTTTATCTTATAAAAATGTATGCTTAAATGTACTTTTAATTACTTAAATAATTATTTATACTATAAATAAAACATCGAAGGAGGAGAAAAACATAAAATTCATATAGAAAAATATTTAGAGAAGAAAAGAGAGTAACAGAGATATACACAAGAAAAACTTGGAGGTTAACTCATTGTCAAAGTGATTTTTATATTCAGTATATAGATCCAGAAGCTCATACGGTAAGAAGTTATTATCCTAATTTCTTAATGAAAACAGATGATGATATATGGGATATAATAGAGATAAAAGGATATAATAAAATAGATGATAAGGCAGTTAATGCTAAGAAATTATATGCTACAGAATTAGCTACAGCAAGCAATATGAAGTATGAAATAATTAAAAGTAGTAATATAGATAATGGAACATATAGACAGGAATATTTACTATTTTAGTAAGGGTTATGAATAAAAAATGTTTATTTAAAAGTAACCAGGATTCTATGTACCCAGATCAAGTTAAGTACAGTGTGGTAGAAAGTCCTACTGAAAAAGCTTTTATAAGGATATATGATGAAATAAAAAATGAAATTTCAGATAGTAATATAAGCTTACCAAATGAGGCATAGTTTTATGAGGCATATGACTATTTATGAATGTTATGATAAACTTAAAATTACAAAAGATGAATCAACTGTATCTATAGAGATATTACCTAAGATTAATATAAATAAAAATAACTACGAAGGTAGTAGAAAAGCACTACTTAGTATATAAAATAAATTTAGAAGAAATATTAGTATAGATAGTTGATAAATCAACTATCTATTTTTATTACTCATATACTAATTGATTTACAGCAGGAATATCAGCAGCTACCCCATTTTATTTCATACTTATTATATTTTTAGATAGTTCATTAATACTATCAGATAGAACCTGAAGTTTTCCTTCTATCCTAACTAGTAAATACATACTAAGAGCAATAGGGAAACCTACAGAAGCTATCAGTGTTTGAATTTCTGAACTCATTTTGGACACATCCTTTCTATATATTTAGATATTACAAAAGCTATGCCTAAAGGGGAGTCCTTGGCATAGCTTTTAAATTTATTACCCTATAACTAAGTCATAAGGTGTAGTATCTGTAACTACAACTTTAGCTTCAATAGCTTCTACAAGTTCAGAGCCATTTGGAGTAAAGATATTTTTAGACACTATTAAGTCCATTACAGTTTTTATTTCTGATTCAGTTATATCATCTCTAGGATCTTCCACTGATAATGATACTTTCTTATCATTATTACATTTAAAAGACATAAGTAATTTTCTAGTAGTTTCCATAGTTTAATTCTCCTTTCTTTAAAATTTATACAATAGTCTATGCACCAAGAATTGTATTATCTTGCTTAATTATATTCATTACCGTATGTTCTTGAAGTGACATTATAGCTTCACCTACGTCATAAGTATCTTGAGCGGGGGCGTTATGCTTTAAGTAAGAGTAAGACTTACTTCTAGTTTTAGTTTTGCCATCTATCATACCTAAATCTAATCTTATTTTCAAGCTTGAAAGTTCTTTAATTTCAACAACTGCCATATAGTTAGACCTCCTTTTTTATTATTTTAGTAACGAGCCAAATTTTTAGGTCGTTAGTATTACAAGTTTTAGAAGTTGTTCACTTCTTGATATAAGTATAAGAAGTTATAGTTTTATGGTATATTAAAGTTTTTTAGAAAAAGTTTCATATGTCAAAATTTAAATTATATAAGTATCTTTAAATCCTTTAGCAATAGCTTCATTTTTAATTCTTACAGCGTTAGATTTATCTTTGTAGGCTCCAACACAGACTCTATAGAATACACCGTCATTAGTTATTGATTTATTAACAAAAGCTAACAGGGTAGAAGATATACCATCAGCTATGTTTTTAATGTATTTGCTAGAAGTTATAGAAGATTCAACTGTAGTATTAGATATGAAGTCGATTTCTACTATAAGAGCTGGCATGTTAGTTTTTCTTATGAGTGAGAATTCTTTGGATATTTTAACTCCGCGGTTAGGGGTATTTAGTGATAGAGAAAGATTAGAGCATATATTTTTTGATAGAGTGTACAGTTTGCTTTTTTCATCGTATACCCATACTTCACATCCTTTAGCAGATTTATTTGTTGATGAATTCATATGTAAGCTTATGAAGTAGTCGCATTTTTCTTTATTAGCTTTTGAGCTTCTGTAATCTAAGGAATAGTAGGTGTCATTTTCACGAGTTGTTATTACTTTTTCGAAGGCTTCCTCTAGGTTATTTTTTACTAGTGTTCCTATTTTTAGTACTGTATCACTTTCTTTGGTAGAGTTTGATCCGACTGCCCCAGGATATTTTCCACCATGCCCGAAGTCTAGGTACCATTTCATATTTGTTACCTCCTAATTATTTTTTATTAAATGTTATCAACTTTATAGAAATAAGTATTTTAAAAGATTTTAGTAAATAATTAATAATGATAATATGTAATTATATAAAATTATTTTTAGGGGGATATAGATATGGATAACAAATCAAATTATTGGACATTTTTTACTAATCTCGTGTATTGGTATATCGATGATTTTTTAAATAGTGAGCAAGTTAATGATGAAGTGTATTACAGTATTAGGCAATCTGATAGAGAAAGTATAAAGGCAGGAGATAAGGGTTTATTAAGAGTTGGAATTGATAAAAGGACTAAAAAAATACTATATGGGAAGATGAAATTAAAGCCTGGAATCTATGCTATTGTAGAGATAATATCCAACCCTGAATATATAAAAGATGAAGACTTGGAATTTTATAATGATAGTAATGATGCTAACAATGAAAAGTGGAGAGTAAAAATAAAGGTAGTTAAGAATTTAATAAGTTCACCTATAATATTTAAAGAAACAGAGAGTGAGTTGTTAAATAAAGATAAGTACCTGGTAAAAGGATTCCAAGCTTCAACTATGCCATTACTTAAAGATACTTTCTATGAAGTTATAAATTTAATTAATTCAGAGAAAAATGTATTTGGATATGAAGACATTATGTTAGATGAGACATATGAATTTGGAGGATGTAAAAGTGGACTTGATACATTAAATAAAATTTATGAAAATGTAGATATAAAGAAAAAGAAGAAGCTTATTGAGGTAGTAGAAAGAGGAAGTATAGCAAATACGTTTAAAAAGTATGTAGGCCACAAGTGTCAAATATGTGATGCTTTGGGCAATGATCCATATACATTTAAAAAGAAGAATGGCGAACACTATTCAGAAGTACATCATATTATTCCGGTCAATAATATTGAAGAGACTAAGCTTTCAGTAGATAATTTGATTTGCTTATGCCCAAATCATCATAGGCAATTGCATTATGGAGATGTAGAGGTTATTGATAATAATGATTTATATATAGAATATAAAATAGATGGTAAAGCAGTAAAAATACAAAAGGTTAATTTTAGTATAGAGTAGTGAGAGGATTGATTTTATATATATAAATAAACTTAAAGATACTACGCTATAAAAGAAGATAGTAATGCTAGAATATATATAAGTATGATTATAAGAGTAGATTTAACTAATGGGGGGGTGGATCTTAATGTTGGAGTACTTAAGTAAAGATGATATACCAGATACTTTAAAGGATATAGTTGATGCTATTGGTATAGATTCTTTTAAAGAGTTAATAAAATTAGTTGGAGGTAGTAATTTATATATACCTAATGAAAGTAGCATTACTAAGCCTGTTAGAAATAAAATTATTAGGGACACCTTCAAGGGTGATTATAAAGAAGTAGCTAGAAGATTTAATATAAGTGAAGTTCAAGTAAGAAATATTATAAAGATTAAAGATCATTAGAGTTTGTACATTAGTAGAGTATTGACGCTTCGCATGGTTTTATAGCATTTGCTAATAAAGGGTGTTTGTTAACCTTCGGTTATCAGCCCCAGTATGGTCAAAGCTTCCACTTCGTAAAAAATAAGACAAACATAGTGATGCTACATTTTAACTCATATGATAGATGATTTCTTGATTATGATATGAGCTAAAATGTAGCTTTATTTATGTGTTTACTATTTACTACGTTTCTGATTTTACCATACTTTCCCACCGCGCTCTCTGCTCCCCCACCACCATTCCCTTTGCTTTTAGTGTGTAAGATATAGTGTAGTTTGTAGTGTAATAGGATTTGATATTCTCTTAAGTTATTGTGGGATATTTCAATTATAGAGTTATTATAATGTTGTTATATTGTATGTAGTTGATATACTGGTTTATTAGACTTATGGAGTTTGGCTATCGCCACCGCGCTTTACGTTTCAATCTTTTGAGCAAAGATCACTCAAAAGGATTTCCACTGCAATCGCTAACTCAGGACCTTTTATATATGGATAGTTAAGTATGATATGTTAGTATGTTATATCTAGTTAGTTTATTTGTGTGTTGAAAAGATTAGCCTACGGCTGTGCCCCTCTGACTAATCCCAAAAGCACGAACACACTTGCTCCTAACATACTTCACATACATCATATTGCATATCATGTATGATTCGTATCTTATCCGCTCGTAAGTGTTCGTAGCTTCTTTGGTATAGCCATTCACTGCCCCGTCGCCCACTGCCCTGTGTGTTTAGTTAGTGTATATCTTCCATTGTTATTTTATAGACCTCCACATTTTTATAATGAAGTGCGTTAAGTAAAGTTAGCTTATTTATTTAAACTTGATTGATTAATAGTAGTTAATGGGTGTCGGAGATAGATGTTATTAAGTGGTATTCCACCTGAGATAAAATCATTGCTCCGCTATCTCAGGTTGGGTATTTTGCTTTTAAAAAGTGTAAGCATACCAATATATGGATATATAAAGCGATTAATTTTATTGATAGCTATTAAAAAAGTTTTCTTTAAAAGAAAATAACTGTTGGAAAAATATGTAAAGTATCGTACTATGAAACTAATAGGTATTTTCTATTAAAGAAAAGGAGTGAGACTTATGGAATTAAATTCAAAGCTCAAACAAATTAGAGAAGGAAAGAGTATAACATTAAGCAAATTGGCTGAGAAACTCGAGTGGCCAATTTCAAAGCTATCAAAAATAGAGGGCGGAAGCCAAGATATAACATTCAAAGAGCTAGAAGAATTATGTGTACACTTAGGAGAAAGTGTTCATGATATAGTTGGAGAAAAAAGAATTACTAATGTAGGTGACGATTTAAATATGAGAGAGTTATCTAAGAAATTTAGTGAATTTATAGTGAATTATGGTTCTGTAAATAGAGATAACTTTGGAGGCAATGATGTAATTAAGATTATAACTAAAGTTATACCAGAGTTAATAACTAAAGATTTAGATATAGACTTGCAGAAATTCTTAGTTAAAGGTTCAGGAGGAAATGGGCAACCTGCAGAAGTACCGTGGTTATCAATATTTATAAGAGATATAACAACGACAGCTACTAAAGGATTATACTTAGTATTTTTAGTTAAAGCTGATTTAAGTGGGATGTATTTGAGCTTAAATCAAGGATTTACTTATTTCAAAGATAAATATGGAACCAAAGAAGGAAAAGTTAAAATAAGAAAAGCGGCTAAGGAAGTTAGAAATTTACTAAATACAATACCAAGTGATAGTTTATTCAATATAGATCTTGAATGTGTAAATAGTTTAGGTAAAGGATATGAAGCTGGAAATATAGCAGCTAAATATTATAGTATAGATAGCATATTAAATGATGACATGATTTATGATATAAGGGATTACATAACTTTATATGAAGAGTTAAGAGGGATAATTGGAGATAGAACAGTAGAGCAATTTTATGATTATCTGCTTTTAAAAGAAGACGGTTATGAATTAAGCGAAGAAGAGGAAGTAGAAGCTATAAATAAGATCTTAACTTTAAAAGAGGATGAGGAAGAATATTGTGTCGGTTTTAAAGGTGAAAAGAAAGAGAAGAAAGATAGTATTATAGATAATAAAGGTAGAAAAGTATATCCTAGAGATCCAAAGATAGCAACTAATGCTCTTAAGTTAGCAGGTTATAAATGCGAAGTAGATGAAAATCATTGCTCATTTACTAGAAAATCTAATGGAAAGAATTATACCGAGTCTCATCATCTTATTCCTGTAAACTGTCAAGATGATTTTGATTTTAGTTTAGATGTTGAAGAAAATGTGTGCAGTATATGTAGTACCTGTCATAATTGTATTCACTATGGAGAAGACGAAGAAAGAATGGTATTGTTAGAAAAGTTATACAAAGAGAGAAAAGATCATTTAGATAAAGTAGGACTAAGTGTAAGCTTTGCAGAGTTGAAAAAATACTACAAAATAAAATAAGTCGGAATAAAATTTAATAAATTTATCTGAAAGTATAAGATATATACTCACTTATATTTTGATAGTATCTAACTTTATAATGATATTAATAGTAGTAGAAGGAAGGTATTCATGTTATGAATCGATTTAAGCAGATAGAAGAAAGTATAGTAAGCTTTAGAGACGAAAGGGATTGGAAAAAATTTCATAATCCTAAAGATTTAGCTATATCATTAAGTATAGAAGCAGGAGAACTTTTAGAATGTTTTCAATGGAAAACAAATGATGAAATCGATGAAATTTTAAAAAGTGATAAAAGAGTTGAAATTGAAGATGAGGTTGCTGATGTAGCTAACTATTTAATACTGTTATGTAATGAATTAAATATAGATATATTTGAAGCGATTGAAAGAAAAATTAAAAAGAATAGTCTTAAGTATCCAGTAAGTATGTGTAAAGGCAGTTCTAAAAAATATAATGAATATGAAGAAAAGTAATTTTTAAATATAGAAATTAAAATTATATAGGGAGATAAAAATGAAAAATAAAACAAGACACTTATTTTTAGTTTTTAATGCAACATATGAAAACACTAATATAGATACTATTAATGAACACATATATATAGATAAAAATATGGGAGAGGTAATATGGGGGCAGTTTACCACGCATCCAAATCAAAATCAATTTGAGCAGCTAAAGATAAAAGTATTAGATAGCCAAGTAGAGAATAATATACCCACATTTGTATTCTTCTATAGTGGAAAATCAGGGCAAGAAAAAGAGCTATACTGCGCAGACTATATAGCTCAGTATGGAAGAAGAAAGATAGGATCTGATATTATGGATTTAGTACCAACATATTATCATGACAGAGTAAATGCAGATCCAGTACAAGGTAAATATACATGCAAGTCTTATGTAAGAGTTAGAAATATTAGAAAAATTAGTATATCACATCTAGATAATATGTATCAGTTTGAATCACCATATTATTCAGTTGAAAAGATAATAGAAGAGTACCCAAGACCTAAGCCAGTGCTGTATATAAATTTAGATGAAGGTCTATATAATAGATGTTGTGAAACATTTGATAGTTATAGTGAAGATTATGATGAATTAGAGAATATAGAAATAAAGGATAAAATAGATAACTATGAAGTAGTTATAAGTAAAGATGAGATAGAAACTATTTTTGTAGAAGAACCAATAAAGAGAAGTGAAAAAAAGCAGAGTAGTATTAAAAGGGAGTTTAAAACTAGAAAAACTGGCTATATAAAAAAGGCACAAAATGATAAGAAAATTGGTGATGAAGGTGAATTGTTTGTTATTAAGGTGGAAAAAGCTAGGCTAGAAAAGTTAGGAGTTAAAGACATTGATAAAAAAATTAAGCATATATCATTAGAAAGAGGAGATGGAGATGGATATGATATAGAATCTGTAGATATTGATACTAGTGGGCAAGAAGTACCTATATATATAGAAGTTAAAACTACTACAAATAAGTCTATAAATTACCCGTTTTTTATTACTAAGAAAGAAGTAGAGGTCTCTATAGTAAAAGAAGCTAATGGAGAAATATATAAGCTTTATAGAGTATATGATTTTGATTTAAGTAAAGGAAAAGGGAAAATTTATATTAGTCAAGGTAGTTTATTAGATAGCTTTAACTGTATACCAGAAGTTTATAAAGCTAGTAAATAGGTATGTGTTTAATTGAAAATAGGGGAGATAAGAATATGAAGATATTAACAGCATCATTTAAAGATCCTAATCCATATAGTTACAATAATGATTTATACAGTAGATAAAATATACATTAAGATAAAGGTGGATTAATGAGAAGAAAAACGAGAGAAGAATATAGAAGAGAAGTTAGAGAAAAAACAAATGGTGAATATAAGCTAATTGGAGATTATATAAATAATACAACAAAGACATTTTTCAAGCATAATACTGAATCGTGCAAACATGAATTTCATGAAACTCCTAAAAGGTTTAATAAATATAAATATCCATGCCCTGAATGTAGAAAAGAACTTAAACGTAAAAATAATATCAAAAAACATAAAGTATTTGTTAAAGAAGTAGAAGATTTATATGGAAACGAATATAGTGTCAAAAGTCAGTACAATGGTTCGAAAGAAAATATTATAATTCAACACAATAGTGAAATTTGTGATTATAATAATTTTAAGATAACTCCAAATAATTTTTTGAGAGGACATGGGTGTTCTGAATGTAACTTACGTAACACATCAAAAGTGGAATTGAGTATTTTTTTTGCAATCAATACAATTATTCCGGAGACTTGTAAGAAAAAAATAAAAGGAAGAGAATGTGATATAGTAATACCTTTTGATAAGTTGATTGGTATTCAATATGATGGACATTATTTTCATCAGAATCCAGAAAAAGATAATTCTTTTAATAAGATATTTTTAAAAGAAAAGAAAACTGATATATTAATAAGGGTTAGAGAAGTTGGATGTCCTGATATAGATGAAATAGAGAACCTATTTATAATTAATACGGAACCTAAATATAATAAAGAAATAATTCAAAGTATAGTTGATAATATACTTAGTATAATAAATGAACGATATGATACCGAGTACAAGTCTATAGTAACAGATGAAATCATAGATAGAGCTATAAAAGCATCTACAAGAGTATATCACTATAAAAAACTATACGATGAATACAAAGAGTTTATAAAGAATAATAAAAGACCTCCAATAAAGGATGAACAAAATAGTTTAAGATCTAGAATAAATGAAGCCTTAAGAAATAATAAATTAGATAAGAAAAATAGTAAAGAAATCTATAATATTAGAACGTATTATTGTGATATTAAGGAATTTAGAACTGAAGATGAAATATTTGAAGATTTAAAAGAATTTTTCAAAAAAAATACATTTTTACCAAGACAAGCTTCAATTGATGAAGAAAAAAAATTATATAATGAGCTTAAAAGATGCACAGAAAATAAGTTATTCTCTCCTAAACAGAATGAAGAATTAAGTATAATGAAAAAACAAAGCATAAATTATATAAAATCTGAAGAGGAGATTAGAATTGAATTAGAAAAATTTATAAAAAATAATAATAGAATGCCTCAAAGATCAGATTCAAATAAAGAAGAAAATTTATTAATATCTAGTATAAGTCATAGAATAAGCAGAAATAGTTTATCAGATGATCTTCTTAATTATATTATCCGTGTAAGAGAATATTATTCTATAGAGCAATCTAGAAAGCGTGAATATTTAGAGTATATAAAGAAATATAATAAACTACCAAAAGGTGATAGTACATTAAATAAAAGTGTACTTAGATTTATGAGTAATGGTAAATATAGTAAAGAAAATATTATAGAAATCATAAACTACAGATATAATTTCCAGAGTTTAAAGAAAACAATAATAGAATGTGAAAAATATTTAGGTTTAAAAAAGGGAGATATTCTATATAAAATATTCTTAGAATTTATAAAAACAGTAGAAGATAGAGAATTAAAATTAAAGGATAATGATTTAGACATAGTAAATGATTTAGTTAAAGAAGTTATCAAGGAAGATTGGTTTGATGAAGAACAAAAAAAATATATAAAATTGTATCATGAAATACAACAGATTAATAGTAACTGTGTAAATAAAACAATAGAGAAATTTATAGAATTTATTAATACAAATAACAGAATGCCTTCTAGAGGTAAAAATAATGTAGAAGCGCAATTTAGACGGAAAATTGATAGTATTATAAAAAAATACAGAAGTAACCCTTATATAGATATTAGCGTAGCAGTAGAGATATATGACTCACATATAAAACAAAATACTGCTGAAAATACATTTAATGAAGCAATGAATTTTTATGAAAAATATAGTAGGTTACCTAAACATAGAAAAGGCAAAACTACTGAACTTGAATATGAAAGAAAATTAGCCTATAGAATTACTAGTATTCTTGATAATAACGGCTTTACTAATGATCAGAAAGAAATATTAAACTCGTTATTATTTAAAAATAAAGAGAGACCTAAAGTTGTATTAAATACATTAATAGATTTTTACAATAAGTATAGTAGAGCTCCAAAGTGTACCAATGGTAAAGAAGAAAAGAGAATAATATCTAATATAAGATATCATATTAAATCGAATCATTATTCAGATAAGGAGATAGATTCCATAAAAAAGATATTACCATATGCTATGAAGGATGATAATTAAATAAAAGAATAGTTTGTAAATTATTTATAGAAACTAAAGTACATTTTCAACCGTAAATAAGTTATTTTAGTATTTATAGAATTAACAACTAGATATGGAAATAAGGTAATGGGGTAACTTAAGTTATTTTTAGCTGAAATAGGATATACATTGACTCTAAATGAACGTAAGCTAATAAATGAATACTATGAACGAATGCGAATCGTTGATGAAGAAATAAGTATTTTACTTGCACAATTTGTAGATATGATTAATAAGGAATACATTTTTATTCATAGTGAACTAGAACTCTCTTTTAATAGTGATTTAAGTTCTCCTGAACAAGCAAAACATAGTGAAAAATTAGCAGAAGCTTGTAAAGTATCGAATGATAAAATTATAAGGACTAGAGATGAATTAGATGATTTTTTCTTGAATTAAATATATCTATATTTAAAAATAATATACAGATTAGATTAATAAATAGTATAATTTTAATATTAAAAATTGAGAATATTAGATTAGTGCTATTTATTGAAGCAACTTAATTATAAATAAAATAATTTTTTATAGGTAGGTTAATTATGGACAAAGACAAGATAAGCAAATTTTATTGTACTAATTATAAAAATTTATTAACTAAATTAACGAATAGTAAGCATATTTGCAAATATAGTGATATTTTATATATAAATGATGATAATAATAGTATTTCAAAAAGAGAATACAAATATATAACATCCTTACAAGGCAAAAAAATGTTATATTATTTTAAACATAATATTGATGATATAATATATATAGGTGAATCTCATACTATTAATGATAAATGGAGTTCCATTGATAGAATGAAACAACATTTTCAACAAAGTCAAGATAGTGGTTTATTGGCAAGGGTTATGAGTAAAGATAATAAGAGTGAGTATGATGCAATTGTATATTTAAATGACGTAGATATTTATTATATTGATTTGACAGATAAAAGTGAGTACTTTATAAAGACTTTGGAATCATTTTGTATAGATTGTTATAAGCCTAAGTATAATAAATAGACTAGATTAATTTCTAGTCTAGTTTTGATTTATATTGTTAAATTGCTTGTGACTTACATACATTAATAATGATATATAGATGAATATATCATTATGCAAATAAGTCGTATTTATCTAAGTTTATATAAATCTGACTGTATGTACTAATGCTAATAATACCACCATTAAACCAATATCTGAATAGGCTACTAGATACCCCTATTTTCTTAGCAGCTTCTTCTCTAGTATAGTTATTTTTGGTTATCCATAATTTAAGTCTGTCCAGAAATATATCGAAATTATATACAAGTTTTGTGTAACCGTCCATGCAAAGGTACTCTATATCAAATTTAGAAGATAATAGATTAAGTACCTCCTTAGTAGGATAATATCTATTACATTCATATCCACTTATAACAGAATTTGTAATATTACATAACTTGGCAACTTCAGAAACTGATAATCCTAACTCAATTTTAGACTTTTTAAGTCTGTCTCCAAAGGTATATTCCTTAAATTCATGAACTAAGTTTATATTTACTGAATGAATGTCCTTTAGCTCTTGAGTTATAGTTGCATCTACCTTAGTTAAATCTACAATATCATTATCTACTAAAGTTGCACTTTTATAGATAGAGAATCACTTATATCGTGTGTAACTAGTATAGTTGATTTATTTTCGTTTTTTATAATTCTATAAACATCATCACTAACCAAAAGTCTTGTCTGATAATCAAGTGCTGAGAAAGGTTCGTCTAAAAGTAAGATATCAGGATTAACTGACAAAGTACGTATAAGAGCAACTCTTT
>NZ_NOJY02000046.1 GCF_002250835.2 Romboutsia weinsteinii
ATAAATATAGAAGCTAATGAAGAAGATGATGAATCTGAAGAGGATAGATATAAACTTGCTAGAGAAGGGTTAGAGGATAGTATAAGAGACAAATATGCAGTAGAAATACTTTGGGGTACTGGGTATAAGCACATACTGCTAGAGCTTAAAAATCTTTTAGATAAAGTAGAAGAGGTAACTAAAGAAGAAAAAGAAACTTTTCAAAACAAAACTTACCTAATTACTAACTTATCTCATGATCTAAAAACTCCTCTGACATGTATAATCAACTCTGCATATATATTAAAAAATGAAAAACTAAGTCAGTTAGAGAAAGAAGAAGAAATAACTAAGTTAACCAATCAGTTAGAAAGATTGAAAAGTTTAATAAATGATTTAAATGAAATAATTGATGCAGAGTATACTGTAATATCTTCAAACAAAGAAAATATAAATATTTGTGATTTGCTTAGAAATTTTATAGGAGGATTTGAAGAAAAATTAAACAAACGAGATTTAGAGTTAATAGTAAATATACCTAAAGAACCAGTTACTCTATACTTAGATAAAGATAAGATAATAAGAGTATTTGAGAATATATTTAGTAATATAGAAAAACATTCGTTGGAAGAATCTAGGGTTTATGTTGATATGAATATTGATACAGACCAAGGAGATATTGAGATAGAATTCAAAAATATATCTAAATATGAGATAGATGTCGATAAAAATACTATAGGAAATAGATTTGTTCAAGGTGATGGGTCGAGAAATACAGATGGACACGGATTAGGAATAAGTATAATCAAGAGCTTAATAAGGACTCAAGGTGGGAATGTAGACATAAAATTAGATGGAGATTTGTTTAAAATAACATTAAAGTTTAATAAGATATAATACAAAAGAAGTTATCTCAAGATAGCTTCTTTTAATTTGAGTACCCTAATTAAATGTTAATTATGGATAATATAATATTAGTTATGTGATAAAATTAAAGAGAGTTGGATGATGAAAAGGGGTGTAATAATGGGGAAATCAAAAGTGTATTTTTGTGATTTATATTCAAATTCGCAAAGTAGAAATATGCCAAGTAATGTGAGAAGGTTGTTTGATAAGGCTGAGTTTAAAGATTTAGTAAGTGAAAATGATCAGGTGGCTATAAAGCTACACTTTGGGGAAAAGGGTAACACTACATATATGAGTCCTGTTGCAGTAAGACAAGTAGTGGATAAGATTAAAGATTATGGAGGTAAGCCATTTTTAACAGATACTAATACACTATATACTGGGAGTAGAACAAATTCCGTGGATCACTTAACTACTGCAATAGAAAATGGATTTGCCTACGCTGTGGTAAACGCTCCAATAATAATTGCTGATGGACTATATAGTAGAAATTATGTAGATGTAGAAATAAATAAAAAACATTTTGATAAGGTAAAAATAGGTGGAGAAATATACAATTCTTCATCAATGATAGTAATGAGTCATTTTAAGGGGCATGAAATGGCAGGTTTTGGTGGAGCACTAAAAAACCTAGCAATGGGATGTGCAAGTGCAGCAGGTAAGCAGATGCAACATTCAGATGTTAAGCCTAATGTTAATGAAAATAAGTGTATAGGATGTACGAAATGTGTTCAATCTTGCCCTACCAAAGCTATATCTATGAAAGAGAAAAAGGCATCTATAGATCATGATGTATGTTATGGATGTGGTGAATGTCCAACAGTATGTCCAACAAGAGCTGTTACTGTTCAATGGGAAAGTAACGAAGATGTTTTTATTGAGAAAATGGCAGAGTTTGCATATGGTTCAGTGGTCAACAAAAAAGATAAGGTAGGCTATATAACTTTTGTTATGAATGTTACTCCACTTTGTGATTGTGTGCCTTGGTCAGGTAGACCTATAGCTCATGATATAGGAATATTAGCTTCAAAAGATCCTGTTGCTTTAGAGCAAGCTTGTTATGATTTAGTTTGTAAGGAGATGGGTCATGATGTATTTAAACACGCACATCCAGATGTTAATGCAACTAGGATCATAGACTATGCTTGTGAGATGGGAATAGGAAGCAAAGAATATGAGTTAGTAAAACTGTAGGAATAGGGACAACTAAATTTATATATACTTTACTAAGAATAATATAATGAATTCTTGGAGGAAGTATAATGAGGATGTATTTTAAGAGCAATAAACGTGGCAGAGGAAATGAGAGTAGTATACCAAATGTACTGGCATTTGGATTTATAAAAAATTTTTTGACTGATAAACAATATGAGGAAATGAGAGAGGAATATTATGTAAATAACTTATCCTCTAGCCAAATAAATCAAGTTATGAAGGATGTAAAATGGTTATTTAGAACGTATAAAGATTTAGATGTAATGATAATAGAAACTGCTAACGGTGATATAACTAAATTTAAATTATAGAAATGATTGAAAGACTATTGGTTGTTAGAATAAAAAATTCTAATAAATTAATAGTCCTTTTAAAATGTAAACCGAATTAATTTAAAAGGTTGACCTAAAAAACAAAATATACTATCATTAAAAATATAAAAGATAAAATATTTTAGACAAGAGGTAAATAGTGATGATATATGAGCTAATGGAAAATATAAAAAATGGATACTTAATAGGTAAAGATGAAGCAATGCAGTTGTTGGATTGTGAACTAGAAACTCTAGCAAAGTGTGCAAATGAAATAAGAGAACATTTTTTAGGAAACAAATTTGATTTATGTTCTATAGTAAATGGGAAAAGTGGTAAATGTAGTGAAGATTGTAGTTTTTGTGCTCAATCAGCTAACCATAAAACTAATATAGATGTATATCCCTTAATGACAACGGAGGAGCTTATAAGCGATGCTAGTTTACATAAGAACAAAGGTGTAAAAAGATACTCTATAGTTACTTCTGGAAAAAGGTTAAGCAAGAATGAGATTAAAAATGTAGTAGATTCGTACAAAGCTATAAATCAGAGTGTTGGAATAAAAACTTGTGCATCTCATGGGCTGCTAGATGAAGAAGATATGGAAAAACTTAAAGAAGTTGGAGTAGAAAGATATCATAATAATTTAGAGACATCTAGAAGATATTTTGAAAAAATATGTACAACTCATACATATGATGAAAAAATAGAAACTATAAAGGCTGCTCAAAAATCTGGAATTGAAGTATGTAGTGGCGGAATATTCGGATTAGGAGAAACTGAAGAGGATAGAATTGACATGGCTTTTGAATTAAGAGAGTTGGGGATAAAATCTATACCTTTAAACGTACTTAATTATATAGAGGGGACAAGCATAAATAATGCAAAGCCTATAACAGAAGATGAATTCTTAAAGGTATTGGCTATATTTAGATTTATAAATCCTACAAGTCAGATAAGACTAGCAGGAGGTAGAAACCTTTTAACTAAATATGGAATATTAGCTTTTAAAGGTGGCGCTAATGCTACTATAACAGGAGATTTACTTACTACTTGTGGTAATGGGATAGAAGAAGATATAAAGATGATTAAATCATTAGGATTTGAGATATAAAATATTTTTTTTGAAATGTGGTAAACCTTCGAAATGAGATTGGTTTACCAAAATAAGATTATAGAGGTGTAGCATGGGAAAAGGAATATTTATTATTGGAACAGATACAGATGTAGGTAAAACATTTGTTACAGCGGGGATAGCCTATAAGTTAAATGAAAGTGGATACAAGGTTGTCCCATTTAAACCTATTCAAAGCGGTGGCATTTTAGATGAGCATGGAACAAACTTGATAGCGCCAGATATTAGATATATAGAGAATATATGCTCTATCGAAAATAAACAGACAAGTCAAAATCATACTATGATGAATGTATATTGTCTAAAGGAAGAAGTATCACCTCACTTAGCTGCAAATATAGAAAATATAAAAATATCAAAAGATAAAATAATAAGTCAATATAAAAAACTTATAAATGAGTATGACTATGTAGTTGTAGAAGGTGCAGGAGGCATAGTAGTGCCTTTAGTAGACAATGATTACTTTGTATATGATTTAATAAAAGATTTAGATCTAGATGTATTAATTGTAGCTCGTGCTGGAGTGGGTACCATAAACCATACTGTATTAACTGTAGAGTTTTTAAAATCAAAAAATATAAAATGTAAAGGCATAATGATAAATAAATACAATGGTAAATTTTACGAAGATGATAATATGCAAACTATAGAAAATATAACAGGATTAAGTATAGTTGATGTATTTAGTAATATAGAAAAGCCTACAAGAGATAACATTATTAAAGAATATAAAGATCTATCTTTAGAAAGAATACTAAATCTATTTAATTAAGGAGAATAAAATTATGAGTATGAAAGAACTTCAAGAAAAAGATTTAAAATACATATGGCATCCTTGTTCTCAGATGAAGGATTATGAAAAATTTCCGCCGATAGTGATAGAAAAAGGAGAAGGTGTATTTTTAGAGGATGTAAATGGCAAAAAATATTTAGATGCAGTATCATCTTGGTGGGTAAATTTATTTGGGCATTCAAATAAGAGAATAAATAAAGCCTTATTCAATCAATCAAATATACTAGAACATACTATATTTGCTAATTTCACTCATAAACCAGCTATAGAACTATGTGAGAGAATAGTTGAATTGACTCCTGATAGATTGAATAAAGTATTTTTTGGGGATAATGGATCATCAGCTATAGAGATAGCTTTAAAGTTAAGTTTTCAATATCACCAGCAAGTAGGTAAATCAAAGAAAACAAGATTCGTAAATATAACAGATGCTTACCATGGTGAGACTATAGGTGCATTATCTATGGGAGATGTGGATTTATATAGTAAAGTGTACAAGCCAATACTATTGGATACTGTAAAGGTTGAAGGTCCTGATTGTTTTAGGTGTAAGTTTGATAAGGAACGTAACACGTGTAACGCAGAGTGTTTTGTATCTATGGAAAATAAAATTAGAGAGATACATGAAGAAGTTACAGCAATAATCATCGAACCTATGGTTCAGTGTGCGGCAGGTATGAAGATATATTCTCCTAAATACTTAGTTAAGTTAAGAGAGCTATGTGATAAATATGATATAAATATGATTGCAGATGAAATAGCAGTTGGATTCGGAAGGACAGGAAAGATGTTTGCTTGTGAACATGCAGATATTTCTTCAGATATAATGTGTCTATCAAAAGGATTAACTGCCGGATATATGCCATTATCTTTAGTTCTTATGAGTGATAAAATCTATGATGCATTTTACGATGACTATAATACGATGAAGGCATTTTTGCATAGCCATAGTTATTCAGGTAATCCCTTAGGATGTAGTGTGGCAATAGAAACTCTAAATATATTTAAAGAAGAGGATATTATTAACAACAACAAAGACAAAAGTGAGTACTTAAGAAATAAAGTAGAGAGTGTACTAAAAGATATACCTTATGTAGGTGAATATAGACAAATTGGAATGATAGGTGCTATAGAGTTGGTAAAAGACAAAGAGACTAGAGAACCATTTGAATCTGAAAGAAGAGTTGGGTATAACATTTACAGAAATGCATTAGAAAAAGGAGTATTACTTAGAGCATTAGGAAATGTAGTTTACTTTATGCCTCCATTTGTAATATGTGAAGAAGAAATTGATTTTATGGTAGAAACTGCAAGAGATAGTATAAATCAATATTTTGATGAAAATAGACAGTAAAATAAATATGAGGGAGATAAGTATGTACAGTAAATCAAGAGATATAACTTTGGTTGCTATATTGGCTGTGGTAATAGCAATCTCGGGGACATTTAAACTACCTGGGCTAATACCAGGAACAGAGTTTCAAATGTCAGCACCTATAGCAATTGGAATATGTGCTACATTTGGATTTAAGAGATATATAACTGCAGGTGTTCTTGCGAGTGTTATAAATTTACTAATGGGTACACATACAATACTAAATGTAATAGTAGCTATGGTGTTTAGAATTGTTGCAGGAAGCATAATAGGATATCTTGGAACTGGATTAATTATTGTCTCAATGGCCGGTCCAATAGGAACTATAGTAGGGAGAGTAGCAATGTCTTATATAGTTGGAACGCCGATTAAGGTATTACTTGCAGCAGCACTTCCGGGTATGATTTATACATTACTATCATCATACTTTATATATAAAGCTATTGATAAAATAGTAAAGAAAACTCCTTATAAAAACTACAATAAAAATTTAAATATTGGATAGGTGGACTATGGGACTTTATAGCATAAAGATGAGATCATCAAAGACTAATAAGCATATATCTGGAGCAGAAAATATAGTAAATGAAGAAAGCTTAGAAGAATCAGTAGGTCTACTAGTAAAAAGAGCCATAAATCATGCAAAAGGTAAGGCTGATTCTGTAAATATAAAAATTGAAAAAATAGAAGAAGATAAAATACAATTTATAAATCCATTGCCAGTTACAACGGTAAAAGTAAAAGATGATAAAGAAGGAATAGAGTGTGCAGAAGTTATTTTAAATAAATTAGGTATAAATAAAAGCAAATCATCTAAAATAATTGAGTTAATTAAAGGTGTTAGAAATATGAGAGGTGCAATAATTCTAGATATAAATAGTTTTGAGAGAATAGAACCAGACAAAGAAAGAGGTATTAGAGCTACTTACATGGATTTTGAAGGTTCCAAACTAGATTATATGAGTAAGGATACTAGATATAATGCACATTTTATAGAAGCATTAGCATTAGCTAGCAAGGTATCAAGTAGCCCTAATATTATCGGTGAAATTTGTTATTCTGATGATCCAAATTATACAGCCGGATATGTAGCATCTAAAAAATATGGATATATTAGATTTACTCATCTAAAAAAGCTTGGAGATGAAAGAGGAGGAAGAATATTTTTATATGATCCATGTATAGATAGAAATTTTAGTTTGTTAGAAACAATCGATTATATTGAAAACACCAAGGTATTAGTAAAAAATGATATTAAATTTAATGAAAACATAACACCTACTGAGCTACAAAATATTTAGATATTAATTTTTAGACCGTTAATGGGGGTAAGCATGAGAGATATAAAAGAAAAATTACAAATAATAAAAGATAATAATCTATTTAGAAATATTAAGTACTTGAGTAAACCTCAAGATAAATATACAAATATAGATGGTAAAGATGTCCTTTTAATGTCTTCTAATAATTACCTAGGACTTTGTAACCATGAGCAGGTAAAGAAATCTGCGATAGATGCGATTAATAAATATGGATTGGGAACGGGTGGATCGAGGCTTACTAGTGGAAGTTATGATTTACATAAAAAACTCGAAGAAAAATTAGCTATATTTAAAGGGTACGATGCGGCTTTAATATTTAATACTGGATATATGGCAAACCTAGGTGTAATATCATCAATATGTGATGAGGATTATTATATATTCAGCGATGAATTAAATCATGCAAGTATAATTGATGGATGTAGGCTATCAAAAGGAAAGATAATTATATATAAGCATAACGATATGAAAGACCTATTAGACAAGATTAATAAAATAGACCCCAAAAAAGGTATGATAGTAACTGACAGCGTGTTTAGTATGGATGGGGATATTGCTAATGTAGGTAAGATTGTTGAAATAGGAATAGATAAAAAATTAATTACATTAGTAGATGATGCACATGCTACAGGAGTTATAGGAAAAACTGGAAGAGGTAGTAGTGAATATTTTAATTGTAAGCCAGATATTTTAATAGGAACATTAAGTAAATCCATAGGTAGTGAAGGTGGATTTGTATGTGCAAGTTATGAAGTTATAGAGTACTTGAAGAATAAAGCGAGAAGTTTTATATTTTCCACAGCACTTTCTCCAGCAGTTATTAATGGATCTATTGCTAGCCTTGATATAATTGAAAACAATACAAATATAGTAGAAAAATTAGAAGATAATATATCCTATTTACGATTAGGACTAAAGAAAATTGGATTTAATGTAACTTGTGAGTCTCCGATTATACCTATACCTATAGGACAAGAAGAAATAGCTTTAAAATTTAGTGAAAGATTATTGGAAGAAGGTATTTTTATACCGGCAATAAGATATCCCACAGTAAAAAGAGGAGAGGCTATACTAAGAATGACTCTTATGGCAACTCATGATTATGAAGATATAGATTTCGCATTAGATAAAATAAGTAAAATAAAAAGTGAGTTTGGATTATAGTAAACGTAAATCATGCAGTATATATGTTTTCCTTTATTTATGGTATGATAAAATGAATTATAGTAAAAATATCGTACAAGGAGATATATTATGTCAAATTTAGATTTTATTTATAAGAGAAAAAGTATTAGAAAATTTAAAGATACTCAAATACCAAGGGAAGATATTGTTGAGCTACTAAATGCAGCTACTCATGCACCATCTCCAAAACATCAACAAAATTGGCACTTTGTTGTACTTCAAAACAAAGAAATTATAAATGAAATGGCGGAAATAGTAGCAAAGAGCCATGAAAATATAGGATCTATTGCAAAATCAGAAAAAGATCAAAAAATTCATATGAGTGTGCTAAAATACTACACAGCATTCAAAAATGCACCAGTGGTTGTATTGGTATATGCATGTGATTATAAAATGATAGAGTATAAAATACTAAAAGAAAATAATGCAAGTCAAGAGGTTCTTGATATGCTAGTTTCTCCTCAATCTGGCGCTCAAGGAATAGGAGCAGCGGTAGAAAACTTCTTATTAGGAGCATCGGCAATGGGATATGGAACTTGTTATATGACAGGACCTACTCATGCTAAATTAGAAATAGAAAAACTAATAGGGATAGATAAAAAAGGATATGAGTTAATGTCAATGATTGCGCTTGGTGTGCCAGAAGAAAATACACCTCCTCAGCCACCAAGAAAACCGTTAGAAAATGTTGTTACATTTATTGACTAATCTATTAATATAAATATTACCAAATATAAAAGACCTCTATAATACGTAAGATTACCAAAATAACCTTGCGAATAAGAGGTCTTTCATTATTAGGTTATTTATTTAATGAATTATCTAATTTCAAATATCCTGCTTTACTAAGAGCTTTCCTAAGTACTATAGATAAAGGAAGAGCTACTATCATTCCCATAGTCGAACTCATTAAAGAACTTGGAATGTTTCCTAAGGCAGCCTGGTAACTTCCAATAACAGCTGTCCAAGCAAATATATATCCTACCAAAGTCCACACAGATGCTAGTAGCAGAGCTAGTAGGTTTTGTATAAAACTTTCTCCATTTCTTCCTCTTGCATGACATACACTACCAGCTATATATCCTGCAATACCTTTTATAAAGAACGACCATAATGTATATGGGGAAAATCCCATAAGCACATCAAAAAAAGCAGATCCTATTGCAGCAGAAGGTCCTGAATACTTTCCACCAAATAATATTGCCAATGTAAAAATCATAGCAGTTCCTAAATGCACCATTGCACCTGTTCCAAATGGCACCTTAATATAGGTTGCTACAGTACAAAGTGCAGCAAACATACCAACATAAACAACATACCTTCCATCCTTATTCATATCTACATACCCCCTTGAATTAAATCATAAAGTTTAGTAGTTTAGTTATGATTATAATAATTGCAAGATCTATAAACTTATCGTAAGTGAATTGTATCATAATATTTTTAAAAAATGTAATATATAAAGCTTAAAAAGAGATTGTATGGATACAATACAGTATTAAATTTATTATACAAGGAGATAAAATATGATTATAGGGGTTATATCAGATACCCACGGGTTATTAAGGGAAGAAGTTAAATCACAGTTACATGATTGTAGCTTGATAATTCATGCAGGAGACATAGGAACATCAGATGTAATTGAACAATTAAAAGGTATCGGGAAGTTAGAGATTATAAGAGGAAATATTGATAAAAGCATAGAAGAAAACTCAATAAAAGAAGATAAGATAATAAATGTTCAAGGGAAAAGAATATATATAATCCATGATATAAGTAAAATCAAAATAGATCTAGAGAAAGAAAATATAGATATAGTTGTATATGGACATTCGCATAAGAGCAAAATATATGTAAAGAATGGTATAATATATATAAATCCTGGATCAGTTGGACCTAGAAGATTTAAATTGCCTATTACTATGTGTAAGTTATACATAGATGAAATCAAAGAAAATATTAGAAGAGAAGATATGATTGAATTTAAAGACATTAAAGTCCAGACAATCGAATTGAAGTAAAATAAAATGAATTAAGTGAGGAAAAAATATGTTTGGTTACGTAAAAGTAAACAAAATGGATTTGACATTTAGAGAGTATGAGCACTATAGAGGATACTATTGTGGGCTATGCAAATGCTTGAAAGATAATCACGGAGAAATATCAAGGTTATCTTTAAACTATGATATTACATTTCTAGTTTTAATACTAACTTCAGTATATAGACCAAAAGCAGAAATAACAGAAGAAGGATGCATAGTAAATCCATTTAAAAAGAAGAAGAAAATAGTAAATGAGATAACTGAATATGCAGCGGGCATGAATGTACTTTTAACATATTATAAATTAGAAGATAATTTAATGGATGATAGAGGTATAAAAGACAAATTAGCATATAATATATACAAGGGTAAATTAAAATTAGCATATGAAAAATACCCACAAAAAGCCGAATATATAAAAAGCCAGTTACAAAAGCTTAATGAATTGGAAAAAGAAAATAATACAAATATAGATCAGGTATCTAATACTTTTGGAAATCTTATGGGTGAAATCTTTGCATATAAGCAAGATAAGTATGAAAAAGATTTGAGAATGATAGGATTTAATATAGGAAAATATATATATTTATTAGATGCTTATGAAGATCTAGAAAAAGATTATGAAAAGAATAGATATAATCCGTTTAAAGATTATATAGATAAAAAAGAAGAACTAAAAGAAAGAGTAGATAGGTTAATAAGTATGTCACTAGGATTATTAGCTAGAGGGGTTGATAATCTAGACCTAAAGGTAAATACAGGTATAATAGAAAACATAGTTTATTCGGGTGTATATCTAAGATATAAAAATATATTAGAAAAAGGGTGTGAGACAAATGTATAGTAATACTTACAACAATGATTCTTTTATCAAAGCAAGAAATTTAATGGAAATTAAAGAATTTCAAGGTGCATATGATCTCTTAAAAACAATAAGTGATAGATGTGCTAAATGGTACTATATGACTGGTATATCGGCTATGAATATAGGTTACTACGAAGAAGGAGAAGACTTTATTAAAAAGGCAGAGTCAATGGAGCCTGATAATAGTGAGTTTAAAGAAGCGTTAAGTAGTTTTAGTAGACATAGGGATGACTACAGAGATAGATCGTATAGATATAATAGAAGAAGACGAAGTGACTTAGACGGATGTTGCTGCTGCTGTTGTGATGACTGCTGTTGCTGTTGTGGTGATGACTGTTGTGAAGATTGTACAAAACTATGGTGTTTAGATTCTTGCTGTGAATGTTTTGGAGGCGATTTAGTAAGTTGTTTCTAGGAGGAAAATATGAGTAGAAGAGTTGCTTATGGAGGGATTTTACTAGCTATAAACATAATACTATTGCTTCTTACAAATATTATACCTATAAATACATTATTCTTTATGGGATTAGCATCACTTCCTATATCTATTGTTATTATGGAATTTGGACCATCAACAGGGATAGGATTTTATATAGGGTCTGTAATTTTAGGGTATTTAGTAATGACTAGTAAGGCACAGTGGCTTTTATATGCATGTACATTTGGAGTATATGGAATTATAAAATATGCCATAGAAAGAGATAGACCAATATTTATTGAGATGATATTAAAATTATTGTTTGCGAATATAGTAATGATAATTTTATCAATATTATTAAATGCATTTGTATATATACCTATAAATTTAATTTCTATACTTACGTTCCAAGTTATTTTTATAGTTTATGATTATATGTACACATCATTTATAGACTATTACAATACAAAAATAAAAAAGATTATAAAAAACTTATAATAAAATGCAGTCTCAAGATTTATACTGAGACTGCATTTTTTATAGATTAAAGTATTCTTTTTGATAGTCACTTATTTTATTATCGCAGTTTGAACAATGGTAAGATGCTGATTTTTTAATGAACTTGTCGCTTCCTTTATCATATTCCATTTTCAATTTATCTATTATTCCGATTGTTTTTAAATCTAATCCACATTTACTGCAACTATGTACATGACATAAATTTTCTAATTTTTCTGGTGTAATACCCTTAATAGTTGAATTACAATTACAACATACCACAGGATCTAGCGTTTCTTGTGAAATTTTCTTAGATGTTTTTTCGTTTTTTGAAAACTTGTAAATACTATTTGTAGAAACTATGTACCCTGATTCAAAAACATTGGTATTACACGTAGGACATGTGAATTTAGGTATAAAAACATCCGTTTGATTTACTTCTTCTTCTATAGTATTTTCGGCAGAAGTATTATCTGATGAATCAGATATAAGGCTATTAGGGTCAGTAAGGTATTCACAAACCCTAGTATGTTTATTTTTTTTAGCTACTGAAATTATGTGATCTCTAACTGTAGAATAAGATTTATTCCTAGATGGAGAATCTAAATTTATAAGGTTATTTTCAACTGCATGAGCAATTATTGAAAATGAATTGTACTTAGCCGCAAAGAAAAGTACCATTTCATCAAAAACTTTATCTCCCATTTTATCTTGAAACTCTATCCAAAGATCTGGAGATTCTAAATATAAGTTTTTGCTCAATGCTTCAATAGCATCATCTAGATTAGCGTTAGTGAAGTTATTATCCTCAGATTTCATCTTGTACCTCCATATACATAAGTAAAAGCACATCATTATATAGTGTGCCTTTACTTTAACTATTTATAGTTTATACATCAAATATATTTACGTTTGGTGATAAAGAATATACTATATCCTTTCTTTCAACAATTATTTGAGTATTATTTACTAGGTTTTCATCATTAGAAATATGAGCTAAAAGTTCTTTCGTAGGATTTATTGCTATAGGATTTCCGACTCTTCTTAACATATTTATGTCCCCGTTAGTATCGCCGTAAGCAAAAGACTTAGTTAAGTCTATATCATATTTTTTAACAAAAGAATCTATAGCTGTATTTTTACTTTTTGAGTCCCACATAGGAATTACTGTTCCATTGAAAACACCATTTTCAAATACGTAATCACTTCCTAAAAAGTCTGTTACTTCATATTTCATAGCCATTTTTTCAACTAAAAAGTTAGGGCTTCCTGAAATAAATATAACTATATGCTTGTTATCTAAATGCCATTTTATTCTTGAACGAGTATATTTATAAACTCTATCTGACTTTAGTTTGATTACTTGGTCGCTTGTAAAATCAATGCAAGTTTTATCTAAACCTAGTAAAGATTTTACATATAATTCACAAACGTCATCTAAGTAATCATCATAGTTACCTTGTCTTTTATCCCAGTTCATGAAGGTATCTCTTGCATGTTCAAACCAAGCTTTTTGGTCGACTATATCGTATTTAATTAACTTCTTAAAATGTTCAACCATAAGCGAATCTCTATAAAGAGTACCGTCAATATCAAAAAAGGCTGCTACATTTGCCATAAAAATCACCTCGTTTAAGCATTTACTATATTATATTATAAAATTCATGTTAGTTGTAAATTTATAAAAAATAATTTAAAATTCTTTAAAATGTTGTAAACTAATAGAGAGATAGAAACTTAAGGATGTGATTTTGTGGAATTTAAATTTGCAAAGGTGACAAACTCTAGGCTTATGGGAAGTATGGGACTTGTAATCGTATATACAGATGATAAAGACAGTATGTATCAATATTTCTTACTTGATGCAGAAGGGCTTGGAATATCAGATTATGTAGGGCTAAAAAATCCAACGAAGGAAGAGTGTTATAGAGAAGAAGAAAGGCTTATGGGAGGTCTAGGTGCGGATAGAATAAGAATAACAAAAGAAGAAGCTTTATTTTTAGTTAGCTACTTTGGAAATAAAAATTCTTATTATAATAAAGACCTTCCTGGAAATGTAGATGAATATGTAGATATAATTAAAAATAATAAATCTGAATTATCTATAGAGGATATTTATCCTAAAATATGTAAAGAAATAACTACAGATGTGGAATTTATAAATTATATTACGATGAGATTTATTGCATGGGACAGAGAAGCCTTGAAGTATTATTCTGATAGTGAAGAAATATCAAATATGCATATTACTAATATCAATGGTACTCTATTAAAAAACAAAGTAACTAATAGAGGTAATGGAAGATATATTAGTGAGGCTTTATATGAGGATAATGATGGATATTATGAATGCAAGATAGCTTTTAATATCGATAATACAGATGGAAAGTTTAAGGTAAGTTCTATGTTGGTTGCAGATAGAGAACCTATACTTGACTTTGAAGTTTTTGATGAAATATCTAAAGATGAATTTGTCAGTATATATAATTTAAGTAATAGGGAGGAGTTTGTTGAGCGATTCTATATAGATAATCCCTTTATGTTAAAAAGTGATATGGAAGACGCTGTTTTCTTTACTAGGTTCAATTTTAATAATAACCATGTAAAACAAGATATATATGTAATAAATAATGATATAAAAGCTATCTATTATCAGATTGGAGAAAAATTCTTTGTTGGTACCTATAGCGATAGAGATAGAAAGTATATAAATAAAATTTTACAATATAATTATAAAGACTATCTACAAATTGAGGATGAACTTTATTTTGATGAGAATGTCCTTTATGATTTTGTGGAATCAGGATCTAATGATTTTGATGATTTTTTAGAATAAAAAATAAAGCCATGATAATCGGTATCATGGCTTTATCTATTGTATTTATAATATTGGGGGAATATTATGAGGAATACATTAAGTATTGTGAACCAAAATTAACTTTTTTATAACACATATTATAAAAAAGTTTACATTTCTTCTTCGTCAAATTCCTCCATATTTATTGGTGGCATACCTGGCATCATATACATATTAGGCATCATGCCTGGCATCATCATACCAGGGAACATCATCATAGGCATATTATTAGGCATTACCCCTGGTGCACCCGGCATCATCATATTAGGCATACCTGGCATCATACCTGGCATAAATCCATTAGGCATCATACCGTACATATTTTGATTAGGCATACTATTAGGAATTGAATTAAAAACTTCTTCAGACTCTTCTATATCCGGATACTCTACATAGCCTTCATAGTCATCTATGTTTTCAGGGCTCAACATTGGGTTGTTCATAAATGGGTTCATATAAGTTACATACTCTTCCATACTCATATTTTGATCTCTTTGTTGACCATAAGGTGTCATACCACTCATATAATAAGGATTCATATACATTGAAGGATCTATATAAGGCTTAGGGTATATATAATCAGAATCTGTGTCATCCATTCGTTTATCAGAGAACATATCAAAATTCATATAAAATCATACCTCCTTGAAAATACTATATATATCTATTAAATTTTGCTCTACTAATATATATATTAGTGGATGTACTATTATGTGCATTTTATGATTTATTTTAAATTTAAAATATGTGGTTGCAAAAAAAGTAGAATTAGAATAGAATGTATATATGAACAATTATTCATATATTGAAATGAACTTTGGAGGAATGATTAATGAGAGAAGAGATAAATTCATGTGATTGCAATGAACTTCACCCAGAATTGATAAGTGAAGCTAAAAATACGATGCCTCAAGAGGAAATGTTATATGACCTAGCAGAATTATTTAAGGTCTTTGGAGATACAACTAGAGTAAAGATACTATATGCATTATTTTCAAGTGAAATGTGTGTATGTGATATTGCTGACTTATTAGGTATGACGCACTCTGCTATATCTCATCAGCTTAGGGTTTTAAAGCAAGCTAGACTTGTAAAATTCAGAAAAGAAGGTAAAACAGTATTTTATTCTTTGGATGATAGTCATATTAGTCAAATATTTGACTGTGGACTACATCATATTGAAGAGACATATAAGAGATAGGAGGTACAGATATGCAAGCGGGGAGTTTAATTAAAAAAGAGATTATGCTAGGTGGTCTAAACTGTGCTCATTGTGCAGAGGTAATTAATGAAAAAGTATCTAAGTTAGAGGAAGTTGAATCTTGTAATTTAAACTTTATTAACAAGAAACTTACTATTAATATAATTAGTGATTCAAATGAAGAAGAAGTTATATCAAAGGTAGTTGATATAATAGATGCTACAGAACCAGGATTAGACATACAGGTGATATGTAATACAGTTAAATCTAACACTAAGAAAAGAGAGTTAATATTAGGGGGATTAAATTGTGCACATTGTGCAGAGGTAATAGGTGAAAAAGTATCTAAGTTGGATGGAATAGAATCTTCTAATCTTAATTTTATAAATAAGAAGCTTAGTCTAGAAATAAAAGGTATAGCTGATAATGAAGAGGTAATATCAAAGGTAGTTGATATAATAAATGCTACAGAACCAGGATTAGATATTCAAGTTGTAAGTAAAGAGGTCAAGTCTCAGCAATCAAATCAGGTCAAGCGAGAAAGTGATGTTAATAAAAAAGATTTAATTAAATTGATAATAGGAAGTATAGTTTATATATTTGGGATATATCAAATAGCAACAGGATTTGAAAGTAGATTGGCAGACTTACTATTTATAGTAGCTTATATAGTAGTAGGAGGAGACGTTTTACTAAAGGCAGTAAAAAATGCTATAAGAGGACAAATGTTTGATGAAAACTTCTTAATGTCTATAGCTACTGTTGGAGCACTAGTAATAGGTGAATTGCCGGAAGCAGTAGGTGTTATGCTTTTCTACCAAATAGGTGAATTTTTACAAGGAATGGCAGTAGGTAAGTCTAGAAAGTCAATAACTGCTTTAATGGAGATAAGACCAGATTCAGCTAACTTAAAAGTTGGTTCTCAAATTAAAGTCGTTGCTCCAGAAGAAATAGGTATTGGAGACGTAATAGTTGTAAAGCCGGGTGAGAAGGTTCCGCTAGATGGTGTAGTTATAGAAGGTACTTCAATGTTAGACACATCTGCACTTACAGGGGAGTCAGTATTAAGGGAAATATCTAAAGGTGAGGATATCTTATCTGGATTCATAAATAAAAATGCTCTACTTACAGTTAAAGTAACTAAGGAATTTGGAGAATCTACAGTTTCTAAGATTTTAGATCTTGTTGAAAATGCAAGTAGCAAAAAGTCTAAAACTGAAAACTTCATAACAAAGTTCTCAAAATACTATACACCAATCGTAGTTATATCAGCTATGGCGGTAGCGTTTATACCTCCTATACTTATTCCAGGTGCTACTTTTAGTGAATGGTTATATAGAGGTTTAGTATTTTTAGTAGTTTCTTGTCCTTGTGCATTAGTCCTATCTATACCTCTTAGTTTCTTCAGTGGAATAGGATTTGCATCTAAAAATGGAATACTTATAAAGGGAAGTAACTACCTAGAGGCTCTTAGAAATGTTGATACAGTAGTATTTGATAAGACAGGAACACTTACTAAAGGTGTATTTGATGTAACAAAAATAAACGCGATTGGAATATCGGAAGAAGAATTATTAGAGTATGCTGCGTTTGCTGAAGCTAATTCTAATCATCCTATAGCAAAATCTATATTAAGCTATTATAATAAAGAATTAGATTTAAATAAGATAGAGAGTTATGAGGAAGTAGCTGCTCATGGAATAAAGATAAAATATAATAACGACCTTATTTTAGCTGGGAATGAGAAGTTAATGAGAAGTGAAAATATATTCTACTCTCCGGCTAAAGAAGTTGGTACGGTTGTATATATTGCTGTAAATAAAATATACAGAGGATATATTGTAATATCAGACCAAGTTAAGGAAGATAGTGCAAATGCTATAAGTAAGTTAAAGTCAATCGGTATAAAACAAGTAGTAATGTTAACTGGAGACAATGATAAGGTTGCGTCAAGTGTAGCTAATGAATTAGGAATAGATAAAGTATATGCTAATTTACTTCCAAATGAAAAAGTAGATAAATTAGAAGAGATATACAAAGGTAGAACTGAAAAAGAAAAAGTAATATTTGTCGGAGATGGAATAAACGATGCACCGGTATTAGCACGTGCAGATGTAGGTATAGCAATGGGTGGTCTAGGATCAGATGCTGCAATAGAAGCTGCAGATGTAGTTTTAATGACAGATGAACCAAGCAAAATATCTAAAGCTATAGAAATAGCAAGTAAGACAAATAAGATAGTATGGCAAAATATTATATTCGCATTAGCGGTAAAAATAATAGTTTTAATATTAGGAGCAGGTGGAGTTGCTACTATGTGGGAGGCTATATTTGCCGATGTAGGAGTTGCACTTATAGCGGTATTAAATGCTATGAGAGCTATGAGATAATTAAAAAGTGCTATGGTAAATTGAATTTACAATTTGCCATAGCACTTTGTTTGTATCTAGATAACATAGTAATAAACACATAAGAAATGAGCTAAACTGCCTAGCATAATAAATATATGGAAAATCTCATGGTGTTCAAAACTATTAAATTTTAAGAATGCTGGCTTAGTTGCATATATTAATGCTCCGATAGTGTAAAGAACACCACCGCCAACTAATAAAGCAAGACCATTTGCAGATAATGCATTATATAATGGTACTATTAGGAACATAGCCATCCATCCCATTGCTACATAAATAACAGTAGAAATCCATCTAGGGCATTTAAACCAAATTAGTTTAAAGGATACCCCTGCTATTGCTATCGCAACTATTACACCGAAAAGAATCCAACCTTTAGGTCCATGTAGAGATATTAAACAATATGGAGCATATGATCCAGCTATTAAAACGAATATCATAGCATGATCTACTCTCCTTAAAAATTTGATTGTTTCCTCGGTAGCTACAGCTAGATGGTATGTAGCTGAAGCGGAGTATAAGATAATCAAACTAATACCAAAAATTATAACAGCAGTTATTGATACTGGTGATGGATCATTTAGAGTAGTTTTGATTACCATAGCAAGCAAGGCAATAAATGATAGTACTGCACCGATTAGATGAGTAAATCCATTTATAGGCTCTCTGAAATATTTATTCATGTATGTACCTCCTGATTTTAAATGTAAAGTTTACAAATATATATATACGAACTAATTATTTAATAGAAAATATAATTAAACTCGAGGATATTAGTACCTGGTTTTATTGCATAGTACTATTATACTCTATATTATAAATACGTGTATAATTTTTAGGTAAAATTAAAATTAATATTTACAGCTAATTGTATTAAAAAATATATATAAGATTATTATAGATAACTTATGATTTGATTTGGAATTAGTAGAATTAATATAAAAAATATAAAATCATAAATATTTATAATAAAAATATATTAATATGGAAAACTTAAGAATAAATATATTTATTAGCTTAGGAGGTTCATAATAATGGATAATATGAAAGAAATGAGAAATAAGGTGCAAGACGGTAAATATGATTTGACTCTAGAGGTAGCTGAGTCAGCTTACTTTAATACATATGATGATGTAGATACTAAATCAGGTGAGGATCTAGTTAGAAACTATTTAAGAAGTAATTCAGATGATGCATGTTTTAATGATATAAAAATTAACTACAATAAAAATAGACATACAGTGAGAGTAACGGCTGAATTAAATTACAGCGGTAACGAGCATAAAGATTATAGTAATAGAGGAAGATTAATGTAATACAAAAACCTGTAGGACAAGTAATGCCAATACTAGGAAATAAAATAATAATAAATATAATAAAATAAATAAAAATATTTTAAAAAAAGTATTGACCAACTTATAATAAGATGGTAAAGTATTACTTGTCCTTAAGAAACGGACAAACGAAATAAAAACAACGAAAGAAAAAGTGTTGACAAGCTAAATTAGCTTTGATATACTGAGTGAGTTGGAAAAACAAAAGTAAGCAACTAATACAGTCGCTTAAATGAACTTTGAAAATTAAACAGTAGGTTAATTTATAGAATTTGAAACAACCAAACAA
>NZ_NOJY02000047.1 GCF_002250835.2 Romboutsia weinsteinii
CCAATGTGGCCGATCACCCTCTCAGGTCGGCTACTGATCGTCGCCTTGGTAAGCCATTACCTTACCAACTAGCTAATCAGACGCGGGTCCATCCTGTACCGCCGGAGCTTTGATAAGAAAGCCATGCGACTCTCTCATTTTATCCCGTATTAGCATACCTTTCGGTATGTTATCCGTGTGTACAGGGCAGGTTACCCACGCGTTACTCACCCGTCCGCCGCTCTTCTCCGAAGAGAATCGCTCGACTTGCATGTGTTAGGCACGCCGCCAGCGTTCATCCTGAGCCAGGATCAAACTCTTAAATATAAGTTTTGACATGGGCTCAGATACTGTTATATATCTGGCTTTATGTTTGTTTGGTTGTTTCAAATTCTATAAATTAACCTACTGTTTAATTTTCAAAGTTCATTTAAGCTACTGTATCAGTTGCTTACTTTTGTTTTTCCAACTCACTCAGTATATCAAAGCTAATTTAGCTTGTCAACACTTTTTCTTTCGTTGTTTTTATTTCGTTCGTCCGTTTCTTAAGGACAAGTAATACTTTACCATCATACTTTATCTAAGTCAACACTTTTTCAAAACTTTTTTGTATTTTTTCTTAAATATACTTATTGTATTCAGACCTTAACTCTTCCAAAGTAAGATCTACCAATGAATTAAGTATCTTTTTTCTTTCCACCATATCATCATATTTTTTTATCACATTTTGTCTAATCTCACCTAGAAGGTTTATATATTCTTCGTAACTATCATCATATTTATCATCTAATTCTTTTTTTATCCTTGATGATAAGGATGGACTTTTGCCTCCTGTGGATATACTAATTAACAAATCCCCCTTTTTTATATAAGATGGCACCGTGAAATTTGATAATTCAATATCATCTACCACATTAACTAACTTACCACACTTTCTACAATGCTCTCCTATTTCCTTATTTACCTGTCTATTATTTGTAGCTGCTACAACTACAGAGCTATTTTTTATGTATTTCTCTTTATACGAATCCTTTATAAGTTTTATATCTTCCTTTAGTTCATCAAATGCGTCTATAAAGTCTGTTGATATAACTCTTACCTCTTTTGTAAAATGTAAAAAATTTTTACACTTTCTATATGCTACTTTTCCTCCACCAACAACAGTAATCTCAAGTTCCTCTAGCTTTATATTAATTGGGTATAACATATTAAATTCTCCTAACCTTTTTATTATAAAATCATTATACTAATAATATCTATTTATACAACCTTATAAAATCTTAAATTTAATACAATAAAAAGGAGTGATAGTCATAGTACATTTATCATAATAAACCATCACTTATTTCCAATATTTTATAATACGGATATAGTAAGTAATCTATCTATTAGATATGAGTATGATTTCACTCCTTAATTATATATAACTATTTCTTAAGCATCTTAGCTAAGTCCTTAGCGAAATAAGTTATTATTATATCAGCTCCAGCTCTTTTTATAGACATAACAGATTCATATATAGCACCTTCTGCTAATATTCCATTTTTAACAGCACTCTTAAGCATTGCATATTCTCCACTAACATTATAAGCGGCTAAAGGTAAATCAAAGTTATCTTTAACTCTTCTTATAACATCTAGATAAGATAGCGCAGGCTTAACCATTAGTATATCTGCACCTTCTAATACATCAAGCTCTGACTCTATTATTGCCTCATTAGTATTTGCAGGGTCCATTTGGTATGTTTTTCTATCTCCAAATGCAGGTGCTGAGTTTGCAGCTTCTCTAAATGGACCATAGAAAGTAGACGCATATTTAACGCTATATGACATTATAGCTATATGTTCAAATCCTTCTTTATCTAAAGCTTCTCTTATTGCTTGTATTCTTCCATCCATCATATCTGATGGAGCTACCATATCTGCTCCAGCCTTTACATGACTTACAGCTATCTTAGCTAAATATTCTAATGTTTGGTCATTATCTACGTAACCACCTTCAGTTAATATTCCACAATGACCATGACTCGTATATTCGCACATACATACATCTGTTATTACATTCATTTCGCTATCTACTTCTTTTATTTTTCTAATAGCTCTTTGAATTATTCCATTATCGTTATACCCTTCACTTCCACATGCATCTTTTTCATGGTCATGAGGTATACCAAATAATATTACATGTTCTATTCCTAACTCTTTTAGTTCTTCAATTTCTTCAGCTAGTTTATCTATTGAAAAATGATATACATCTGGTAAAGATGAGATTTCACTTTTTATCCCCTCTCCCTCAACTACAAATAAAGGGTATATTAAATCCTCTACATTTAACTTAGTTTCTCTTACTAAATTTCTTATAGCTTTATTAGCTCTTAATCTTCTTGGTCTTCTTAACATATGTTTATCCCCCAATTATTATAAATTAATATATTATTTATCTTCTTGTATAGATTTTATTATACCATCTATAGTTGCCTCATCAGCTTCTTTATAGATGTTTAATCCCAATTCTTTAGCAGTTTTTGATGTTATTGCTCCTATAGATATCATTTTGATGCCTTGTAGCTTATCTATATTTTCTTTTCCTACAATCTCTATAAAGTTAGTAACAGTAGATGAGCTAGCAAAGGTTATATAGTCTACGTTTCCTTCGTTTAGTAACTCTATAATCGCTTCTTTCTTACTACTATCTATTACAGTCTCATATGTATGTACTTCTTTTACTGTACATATTGTACTTAGATTTTTAGTTAAATAATCTCTGGCATTTTTAGCTCTTGGCATTAGTATCTTATCATTAGAATTTAATATAGGCTTTAATTCCTCATACAGATGTTCTGATACAAATATGTTTGGTACTATATCAGCCTTGATACCTCTTTCTTCTATTGATTTTACAGTTTGTGATCCTACAGCACAGACTTTTATATTAGCTAAAGATCTACTGTCTAATCCTATTTCATTTAACTTATCAAAGAATATATCTACACCATTCTTACTCGTCAATACTAAGTATGTATATTCTTTAATATTTTTAATTTGATCTTCTAATTCTATATTGTTTTCTATTTTTTCTATTTTTATAGTTGGAATTTCTATAGGATTTCCACCTAAATCCATTATCTTTTCTACTAAGCTACTACTTTGAGTCCTTGATCTAGTTACTAGTATATTTTTTCCAAATAGAGGTTTCTTCTCAAAGAAATTCAGTTTTTCTCTTAGCTCAACTACACTACCTATTGCTATAAGGGTTGGAGGTTTTACATTTTCCTTAAGCGCTATTTCATATACATTTTCTAGAGTAGATGTAATAACACTTTGGTTAGGTCTAGTTGCCCAACTTATTAAGGCTACTGGTGTATCCTTAGATTTACCTTCCCTTATCAAGTTCTCACTTATTTTCTTTAAATTAGATACTCCCATTAAAAATACAAGTGTTCCTCTATTGTTAGCTAAAGCATTCCAATTTAACTCTTCATTTTCTTTCTCATCATCTCTTAAATGCCCAGTTATTACATGGAAGGAAGATGCATGATCTCTATGCGTTATAGGTATCCCTGCATAACAAAGTCCACCGATTGCAGAAGTTATTCCTGGCACTACTTCAAAGTCTACACCTTCAGAAACCAGTACTTCTCCTTCTTCTCCGCCTCTTCCAAATACATAAGGATCTCCACCCTTTAACCTTGTAACTATCTTTCCTTCTTTAGCTTTATCAGCTATAACCTTATTTATTTCATCTTGTGGTAGCGCATGGTTACTAGATGCCTTACCTACATATATAAATTCACAGTTTGGTTTTGCTTCTTTTAAATAATTAATATTAGCTAGTCTATCATAGACTATAACATCAGCTTTCTTTATACACTCTAAGCCTTTCAATGTTAATAGTTTATAATCTCCAGGCCCCGCTCCCACTAAGTATACTTTCCCTGTCATAGTCTCTGCGCTCCTTTGCAATTATTCTTGCCAACTCTAGTCCAACTTCTCTTGCAGCTGAAGTTTTTCCTTCTATTTTTTTTACAACTATATTTTTACCGTCTTCATCTCCAAATAAGCCCACAAGACTTATATTCTCTCCATACACTTGGCAGTAAGCACCTATGGGTATATGGCAACTTCCATTTATACCTTCTAAAAATGCTCTTTCGGCACTGACTTGTATCTCCGTTGTCTCATCTCTAAATGACTTTATTATATTCTCTACTTCTAGATCTTCTTCTCTTATTTCTATTGCTAGTGCTCCTTGAGATGGTGCTGGTATCATTACATCTACCGGTAGATAGCAACTTATATATTCTTCCATTCCTGCCCTTAAGATTCCAGAAGCTGCTAGTACTATTCCATCTAAATTTTCTTCTTTTATTTTTTTTATTCTAGTATCTATATTTCCTCTTATAGGTACTATCTTTAAGTCAGGTCTTTGTCTTAATAATTGATACTTTCTTCTCTTACTTCCAGTACCTATAATTGATCCCTTTGGTAAGTCTTCTAGACTTGTGTAGCCATCCTTTAAAATAAGAACATCTCTAGGGTCTTCTCTTTTGGGGATATTAGCGAACTTTAGTCCATCCGGAAGAATTGATGGCATATCCTTCATGCTATGAACCGCCATGTCTATTTCTTTCTCCAGTAACTGCTGTTCTATCTCTTTTACAAATAGTCCTTTATCTCCTATTTTATCTAAACTCATATGTTGAATTATATCACCCTTAGTTTTTATTACCTTTAGTTCAAACTCAACATTTGGGTAGTTTTTTTTAAGCTGGTCTATAACCCAATTAGTTTGTGTAAGAGCTAGTTTACTTCCTCTGGTTCCTACTACTACTTTCATAATGTATCTCCTTTTGACTAGTACAATTACTATCCTACTTTATTTTCAATTTGATTTTCCTTATTTACTAAGATAGTTGAGAAGTATGATATCTTATCTTCTAAGTGGACTTCTTTTAAGTCTGTATAAACGACTTCTCCGTCTTGAGATGAGTTGCTCACTAATATACTATATTCTAATAAATTATTTTCTTCTAGCTTCCTTACTATATCCTTGAAGTTTTTATAAACCTTCATTAAAACAATTGAACTATAGTTAGCTAACGCATAGTCTATTCTTTCTTCCTCCATAGTACAAGGTATTACTATTAGTGGTTCTCTATCCATAACTAATGGGAAGTTTTGATTAGATGCTATATTTGAGAATGAAGATATTCCTGGTATTGTCTCTACATCTATGCTTCCTATTAACCTTTCCATTATATAAACATAAGTACTATATATCATCGGATCTCCTAGTGTAACAAATCCAACATTTTTTCCTTCTTTAACATCTTCTATGATTTCTTCAGCCACTCTGTTCCAAGCTATTATTTTTTCACCATCATTAAAGTTCATAGGGAAGTGCCTTTGCTTTATATGTAACTCTTCTGGAAGATACTTACTTACTATAGATAATGCTAAGCTTTCTCCCCCCCTTTTAGATTCTGGTGTATATAATATATCTAATTTATTTAAAGTTTCTACTGCCTTTATAGTTAATAACGAACTATCTCCAGGTCCCGTTCCTATTCCGTAAAATTTTGACATTTCTCAATTCCTCCTATATTAATTAACATATTCCTTCTAATTCATTTGCTTTTTCTATACAGTCATAAGCATGTTTAACAAATTTATCTTGTATCTTAGCATTTTCACCTAAGCCTTGTAGGTGTACTTTTATATCAAATCCTTGACTCTCTAATATAGATTTCCAAGAATCTTCATCATCTCCTGCCATATCATTTATAGCATGATCTCCTGCTACTAACATAAGCGGCATTAAGTTTACAGTTTTTACACTATCTTCTTTTAGCTTTTTTACTACATTATCTATTTCTGGATAACCTTCTACAGTTCCTACATATGCATTTATACCATGATCTCTTAGCATATATTCTATAGCCGGATATGCAGAATGTGATTCATGAAATGTTCCATGTCCCATAAATACCACAGCTTCATTTTCATTCATAGCTGGTATCTGATCTTCTATAGCACTTACCGCCTCTTTATAATCATCTATATATGTTAATAGCGGTCTACCTAGTACTAAGTTTTTAAATTTAGGCTTGTAACTATCTATTTGCTCTTTTAGTTTATTAAACTCTTCTCCACATATAATATGAAGTGTTTGTACTATAACCTCTTCATATCCTTCTTCATAGAGTCTATCTAATGCTTGTATTGGATTTTCTATAATTATTCCATCTCTATTTTTTAATTTTCTTATTATCATATTAGAAGTATACGCTCTATAAAAATCATATTCTTTTAATTCGTTACTTATTTTCTTTTCACACGCTTCTATTGTCTTTTCTCTAGTTTCTTTGTAACTTGTACCGAAACTGACTACTAAAACTGCTTTTTTCATATTGCGACCCCCTCTGATTTAAGTTTTATAAAAATTGTTCTAGTTTATCTATGTCATTAACTACATTTGGATAATTAACTTTTTCTCTAGATATAATTACAACCGGTATATTTAATGTTTCGCAAGCATTTACTTTTTCTAAAAAACCTCCTGCTACTCCACTTTCTTTTGTTATTACTAAATCTATATCATATTGTCTATAAGTTTCTTCATTTATACTTTGACTAAATGGACCTTTCATAGCTATTATATTGTCTGCATTCAGACCTAATTCTTCGCAACTTATTAGTACTTCGCTTGTTGGTAATACTCTAGCTATAAGTTTTTTATTAGGTATTGCTTCTACATATTTATCTAGGTTTTTACTACCAGTTCCAATAAATATATTGTTACCTATATCATTTGCTAGCTTACAAGCTTCATCAATAGTTTCAACTACATATTTGTTCTCATAAGATAAGTCTTCTATTAAGGACTTTCTTTCATATCTCACATAATCTATATTAGCTATTTTAGAACACTCTATAGCATTCTTTGATACCTCTATAGCGTATGGATGCGTTGAGTCTATTATTTTCTTTATATTATTATTCTTTATAAACTCTACCATATCTTCTTTTGTAAGTTTTCCCATTATGACATTATCACAATGTTTTTGAGCAAGCCCCTTACCATACTCTGTGGTAACAGATACAAAATATGATAAATTTTTGTATTCATTTAATTTTTTGCATATAGCTGAGCTGTCAGATGTTCCTCCTAAAACTAAAATCATACAGTGTAGCCCCTTGGTGTTATCATTAAATCATCATGTATAAACGTAGACTTATTTCCTATTACAACCATAGTAGTCATGTCAACTCTTTCAAAGTCCATAGTATCAAATGTACATACAAACTTTTCTTCTTTTTCTCTACCTACATCTTTAACTATTCCTACTGGTGTATTTCCACCTTTAAATTCACCCATTATTTCAAATGCTCTAGCTAAATGTTCACTTCTACCCTTACTTCTTGGATTGTATAAACATATTACAAAATCAGCATCTGCTGCTAACTTTAATCTTTTTTCTATAACTTCCCAAGGAGTTAATAAATCACTTAAACTTATATGGCAGAAATCATGCATAATTGGAGCTCCAAGTATTGCTGCTGCACCTATACTTGTAGTAACCCCTGGAATTACTTTTACAGAAACTTCTTGTTCTTCTTTTGTAGTTAACTCTAAAATAAGACCTGCCATACCGTATATACCAGCATCTCCACTACTTATCACTGCTACTTTTTTGCCAGTTTTAGCTATCTCTACAGCTTGCTTACATCTATCTATTTCTTGTCTCATTCCATTTTGAACTACTTCTTTATCTTGTATAAATTCAGTTATTAAATTTATATAAGTTTTATATCCTACTATTACATCGGCGTCTTCCATTGCCTTAATTGCTTCTAAGGTCATCATTTCTTTGCTGCCTGGTCCAATTCCTACAACATATATCATATCTTCGCTCTCCCTACTGAAAATGTAATTCCTTTGTATTTGTTTTTTTCTATGATTAAGTTTCCTCCACTTAAGATATGTGCAACTGGCTCAGCTACAGAGTATACACCTACATTTTTTTTCACCCATTCAGATTTATCAAATAGATAATCTACTTTAGATATATCTTCTGCAGATAGAGTTTTAAATGTTACTCCTAAGTACTTACTTAAATCAATAATTGCTTTCTCATCTTTTTTTACTTCTATACTTCCGATTTTTCTTATTGCATTTATATCTATATTATTATTTTCTAAAAAGTCTTGTAATGAATCTTTTAGTAGATGACTATCTATGTCCCTTCTACATCCAATTCCTACAACTATATCTTTTGGTACTAACTTTATTAATTTATCAGATTCAAAACTTATACTTATTTCTAGTTTATCTGAATTTAATTTATTTTTATTAGTTATAACAACTATCTTTTCAAATTTGTTTCTATTTGTTTCATTACTACTGTAACAATCACTTAATTCCTCTAAGCTGCCTATAACATTAAAACCTCTTGTATCTATATCATAATCTCCATCAATATATAAACCTACAGGTTCATTATTGACTAACATAGCATTTATATCTTTCACATTATCTCTAAAATTTTCAATGTACCCATCTAGTTTTTTAGCTATCATGTCTAAAGATGATTTCTTGTTTACATCAGTAGCTGTAGTTATAACTGGATTTGCATGTAATAAATTGCTTATGTATAAAGTTTTTTCATTAGCTCCACCCATATGTCCACTTAATAGACTAATTACATTAGTTCCCATTTCATCAGTCACCAGTATTGCTGGATCTGAAAATTTACTAGTCACAAGGTGAGCAATAGTTCTTATTACAATTCCTGTAGCCATAATAAAAACTATGTAATTATACTTATCAAATATATCTCCTACAAATAACTTTATCCTCTTATGTACTGTATAAATTTCGATATTATCTTCTATATTTACTTGTATAGTTTTACTGCTATTTTCTTTCGAACTTTCATCCTTTTTATTTTGTATAAAATATATGTCTCCATCATTCATAAGTGATTTCATTTTACATGCTAGTTTTTTACCATTTTGAGTAAGACAAATTATAGCAGTATTAGAATCTATATTCATGCTTGAAGTCCTTGTCGTATAACTTTGAGTTGTTATAGTTTTCTCCTAAGAATTCTCCTACCATTATTAAGGCAGTTTTAGTTATATTATTTTCTTTAACCTTTTCTGCAATATCTAGTAATGTCCCTCTAACAGACTTTTCTTCTGGCCATGTAGCTTTATATACTACTGCTATTGGAGTAGTTTCTGGATATCCACCTTCTATTAATCTTTCTACTACCTTTTCAATTTCTTGAACTGATAAGAAGATTACCATTGAAGTTTGATGCTGTGCAAAAGATTCTATAGACTCTTTCGATGGTACTGGAGTTCTACCTTCCATTCTAGTTATAACAACACTTTGTGATATTTCTGGGACTGTATATTCTACACCTAGTGCAGAGGCTGCTCCTAGGAAAGAACTTACTCCAGGAGTACAGTCATAATCTATTCCTAATTTATTTAAATCTTCAACTTGCTCTCTTATCGAACCATATATAGAAAAATCTCCTGTTTGTAATCTTACAACAGACTTATCTTCTCTTATTCCTTTTTCCATTACATCTATTATTTCTTGTAAGTCCATATGTGCACTGTTATGTATCTCACACCCTTCTTTACAATACTCTAATAGCGCTGGGTTAACTAATGAACCTGCATATATTACAACATCTGCATCGCTTAAAAGCTTGTATCCCTTTAAAGTAATTAACTCTTTATCTCCTGGGCCTGCTCCTACAAAATGTACTTTATTAATATTCATATTACTCTTCCCCTCTTTCGCAAGATATTATGTAAATTGGGTTTAGAGGCTTAAAGTACTCTCCTCTTCCCAGCCTTTCTAACTTTGATACATTTAATACTGATACATCTATATTCTCAAATCCATGCCCTCTTAATAGTTTTAATGTTTCATTAAAAGTTTCTACTATTATGAAGTTAGCTACTAATCTTCCACCATTATTTAGAAGTTCTTTTGACCATAATATTATTTCTTCTAAATTGTCACCTGTGCCTCCAAGGAAAATTGCATCTATTTTTCCATCTATATTAATAGGAGCATATCCTTTTACTATTTCTACATTTTTTAAATCAAATTTTTCAATATTTTTATGTACAAGGTCTAGTGCACCATCATTTCTTTCTATAGATATAACTTCTATATTTGGATAATGATATGCAGCTTCAACGGTAACGCTTCCTGTACCTGCACCTACATCTATAAATCTTTTTGCATTTACTAAATCTAATTTATTTATAGATATAGCTCTTACCTCTTCTTTTGTAATTGGTACTTTACCAGTTATAAATTCACTATTTCTCATCTAATATCACCACTACATTCATATCAAATTTATCTATCTTAAGTATTTCTTCTGGTTTTGCGATAGTTATTTTTTCATCGTCATAGGATAAGTTTTCTCCTACTACTATTGTTTTTTTTAGATTTCGACTTAGTATTTCTTTACTTATTTCATGTGGCCCTATTTTATTATCAGTAACCATGCATACCTTTGTGTGAGAAAGTATATAATCAAAATCAGGTATTTTTCCATGACTACTAGTAATATACAAATCATTCATATCTACATGTATTTTAGAGAAAATATACTGCAGCGAACTGATTCCTGATACTATATTCAGTTTCTTATTATCAATATTTTTAGATAAATATTTTCCTATCCCATATATTGATGGATCACCAGAAGCAATTACAGATATTTGTTTATGTGCATTAGAATTTATATATTCTAATATTTCTTTTAAATTAGATGCTAGCTCAATCTTCTCACCTTTAAAGTCTTTAATAGTTTCTAAGTTTCTTTTTCCTCCTATTAATATCTCTGATGAATATATTAACCTTTCACCTAATTTGGTAATATAATCGTCATTACCAGGACCCAATCCGATTATATTTATCATCTAAACACCTCCACTAACTCATCTGAATGATCTGATTTTCCTAATAAGCTCTTATCCATAGAAAATATCATAACTTCCACATTTATTTCTTCATCTAGTAAATATTGATCTATTTTAGCCTTACACTTATTACTTATTGAATCATAAATACTTATATATTCACTATCATTAATAAGTTCTACAGCTCCTTCTGTAGTTACACACTCATTTATTTTTTCTAAAAATTCATAAGGTGCCCTCATCATAGCTAGATTAGCAATCATAATTTCATTTCTTGCATCTGCTATTTTGCTATGAGTATTAAATATACCTGCTGATATTTTTATGTACTTTCCTATGTGACCGGCCATAAGTATTTTTTTATATCCTATACGCTTAGCTTCCTTCAGCATATAACCGATAAAATTACTAGTTCTTACTACATATTTCATATCAAGACCTAATTTTTCTTTAATAAATTGCTCTCCATGATTACCAGGAACCAAAATTATCTTATCTAGGCCTTGAGCTTTCTTCATCTCTAGCTCTATAGATAAAGATTTCTTCCAACCTTCATCACTCATAGGTTCTACTATTCCCGTAGTTCCAAGAATAGATATACCGCCTATAATTCCCAACCTAGGATTGAAGGTCTTCTTAGCAATTTCTACTCCCTCTGGTGCATAAATTGTTAATTTTATAGATTTATCACTACCTATATTATTTTTAAAATCATCACCGATAACTTTTCTTACTTCAGTATGTATCATCCTCATAGGAACTGGATTTATAGCAGGTCTCCCAACCTCTACACTTAGACCCTTTTTAGTTACCACGCCTACTCCTATACCTCCATCAACTATGATGTCATCTTCTTCTCTATCTACAAACTCGGCTCTAGCAAATATATGCATGGTATGAGTTGCATCTATATCATCTCCACCATCTTTTTCAATAGAACATTCTACATAGTCGCTACAGATATTTATGTTTCTTACCTTTAAAGATAAAGGGATACCTTTTGGTGTATCTATATTTATTATTTCTATTTTTTCTTTTGCAAAGAGCATGTGTGTAGCAGCTTTTGATGCTGCTGCTGCACAAGACCCAGTCGTATACCCTCTTCTGTACTTTTTTCCATCAATATATACATACTCTTCCATGGCATTACCTACATAGAGTATAAAATAGCATTAATTATAGCAGCAGCTAAATTACTTCCACCTTTTCTACCCTTTGAGATTATATATGGTATTTCAGTTTTTTCTAGTTCATCCTTTGATTCTTCTGCACCAACAAATCCAACAGGAACACCTACTACTGCATCTAAATCAAGACTTCCTTCGTTTTTCATCTCCATAACTTTATACAGTGCAGTTGGAGCATTTCCAAGCACAAATACTTTACGCCCTTCTGTATTTGCAGCAACTTCAACTGCCGCCATAGAGCGAGTTATACCTTTTTCTTTAGCAAGAGCTGCAACATCTTCATCAGCAACTAAACATTTGTACTCACAACCTAAAGCTGATAATTTTCTTTTATTTATTCCACTTAAAGCCATATTTGTATCTGTAAATATTGTTGCTTTATTTTTTAATGCATCTACTAGCATATCAACTGCCGTATCTGATATTTTTAGTATATCTAAATATTCAAAGTCAGCTGTTGTATGTATTGCACGCTTTATAATTTTTTCTTCTATTTCATTCTTAAACTCATATCCTGGTCTTATTTCATCTATTATACCTTGTATTATTTCAAAACTTTTATCTTCTATCATCATAGGATTTTTGATGTATTCCATTGTAGTTCCTCCCTAATTCCACCATCGATTATATCTGATGTGTATATTTTATTGTAAACCGAGTTAATGTTAGCTTGTGTAAGCATTTCTATTAAATTTATGTCATTCATAAATTGATCTATTAAAATACCAACCACTGTTCCACTATGTGCAACATTAACCCCATATGCTCCATAATTTTGAGCTATTTCTATAATCTTACTTAGACCTGGTTTCTTGACTATATTTTCATTTGCCAAGCTACTTAATGTGCAAGCTTTACCTACTAGACTCCAGTCGTTTTTTCTTATCCCTTCTTCTAGTAGATAAAAAGATTCTTTTATAATTTCTTTATTTTGATTTTTTATTTGTTTGTAATTTGCTTTGTTTCTAATCTTTGTAGTACTTAATCTATTATGTGGTTCTAATATAATAACTCTACCACCTTTAATCCTGCCTAATTTTTTTATGATTTCTCCATCTAGAGGATTAAATATACTGCTCTCTTCTATATATATAGAATCAGTTGGTTCTATTTGAGCTGCAAGACTTGATATTTCTTGACTAGACATATTTTTTCCAATCATTGATAGTGTAGCTTTTATAGTTGCACCTATATCTGCTGTTGAACTAGCCATGCCTTTACCCGTTGGTATTTCGCTATATATGTTTAAAGATAAGTTTTTGCTATCCTTAATTGGTAAATCAAATTTTTTAAATACTTTTTCTATAGCTTTTCTAGATTTATACGGTCCAATATTTATATCATTTAATCTTTCTTCTATACTTGCTGTTGAATACATATTTACTGCATATGAGCATAAATATTCTTCATCACCCAATATACCTTGAACAAATTCTCCGCATGATGCTGGACATATTCCATAAGTTTTCATATTATTTTCCTAATATTTTTCTCATTTCATCTATGAGAACTTTATTATCTTCATGGGACTTAATTGCAACTCTTATAAAACTCTCATCTAATCCTATAAAGTTAGATGCATCCCTTATTAAAATATTTCCATACTTTAGTAGTTCATCTTTTAATACATGGGCACTTTTATTATGTAGCTTTAATAATATAAAGTTTGTATCTGTTTCATATACAGTTAGATTATCTATTGATTCTAACGCATTTACCATGTACGCTCTTTCTTTTATGTAATACTCTTTGCTTTCATATATATATTCTTTATCTTCAAATATGTATTTTGACAAATTGTCCGCAAAAGAATTTATTGTCCAAGGTTCTTTATATTCATAAATCTTACTGATTATTTCTTTATTGCTTGTTACTCCATATCCAAGTCTAAGACCTGGCATACCAAAAAACTTTGTAACAGCCTTAAGTATAAATATATTCTCATGCTTTTCTACATACTTAATTAAGCTATAATCTTCCTCATTTTCAACAAATTCCATAAATGTTTCATCAACAATTAGTAGTTTATTGTTTTTTATAATTAAATCTAGTAAATCAGTTAAGTCTTGTACTTTTCCGTTTGGATTATTTGGATTACAGATAAATAAACTATCAAATGTATCTATATTTTCTTTTACAGTTTCCAAATCCAAACTAAAATTGTCTTCTTTATTTAGTTCTAAATTTACTACTTCTAAATTATTTAGTTTCGCACTTCTACCGTACTCTGAAAAAGTAGGATTTAAGATTGCCAACCTTTTATTTATACTTTTCATTAATAGATAGATAATTTCTGTAGCTCCATTCCCTGGTATTATAAATTTAGAATCTATATCTATATATCTTGATATATTGTTTCTTAGGTTTGTGTAGTTAATATCAGGATAACTTCTACATTCTTTTAACCCTTCCAAGATATATTTATCTAAGTTCTTTATAACCTTTGGGTTTATATTTGAGCTAAAATCAATTATATCTTCTGGTTTCTTATTATATATACTAGCCATATGATTTACATTGGCTCCATGACCTAACTCTTTCATCTACATCCCCCTCATTTTTAAAATTAGCTTAAGTAATAAGTCACTAATTTACTTTAATTATCTTATAATCTATTTAAATAAAACTATATGAACTAAAGTAAATACAATCATTGAAGTTATTGATGTAGCATACATTACCTTATTTGTCTTAACTATATCGTCTTGTTCTATCTCTCTATGCTTATCTCCTATAGTTGGCTTATATACAGCCTTTCCAAAATATATATTAGTACCGCCTAATTGAATCCCTAAGGCTCCAGCTACTGCACCTTCTGGGTATGCACAGTTGGGACTTTTATGATTTTTTCTGTCTCTAATAGCAATCTTGGCGCAATTTTTATAATCATATCCAAGCACTAAACTTCCTATAGTCATTAAAATAACAGAAATTCTAGCTGGTATATAGTTTGCTATATCATCGATTTTTGCCGATGCAAATCCCAGGTCTTTATACTTGTCATTTTTATATCCTACTGTAGAATCTAATGTATTTATTGCTTTGTATGCCATTGCAAGCGGTGCTCCACCTATAAATGCATAAAACATAGGTGCGATTATTCCATCAACTGTATTTTCTGCAACAGTTTCTACTGTGGCTCTAATAATCTCTTGCTTGTTTAAGTCAGTAGTATCTCTACCAACTATATAAGATAGTTGAACTCTCGATTTTTCTATATCTCCAGTTTTTAATACATTGTATATTTTCACAGATTCGTCTTTTAGACACTTTGTAGCTAGAGTTGTATAAATCATAAACGAGTTTACAATTAGCAAAACAGTTGGATTAAAACTAGATATTTTTACTACTAAATAAGTAACTAGATATGTTATTCCAACAGTTACAATCCACAGTATAAATCCAGCTATTTTTAGTCCTTCTTCACTTTTAAATATACTTCTCAATTTTTTTTCAGTAAATTTTATAAGATTACCTATAAATCTAACTGGATGAGGAAAAGAATATGGGTCTCCTACGATTAAATCTACTATGTATCCTATATAAATAGATAATATACTCATATTACTTCTTTCCTTTTTCTAAAAAGTTTTCTATACAGTTTAGATTGTTGTAGAAATGTGTGTGTAGATATGTAGCTAAGGTATTCCCTTTGCTATATCCTCCATCCCATGTATCTATTACTTTTTTATCTCTTTGTTTTGTCATTGTATATGCACACGGTTCATCAGTTTCAAATATAGAATGATGGAACTCATGGCCTTTAATAATTTCACCTTTTTTAGATAAGATAGTATCTTCTTTAGCCTCTCCATAGCAATATCCAAATCTCTTTAGCGAAGATGTCATGTTACTGCTTCCTCTAAATATACCTACCATACTATAATCGTTATTGTTTTGATCCGTAAGTTTTTGTCCTAAGTACATCAATCCTCCACACTCTGCATATATAGGTATGTTATTTTTGTGTGCTTCTAGTATAGACTCTCTCATAGTTATATTACTTTCTATTTCTTGTCCAAATATCTCTGGGAATCCTCCACCTATATATATATAATCAGAATTTGGTACTCTCTTATCTTCTAACGGGCTAAAGTATTTTACTTCTAATCCTAATTCTTCTAAAAGATCTATATTTTCTTTGTAATAAAAATTAAAAGCTTTATCATAAGCTACTGCTATAGATTTATTTTCTACTTTTTTATTTTGTATAAATTCTTTTAGGTCAAACTCACTACTCACTTCTTCAGTTTCTGATATTTCAATTATTCTATCTATGTTTATGTATTTTTCTATTTCATCAGCCAGATTATTAAACTTATTCTTTAATGAATCTATCTCTACGCTTGGCACTAGCCCTAGGTGCCTTGATTCTAATGAAAACTCATTATTAGGTGGGAAGTAACCTAGTACTTCAACTCCACAATATCTTTCTATTGCGCTTTTTATTATTTCATAGTGGCCCTTAGTTCTCACATTATTTACTATTACACCTTTAATATTTACATCTTTATCAAGCTCTTTATATCCTAAAACCATAGCTGCACTAGATGCTGCCATAGCTTTACCATTTATCACTAAAATAACTGGAGCTTTTAGTACTTTTGATGTATGTGAACTTGTGCAGTTATCTAGATCTATTCCCAAACCATCATATAAACCCATAACCCCTTCAATAACAGAAATATCTGCATCACTAGATGACTTATTCACTATATACTTTACTTTCTCATCGTCTAGCATATAAGAATCTAGATTTCTAGAATCTCTACCTGTTATAAAAGTATGGTATGAAGGATCTATATAATCTGGACCCACTTTATATGGTTGTACTTTCATATTTCTCTTTGTTAGTGCCTGCATAATTCCAAGGGATATAGTTGTTTTTCCAACACCACTACTTGTACCTGCAATCAAAACTTTCTTCATATTTTTCACCTTAGCCATTCATAATTTCATATATTTTCTCTAAATCTAAGTGTTCTCTTAAAAAATTAGCTAATTTATCGTATTCTTTATCTTTAAACTCATCAAATGAAATAACCTTACTTTCTAGTTTTTCTAGACCTTTCATTTCTCTTATGTTATTTAGGATAGTTCTCGTAAAATCTATATCATCGAAAATTCCGTGAATGTATGTACCTACTACATTACACTGGTTGTTTACACTTCCTTCTGTATAATCTACATCTTCATTTAATTTTTTATTAATTGTATCCAGGCTTGATATTTCATTACCCCGATTAGTTATCCCCATATGTATCTCATAACCCTTGACTTTTTTGCCTTCAAGGTTATTTAGATATCCACTTAATCCACAACATATTGTGGCTTCTACTTGCGTAGTAGTCTTTTCATTTTCAAATATAGTTTCTGTATCTAAAAGTCCTATTCCATCTATTTCTTCAATATCTCCTTCTACATGATTAGGATCTTTTAGTTTTTTTCCTAACATTTGATATCCACCACATATTCCAACAACAAGTTTTCCTTTTCTATGTAAATCTTTTATCTGTTCTTCTAATCCATTATCTCTAATATACTTCAGATCACTTATTGTATTTTTTGTTCCTGGTATTATCACTATATCCGGATTTCCCAATGATTCACCATAATCCACATATCTTATACTTACATCTTCTTGTGTTTCAAAGATATTAAAATCAGTGAAGTTAGACATATGCGGAGTTCTAACTATTTCTATATGTATATCTTTCTTGCCCATTTGTTTTTTAAATCTAGCCGTTACGCTATCTTCGTCTTCTATCTTTATATCACTATAAGGTACTACACCTAATACTGGAACTTTTATAATATCTTCTAGCATCTTTACACCTTCAGCTAGAAGTTCTTTTCTTCCTCTAAATTTATTTATTATTACACCTTTTACTCTTTTTCTTTCTTCTTCGCTTAGCAGAATCATAGTTCCCGCCAGTGATGCAAATACTCCACCTCTGTCAATATCTCCAACTATTATTACTGGTGCATCTGCTATTTCTGCCATTCCCATATTGGAAATATCTCTTTCTTTTAAATTTATCTCAGCTGCACTACCTGCACCCTCCATAACTACCACATCATATGTTCTAGCAAGTCCATCAAATGTTTCCTTCAAAATATACATTAGCTCTAATTTATACTCATGGTATTCTGTAGATGCCATATTTTTTATAACCTTACCTTTTACTATGACTTGGCTTCCAAGGTTGCCTGATGGTTTTAATAGTATAGGATTCATATCCACTGTAGGCTCTATCCCAGCAGCTTCAGCTTGAAATACTTGAGCTCGTCCCATTTCAAGCCCCTCTTTAGTAATAAAAGAATTTAATGCCATATTTTGTGATTTAAATGGTGCAACACTATATCCATCTTGTTTAAATATCCTACATAAACCCGCTGTTAAAATGCTTTTTCCAACATTCGAAGCAGTACCTTGTAGCATTATTTTCTTGCCCATTTCTCCACTTCCTTTTTTGTATTAATTATGAATTTAAAAAATATTCAAAAAAGTCCCAACTCTTTAGAGCTAGGACTTTTATTTCATGATTATGATATATCAAATAAAAAATCTTTCACCCCGAAGACCTCATTAATAAATTAAATTAGGCAGGTATCCTGGCTCGACTTCATCCTACTCCTATACCTTCCCATCCAAAGACAGTGGTTTTTCTATAGTTTCGTCAGTCTTACAGTAGCGGGGGCTGCAAAGGCTTTTACCTTTTTCCCTATTAATCATAAGAACCTATTTTAATCTAATATTCGTTTTTAGTCTAGATAAAATTTTTATTGTTCAAAGTATTTATTACAGTAAATCCGTCTTCTATATCTAATATAGTTACTGAAGCATTGTCAATTTTAAAATTCCAATGATATTTATAGCTATTAGTTATTAAATGTGTGATTACGTTTCTTATTGTTCCTCCATGTGAACACATAAGAACTGTATTATCTTTGTTGTCTAAAATTATTTTATCTATTTCTGTACTTACTCTATTATAAGAGTCTATCAAGCTTTCTCCATTAGGATATTTGTACTCATATCCTAATTCTATCATCTTTTGAAATTCTTCTGGATAATTTAATTTAATATATTCAAAATCCATTCCTTCAAAATCTCCAAAACTAATTTCTTTTAAAGCATCTTTTTCTATTATACTTATATTTTTTAATTTTGCAATCTCATATACAGTATCTTTAGTTCTAGATGACGTTGTAGTATATATGCTGTCTCTTATACACATCT
>NZ_NOJY02000048.1 GCF_002250835.2 Romboutsia weinsteinii
AATGCCAGCCTGTCACGCTGGAGGTCGAGGGTTCGAGTCCCTTCCAGGTCGCCAATTAAATACACACTTTGCTGGTGTGGCTCAACGGTAGAGCAGCTGACTTGTAATCAGCAGGTTGTAGGTTCGATTCCTATCACCAGCTCCATTAAAACTCTTAGATATTTTCTAAGAGTTTTTTTATTTTGTATAAAAAATTAATCCGTAAAAATTACAGATAAATATCTTAAAATAAATAAAAATAGAAGAAAATATTTATAATATTTCCTTCTATTTTTTGTTTTCCCATCTTAAATCTTTTCCTATAAACTTAACCATTTTAAATTTATCAAAAATCCTAGAAAAAATTCTCTGAGCATAGTCAGAACCTAATTGCATAGGAGATAAATTGGTAGATATTATAGTTTTCTTGCCTGATAATAATCTAGTATTTAAGATATTGAATAATTCACTATTTGTAAATGAATTTGTAAGTTCAGTACCTAAGTCATCAATAATTAAAAGATCGCAATCAAATAAATTTTCATAATTATCTTTAGTTATATGATGCTCTGAGTTTTTGAATTTATAATCTTCAATAATCTCAAACATCTTAAAAGCAGTTTGATAGATTACCAAATATCCTTTATCTAAAAGAGATTTTGCAATACAGTTACACATAAAAGTTTTTCCTAAACCTGTATCTCCATAGAATAGTAAATTTTCATCATTATCTTTATCAAAATTCATGACAAATGCTTCGCAAATAGATGCTATATCTAATATATTTTGCTGAGGAGATATATGAGCATCTGGAATTACTTCACTAGAAAATATAGATGTATTTAGTGTAGAGAAATTTTGGCTATCAAGCATTCTTGATAGGTTGGACATTTTATATGCCTCGTTAATAATTTTTTGTTTTAAGCAATTACACTTAGTTCCATTTTTTAAGAAACCTCTGTCATTACAATGGCTACAATTATATTGTACATCCAAGTACCATTCTGGTACGCTGTACTGATTTAATATTTCTTTTTTTCGGTTTTTTAGCTCTTCCATTCTTGTTTTAGACTCAGAAATTATACTGTCTCTATCTAAAGGATTTAGAAGTACAAGTTTAGCTAATTTTAATCCGATTTTGCCTATCTCTTCATCTATTTCTCTTATTTTAGGAATTTGAGAGTAGACATCTTTTTTTCTAGCCTCTAGCTCTGACTCAGCCCTATCTCTATTTCTTTCATAAGTAGTCAGTATTTCTCTCAAAGTTGATTCTTTCATTTAATCACCTACTTAAATTTATCTTTTTGGCTTTCTAGAAGTAATTTTTCTAACTCTTCAGGAGTATAGTTAGTAAAAGTTTGATTTATATTATGAAATCTTGTTTTTACAGTTGGTATAGAGTTTTTAGCATTTTTGTTGCTAGGAGTAGCTTTTTTAGTTTCAGATTTACGTTTATAATCTTCATCTAACAGTTTTATATCTTCTAAAGTTTTTACATTATTACCTTTCCACTTTTCAATTATACCATTTATATAAGAAATTGATGGATTTGATATATTTTTAGATCTAGAGCAAGCAGATAGAATAACCTCTATATCCATATTATATTTATCAAACCATGTATCCATAATTCTTTCCTCAGGCTTAGATGGTGGTCTATAGAATCCTAATTCATTAAATATAGTCTTATATAGCATGTAGCGTTCGCTCTTAGTAGCAAAACTATCTTTAACGTCTTGAGGTGTATATAAATTAGAATCATACCAGTTTCTAAGTATTGCCTCTACATATTTAACAGGACGAGATGATCCGTGCTTATCTCTTACGTATTCATATGCACAGACTATCATATCTGGATCCATATTGTACTTATTCATTATTTCTAAGATGCTAATTTTCTCACCTGGATCAAGATATCTACCAACTATTTGATTTATAGAATTAAACATTTTTCTAATGCTTGGATTCTCTGATACTGATACTATACTATCAGAATTAGATTTTATAGATTTAGTATTTACATGCATATTATCCATATAAAATCTTTTTAAATCCATAAACTCTATAGAAAAATCAAAATCATCAAGACCTTCATTTTTATGAAGCTTGATTATATTTTTTCTCTCCCAGAATTGCCACGCCTCAATCACGTCTGATAGTGGTACATTTAAATTTTTAGATATCGAGTTATTATCAAATTTAGGATTTGAGTTAGGATCACACGCTTGTCGATAGCCTAAAAGATAAACTTTAACGTATAACCCGTTTGCCATTGGCATAAATATATCTATGAAGATATTGGCAATTGTAGTTTCACCTAAATCTATTTCATTTACTTCTTTAAAGAACATTTTATCACCTCAGAATAGATTATATCATAAAAGAGATTACAAATTTATGTTGTAGAAATTAAAAAAAATTATTCATGAAAAATCGGAGGGGGAGAATTTGGTTATAAATTTTAGCCGAAAAGTAAGAAAAATAGTTTTTATAATACTAGGAATAGTATTGTTGTCAGGAGGAGTGTATGTATTTAACTTAAAAGACAGTAAAGAGACTATAAATATTAGCAAAGAAAAAAATCTAGACAGATACACTATGGATATAATTTTGGATGATGAAAGTAAGCGGTTATTATGTAATCAGAATATTGAATATGTAAATAACACTGATACTACACTTGAGAAGGTTTATTTTCATATATATCCTAATGCATTTTCAAAAAAAGAGTTTGCTCCTTTTGAAAAAGATGAGATGGAAAAGGCATACCCAAATGGATTCAATGAAGGCTACATAGACATTAAGAATATTTTAAATAATGATAAGAAACTAGAGTATAAGATAAAAGGAGACAAGTATGATGTACTTGAAGTAAACTTAGGCAGACAACTAAAGCCAAATGAAAAAATTTCTATTGATTTAAAATACAATATAAAGATTCCAAATTCAGTAGGTAGATTTGGATATGGAGATAACACTATAAATATAACAAACTGGTTTCCAATAGCTTGTGTGTATGATGAAAGAGGATGGAACCTAAAGAGTTATGAAAGTGTTGGGGATCCATTTTATAGTGAGACTAGTGATTTCAATGTTAAGATGCTAGTACCTAAAAAATATAAGGTAGGAAGTAGTGGAAAAATAATAAATCAGAAAAATGATAAAGAAAAGGTTATGTATGAGATTCAAGCAAAAAGAGTTAGAGATTTTGCTTTCATCTTAAGTGATAAATTTGATATAAAGACAGATTCTTTTAAGAATGTATCTATAAGTACATATAATTTAAATAAAGATTTATCTGAGCTATCAACAAAAATTGCAAAAGATTCTATAGAGATTTTCAGTTCGTTGTTTGGGGAATATCCATATGATACATATTCTGTAGTAGCAAGTGATTTTTATATAGGAGGTATGGAATATCCTAATCTAGTAATGATAGACCAAAGCTTATACAATGAAAAAAATAAATTTTTACTTGAATATGTCATTGCACATGAAACTGCCCATCAATGGTGGTACTCAGTTATAGGTAATGATGAAATAAGCGAACCGTGGTTAGATGAGGCACTTACTGAATATTCTACTATACTATATTTTGAGAAGAAATATGGAGCTGAAGTAGGAGAAAAACTTATAAAAACTATGGAAATACAAAGTAAAAACTATAAGAGTGAAAATATCTTTAAACCTAGTACACAGTATGAAAACTCTGCTGAATATAGTTTAAATGTATACACTAAAGGGGCAGTTGCTTTTAATGAAATAAGAAAAAAAGTTGGAGATAAACTTTTCTTTGAAACATTACAAGAGTACTATAATAAATACATGTACGAAAATGTAAATGGAGCAAAATTCGTTGAATTATGGAATAAAAAAGGTGTCGATATAGATAAAATAGTAAGTGAATATAAGTAAATATTTGCTAGAGCATTGAAAAATTATTTAATGCTCTATTTTTTTGGTATAATATAATCTATGATTACTAAAAGAGAGGTGGCATAATGCTAAAATATTGTTCAATAGGAAGCGGCAGCAGTGGGAATTGTCATTCTGTAGGTTATAAAGATACTAATATATTAGTAGATGCAGGCCTTAGCGGAAAAAGAATAACTACTGGACTTAAAGATATAGATATAGATGCTGAGAAAATAAAGGGAATATTTATAACACATGAACATTCTGATCATATAAAAGGAGCGGGAATATTATCTAGAAAGTTTGATATACCAATATTTGCAAATATAAAAACTTGGTGTGCTATGAAGGACAAACTTGGGGATATTAAAGATAGTAATATGAAGGTATTTGAGAATGATAAAACATATTCTCTAGGAGATATAATAATAAGACCATTTTCAATACCTCACGATTCATCTAATGCAGTAGGTTATAATATCTACACAGGCAATGAGAAGATGTCTATAGCTACAGATATAGGTGAGATAACAGATAATATAAGAAGACATTTATATAAATCGAAATTAGTGGTACTAGAGTCAAATTATGACCCTAATATGCTTATGATGGGATCATATCCATATGCTTTAAAGAAAAGGGTAATGTCCCAAACGGGTCACTTAGCAAATGAAGACGCAGCTAATTTCTGTGTAGAACTTATAAAAGAAGGAACAGAGTCTATACTATTAGCTCACTTAAGTAAAGAGAATAACTTCCCAGAATTAGCTTATGAAACATCTAAGGGTATATTAACACAGAATAATATAATTGTTGGACAAGATGTAAAATTAGATATATTGTCAAGAGATGAAATCTCTAATATTTACACATTATAACAATTGTAAAATAAGATAGACATAATAGGAGCGGATATATGAATATAAGTATAATAAGTGTCGGAAAATTAAAAGAAAAGTATCTTAAATTAGGAATAGAAGAGTTTACAAAGAGGTTATCGAAGTATTGTAAGTTAGATATGATAGAGCTTGATGATGAAAAATGTCCTGAAAATTTAAGTGAAAAAGATATGCTTATAGTAAAGGATAAAGAGGGAAAGAAAATACTTAGTAAAATAAAAAATAATAGTTATGTAATAGCGCTTGCGATAGATGGGAAAAATTTATCTTCTGAAGAGTTAGCAGATACAATTAGCAAGCTGGGAGTAAGAGGTCATAGTCATATAACTTTCATTATAGGTGGGTCTTTAGGACTTTCAGATGAAGTTTTAAAGAGATCAGATTATAAACTATCATTTTCTAAGATGACGTTCCCGCATCAGATGATGAAGCTTATATTATTAGAACAAGTATATAGAGCGTTTAGAATAAATAATAATGAACCGTATCACAAGTAAGGAATCACAAATAAACAATTAATTACTTAAAATATATCATAAAATTATGATATATTTTTTTTACAAAACAAATGTAAAATAATGTAAAATATAAATATAAAATATAAGGAGGGGATAACATGAAGGAAATATACGTAGAACTAAATGAAGATTTAATAGAGCTTGATGATGATAGAGAAGAAGTTCTATTAAAAGATAAATACGAAAATGGTCAATTAAGGATATTAAGAACTAGTATGGATTTTCCACTTAAGAACTTACAAGATATGCTACAAGATAAGGATTATTTAGATATAAATCCATCATATCAGAGAAGAAATAGATGGGATAAGAGAAAGAAATCTTTGCTAATAGAGTCATTATTAATGAATATACCAATACCACCTGTTTTTTTATTTGAAAAAGACTATAACTCATATGAAGTAATGGATGGACTTCAAAGATTGAGTACAATAAATGAATTTTTAAATAATGAATTGAGGCTATCATCATTAGAATATTGGACAGAGTTAAATGGAAAAACATTTAAAGACCTTCCGGATATTATAAAAAGAGGTTTGTTAAGAAGGACTGTATCAGCAATAGTTTTATTAGCTGAGTCTAGCAGAGAAATTGATGAGTCCGATATAAGAATGGTATTATTTAAACGTCTTAATACAGGCGGAATACAATTAAATCAGCAAGAATTAAGAAATGCATTATATCCAGGTGCATTCAACAACATGATAATAGACATATCTAAGCATGATTTATTTAGAGAAGTATGGGGAATTCCAAGATATATAGAAGATGAAGATGAAAACCCAATAAAAGAATTGGTAGAAAATAACCTATATAAAACTATGGGAGATTGTGAGATTATTCTTAGATTCTTTGCAATAAGGGAAGCGTATATAAAAGATAAAAAAAGTTCACTAAAGAGAATGTTAGATTTATGTGTAATAAATCACTCAGGTGATACAGAGGGCTGTTTAGTAGGGATGAAAGAACTTTATATAGACACATTATTCGCATTAAGGAATATATTTGGAGACGAATTATTTGTGTTAAAAAAAGTTGATAAGTTAAGTACTTCTCTATGTGATGCATTGATGGTTGCATACACATTGGTTGATAATTTGGCAGATTATAGCACAATAAGAGAAAGTTTAGATAAACAACTAAATAGCAAAGATGGATATGAAATACTTACAGGGAAAAGAGGAACTAGTCAATCCATTATAGATAGAGTAATATTAGCAAAACAAATATTAACAGGAGAAATTTAATATGGATGAGTTATTAGTTGAATTTATAAATGATTTAAATCATATAAAGGGGATTATAGATCTAAAAGATACCGTAGAAGAGATTAGCTCTATTAAGATAGAAAATGATTTTGATACAGAAAAATATTGCAAATTTGTTGAATTACAAAAAATATCACTAGAATCTAAATTAGGATCACGAATGATTCCAGGCATTATAATCCCATATTTAGGTGGAAGATTTGAAAATTTTGTGAAAAATATATTTGAGGACTTAAGTTTAACTATAGCATCAAATGTTGATGAATATAAAAGCTTGCCTAGAGATATGAGAGAAAATCTAATAAGCTATACAGCAGAAGTTATTTCAAGGCCAAGAAAGTATGGACATGGAGAGGGAGGAGTAGAATCATTTATAAAAACATTAAGTATGAATGTGAATGAGAATGACTTATCATCCATAAATACATCTTGTCTATCTATAACATATGAGAATATGAGGCCAGAAGTACTAAAATCATTATTTGAGAGAATAGGAATGAAAGAGGTTTGGAAAGGTATATCTGAACAATTTGAATTGAAGTCATTTTTAGGTCAAACAGAGAGTCATGAAGTAAAGAAGTTAGCAGAGAAACATCTTAGGGAATTTATGGATAAAAGAAACATGATAGCACATCCATCAAATGATTTAACATGGCCAGATTCAAAAGAAATTATATTTTATATAAACTTTTTAGAGAGTTTAAGTAAATCATTAGTAATAGCATGTAAGACTTACAGCATAAATTATATTAAAAAAGAAGAGTATTCGCCATCTTAAAAATATAATAAGATAAGTATTAAAATTATATAAATTTACAAAAGCGTGCTCCGTAGGGTACGCTACGGAGAACCGTATCACAAGTAAGGGATACGGTTCATTATTATTTATGGATATAAAAAATTATAAGATAGTAGAGGGAATAGAATGTATAGCGTTGGACAAGTAGCTAAATTTCTAGGTGTATCTAGGGATACGCTGAAATTTTATGAGGACAAGGGATTAGTAAATCCTAAGAAAAATGCTGAAAATGGATATAGAGAATATAATCAGTTTGATATATATGATATTACAACAATAAATTTTTATAGAGAAATTGATATTGAGATTAAAAGAATTCAAGAAATAAGGAAAAGTAAGAGTATAGCCGATTTAGAATTTTTATTAGAAGAAAAAGAACAAGTTATACTAGAAGAAATAGAATATAAAAAGCTCCTTTTGAAAAAGGTTCAATTAATTAAAAAGGATTGTGCTAAAATCAAACAATATTTGGGAAAATACACAATAAAAGAAATGAGACCTTTAGAAGTAAAGGGGAAAATAAAAAAAATTACGGATTTTGATAAATATGAAATTTTAGCAAAGAACACAGATAGCTTAAAACAAGCAGTTACATTAACGGCTTTAAGAAGAGTAATAAGTTTTAATGAAGAAGGTATGATAGGAGATAAGTTTATAATTGTAAGAGAATTAGAAGACTTTGACAAGAGTATAGAAGGTGAAGTTCTTGCTCATCAAAATTGTATCTATACTATTATTGAAGATGGAAGATGGTCAACTGATGGAGAAAATATGGATAATAAAGTGGAAGCTAGTTTAAGAAAAATAGCAATAAAAAATGGATATGAACCACTTGGAGTAGTTTATGTTAACATATTGCTTACTACTTATGAAGAAGGACTTGAACGTGTATTTCTAGAAATTTATGCACCTATAAAATAATATAAAAATGATTGACCTGGGACTTACTCATAGGTCTAAACTCATGATATAAGCAGTTATAACTTAGATTATAACAATTTAAATATTAATTTGAAATGAGGGAAGGGATATTTATGAGAGTAGAGAAAGAATTGAAAAGACCTATAGCAAGTTTTATTATTCTAACAAATATAATTTTTTTACCACTTTTTTTATTAGTAGGAACAACTATAATGTTAGGACTCCCAAAAGTAGTATTTGATATTGTTTTATGTATAGCATCTTGGTCATCAACTTTTGCATTCATGATACTATTTAAAAGAATTTACCCAGGTCAAAGTTTTATATCATATATAAAAGATAAGTTTAAAAATAAACTTAAATTTTCAATAGTAACTATAGTGATCAGTACACAAGTTTTAATAGCTGTAGCAGTTATATTTATAATAACATCTAAAAATAATGGAATAATGCCTAGCTTTACAATCTCATCAGTAGGAATGTTTATATATTTATTTTTAAAAAATTTATTTGCAGGACCATTAGGTGAGGAATTAGGCTGGAGAGGATTTGCTCAAAATGAACTTCAAAAGAAGCACACTCCTTTAAAAACATCAATAATAATAGGTTTTTGGTGGGGAATATGGCATTCACCAATATGGTTTACAACAGGATTTAAAGGAATTAATTTGATGAAATATATTACATTTTTTATGATTGCAGTTATCTCAATTAGTATTATAATGACAGCTTTTTATAATTTAAATAAGAATTTGTTAGTTCCTATTATGATACATCAACTATTTAATTTTTTAATTGGGATAATTAGTTGGGACTTAATAGCGCTTATAAAATACTATGCAATATTATATTTATTAGTGGCAATTATATTAATCGCTATAAATCCAAGAAAGGCACTCTATGGAAATATCTCTAGTAGTATAAAACAAGCTCCGTTGGAGGTGTAACGGAGAACCGTACCACAAGTAAGGGAGCACGATTTCAAATATCGAATTGGTTGTTTATTTTAGAACATTTATTTGAGCGACTACGTCGGCGAATTACTTTTGTTTTAGGGCTATCGGATTAAGTAAATAAAATTAACTTTGAGGAATTAGCACTGACCTTTTCTGGATTGAGTGCTTTTTTCTTTGCTTTTAATTTCTATATCAAGTCCGAGTACTTAAACTTTGGTAGGGATCTAATAAGTAAATAAAATATATTTGTTATAGGGGATCGTATATCTATTCATTATGGATAATACCTAAAAGAAATGATAAAGAAGAAATTTAAGTACGCTATGAAAGAACCAGAATTATATTGAAATTTGTACTATTTTACATTTGCAACCAAAGTGCAACTTAAAATAGCGAGATAGTTTCTGGTGTCAACCACAAAATATTGTTATAGTAAACCTAAGAAAGGAGTTGGTAGTATGAAACTTGATTTTTTAGGAGTAGCCATTTTTGGTGGAATACTTCTTATTGGGCTGACAGTGATAATAATTTTTATTAGCGTAGGTATACTTATCATGAAAGCACTAATTAAATATATAAAATCAGGAGATGTTAGAAAAGAAAAATCAATCATCAGAAAATCTCTTGGTGAAGTTTTAAAACAGCATCGAACAGACTGTAATATGACTCAAGAGTTTGTTGCCGAGTCAATAGGTGTAAGCAGACAAGCAGTATCCAAATGGGAGAATGGAACATCTGATCCAAGTACATCAAATTTAATTGCACTTGCAAGATTATTTAAAATCTCTGCTGAGGAACTATTACACGAAGTGCACTAGACATGATAAGTATGACGTAGAGAAATTCATATTAAGCACAAGGGGAAATATTATTTATGAAAAAAAGAACAAAACACTCTAAGATATGGTGTATAGTCTTTGGACTATTAGGAGTAATCGTTTTGGCAGCACTCATATTTATGCACTTCGGCGGATTTAGTACAGGAGAAAATACAAATCCAGAAGAGTTTGCGAAATATGCGCAATCTGTGGAAAATATCACAATACCAGAAAACGCTAAAATAATAGCCTTAGGGGAGGCTACACACGGTAATGTAGAATTCCAACAGATTAAGCTTGATGTATTCAAACAAATGGTGGAAATTTACGGTGTGAGAGCATTTGTGCTTGAGGGTGACTATGGTGGCTGTGAGCAAGTAAATCGATATATACATGGTGGCGAAGGAACTGCTCAAGAAGCAGCAGCATCTATTGGTTTTGCCATATATCGAACGGATGAAATGGCTGAGATTATTTCGTATATGCGACAATATAATGAAATTGCGGGTGAAGGCGAAGACCTTCGCTTTTACGGTTTTGATATGCAAAGAACCTCTTTCAGTTTTCAATTCTTAAATGAAGCCTGCAAAGAATTTGGCGTAGATATCACTAATTTACAAAAGCTTATGGATGGCGAAGATTGGAGCGATGAATTTGATTACCTTACTCGGATGGAAATCATAAATCAAGTTAAAAATGAACTTAAGGGCAAGAAAGATTCTACTAAAGCAATACATTTTGCAGATATGCTATTGCAATATTGTGAACTTCAAGCCATAACAGACACAGAGGGTAGTACATTAAGAGATAGATTTATGGCTGAGAATGTCCAATGGATATTACAGCAAGAGCAACAGATGGGTTGCGAGAGTATCTTTGTTACAGGTCATAACAGTCATGTGGCTAAATGGGGTAGCTTCGATTCCATGGGAAAGTTGCTTTCAAGTGAAACAGATAATGGTTACTATGTAATAGGTACAGATTTTTATAGAACTCGTTGTAATATGCCAACCGGCTCCTCTACAAAGCGTACAAATCAAGTATTTTACTCCCATAACCCATTGGCTAAAACAGCAAAAATGGCTGGGTTAGATATTTGTTGGTTAGACTTTGCAAATATCCCGGGAAATTCAGAACTGGCTGAAGTAATTTCACAATACACCTATATGGGTACTCTTGGAGAAAGCTATTCTTGGTTTATGCGTCTTCTTCCTCCAAGTTACCGAATATTTCAACCACCTGCGGTACTTTACGATAGTATGATATTTGTAACAGATGCGAATCCCACTAAAATAATCACAGAAAAATAAAGAGGAGAACTAATATTAAAATAAAATCGTGCTCCGTAGAGCACGATACGGAGAACCGTATCACAAGTAAGGGAGCACGGTTTAAAATATAAAATTGATTGTTTATTTTAGAGATATTAAATAAAAACCAAATGATAATTTTAAGAATGAAAAGTACTAATCTGGGTAGGATTGGTACTTTTTTATTTACTTTTAATTTCTGAAAAACCAATAATATTAACTTTAATTCTTATTTGAATTACAAATATATTATCTTTAAGTAAAACTACAATAAGCATTGTAGAAATAATATATATTAACAAAAGAATTTAGCTACAAATGAGAGTATTGACAAGAAGTAGCATAATTGCAACCTATAATTTACAATATGCAACTATAATATGATAGTGATTATACAAATGCTGTGATAGCATGAATGTATAGATTTTAGTAGGAGGATCTTTATATATGGAATTTGGAGAAAAATTATTAGCATTGAGGAAAAAGGAAGGAATGTCTCAAGAAGTTTTATCAGAAAGATTAAATACAAGTAGGCAGGCTATTAGTAAATGGGAAAATGGTCAAGGATTTCCAGAAACAGAGAAATTACTTAAAATAAGTAATATATTTAATGTATCTGTTGATTACTTATTAAAGAGCTCAGTAGAACAGAAAGAAGAAAAAGAGGGGTATTATGTAAGTAGAGAAGTAGCAGAGGCATTTTTAAGTAATGAATCAAAGATTTATAAAAATGTATTAATGGGAGTAATTACTATAATATCTGCATATATACCATACTTATTATTTAAAGGTAGGTTTGAAATTTATGTGATAATAGTATCAATTATGGTTGCAGTGGGTGTAGGATTTTTTATTAAAGGGATAATACTTGAAGATAATTATAAGATGCTAAAGAAACAAGCTTTAACATTTGATGAAAAAGTATTAAAGGATTTAAATGATAAATATAGTACTATTAAAAATAAATATAGAAGCTTAATAGGAATAGGTGTATGCTCAATATGCTCTGGATTAGCTATATTTTTCTTTTTAAAGAATGGTTTAATTTCAGAAGTAAATAATGCTGAATACCAAATAATTTGCATATTATTAGTTTCTATAGGTATTTTTATATCAGGGTATTTTACTTCTATTATTGAATCATATGAACTATTAATCAAGAACGAAAAATATACAAATAAATTGAGCTTTAAACTAGAAAGAAAAATCCAAGATAAAATAAACAATATGTAAAAATGTGCTCCTTAGAGTAAGGTACTAAGAACCGTATCATAAATAAATGCAAAAATAGCCTCAACAATAGTGTTAGTTTGAAGGTCCGCTGAATTTCAGCGGCCCTTTTCTTATTGTGAATTTTAAAACTTACAGAAACTACTCTTTATATACTACTTGCCTTCAAGACTAAACAGCATCTAAAATGCCACCCAAAGTACATTTTTAAGTTAGTAGTTACAATTAGTTAGATTATAAGATATAATAAATCTAAAATATTATCATAAAGGTATAGTATATATCTAAATTTATGTTAATTATAATAAAAATAATCTGGAGGCAAGATAATGGATAAAAAGAAAATTTCTGATTTAGAAGATCAAATTATGTCTACAGTTGGCAATGCACTTAAAGCAATAGATTTTGCTAATTTGAAAAGGGATATTAATTATAAAACTGATGACACTTTAAGTCATTTTAAAACAAAGTTTAATGTATATAGTGAAAAACATATGAGTTTAAATAGAAAAGCTAAAAACGATGTATCAACATATATTAGCAAAAGACCAGCTGGAAGTATATCAGGAATATTGTATATATTATTTGGTGTGAGTGGAAGTTTGGTTTGTGGTTTTTCAGTGTTGATATTTCTAATATTTAAGATGTTATTTAGCAGTATTGCTGTTACAATTAGCTATGCTATGTTGGGAGTTTCACTTATATTCTTGGCAGTAAGTTTAGGTTTATTAGCAAGAGGAATAAAATCAAGAAAAAGAGTAAAGCGTTTTAAGACGTATGTGAGATTTATTGACGACAATAGTTATTTTTTAATTAAGGACTTAGCGAAATTTGTCAAAGAGAAAGAAAGTTTTGTTGTTAAAGACCTAAGTAAAATGATTGATTTAGGTATGTTTTTAGAAGGACATATAGATGAAGAAAAAACTTATTTTATGTTAAGTGATGAAGTATATAGTGACTATTTAAACTTAAAAAAGCAACAAATGGCTAAAGAGAGCAATAATGAAAAATTAAATGAAGAAATATATAATTCGGAAAAAGAAGAAATAGAATCTACTATTAAAATAGGAAGAAATTATATTGAACAAATAACAAATGTAAGAAATGAGCTTTATAAAGAAGAAATAGCTATAAAATTAGATAAATTAGGAAACATTGCAAATCAAATCCTTAGTAATGTTGAAAAAAATCCTAAAAAGATACAAGAAGTTAATAAATTTATAAATCATTATCTTCCTATTACTATAAAATTAATTAATTCATATAAAGAGTTAAATAGTCAATTAGTTCAAGGGGATAATATAAAAAATGCTAAAAGTGAAATTGAGAAGAGTATTGATCTTATTAATAGCGCTTTTGAAAATTTATTAGATGATTTATTTGAAGATGTTGTTTTAGATATTTCTACAGATATTTCTGTTCTTAAAACATTATTTAAACAAGAGGGATTGGCAGAAGATGATTTTAAAAAGTAAGTTTTAAATAAAAGGGAGGCATTAAAAATGAGTGATGAATTCAAAGAAGAGTCTATTGATATAAAACCAGAATTAACTTTTCAATCATTCCAGGAGGAAGTGCTTGATGTAAAAGTAAAAGAAGAAAAAATAGAAGAAAAAATAATTGATGAAATCCAACTGACAGCGGAAGAAAAAAAGATGGTTGATCAGTTTGTAGATAAAATAGAGATAAATAATTCAAATTCTATTTTACAATATGGGGTAGGTGCTCAAAAGAAAATTTCTGATTTTTCACAGTCAGCATTGAGTAATGTAAAAACTAAAGATTTAGGTGAAATTGGGGAAATATTATCTAGTGTAGTTTATGAATTAAAGAACTTCGAAGAATCCGAAGAGAAAAAAGGAATTTTAGGTTTCTTTAAAAAAGGTAAGGATAAGATTTCCCAAATGAAAATAAAATATGAAAATGTAGATAACAATATTGGTAAAATGTGTAACATTCTTGAATCACATCAAATACAGCTTTTAAAAGATATTGCTATGCTAGATAAGATGTATGAAATAAATAAAGTATATTTTAAAGAGCTTTATATGTATATCTTAGCTGGAAAAAAGAAACTTCAAAAACTAGAAAAGGAAGAACTTCCTAAATTGCAAGAAAAAGCAAGAAATAGTGGGAACCCTCAGGATGCTCAAGAATTAAATGATTTTGTGGCTCTTTGCAATCGATTTGAAAAGAAAATTCACGATTTAGAATTAACTAAAATGATTTCTTTACAAATGGCTCCTCAAATTCGTTTAATTCAAAATAATGATTCATTAATGTCTGAAAAAATACAATCTACAATTATAAATACTATACCACTTTGGAAAAATCAAATGGTTTTAGCACTTGGAGTTGCTCACGCTGCTAATGCTGCAAGAGTTCAAAGAGAAGTAACAGATATGACAAATGAACTTTTACGTAAAAATGCAGAAATATTAAAAACTTCAACTATAGAAACTGCAAAAGAGTCTGAAAGAGGAATTGTTGATATTGAAACACTTAAAGCTACGAATGAGTCATTAATTTCAACTCTTGATGAAATACTTAATATACAAACCGAAGGACGTCAAAAACGTAAGGAAGCTGAAGTAGAATTAAGAAATATTGAAGATCAGTTAAAAAATAAGCTTTTAGATTTTAAATATTAGTATATAAAAACCTCACTTACTACTGATACGGTGAACCGTATCACAAGTAACGGAGCGCGGTTTTAAAAAGTAGATAGTTAGTTTAACTATCTGCTTTTTTTAGTATAAGATAATTATATTGATTTAAAATTGATAGAAAAAATTTTTATAATAGTGATATAAATAAGCATATACAAAATATCCTTGGTATAAATCTTCAGATAATCTTAAGATTTATACCAAGGATATTTTAAGTTTTTGATATTATAATTTTGAGTATAAATTTTGAAATTATATGAATTAAATTTCAGCTATAAATAATGCTTTATTATGACAAAATCAGAAAACGCAGAAGAAATGAGATTAAGGTTTATAAATAATTATGATAAAAATTAATATTACATGAGGAGAATAAATATGAAAAAATATTTTTTTGGATTATTATGTGCAATTATAGTCACTTGTATAGTATGTATTTATTGCGTTGGTGGGCAAGTAGGAGCCTATGCATGGAATATTGCAGTTTTTATTTTTTCCCCCGTTGCTATATTTTTAATACTAGTACAAATAATTATACTTATTGTTTCATTATGTAAAGGAAAGAAAGTGGCATGGAATATTGCATTTATTGCTATTTCAATTGTGTTTACATTACCAATAACAGTTTTACTAGGAGTTTCACCTATCACATACCCAACAAATGCAACTACTAATGATAGTATTTCAGTTAAAATGCCGATTGAAAATGCGGTTATTTTTGGCGGTAATGAGTATAAGATACATGCTATGTGGCCGTCTGAATGTTACGCTTACGATATATTGAAAGAGCCTTACAATGTAGAAAGTTTAAATGTACATGATTATGGGATTTTTGGTGAAGATATTATTTCTCCAGTCAAAGGAAGAGTGATTGGAATTGAGAACAATGAGCAAGATATTATTCCTAATACTGAGGAATTTACAAGCTCACTTGGTAACTATATCTTTATTGAAATTGAGGAAACAAATACATATCTTATACTAGCTCACTTAATGCAAGATAGTATAGGAGTATTGGTTGGAGAATATATAGATGAAGGGGAAGTTATTGGTAAAGTAGGTAACTCTGGTACGACTTCAGAGCCGCACCTACATATTCAGCATCAACGAAATAATCCACTAGAAATGAAATTTCCAGTTTGCTCAGAGGGATTGCCTATTACTTTTAAGAAATAAATGAGTTGATATTTTTTATACTATATTGATCCTATTGTTTAATTTATGAATCCATTATACTATTAAATGTAATAGGCTAATGTTAATAAGTAGATTTATGACTGATTAAAAATATCAGAATCAAAGAATGGTTAAATTAGCATTACAAAGATTTCAAATAATAAATACTTGAGGTGTAAGATGGAAAAATACTTCTCAATAGGAGAAACCGCTAAGCTACATAATATGTCTATTGAAACACTTAGACATTATGATAGATACAATATATTAAAACCAGATTATATAAATGAAAAGACAGGATATAGATATTATTCAACAAAAAGTTTTATAAAAATAGATCTAATAAAAAGATGCAAGGCTATAGGACTATCCCTAGAAGAAATAAAAGAAACCATGGAAAATTATGACTCACTAGAATCAGTTTTAAAAACTCTTAACAAGCGAAAAGAACTAGTAAATAAAAAGTTAGAAGAACTAAATGATATTAAAGAAAGTATAGAAAAGCTTGAGAATAATATAAAAGACTCTTTAAATAGAGGTATCAATAATATATTTATAAAACACAATGATGAAAGAGAAATGATTAAGTACGATTATTCAGGTAGGTACACAGCGGAATTTGAAATTAATCTAAGACATACATTAATTGAAGTTGAAAAAAATCATGATAATGTCAATTGCTATATAGTATTTGAAACTTCTTATAATGATTTAATAAAAGAAGACAAGCTTACTTATACAAAGACTATGATAAAGTTAGATGATATATCCAATACTCATAGAGAGATAATAACCTTACCTAAAGGTGATTATCTTACAATGTATTTTGATGACACAATTTATGAAACTAAAAAATACTATGATATATTAGCTAAATATATACAAGAAAATAACATAAATGTTAAAGGGGATTTCCATGAAATGTACATAATGACAAGAGTTAATAATAGTGGTGAAATAAAATGCTTAGCTCAAATAGAAATTCAAATAAAATAATTTTTTTTAAAAAAATAAATTGACTCTTTTGTTACACAAGACTTTATAATTCATAATGGAATAATAATAGAAGAGGTGATTTATATGGTAAGTGAATTTTTAAAATATGCCGTACCATCTGCATTTGCAATGCTAATATCTGCACTATATACAATAATTGATGGAATATTTGTAGGTCAGGGTGTAGGAGATAACGCACTT
>NZ_NOJY02000049.1 GCF_002250835.2 Romboutsia weinsteinii
GCTATTAATCCTGCACATCAAAATCCATCTTTTCCAAATGAACTAAGTATAAAAATGTATGTTATTGATAAATTGAGAGAAGTATTAATTGATTTAGGAAAAATTGTAGAAATTGAATATTATTAATAAAAAATAGTAGGGGGGATTTTTTATCAAAAGATATATTGCAATGATTTTATGTATAATATCCATTTTTGTAGTGGGATGCACGGATCTAAACAAATCCAATACTGATAATAAACAGCTTAATACTTCTAAGGACGTGACAATGTACATATCAGAGAAATCTTATTTATTAGGTGATAAGAAAATTACAATTAATATAAAGAACAATACATCAGAAGAATTGTATTATGGAGAAGCATATGAGATAGAGTATTTAAAAAATAATATTTGGTATGAAGTTCCATTTACAGATGATGCATCCTTTACAGATATTGGTATAATACTAGGTCCTAATAAGACAAACACCCATGAAATAAGTCTTGATAATATTAATATCAATCTAAAAAAAGGTAAGTATAGGATAATTAAACAAGTTGGAGATGCCATGTTAGCTGCTGAATTTAAGCTAAAGTAACAAGTATGTAAATTCTAAGTATAAATAGGAGTAGAAAATGGTCAATAAACAAAGTAATTATAACGTACCTTTTAATTACGCAAGAGAAAAATTAAAACTTATAAATCTCAAAACCATTAGTAAGTTAAGTGGAATAGATTTTGATAAAAGTAAAAGTATGTTTACAGTAGATTTTCTAGGTGATATTTATTATGTAAATTATCCTGATGGAGAGATATATAATAATGATGGAAGTATCTGTACTAACTTAAGTTTAAAAATTATTATTATCAGATATCTGATAAATTCAACAGGAGAACCACCTGTAGATAGATATATTTCATACAAAGAAGTTCCTGGAGGGCATGTATTTTACCCTAATTATAAAAAAACTATAATAGATAGGTTAGCGCTAGAATTCGAATGTTGTATTGATAAATATAAGCAATTTATGGACAGCATACAGGCAGAAAGAATAAGTATGGGAGATCTTGCATACAAATTTAGGTACATTGGAAATACATATATGATTTTTATATTATGGTTTAAAGATGATGAATTTGAACAAAGATCTAATGTATTAATGGATGCCAATGCTATACAATATTTTAATGCAGAGGACTTAGCAGTATGCCCTGGTTTAGCTATAGATATTATTAGGAAAAAAATACAGGAATAGTAGTAGTTAAGGTTGCCTATATAATTATAAGCAACCTATTTTATTTTTGTAAAAAATATTGGATTAAAAATTTTTTATTAAGATAGGAGAATTTCAGAAGTAAAATCACTTAAATACGCGTGGCCAGTTAAGCCGTCAATAACTTTTTTGTCAAAATACTGATACCCAATCCAACTATTCCATATGCCGTTGTCGATAAAACTACGATTTGTTTCTTGAATTACCCAAAGTGGATACATGCTTAAAGATTTTTTGAGGTTTCTTTCAATAAAATTTGTTGTCGTGTATATAACTCCATCTAGATTGCTAAGATTCTTAATCTCATTTAGGAAAATATTACAAAGAGTAGTTATTTTAGATGAAGTTAAATTACTCGCATTTTCAATATTCAATGCAACCTTACAGTCGCACGGATAGTTTTTTATAGTATTAACAAAATGCCTAGCCTGCTTAAATGCAAGTTCCTCAGTAGATGGTCTAAAGACATGATAAAAACCTACCAATAAAGATGATTTATTTGCATTCAGTGCATTTATTTCAAAACATGGATCTATATATACATGTCCCTCAGTTGCTTTTATATATACAATATCAATATTTCTTTTTTTTATCTTTTCAAAGTCAATATAACTATTTAACTTAGATATATTAATACCTGTTAAGTTTTTTAAATTATTATTTTGCATAAACAATGTCCTTCCTTAAAAAATGAAAAAGTTTGGCTAATAATATATTATGGTTTTTGCTACAAAAATGACCACAAATATTTATAAGATAGCATAAATTTAACATTTATCAAGTTATTTAAAATATTATACCAAATTAATTTTTTTAATTTAAATTAGGCAGTGATAAAAGAAAAAATTTGACTAATACTATAAATGATGTAAAAAAAGAACAAATACTTATACTTTTTGTAGAGAAATAAGACATAGGAGGATAATCATGGGCAAAAAGTTTAAATTATGCAGTAAAAGAAAAGTAATTTTAATTGTAGGTTCAATAATAGTATCAATTTCAGCTGTTATTTCAACTATAAATATTAGGTATGGATATTCCTTAAATAATTATGAGAATTATAGAGAAAGAAATTCTTCAAATATTACTATCACTGAAATGATGAATAAAAATCTAGCTAAAATAGAAAAAGGTCCAAGTAGTATTGATAATAAAATTGTATATATAACTGTAGATGACGGTCCATCTAGATATACTGATGAAATTATTGATATCTTAGAAAAGTATAATGCTAAGGCTACGTTCTTTTTATTAGAAAATAATATGAAGAGATACCCTGATAAAGTAAATAATATTATTAATAATGGTAATAAAGCCGGCTTTCATGGTGTATCTCATGATATACATGAATTATACAAAAATGGAGCATCTGCAAGAAAAGAATTCGAAGTAAATCAAGATACATTTTTTAATATAACAGGGGAAACATCAAAACTTATTAGGTTACCTTATGGAAGTAAACCGTATACTCCTTGTGAAGTGTATAATGATTTAATCAATTGTGGATATAGAATATGGGACTGGAATATAGATACACAAGACTGGAAGTTAAATCCTAATCAAATCATTGAAAATGTAAAGATTAATTCAGAGAATAAAGATGAAATAATTGTGCTTATTCATGAAAAACAGCAAACAGTAGAGTGCCTAGGTGAAATTCTAGACTACTTATCAAATCAAGGTTATGAATTTAAGACGATAGATCAAAATCAGATACCTCAAAATTTTTGGTCAAATAATTTATATAAATAATTGAGTTTTAAATACAATTATTTGTATAATAAAGAGGGCATATAATTACCCAGGAAATAGAAATAAATTTAGATATAATATTAAAAATACAAAGGTTGTGTAATGATTGGCAAATAATAAATTAAAAGTTAAATACAAAGATACAGAAATAGAAGTAAATGTTATATATAGAAAAAGAAAGACTATTACTCTAAAAATAGAACCAAAATATAATATTACGCTAATAAGTCCTCAAGAAGTACCATTAAAAGTATTAGAAGATATACTAATCAAAAAAAGAGAGTGGATATTACAAAAATTACATGAATACAAAGATAAAGACTATAGTAATTTTGATAGACTTTATCAAAATGGAGAAAAGTATTACTACTTAGGGGAAGAATATTACCTAGAAATTATACAAAGTCAAGTACAAGAAGTAGATATAAAGGGAAATAAATTAATTGTTAAAAGTAAGAATACTAATCCAAAATCGATAAAATCGATTTTACAGTGGTGGTACAAAAGAGAAAGTCAAAAAATTGTATCAGATAGGATACAACACTGTAAAAAGAAATCAGAAATAATGAATAACTTAACGCCTTATGCTGTAAAAGTAAAAGAACAAAAGAAAAGATGGGGAACCTGCACTTCTAATAAAGATATATACATAAATTCGAAAATATCTATGGCTAGGATAGGATCAATAGATTATATTATAATACATGAGTTTTGCCATTTAGTTCATATGAATCACTCGAAGGAATTTTATGGTTTAGTAGAAAGAATAATGCCCGATTATAAAAAAGAAGTTAAGTGGCTTAAAGAAAATAGTTATAAGTTAATTTTATAAGTATATACGTGCATATAATAGTTATAGTAAAAATAGTATTGTAAAGGAGGTGTAGTTATGGATAATAGTAATAATAATTATCAAACAAATAAAGATAGTTCTTTAAATTTAGCATCTATAAGTTATGCTGATTTTATACTTCTATCCTCTACACTATCTTTTGCAATTGCAGAAGAGCTTCAAGATGAAGATCTAGATATTTTGATAGCTTTTTTTGGAATGATTGTATCTGACTTAGCTATACTTAGAACTAAGCGTGGAATTCTTAATGCAAGGCAAGCTCAAAATAATGAAGAAGATATAGCAGGGGCAGAATCTGCAAGTAATGCAGGTGCTGTGATTGCAGGCACTTTATCTAGAAAATCTAAGAAGAAAAAATGTATAAGAAAAGTTAAAAGGAAAGTTAGAAAGAAAAATTCTGAAACTTAATATATGGTATCCGTGAAAGTAATAACTGTAAGTATAATACTATCAACATTGAGTGTCTTGAAGAATAGTTTGAAAATTAAAATAAGTGATGTAGTATCATAGGCAAAAACTATATTTTAGTAATGAATATAATGTTCTATTTTGTAAAAACTTTATAAAAAAAGAAAAAATTACAAAAAAACTTAAAAAAATACAAAAATGATGTTGACTTATAATTGTTAATAATATATCATGATATTTGTAAGGGCAAGGAGATACTAGTTAAGAAAAGCTTTGCTAGTATAATGCATTTATAAAATATTATAAAATAACAAAAGAGGAGATCAACATGGGAGAAAGTTCATTCTTATCACAATTCCTTATGGTAACTGATGTAAAAACAGTTCTTTTTATAGCGTTACTAATAGGAACATTTTTCATTGTTAAGCAATTTGAAAAGAAAAAGGTTAAGTTTTCAACAAGAACAATTTATGCAACAATTATAGGATTAATATTAGGGGTAATAATACAATTAGTAGCAGGACTTCCAGAAGATCCTTCTCAAGTAACTTGGTTACAAGAGGTATCTAAGTGGTATGGGTTATTTGGTTCAGGGTTCATGGATTTATTAAAGATGTTAGTTGTACCAATGGTATTTGTTTCAATATTAAGAGTTATCATCAATATGGGTGAAGGTGATGATTTAAAAACAATTACATTTAGATCTTTAGGTATGTTACTTGGAACTACTGCTTTAGCTGCAATAGTTGGTATAGTAGTAGGTAATGTTATGAAGTTAGGTGTAGGAGCTGAAGTATTAGTTGAAGCTACTGCTGAAATAAGAGAAGTAACTCCGCTAGTAGATACGTTAAGAGGATTATTACCATCAAATCCTGTAGCGTCTATGGCAGATGGAAATATAGTAGCAATAATAATATTTGCAACGTTCTTAGGACTTGCAGTTAAGAGATTAAACAAGAAGTATTCTGAATTAATAAAGCCATTTGTTGATTTAGTTGAAGCATTCTATAAGATAATAGTAAGTGTAGCAATGACTGTAATCAAGTTTATGCCATACGCAGTAGTAGCGATGCTTGCAAATACATTAACAGCTCGTGGATTATCATCTATGATATCTGTTGTACAATTTGTAGCGGCACTTTATATATCAGTTGCAATATTATTTGTTATACATTTAGCAATAATAGCTGCAAATGGATTAAACCCTATGACTTACATCAAAAATGCTACAGAACCATTATTATTAGCTTTCACTTCTCGTTCAAGTTTAGGTACATTACCTGTAACTGTAGATACGCTAGTTAAGAAGCAAGGTGTTGATGAGTCTGTGTCAAGTTTTACAGCAAGTTTAGGTGCAAACATGGGTATGAACGGATGTGCTGGTATATATCCTGCATTAATGGCAGTTACAATAGCTAACATGGCTAATGTGACAATGGATATAAGCTTCTACGTAATGTTATTAGTAGTTATAACTATAAGTTCATTAGGTATAGCTGGTCTTCCAGGTACTGCTACAATGGCTGTATCAGTAGTGTTATCAGGTGTAGGTCTTGGAGCTCACTTCCCATTAGCAGCTGGAATATTAGCAATAGATCCAATATTAGATATGGGTAGAACTATGATAAACGTAAATGGAGCATCTGCAGCAGCAATATCTGTTGGTAACTCTGTAGGAAAAGTAAACAAAGATATATTCAACGGAAAAGTTAGAGTTGAAGATTCTACAGAAAAGACTGCTTAATATTAAGTAAATAATTCCCACTATGGGATTGCAAAACCTCATTAATAGTCATAAGTAATATGATTATTAATGAGGTTTTTTATTTAATTTATGATTAATTATATACAATACCTCCTTATTATTCTTCATGATATAATAATGTATAGTCTTATTTTATAGTATAAAGCTAAATTAATAGATATGGAGACAGGGTTAAGATATGAAAAATAGTTACTTAATAATAGGGTTGATTTTATTTAGTACATATATAATTTCTATAAATGGAGTTAACTTTTCGGCGATATTTATAGTAACTACTATATGGATGATATGTTCGGTATATTTTATAAGAAAGTTTATGATAAAAAGAAATGAAAGATGGATACAATTACTAGCTAGAGTATATCAAATTTTAGTTATCATATTTGTTGTATCCTTTATTATTATTGAAGGACTTTTAATATTTAATATTCATCAATTTAAAGAAATAAAAGATATAGAAAAGTTAGATTATGTAGTAGTCCTTGGAGCTGGTATTGATGGAGAAAAAGTGGGAAAAACTTTGCAGTCTAGACTAGATCAAGCTATTAAATACTATGAAAATAATAAAGCAGTAAATATTATCGTATCTGGTGGTCAAAGTGAGGGTGAGATTATATCAGAAGCAGAGGCAATGCACAGATATCTTGTAGAAAATGGAGTTAATCCAGGTAATATTATTAAAGAAGATAAAGCCACTAGTACATTAGAAAATATAAGGTTTGCCAAAGATATATTAATAAGTAGAAATGATTTAGATAAAAAAATACTTATAGTAACTAATGAATTTCATTTGTATAGAGCGATGATTATTGCGGATATTTTAGGATTAAAAAATGAAGGACTAGCATCATCTACTCCAATTAAGATAAGGGTAAATTATATGATAAGAGAGTATCCAACATTAATAATAGATACTATTAGAACTTTTAAATATAAATAGAAATACAGAAAAAGCATTTTAGTTTAATTTAATCCAAAATACTTTTTCTGTATTTTATGTATGAATTTCCATATATTATGCAGTATTATTGATATTTTATTTTGTGAAAGTTATACTAAAGTAAGTAATATACAAAGATGGGGAATAGGTGATTATGATAAAAGTTGCAATATGTGATGATGACTTAAAGATTTTAAACAGAACTAAAGAAATAGTAAATGGATATAAGAGAAAAGATTTAGTGATCAAAGCTTATAAGAGTGGAGAAGAATTACTGAAAGACGATGAAACTTTTGATATTATATTTTTAGATATAGATATGGGTGGCATCAATGGAATAGAGACAGCTAAGATAATAAGAAAGTATGATAAAAAGGTGAAAATTATTTACATTACAAATTATACAGACTATACTTCATCAGCATTTGGTGTTCATGCATTTGGTTATCTTGTAAAACCAGTTGATAGAGAAGAAGTATATCATCAACTAGATGAAGCGCTTTCTTATATGGAAGAAGATGTTGAAGAACTTATAGAATTCATAACTGATGAGGGAGTAGTTAGGATAGACTTAAATAAAATATACTATTTTGAGTATCAATCTAGGAAAGTCATAATGAAGACTATAGATGAAGATCACATTATAAAAGAAAAAATATCAGATATAGGTAATGATATGCTTAAATATGGATTTTTAATGCCACATAAAAGTTTTGTCGTTAATTTATATAATGTGAAATCTGTAAAAGGATATGATATATACATGATGGATGGAAGTATAGTTCCACTTTCTCAAAAAAAGTCTACACAATTTAGAAATGGTCTTAATATTTATTTAAGCACTCATATTGATAAAGGTAGAAAGGATAAAAGTCATGGATAAAATAATTGAAATAGTTGCATTTATTATATTACCAATTATCGGAAATTTATTCATTATTTATACTTGTTTTGATTTTATGAGTAAAGTAGGTAGGAATAGATACAAAAATAAAGTATATTATATTTTAGTATATATAATATACATATCTTTGATAACAGGGACATCAATGTCTGGTAATATTTTATTAAATACAATAGCAGTAGTAGGTGGACTGGTAGCTATTGGGCATTTTTTATACAATAATACAAAGATATATTTACTTTATTATTTTGTATTTGCTATATGTTTTTTATTGGGTGATATGCTTGTTGCATATGCTCTGAGTTTGATAATTTCTTTATCTGGAATATATTTTGTAAGTGTCTCATATATGCAAATTGTAATTGTAATATTGCTAAGAGTAATAGAGTATATGTTTATAAAATTATTTATAGCTTTCATTAATAAACGTAAGGCAGTAACAGTAACAAAACTTCAACTAATTAATTTTTTAGTTTTGCCTGCATTTAGTGTAGTATTTATATTTACTCTAGTCTTGAATTTACAAATATATGCTGGATTTTGGGAGATATTTTGGTTTCTTATAAATATTACTTTGATACTGTATTTAAATTTATATGTTACATATATTTTTGATAATATATCAAAAAATAACACACTAAAAAATGAAATTAATTTATATCATCAACAGGCAGAACTTCAGCTAAGTTATTATGATAACTTAGAACGTAAATATCAAGATTCTAGGAAATTAATTCATGATATTAGAAATCATTTAAACTCAATTGAAGAACTTTACAATACTAATAACATCGAAACTGGCAAAATATATACAAATGATATACATAAAATGTTAAATGAACTTAATCAGAAGTATTATTCTAGTAATAAGGTCTTAAATATTATTTTAAACGATAAATTTGAAAAAGTTAAAAGTAGATCTACTAATATAGAATGTAGAATTGGAGATGTAGATTTAAAGTTTATTAAAGATATAGATATAACTACTATATTTGCTAATTTATTAGATAATGCTATAGATGCAGCTATTAAAGTAGAAATAAATTCTTTTATTAAGCTTGATATTGATAAGTTTAATGATTTTATTGTTATAAATATAAGTAATTCCATGGTTGATAAGCCTATAAAAAAAGGTAAGAGATTTAAAAGTACTAAAGAAAGACATGAAGGTCTTGGTATTGAAAATATAAAAAAGGCCTTGGAGAAGTATGAAGGAACTATGTTAATCGATTATACAGATGAAGAATTTAAAGTTAACATAGTTATACCTATATAGTTTTAAGAACAAATATTATAAAAAGATTTTATGCAAAATATTTAATTAAAAAGTGGGGAGAGAAATTATGAAGAATTTAAAGGTATTAATATTAATGTTTGTTGTAGGGGCTATGCTAGCAGGATGTAGTAATAACAAACTTAGTGATGCTTACGATGAAGAAAAATTAAAAGCTGACTCTAAGGAAATTGTAGCTATGATAGATGAAGAAAAATTTGATGATGTAATAGCGAGGATGAGTGATAAGATCGCAACTTCAATATCTGTAGAGCAGATTAAAGAAGTATGGAATCCAATGAAGGAAAAGCTAGGAGCATTCAAGAAGATTTCGAAAGAAGTTGTAGTAGGAAATGATAATCTTGCTACTGTAGTTGTGGTAGCAGACTTTGAAGGTGGAAAAGCTCAATTTACAATTACCTATAATGAGGAGATGCAATTAGAAGCGCTATATTTAAAATAATAAAAAATTATTCATAAATGTAAAACGTACACTTACAATATACAGGTGTACGTTTTTATTTTTATATAGTTAGCATTATAAATGGTGAATTTTGTAGAGTAAAAAATCATATCAAATTATTAAAATGATAAAACATTTGAAAAATTTAGAATATACTATTAGTAACAAAAGGAAACTTTTTATAAAGAAGGGGGATTTTAAAATTATGCTTAGAATAATTATATTTTTCTTCATTCTGTATTATATAATTAGAATAACAACATATGAGTCAAGTAAAGATACACCAGCAGGAGAATTTTTAGGAAAATCTATTGGAAAAGTACTTTATGCTATAGAAAAGCATCCAATATTTTTTGCAGGAATTATAATAGGTATGGGGATAGGAGCAACTTTAGGAATAATAGCTTATAATAATTAGAATAAAGTTATATTGTAGGTTTATAATTTATAAATAATTGAGGTATTAAAAGCATGTGAGCTATAAATTAAAGCTGAGGATTAGTCTTGTATACTAGATTAATCCTCTATTTATATGTATAATGAAGTATAGGTAAAAACATCAAGGAGAAGCGTATATGAACAGCAAAGTAGCATCAAGTATATTTTTAAAAGAAGATGATATTTATATAGAAGTGCCTATAGATATCGTTGGTGATTTGAAAAATCAAAATACTATAGTAAAGGATTATATCAGAATATATAAAAATATAAATAAGCTTAAAGATGATATTAATAGATATTTATTCGATGATGAAAGCACTGTAAGTGCTAGCTCTATTGGGTATCAGTTTATGAAGATAAAATCAGAGGAAAATCTAGATAAAATATTACCATTTATGAATATAGATATAAATAAAATGGGGACAAGAATTGAAAGAATAGCACCTTATTTTGGAATAGATATAGAAGATATAAATAGTAAAAGAGAAGATCTAAAAAATGAATATGTAAATAGCTCTTATAACACCAATGATATTGTAGATAGAGATTATTTAGAAGAAATAATAAATGATATTACAACTTCTAGTATGTACTCACTAAAAACTAAATCTAGATACGGTGGTATATCTACAGATATTTCAATTAAAAATAAAGATGAAATAAGTGACTATAATAATGAAGAAATAGGAGGGAATTACTGTCCTATATTAGTTATCTATAGACCTGCAAAATATAATAGAGGCCAGTATGTACTTGAAGATACCTATTATGTATATATAAAGAGGCAGCCATTAGATGCACTTATAAAACAAGAAAGATTAGATGAAAAGGGTGTAGATGGTATGGGAGCAATAAGTTATAAGAAACTTAGACCAGACCTTACAAACGAAAATTTACAAGAGATATTAGCAGAACTATACGTATACTCTCAGAAAAACTCTTTAGTATATGAAAACATAAAGTTAGCTGATATAAGTTCTAATAAGATTTGGATGACTGCTGATAAACTTAAAAAAGAGTTTAAAGAACTTAGGTATTATCATAAAAATATTACCAGCAAAGTAAAGGAAATTTATGACTCAGCAAGTAGATACTACACTCAAATAAGTGGTAAGTACATATTCGACAGTAGAGAGTTAGTTCATTGTTATAAGACTTATAAAAGTAAAGATATAAATAATTAGAATAATTAGTATATAAAGATTAATAAAATGTATATTAGATATAAATAAATGGCAAAATTTGTTAAAGTTTGCCATTTATTTATATAATAGAAACTTAAAGTATAAGACCCATAATTATAGTGTCGTGATAAGAACCATTTAGATATACATCATTCTTAAGAAACCCTTCTTCTACGAATCCGTATTTTTTATATAATGCTTTACCACGAGTATTTTCATCATTGACTAAAAGGCTTATTTTTTTTGTGATTTTATTAGACTCTGACCAGTTTATGATAAATGACATAAGCTCGCTTCCAAGCCCTATACCCCAGTATTTTTGTAGTAAACTTATACCTAGAGTTCCAACATGCTTAGTTCTAGATTTATTATTAGATGATATAGAAACTATACCTACTATATTATTTTCAATAATAGCTATAAACATTGCAGAATTATACGATTTATCTAGGTTTTCTATATATTTCTCCTCATCCTCCACTGAAAGAGCAAATTCATTTTTCCCAAAGCTAAGAAAGTCACTCTCTCCACCGATATGATTTAGATAAGCAACGACTGGTCTTGCATCTTCTTTTATAGCTTTTCTTATAGTTACTTCTGTTCCATTTTTTAATGTAACCTTATGCATAGGTACTCCCCCTTGTAAGCAAATCTTTAAATATAATTATAGCTATATAGAGTTTAAAGCGCAACAACAAGTATTTATAAGAAGCTGTTAAGAATAGAGGGCTTTTTCTTAATATATATGAATAAAATAGTTATAGGGGAGGTGTATTGATGCAAAATTATATTAAAGATATTACTATAAAAAGCTTCAAGGGAATCCAAAACCTTAAATTAGAAAATATGAAAGCTGTAAATATATTAGTGGGGGATAACAACTCTAAAAAAACAACAGTCCTAGAAGCTATTGAACTATTTGAAAAGCCATTTGATTTTGTTGCTCATTTAAAGAGAGCAAGCAGAAAGTATGATATACAATCTATTAAGTACAACAAAATAAAAGAGATGTTTTATAATTGCGACTTAGATAATGGAATATGTGTTGATATGGAGATAAATGGAAAACTAAACAGTCTGTGTATAAATGGTCAAGAAGAGCAGTTTATAAGAATAAGTAAAAATGAAGATAGTAAAATAACTAATTACGATAGAACTGTGTTAGAGTATAACTTTAATGAACAAAGTAAAGTATTTATTATGAATGAAAATCAAGATAGTTTTAGTATACCTAAAAAACAGTTTGAGCTACTAAATATAGGATATATGATGCCAATTGATACATATATAGAAGAGAGCTATATAGAGGCTATAGATAGAGTCATTAAAAAAGGTGAAAAACAAAAACTAATTGATGTATTGAAAATATTTGATACTAATATTACAGATATTAATTTTACATCAGATAGAGAGGTCTATATAAGCACTATTGATAAAAATAGTATGAGTCTTGGAAGCTATGGAGATGGTTTTAAAAAAGCTATTATTTTAATATCTAAGCTTATAGATGCTGAAAACGGAATACTTCTTATAGATGAAGTAGAAACAGGTATGCATAAAGATATTATAGCAAAGATATTTAAGGAAATAATAAAAAATAGCAAAGAGCATAACACTCAAATTATTGTAACTACACATAGTCTAGAGGCAATGGGTGCGCTAATAGATGTTATTGATGAGGGTTTAGAGCAGGTGGCAGTATATAGACTAGAGGAATTTAAGGGTCAAATATATTCTAGGAGATTTTCAGGAGATAAGGTCTATGAGATTATTGTAGACGAAGGTGGTGACTTAAGATAATGAATCACTATCTTTTTATTGTTGAAGGTGCACACGATGTAGCACTTCTATCTAGTATATTGAGATTATTAGACTATAAAAATGTGAAAAATTTCAATGAGATAGTTTATCCTCTAGATAATTTGATTATGGATAAGTTTCCAATTGAAAAAAATAATCTAGAAGTATATAACAATATGCCTAGTTTTTTTTATAAGGATAATAAGAACTTATGTATTGTTACAGCAAATGGAGAAACAAAGTTGATAAAAACCCTGGATAATTGTATAAGTAAATTTAGACTGGATGAACTTGATTATATAAATAAAGTGGTAATTTTTTGTGACGGAGACCTTAAAGGTAGAGATCAAAAAATACATGATTTGATAAAGTGGAGTTTTCCCAAGGATCACAATTTAGAAATTAGCAAAAAAAGACTTGAGAAGGGATTTGTGTCTCTTACAAATATGGAGTTTATAAAGATACCTTTAAGCTTTTTTGTTATGCCAAACAATAAAGATTCTGGAAGGCTTGAGGAAATTTTATTACAGGCGATTGAGCACACAGATGGAGAACTTCTTGATGAAGTTGATTTGTTTTTATCGAGAATACCAGATGAATATAAGAAGAGGTGGGGGGATGAAAATTCTAAATGTGATAAGACTCGCATAGCATGTACTGGAAATGTGAAGGCTCCAGGTTCTTCTATGAGTGTATTGATTACTAGTGGAAGATGGATAACCTCAGAGACTATAGAGAGCTGTGAATCTTTGAATTGTATATATAGATATATTAAAAATACGTTAGCTTAATATTAGAGTATAAAGTAAAAGTATACTTATTTCTAGAAAGACTATATCCTTGTATAGTCTTTTTTATTGTTTCAATTATAAAATAAATTGACAATCTTAATAAAATCTTAATAATTTAGGTCATAATTCTTAAAATTTATACTCCATAATAATATCTAGAGCAATATCTATTCGTTAAATAAAATGTAGAAAAATGTTATAATGATTAGCGAGGTGAGAGATATGTTAAAAGGAAATATATTATTAGTTGATGATGATAAAGATATTGTTAAATCAATAGAGATACATTTGAAAAATGAGGGGTTAAATGTATATAAAGCTTATGATGGTATAGAAGCATTAGATGTTTTAATAGATACAGATATCCACTTAATAATAATGGATATAATGATGCCAAGGCTAGATGGTCTTAGTGCAACTTTAAAAATAAGAGAAGAGAAAAATATACCGATCATACTAGTATCGGCAAAATCACAAGATACTGATAAAATAATAGGGCTTAATATGGGTGCAGACGATTATATAACAAAGCCATTTAATCCACTGGAGCTAGTGGCAAGGGTAAAGTCACACTTGAGAAGGTACACAAAGCTTGGAAGTCACAAGCAAGAAGATACAGATATATTACGAAACCAAGGACTTGTGCTTGATAATATAAAAAAAGAAGTCACTGTAGATGATGAAATTGCCAGACTTACACCAATAGAGTATAAAATACTAGAACTTCTGTTAAAAAATCAAGGACGAGTATTTTCTTCAAGGCAAGTATATGAAAATGTATGGGATGAGCCAGGATATAACTGTGATAGAACAGTTGCCGTACATATAAGAAGGATAAGGGAAAAAATAGAGATAAATCCTAAAGAACCAAAATATATAAAGGTGGTGTGGGGAGTTGGATATAAGATTGAAAAGAAGTAAAAATATAATAGCGTTAATTATATGTTTTTGTGTAGCTATAATTAGTTTTAGATTTTCTGAAATAAGTTTTTATTCATATGATTTTTCAACTAGCTTTTATAAAAGTTATCATCTTGAAAGATCAATATATACAATAGGTACAAACTCTGTATATTCAGTAGTTGGAGATAGTGCAAGTAAAAAAATGTTGAATTATAGATCAACAGCTAAAGCTATTTTAAATGAGTATAGGAGTGCATATGTATTTGTAGTGGATAATACTAACAAAAGAACGTATTCGAATACAAAAAGTAATGATTTAAATACTTTTAGAAAAGAAACAGAGAAGTATCCATATTTTATGGAATTAAACTTTAAGGATAATGATACAAGTTTATTAATAGATGATAAAAATGTAAACTATACACCAAAAGTTTATGGATCTCCAGTATATAATAGGAAAGAAGATGTAACTACTTATATAGCAATACCGAGTATTGAGAAAATAAAGGAAAGTAAAAATCTAAATGTAAGTGATGGAATTTATACAGCATACAATGATTATGTAGACTCTACTATAAAAACAATATTTTTTATAGGTTCTAAGATTCTTGCAGCTGTAGTAATAATAATAAGCTTATTAACTTATTTTTTGAATATAAAAAAGAAAAATATTAATTTATTAAATAATAATTCAAATGTTAAATCTAAAAATACAAGGTTGTTGAGCATAGAATCATTACTACTAATAGTGATATTATTATTTTTAACAATTATTAAACATAGATATAATTACTTATTTATTCCTCTATATACACTCTTACTTTTTGAAATTTACTATCTAATAAATCTTATCATAGAGTCAAAAAGCCGTGAGGATATTTATAGTAGAAGTATAATATTAAAAAGATTATGTAAAAAAGATATAAAAATAGACGACAAGATTATATTAATTAAAGGAAGTATTTTATTAGTATTATTTATGCTGACTCAATTGATAATAGTATGCTTTGCATACTCTTTAGATATAGATTATTATCAATTTCAGATAATGCCACACTTTGCCCTAGACTGGATTGGAGGACACGGTAAATTTTTATCTGCTCTTATAGGAATGATTATATGCAATCTGATTATAGGAATGTTTATCATAAAAAGACTTAATAAAGTTGTAGATATACAGCATGGAGTAAGTGAGCTTAAAAGAGGTAAGCTAGATTATAAAATAGAAGTTGTAGATAATGATATGTTTAAAGAACTTGCGACAGAAATAAATGGTTTAGGGGAAGTAATAAATATAGCTGTGGAATATAGATTAAAAAGTGAGAGAATGAAGACAGATCTTATAACAAATGTATCACATGATTTAAAGACTCCTCTTACAGCTATAATAAACTACATAAGTTTAATGAAAAAAGAAGATATTCATCCAGAACATGTGAAAGACTATGTAACAGTACTTGATAAAAGATCTCAGAGATTAAAAGTTTTAATTGATGATTTATTTGAAGTATCCAAAGTAAGTAGCAATGACATAGAGATGAACTTAGAAGAAAATGATATTAATCAGCTACTTATGCAAAGTATTGTAGAACTGGAAGAATCTATAGAAGAATCAAAGCTTGATTTTATAATAAATACACCGCAAGAAGAAGTATATATTTTGGCAGATGGAAGAAAAACTTTTAGAGTATTTGAAAATCTTATTTTAAATATACTTAAGTATTCATTAGAGGGTACTAGGGTATATATTGATTTAGTATATAAAGAAGGGCGAGCTTGTATAATTCTTAAGAATATTTCAAAATATCCTCTAAACTTTGATGCTGATGAAATCACAGAAAGATTTACTAGAGGAGATTTATCTAGAAATACAGAAGGTTCTGGGCTTGGACTTGCTATAGCAAAGGGATTCGCAGAGGCTCAAGGTGGAAATATGAAGATAGATATTTTAGGAGATATGTTTATAGTAACTATAGAGTTTGATTTAATATAAAAACTTATAAAAAAGCTTAGATAGAGTATATTTAGATTTTAAAAGATAAATTTAAGTATGCTCTATTTTTAGTTTACATTGATACTACGATTTTAAACTGTTATCATAGTTATATATACAATATAGGGGGTTATTATGAAAGATAACGTAGAAAAATTTGAGCTATTATA
>NZ_NOJY02000004.1 GCF_002250835.2 Romboutsia weinsteinii
TTGGTAGTGCAACAAATAATACTGGATTTATGTATGAGATGGATGCTATAGCAGCATGTGTTGTTGGTGGAGTATCTTTTGCTGGTGGTGTAGGTAGTATTGGTGGAATTATTACAGGAGTATTAATATTCCAAGTTCTAAACTATGGCCTTTCATTTATTGGTGTTAGTACATATTTACAATTTATAATAAAAGGTATAATTATAATAGCAGCAGTTGCTTTAGATACAAGAAAGTATATGAAAAAACGATAATATAAATATTAAAAAGCCCTTTTTTGAAGGGCTTTTTACTTTTTTTGTAAAACAAAAAGAATAATTTTAGAAAAATAGGTAAATATTAATAAACAGTGGAAAAAGGAGTGAAAAAAGTATGAAAAAATTTTTATATAAGATAGTATTAACATTGGTACTATCTATAAGCTTTCTTACCTATGAAAGCTATATTTCTAAGACTTATGCTTTGAGTGGGGAAAATAAAATTGATTTATTAATTGAAAATCAAAAAACACAAGAAATAATACAGTCAAAAATAGAGGATCTAGACGATAAATTAGATAATAATATGAAACAGGCCTCAAACAACATTGAGGTAATAAGCTTAAGTTTTATACCAGAGGATAAGAGTACAGAATTAAATGAGTCGATAGATATGGAGCTAATAAATATCTCTGACTCCAAGGAACAATTAGAAAAAGAGCTTCAAGATTATATAATAGAAGGTGTAAAGTTAGAAAAATCGATTAAAGAAGAAATGAATACATATTTAAAAGAGAATAACTTAGATTTTATACCAGCATTATGGCCAGTTGAATCATATAAAGATATAAGTTCTCCTTTTGGAGAGAGAATCCATCCTATAACCAATGAAATTAGCCTTCACAAAGGGATAGACATACCGGCCCCACAAGACACTGAGATATTGTCTAGTGATAATGGTATCGTAATTTTTTCTGGAGTTCAAAATGGGTATGGAAATGTAGTTAAAATACAACATTTTGATGGAAAGACAACAGTTTATGCTCATAATACAAAAAATGTAGTAAAAGAAGGCGATATTGTAAAAAGAGGTCAAGTAATTGCAAAGGTAGGAACAACCGGAGACTCTACAGGAAACCATGTTCATTTTGAAACAATCATAAATGGAGAACACTTAAATCCAGTAAATATAGTTAGTAAATAGAGTGAAAAATAGAAGAGGTTATCCTCTTCTATTTTTTATAAAATTAAGTATAAAAAAAGGATTTTGACAATATAATATAGAAATTTAAAGTATAGGAGATGATACATTTTATATTATCAAAATAAACTAGGGGAGTTGGGACAATGAAAAAATTATTATTAGATCTAGGCGTATATATAGGAGCTCCTATTCTGCTATTCAATTTAGCGAAGGACACTTATATAACATATTTTATTATAGTTTTGGCAGCGCTAGGAGGATTTTATTCAGTATCAACAAAACGTAAAGAAGAGAGAATTAACATATCTGGAATAATATTTATGATTTTGTATGTAAGCATGTTCTTATTTAGAAAAGACATAGATTCAGAATATAAAGTGTATATATACGATACTTATTTTTTAATTTCAGGTGCACTAGCGATTCTTTTGCTAAACATATTTGGAAAAAATTTAGTTACTAGAGTATATGTAGATATATCAAGGGCAAGGGGTTATAATAATTTATCTATCTGGAGCTCTATAAGAAAAAACCATTTAGATATTAGTTTTAATAAATTATCAACTATAGTAGCGACACAGTTATTGGTTATAAGCTTTATAAAGGTATATTCAATATCTAATTATGGTGCAAGTAATTATACATCAACCCAAGATTTAGAGGTACTTGTTTGTATGCTATTTATAATTTTGGAGATTTATATGATTTCTAAGACTATGTCAAATATTAAATATAAGCCTAATAATAAATCAAAGAGCAAATCAAAATACAACTTAAATGATAGAAGGGTTATTAATTTAAGTCAATATAAAAACACTAATAAATAACAAGAGTTAACTCTTGTTATTTATTAGTTCTAGAGCATATTCGCCAATTTTATCAGCGTGAATAGAGTTCTTTAAGTCTTTAATATTATACTGCATAAAATCAATATTAGAATTGAAGTCACCAGAGGCAATTTTCATAAATATTTCTTTTAAGTCATCACAATCATTATATAAAAGACCGATACCTTTATCTATAATAAACTTAGCATTTTCAATTTCTTGTCCAAGCTTAGGAAGTCTAACTATAACTGGTGTTTGAGAGTGTATGGCCTCAAATAATGTTGCACCACCTGGCTTAGTTAATAGAAGATCGTGCTCTTTAATTAAGTTAAACATATCATTTACAAACCCAAGAACCTTTATATTAGATAGAGGTTTTTTGCTTTTTAAATTATCATAAAGCTTTTCGTTACTACCAGTAACAATAGTAACCTCTATTTTATCACTATGGTTAGATATAAAATCATCAATCCAGTGCATACAATCTTCATCTATATCAAATAATCCTCGTCCCCCACCGACTAAAAGTAGTCTATATTTATTAGGAGAAGATTCTTTTTTATCACAGTAAAAAGCCTTATTTATTGGTACACCAGTTACTTTTATTGAGTCAGGATTCATACCTTTTTGTACAAACCTGTTTTTAATTTCACTTGAAGGAACGAAATACATATCAGTACTTGGGAATGTCCATTCAAGACTGTCTACAACATCTGTAATTACAGTTATTGATGGTAAGTGTATATCTGGGTTTTTAACTTTAAAGTTATATACACAAGCTGCAGCTAATGGAAAGGTAGAAATAATTAAATCAGGTTTAGTCTGCAATATGTACTTTGATAACTTAGGTGTATACATCTTATGTGCAATATCATGTCTAGAATCAAAAGATTTTTTTAAGTAATAATAATAGTTATAAAATCCTGGTGTGTATTTGGTATTGTTCTCATAAAATTTCACCATTGGTTTATTAATCATTGGTATACTGGCATCTATAAAATTTTCAATTATTATTTCGCAATTACTATCTTTTTCAAGAATATCATCTTTTATTGCTCTTGCTGCACTTATATGTCCTGCACCAAATTGTGCCGTTAAAATTAATATTCTTTTTTGATTATCTGTATTTATCAATTTATCACCTCAATAAGTAGATTGTATTAATTATAGTATTATACCTCTACATGTATATTTTATCAATCATTATAAAAGTTTTTAATGAAAAGAAGGAAATATTTATGTTAGGTTGAAAATTTATATATAGAGGTGTGATTATGGAAGAAGTAAAAAGAGATGTTTCATTTGACTTAGGAAAAATATTTATATACTCATCTATAGGAATATTTTTATTTTTTGTTCCTATAAAAATAAATGGACAAAGTCAATCATTAATATATCATAGCTGTGATAAACTTCAACTTGATTTCAGACCATTTATACAGATATGTATTGTAACTTGTATATTATTAGGAATATTGAGATTAGTTTTAAGTTACAAAGAAAAAGAGTCTAACATTATAGGATTTAAAATACTTATAAGATTCATTAGCTTAATAATAGTAATAAGTATATACTATGGGAATAAAAGTTTATTTTTTATAAGAGATGATGTAATGCAAATTATTGATGAGATGATTATGAATCTTGTAACCATATTACCGATAAGTGCTATATTTATGACATTTATCTTAGATTATGGGCTTTTAGATATTGTAGAATCATATAGTCATAAGTATATGAAAAATATGTTTAAATTAAGTGGAAAGACAGTAATTAATATATTTATGTTTATATTTACAGATTGTTTTACAGGTATATTTATGACAAATAAGTTGTTTTCTAGTGGGAAAATTAGGGGAAGTGAAGCTTGCATACTTATTCTCAACTTTTCATTAATAAGCCTACCTATGTTTAGTTATATAAGCAATGAATTAAATATAAGTAGATTAGATGTAATGATAATAAATTTTATAGTGTTAATAATCATGAACATGATTTTATGTAGAATATATCCTTTAAATAAAAAGAAGAAATCATATTATATCAAGACTGAATATAGAGAAACAACTCATAAAAAAGATAAGTTAAAAAAAGGTGTTAATAAGTATTTAAAATCTACATGTAATAAAAGTGTGTTAAGAAATATGTTTGACAATTTAGAAGAAGCAATATATATAATTATAGATTTAATACCAAAAATTATAATAGTAATGTGTATAGGAGATATAATAATAAGGAATCAAAGTATTGTAAATATATTGGGATATGTGATTGAGCCATTTTTAAATTTGTTAAAAATAGAAAATGATGGTCAAATAAGTAACTTTATAGTGAATGCTTTATTCAATGATATTATAGCTATTGATACTATTCACACAACTTTATCATATAACTTGAGATTACTTATAACTATTATAATATGTATAAAGTCGGTATCTATTACTGGATGTATGTTATTTATAGGAAGTACAAATATTAATATAAGTATAAAAGATTTTATAATATTGTATATTGAAAGAATATTAATAATACTAATTTTATATTTCTTAATGTATTATTTTTATATAGGCTACATAATGTAAAATCTAATATTAAAATTAATAAGGCAGTAAAAATATATTAAAATAGGGAGAAAATCATGGATAATACAAATTTAATTAAGAAATATCTAATAGATATACTAAGTATTCCAAGTCCAACTGGATATACTGGAGTAGTTTTTAAGTATATCACTAACGAGTTAGATAAACTTGGTATAGAGTACAAGTTTGGTAATAAAGGAGCATTAGTAGCAACTATTCAAGGAAGTGAAAGCGATGATGGAATAACTTTTTCTGCTCATGTTGACACTTTAGGAGCAATGGTAAAGGAAGTTAAAGGTAATGGTAGAGTAGCTATTGCTCTAATTGGCGGATATATGATGCATTCTGTTGAAGGCGAAAACTGCATTATACATACTAGGGACAAAAAACAATATGAAGGAACATTACAAACTATTAAACCTTCTATTCACATCCATGGACAAGAAGCAAAAGATCTAGTAAGAGAATGTAAAAACTATGAAATAGTAATAGATGAAGAAGTATTTTCAAAAGATGATGTAAAGAAGCTTGGAATAGATGTAGGGGATATTGTTTCTTTTGACACTAGAACTAAAGTAACTGAATCAGGATTTATAAAATCTAGATATTTGGATGATAAGGCATCTGTAGCTTCAATCTTATACGTTTTAAATTATATTGTAGAAAATAATATAACTCCAAAGAAAACTATAAATTTCTTCTTTAGTAATTATGAAGAAGTTGGGCATGGATCTTCGGCATTTATACCTAAAAATACAAAAGAATTTATAGCAGTAGATATGGGATGTCCTGGAGAAAATCAAAATTCTACAGAGTATGATGTATGTATTTGCACAAAAGATTCAAATGGACCATATGATTATGATTTAACTAATAGATTAATTGAGATTTGTAAAAAAAATAATATAAGTTATAAACTAGATATATATCCAAACTATGGCTCTGATGCAGCAGCAGCATTAAAATCAGGAATGGATGCAAGTTTTTCATTAATAGGACCTGGAGTATTTGCATCACATGGATACGAAAGAACTCATATGAAATCAATAATAGAAACAATAAGACTAATAATAAATTATATCTCTAAATAAAATAAAAGTCCTTTATTATAGAATATTACTTCTAAATAAAGGGCTTTTTTATAATATAAAATTAAAATTATAATTTACCTATTGTGTGACACACAGTACTGTGTTATTATAATGGTAAGTAAAGTTAAACATAGTACTGTGTAGAACATAATACTGTGTATACAGAAAGGAGAATTCTATGAATACTCAATTTAGAAAAGGTGTATTAGAGATTTGTGTATTAGCGCTTATTTCTAAAAAGGATATGTATGGATATGAAATAGTACAGAATATATCTAAAGTAATAGATGTAAATGAAGGCACTATTTATCCTATATTAAGAAGATTAACAAAAGAAGAGTATTTTGAGACTTATATATTAGAATCTAGTGGAGGACCAGCTAGGAAATACTATAAGATAACTGAACTAGGAATTAAAAATTTAGATATTTTGATGGGTGAATGGAAAGAATTTGTAAAGGCAGTAAATATTTTAATTAGTGATGAAGGAGGTAATAACTTTGAATAAAGCAGAGTTTTTAGAGATTTTAAGAGATTATCTTAAAAAAGATTTATCAGAAAACGAAGTTAACGATATATTAAGAGATTATGAGGAATATTTTGTAGATGGTTTGATAGAAGGCAAAAATGATATGGAAATAATTTCAGCACTAGGATCTCCAAAATCAATCTCTAGAGATATTATTTCTCAAATTAAGGATAACGATGGTGTAAGCACATCGACTAAAGATAGTATAGAGGATAAGATACAAAAAGGAAAAATAAAAGTAAAAGAACAATACAAAAAAAGTAAAGATTATATAAGTGAAAAACTTACTCCAGATTTAGAAGGAAAAGGTAATGGATTTTCAAGTGGTTTTATCAAAATTGTATTAACTATACTTACAATACTGATTATAATACCTGCATTTTCTTTTGCAATGGCAATACTTGGAGTAGGAATAGCTTTAGTGGGTACACTTATAGGTTTTTTAGTATCGGTACCATTTATTATTAGTATTATTTGGTCAGTACCTCAATTAGCGTCATTATTAATATTTGCATCGATAGGATTTATTGGAGGGCAAATACTTGCTTGGCAAATATATATTTTAATAATAAAATTAGCTAAATCATTAGTTCAAAACTATATTAATTGGATAAAAACAAGAAATATTTATATAAATGCAAGTAAAAAACAAGATGAATTAAAAAAAGGTATATTTGATGAGGAAGGAGATGATATAGATGAATAAAAAACTTTCCATATTTGCGATTTTGTTGATAGTAGTAGGTACCATAGGTAGTGTATGGTCAGGAATAACAGCTATACCATACTTCGTTGATATGGTATCAAAGGCAGAAAAGGATATAAATAAGGAATATAGCATATATGACGAAAGTGTTGTAATAGATAATTTAGATATTATTACAGATAATACAAATGTTATAATAAAAAAGCATAATAAAGAAGGTGTTGTAATAGCTAAAAAAGGAACATCTCATAATGTAAAATATGATATTAACAAAGAAGAAACTACATTATCTATAAAAGAAAATAATAAAGATGTAACTTATAGCAATAGAATTAAAGATTTTGATAGCTTATTTAATATTGTTGTTGAAGAAATTTTTTCAAATTATGATAACACTATAGTAATATATGTGCCAAATGATGTTAATATCAACATGGCAACTAAATATGGAGATTTAAATGTAGAGGATGATATATTCCTAGATAGTTTAGTTTTAAAAACTTCATCAGGTTCAATATCTATACCAAAAGCTGTTAAGGAATTAAATAGATTAGATATAACATCATCTAGTAATATTAGTCTTGCAATGTCTGAACTTTTAGGGGTAAAGGATGTGAACGTTAATGCCCAATCAGTATCAATATACTCTAACGATAATGATATATTTATAGACAATATAGTTGATTATATACCTAATAATGTAACAATCAATCAAAATACAAGAGATAATAGTGGATATGATTCTGATATAAATACAGATATACCAGTAGCTAAGAACTTAGTAATAGATAGCTATAACGGTAATATTAACGTAGGTTTGCCAATAGAAAAATACAAATTTAACTTTGATATTAAATCATCAAACGGCATAGATTTACAGGAACTTAGAAATGAATCTCAAAACTATGAAGAAAGTGATAGAGATTATAATGAAGTTAAATCAATTCAAGGCTTATTAAATAAATCACTAGAAAATCTAGAACAAGAATATATAGTGAAAATAAAAGGGGAATTTGTAAGTATTTATTAAAAAATGTCAATAAAGTTTCAATTTAAGTAAAAATACTGAACATATTTAGTACCTTATGATATAATATTATAGAAAATAATATTAGAAAGAGGGATACTTATGAAGAAATTAGCAGTATCTTTACTTTTAATTGCTACTGCGATTATAAATGTGGCATGTGCCAGTGAAAATAGTAGGATAAAAGATAGTAAGATGATAGAGACTGACCAAGTACCTATAATAACAAGAGCTGAAAGTGAAGATGTACGACTAGAAGATAATAGTACCGAAAAAGGTACTAAGATGATTAAAATGCCTATTCAAATAAACTCTGATGGTATAGATGAATTAAGATATTTAGAGCTTAAAGAAGACTCTACTATACAAGAAAAGATTGATATAATGATAAAAACTATATCTGAAGAGTGTTTTAGTGGACTACCTCTAAAAGTTACTATTTATAATGATAACAGAGCTGATGTAGAGTTAGTTGAGTTAGATCCAGCAAATGAAAGCAGAATCACATGGAAAGACGAATATCTAAATGATAAAAGCAAAGAAAGTACAATAAATATAATAGTAAAAAACTTACTTCAAGATGATTATAAGGGAGCATGGATAGACAAGGTTAAATTATATTATAATGAAGAATTAATAACTTTAGATTAAAAATGCAGATATGGGTAGGATAGATACCCATTTATCTGCATTTTTTATTTATAATATAATTTCAGTTATATCATCGCTATTATTAGTTACATAATTAGCTAAATAAAGTATACCTACTCCGGCTAATAAATTAATTTGTTGTTTGAGTAGGTATTTACAAGTTGGTACTGTAACTTTTCTAACTGTGGGACTTATTGCACTAGCAATAAACAATGTAGAACCAATTACAGCTCCAGTACTTAGAAGCGGATTTTCTTTTATTGTTTTGCAACAACATTCGCTCATTTTTTGTGTAGTCATAAAATCACTCCAGTCTATTGTTTTGAAATTTTCATACCTTTATTTAGGTTGTGTATTATATAGAAAAATATTATTAGAAAAAAATAGAATGATATATTTTTGTAAAAATCATTTATATAAGTACAAGTATACGTTTGATTTAATTCGATTAGTCAGAAATAATTAATAATTAGTAACCACATTAATCTCTCATCATATAATTATATTAAATGACATAAGTTTTTCTTATGCAAATTTAATAAACAGCAAAGGGGTTTGGCATATTATGAGAAAGAAAAAAAAATTCTGTGGTTCATGTGTTCCTCAATATGATTCTTGTAACGTATGTGAGAATACATGCAAGCCAATGGACACTTGTAAGCCGGCAAAATCTTGTAAACCAGTAGAGACATGTAAACCTGTGAAATCTTGTAAACCTGTGGAAACATGTAAACCAATAAATCCATGCAAAGTAAATAAGAAGCCAATAAAAAATTATGTAGATTGTGTATGTGATGATTATGAAATTTCATGCGTAGATAAGTGTGTAGACTTAGCTAAAAAAGCAGAAGAATTATTTGAAAGAGCATTAGCTTGTGAATGTAAAGCAAATGAAGCATATGATCAAGCTAGAGAATATGAAAAAACAGCTCAAATGTTAGATGCAAAAGCTAATAACTTAATTAAAAGCGCTAATACTTGTGAGAAAGAAGCTAAGTTAGCAGAATGTAAAGCAAAAGAACTATTGGCAAAATCAGAAGAGCTTTGCGAACAAGCTAAATGTTTATATAAAGAAGGGGCAAGAATAGAAAAAGAAGCTGAATGTAATTGCCAAAATGCAAAAACTTTATATGCACAGGCTCAAGAGTACAATGATACTGCAAAAAATTTATATGAGCAAGCTATGAAGATTGATGAAAAAGCATTGAAGTGTTATAAATCAGCAGGGGAAAAGATAAAAGAATATGAATCAAAATCTAAAAACTGTGAAGATATGCTTTCAAAATGTAATGATAAGCTATCTATGTGTGGAAAAAAACCTAAATCTTCATATATAAATCCATGTAAACAAGAAATAAAACCATGCAAACAAGAAATAAAACCATGCAAACAATATATAAACCCATGTGATATGTTTGTAGATAATAATTATAATAAAGGTTGTACTTGCAAATCTGAAGAATATGACTATGGATGCAATCCTCCTAAGAAAAAAGAATGCAAAAAGGATATGTGTGAAAAAGTACAAAGTAAATCAAACTGTGGATGTAATTGGAAACCTTCATGTGAAGATATACAACCAGATATGACGTGGGGATGCAAGAAAGACTTATGTTCATCTTATGTAACTCCTATGTACGATATGACTCCAATGCAACATATGGGTGGATTTTCTAATCAATATCCTACATTAGACATGCCATATATGAATATGCAAATGGATCAATATCAGGATATGAATGATATGTGGATGAACTATTATATGATGCAAAACATGATGATGCAAAATATGAATTTTATGGACGATATGTTTTAATAAATTTAAATAAAAATTATCACCCAACTTGGGTGATAATTTTTTATTTAAGCAATTCATGTTCAATTGTCTTATATAGACCTTCCATCATAGAGTTAAAATCTTTGGTAGCATTCATATATTCAGCAACAACGGTATTGTTAAAAAATTCTACATAAGATTTATTTAATTGACTTAATTTTATAGGCGCTTCATCTATGCTATGTCTTGAGCAAATATTATTTTTCTTAGAAACATAGGTATCAAGTTGTTTTTTTAAAGATCTATTTTTTTCCAAGTCTGCTTTGCATTTATTCATATATTTAAATTCATCGGTTGATTTAACATAAGAAGCAAATTCTTTAGCCTTTTGGTTTATATTCATAAAATACCTCCTAAAACTCCGTATAATATATTTTATAAAATTAATAATAAATATAGACTAATTATTTTAAGAATTTATAAGATGTGGTTAAAAGTGTATCAAATTTAACCTATTATTAATATTATATAATGTAGTAAATAAGACACAAGACATATATCAACGTGGAATAATTACAATAGGCTGTATCAAAATAAAATATTTTGATACAGCCTATTTTTATAATTAAAGTAGACTATATTAATTGTTGAATAGGAAATATAAACAATTATCCATTAAATGACTTAGGTAAAGTAAAATTTAATTATAAGAAATTACAAAGTTGTTAATTCATTTAAAAACATTTCAAACATAACACCATCATTTCTATCTGTGTTATACCTAGATGTATAATTTATTGTTTTGTATATAAAATCAGTAGCAATATTTACTGAATCACTTAAGCTGTAATTGTTAGTTAGTAAACCACAAATGATAGAAGTAAAAATATCTCCAGTACCACTATATGAGCAATTATTATATCTTGCAGAAGTAAAAATAATTTCATCCTTTTCTCTATCATAAGCTAAATTTAATATATTCTTATCTTCTATAATACCTGTAATCACAACTTTACTAGGACCTAGTTCAGAAACATTTTTTGCAATATGTATAAGCTCATCTCGTCTATAATCTTTTCTTGTATAATCATTATTGGTTAAGAAACATGCCTCAGTTAGGTTTGGAGTAGTTAAATCAGAAAGCTTTACTAGATTTTTAATTTTATGCCTTGTATCTTCGTCAAATATTGGATACATAACCCCATCATCTCCCATAACTGGGTCAACAACTACAAATGCATTAGAATGTTGAGAGATAAAATTAGATACTATCTCAACCTGGTGCTTTGAGCCTAAAAAACCACTATATATTGTATCAAATTTAACATTTAAGTTATGCCACGTTTTTGCATAGTTATCCATCTCTTCTGTAAAGTCTAAAAATGTAAATTCAGGATATCCAGTTTGGCTTGAAAGTATTGCTGTTGGAAATGGACAACATTGTACTTTTAGAGCTGAAAGTATAGGCATAGCTACAGTTAGAGAACATCTTCCAATACCAGATAAATCATTTATTGCTGCAACTTTTTTTAACATAAAACTCCCTCCATTTTTCTTATCATAATTATATATTACTACTAAAATTTAGAAATTAAAATATAAAAATTATTTCACTACTAATTGGATATAATAAGATAAAATCGAGATTTAGCAATTTGGAGGTGCAGATTTGAAAGGTATTACAATGAAAAATAAATATGTCAGAGCAATGATAGTATCCATATGCTTGACCTTTTCTATAGGAGGATTTACTTTTTTAGCACAAGATGCAAATATTAAGGAGCAGGTAATTGATGCTGGATCTATTATAGATGATGAAATGAATAGCCAGTACAAAGTTTTACTAGAACATTTATTTGATTATAGAAATAAAGCTTTATTAGAAAAAGATGAAGATATATTAAAGCAACTTTATGAGACTGACAAAAAATTTGGATTATGGGCGTATGAGCATGAAGTTAAAAAAATGAAGTATCTAGAAAACTGGTCTAATAAGCAAGGTGTAAATTTTAATGAAATTAAGACGAGAGTAAAAGTTAAAAAAATAAAAGAAAAAGAAGAAGACTTATATGGAATTATATGTACTGTATCTACTGAATATAAATACAATTATGAAAATCAAAAAGATGTTGAGAATATGTTTAGAATAGGAACATATCATTATCTAAATGTAAAAATAAGAGATAACCAGTATGTTATAACAAAAGAGTGGTACACTGATCCATTTGCAGATTCTTTAAACTTAGAAAATTTAAACTCAGATGAGATTAAAAACTATATAGCTTCTCAGGAAGCTGTGAATTTAGAATTAACAGCAGAACAACAAAAGGCTGTAGATTATGCACATAAATACTGTGGTGCAGCAGCAGATGAAGAAAATGAATTTAAATTTAACCCTAATTATAAGGATTTTAATCCTGATGGCGGAGACTGTGCTAATTTTGCATCTCAAATATTATTTGAAAGTGGGAGATTTAAGAAAAATAGTACTTGGAATTATAACAATGGGGATGGAACCAAGGCATGGGTAAACGCACAAGCATTTAAAAACTATATGCTAAATAGTAAGAGAGCATACTTAGTTACAAAAGGAACCTATCAAGATGTATATAAAGAAGCATATTCTCTTAGACCTGGAGACTTTGTTGGATATGAAAAAGGCGGTAGAATAACTCATGTATCTACTGTGACAGGATTAGACTCAAAAGGATATCCTTTGGTTACATGTCATAATAGTGACAGAATGTTGGTACCATGGGACCTTGGATGGAGTGATAAGAGTATAAGATTTCATATTATCAAAGTGTGTTATTAGTTGAGAATATTATATGTATAAAGCTAATAATATTTGACAATGATATCCAGGTATGATAAAGTTAAAATAGGGTTACAAGGATTTGTGGCTAAATATTAATTGTGTTTTTTTAGGAGGATTTATTAATGAAAACTGGTGTAGTTAAGTGGTTTAACAACGAAAAAGGATTTGGATTCATATCTGTAGAAGGTGAAGGAGATGTTTTCGTACATTTCTCAGCTATAACAGGTGACGGATACAAGTCATTAGAAGAAGGACAAAATGTTGAATTCGAAGTAGTTGATGGAGCTAAAGGTCCTCAAGCTGCTAACGTAGTTAGATTATAATTAAAAATTCATATATATTAGTAAGCTAGTAATATGTGAAAGTTAAGCCGCTGAGAAGCGGCTTTTTATAATGGTTAAAATTATTATAAAATTAAATTTCAATTAAAATATTTTAGCTATTCTCTAACTAATCCTAAATTATCAACATATTTAAAATTCATTTCATTTACTAGAATGTTGTAAATTTCCTCTGAAGAAGAAAACTTACAAAACTTATCTAAACAGTATTCTAAATCATCTTCAAGTCTATCAAATTCATTGTAATAGTTAAATGCAACAGAAAACTCGGTCATCTCTTGTCTAATTTGATCTATATCTAGAAATACTTCAGCCCATGAAATATCAAGTTTATTATTTATTAGCATATCCTTAATAATTGATAGTAATTGATTTTTATCAGTAAAAGGAATAGTTATAGTATTTTTAACTTTATAATCTTCAATATACTTTGAAATAGAATTAGACATACTTCCTAAATTCTCATCTATAAAGCTATGAAAATCTTTCGCACTAAACCTACGACTAATATCTTCTATTAGCATATCATTAACATAATCTTCCCATAATTGCAAAGCAACTTTATTAGAGCTAATGCTTTTTAATGGATTACCTTTATAATCATAAAGTCTAGGGTATGAATAATTACGATGATTTGCAATCATACATCTAAAATAGTATCCATCTTTTCCTTTAGGAATAAAGTTAATAATGAAGTCGTTCATATCACTACCTAAATATATATTAGTAGATTTGAATAAATTTATATCAATATTTAAGCCATCATTTTTAGCGGCAATAGCGTATATTTTATGTTCATATATTTTATTTAAAATGTTTTTTATCTCTATATCATAATCATATTTCATAATAACGTGATACCTCCTAGGTTCTATATAGTACTTTTATACCCTAAAAAAATATTTTTAAATAAAAATTTAAATAATAAAGTAAATATGATAAAATTAATAGTATAATATAGAAGTATTAATACATTCACCGTAGAATTTGGAGGTGTAGCATAATGAACATATTATTTTTTCTAACACCGAAAAGTGAAGTTGCATACATATACGAAGACTACACTATGAGGCAAGCATTAGAAAAGATGGAATATCACAGATATTCTGCTATTCCTATTATTAATAAAGATGGGAAGTATGTTGGAACAATAACTGAAGGAGATCTTCTTTGGACTCTAAAAAACGATTACTCACTAGATTTAAAAGCAATTGAAGATGTATCTGTTATGAAGGTGAATAGAAGAATGGATAATTCTCCAGTGTCAGTTGATTCTAATATAGAGGATTTAATATCAAAATCTATGAATCAAAACTTTGTTCCAGTGATAGATGACCAAAATACATTTATAGGGATAATTAAAAGAAGAGATATAATTCAATACTGTTATGAAAAGATTGAATCAGTAAAAGCGTAAATAAGAAGATTTAAATATATAAAAGCCTAGTACAAATGTACTAGGCTTTTATACTAGTCGTTAAACTTAACGTTACTTCCAAATTTAGTTTTAAGATCGTTTATTTTGTTAGCATAAACTTCACTTTGCTTTTGGTACATTAAAGTTTTTTCTATTTCATTCTTAACTTCTTCGTATTCAGAAGCTCCGCCTTCTTCTCTGTTGTTTAACTTGATTAAGTGGTATCCAAATTGAGTTTGAACTGGTCCTCTTACTTCATCTTTATCCATAGAGAATACAGCTTCTTCAAATTCAGGAACCATTTGTCCTCTAGGGAATGATCCTAAATCTCCACCAGCATCTTTAGATGGGCAAGTAGAGTGTTGGCTAGCAGCATCTTCAAAAGATAATTCACCAGCGTTTATTTTGTTAAGTAATTCGCTTGCTTTATCTTCAGTCTCAACTAGTATATGCTTAGCTGAAGCTGTTTCTGGCTTAGCAAATTTATCTTTGTTTGCATCAAAGAAAGCTTTCTTTTCTTCTTCTGTTAAAGTTACACTGCTTAATACTTTGTTCATAGCATATTGCTTTAACATATTTTCTTGTACTCTTTGCATTTCAGCTTTGAAAGTATCTTCGTTATGTAATTCTTGCTCCTTAGCCTCCATGTAGAATAATTCTTGGTTAACTAAGTCATCTAGTAATTGTTTTTTTCCTTGATCATTATTGAAGTGCATAGCTTGATAAGGATCTAAGCTTTGTAGAGCACTTTCAATATCTAGGTTAGTTATTTCTTTTGAACCAACTGTAGCTAAAACTTTTCTTTCCATATTTTCCATAATAGTAACTCCTTTATAGTGTTTTCATTATTAATATTAGCCTTTAAATTAAATAATATCAGAAAAAAAGGCATATGTCTAATATTTCCATATAGTAATCATAACTATGCAAGATTTAATAAAATAATGCAAATGCTAACATTAACAGAGCTGATAATATACCAACAACCCCTTCTTCAATTTTGTATCTTCGTACCTTGATATAAGATATATATAAAAGTATAAATACAAATATAATTTTAAGTATGAAGAAGAATGGATTTGTAGGGAATAATAAAAAACTAATTATTGTAAATATAAAAGCAAGTAACATACTTACTCTATAGTAGATAACTATCTTATCAATACTGCTGTTATTTAATCCGTAATAAGTAAATAATAATATGTAAATTATGTATAAAATACTGAAAGTAATAAAAATAATAAAGTTTGTTCTTGTATTAAGAATTAACTGGTTTTCATACCAAAATATTGGCCAAAATGATAATACTAAAAATTTAAAGTATATATCAAAAAATTTATCTTTATTCAAAATTAATCTCCTCTCTAAAGTAATCTCTAAGTAAATTAAAACATATAAATTTAGTAAATACTAGATTTATTATACCAACATACTAAAAATATATTAGGCATGTATAAGAAATATATCATTACCAATAATTTTAAAACATAGTTTATTATAATGGGGGGGATTTTTATGTATAGATACAATACTAAAGGAGTATGTTCAAAATCCATATTATTAGATATTAAAGACAATGTATTAGTAGATGTAGTTTTCGAGGGTGGATGTGCAGGTAATTTAATCGCACTAAAACACTTAGTAGAAGGCAAAACTATAGATGAGATAATTGATAATTTTGAAGATATACCTTGCAGTAATAGAGGAACATCTTGTCCGGATCAGCTAGCAAATGCACTTAAAATATATAAAAGATACGCTAAAGATGATAAAAGCGAAAATTTTTAATTAAAAAAGCTTCTACTTATTAAGTAGAAGCTTTTACTTTAATTATCTAGTAACTACTATAGCTATCTTTTGATCAGGATTGTAGCTGATTTGAACAAGTTGATTTTTCTTTACATGCTCAAGATCTTCCCCACCATAAGCTATTTGTAACTTTATAGGTAATTTTCCTTGCTTTATGATTGCAACATATTCTTTTTTACCACTTTTTTCTAAACTGATTAGATTACCAACATATGGTTTAAAGTTTTGGTATTTTTTACTAGCATTTTTTATGTAGAAGAATGCCCCTACAGCTACAATAAGGTTTATCCCAAGAGTAAGCCATGGATTAAGTTTCATTGCTATTCCAGCTATAACTACTATGAACATTATTACTATTGGAAGTATAGCTTTCTTAAGTAATATTTTCCCCATTATTTCATTAGCTCTTTTCTCAGGGCCAGTCATTGTTTTTGATCTAGCAAAAGATTCCGCGAATTTGTCTTTTAAGCCCATTTTAATCCTCCTAATTTTTGTAAATAATTAACCATAATAACATTATTAATATTATGTTCAACTTTTGTATTTAAATTTACATTTAAATAAAGCAAATATAATAATTATTTTAACATAAAAATATAAAAAAGAAAATAAATGAAAGAATAAATAAAAAAATATATCTAAGAAAACAAGAAAAGAAAGTATAGTAGAGATTATAACTAGAGCATATGTTATTATATAAATTATAAGATTACTTATTAATTTAGGGAGGAAGTCATGGAAAAGAAATATATAATGGCTCTAGATCAAGGAACTACAAGTTCAAGAGCTATTTTATTTGATAAACAAGGAGAAATAGTTAAAGCGGCTCAAAAGGAATTTACTCAAATATATCCTAAACCTAGTTGGGTAGAGCATGATCCTATGGAGATTTGGGGATCGCAAAGTGGGGTTATGAGAGAGGTTATAGAAACGACAGGAATCAGTCCTGAAGAAATAGCTTCTATAGGTATAACAAATCAAAGAGAGACTACTATAGTATGGGATAAGTTTACGGGAAAGCCTATATATAATGCAATTGTATGGCAATGTAGAAGAACATCAGAAATATGTGATGACTTAAAAAATAGAAATTTAGAAGATATGATTAAGGAGAAAACAGGTTTATTAATAGATGCTTATTTTTCAGCTACAAAGGTAAAATGGATACTGGACAATGTTTCTGGAGCTAGAGAAAAGGCAAACAAAGGAGAACTTTTATTTGGAACAGTAGACACTTGGCTAATTTGGAACTTAACACGCGGTAGAGTACATGTAACCGATTTTTCTAATGCATCTAGAACTATGATGTACAATATAAAAGAACTTAAATGGGATGAAGATATATTAAAAGAACTAGACATACCATTATGTATGCTACCAGATGTTAAGCCATCGAGTATTATATATGGTCATACTAATGAGCATATGTTAGCCGGAGCTAAAATACCAATATCAGGTTGTGCGGGAGATCAACAAGCTGCATTATTTGGGCAGACTTGTTTTGAAGAAGGAACAGCAAAAAATACTTATGGTACAGGATGCTTTTTGCTTATGAATACAGGGAAGAACATGGTTAAATCAAAACATGGACTTCTTACAACTATAGCTTGGGGAATCGACGGTGAAATAGAGTATGCATTAGAAGGAAGTATATTCATGGCTGGAGCATCAATTCAATGGTTGAGAGATGAACTAAGAATGATCAAACATGCAAGTGATAGTGAAATGTATGCTTCTAGAGTTGATGATTGTGCAGGTGTATATGTAGTGCCAGCATTTACAGGATTAGGGGCTCCATATTGGGATATGTATGCTAGAGGTACAATACTAGGCCTTACTAGAGGGTCAAAGAAAGAACACATAATAAGAGCTACTTTAGAGTCTATAGCTTATCAAACTAAGGATGTACTTGAGGCTATGCAGCAAGATTCAAATATCAAGTTAAAGTTATTAAAGGTAGATGGTGGTGCAAGTAGTAATGATTTCTTAATGCAGTTCCAATCGGATATATTAGATGTCAATATTGATAGACCAAAAGTAATAGAGACTACAGCATTAGGAGCAGCATACTTAGCTGGTATTGCAGTCGGATTTTATAATAAGGAAGATATTATATCTAAATGGGGTATAGCAAAAGAGTTTAAGCCATTGATGAATAATGAAAAAAGAGATAAGCTTTATCGCGGATGGAAAAGAGCCGTTTCAAGATCTATAGAGTGGGCAAAAGAAGATGAAATTTAGTATATAGTAAAACTGACCAAATTAATAGTTTGGTCAGTTTTTTTCTAGAGAAATATACACATAAAATAACATTCTATTTTTATATATTTATTTGTAATAAAATCGTAAGATTTTAATTAAGAATTCTGTAAGATTTATCATTTACTATGTAAATATAGTAAAAATAGAGTTGAATTATTGTATAATACATGTATAAAGATTAAAGGCAAAGAGGGAGATATAGATGTACAACATATTGGTAGTGGATGATGATAGAGAAATAGTTGAATCAATAGAAATATACCTAAGAAATGAAGGATTTAACATATATAAGGCATACGATGGGTTACAAGCTTTAGAACTATTAATTGAAAATGATATACATCTAATACTTATGGATATAATGATGCCAAAGCTAGATGGAATCAAGGCAACAATAAAAATTAGAGAAGAAAAGAATATACCGATAATTCTAGTGTCAGCAAAGAGTGAAGATACAGATAAAATAATGGGGTTAAATATAGGCGCAGACGATTATATAACTAAGCCGTTTAATTTACTAGAACTTATTGCTAGGGTAAAATCAAATCTTAGAAGATATGTATCTTTAGGAAACTACAAAATAGAAACGATAAATAATAAAGATATATTAAAAAGTGGAGGTCTAGAGCTGAATATATCTACGAAGGAAGCTAAGGTAGATGGTGAAGTAGTAAAGGTTACTCCGATAGAATATAAAATTTTAAATCTTCTACTATCAAACAAAGGACGAGTATTCTCAATAGATGAAATATATGAAAGAGTATGGAATGAAGAGAGTTTTAATGTTGATAATACAGTAGCTGTACATATTAGAAGAATAAGAGAAAAAATAGAGATTAATCCAAAGGAACCGAGATATTTAAAAGTAGTATGGGGTGTTGGATATAAGATTGAAAAGATATAATACATTAACTCCTTTAATTAAATCTTAGTACTGTAAATTAGGCTATAAGCATATTATACATTTCACTCATATGAAAGGATAATTAAATGAAAGATAGCAAAAAAATAAAATTTTCATTTTTAATAATAGTAGTAATATGCATAGTAGTAAATATCCTTGGATGTATGATTTCTGCAATGTACTGGAGCAGCTGGTTTTTATTTGGATTGTCGGTTATAACGTTGGGTGTATTTACATACTACATAATAAGAAAACTATCGTATCTAAATTATATAATAGAAGGATCTAAGCGCATTAAAGAAGGTGATATAAACTACAAGCTAGAGCTGGTAGGAAATGATAACTTTACGTATTTAGCAGAAAATATTAATAATATAGGTGAGGGTCTAGGGAATGCTATAGGTAACCAACTAAAAAGTGAGAGAATGAAATCAGAGCTTATAACTAATGTATCTCATGACTTAAAGACTCCGTTAACTTCTATAATTAATTATATAGAATTAATTAAAAATGATGAAGATATGTTACAACCAGAGCATATAAAAGACTATATACACGTACTAGATAATAAATCAAAGAAATTAAAATTATTAATAGAAGACTTATTTGAAGCTAGTAGAGCAAGTAGTGGAAACTTAGAATTAAATATAGAAAAAATAGAGTTAAGTCAAATTTTGAGACAGTCTATTGGAGAGGTAGAGGAAAAACTTTTAGATTTGGGGCTAGATATAAAATTAAATATGCCAGAAGATAAGGTATATGTTAATGCAGATGGAAGACGATTGTATAGAGTGCTAGAAAGTCTATTAAGTAATATATCTAAATACTCATTAAATAATACTAGAATATATATCGATATTGGTATAAGTAATAAAATTGTAATCTTAACTATGAAAAATATTTCTTCGTATGAACTAAACTTTGATCCTAATGAGCTGATGGAAAGATTCAAAAGAGCTGATGAGTCAAGAAATACTGAGGGTAATGGGTTGGGATTAGCTATTGCAAGAGATTTAGTAAGCCTGCAAGGTGGAAAATTTTACGTAGATATAGATGGAGATTTATTTAAGGTAAGATTAGAATTTCCATCAGTAGACAAATAATATAAGAAAAATATATAAAGTATTATCCTCGTCGTCGTATAGTTAAAAGGAAAAGAATATTTGGGGGTGGTATAGTGACCAATATAATTAACTTATTAAATAATACATCTACATTGCCTATAGGAAATATAGGTGGTTGTAAGTGTAATTCCAATAGTAGTGCATTTGACTTAATAATGGTAAGCTTGTTGAAAGCCGTAGCCAATAAAAATGAATTAGCTGACAGTATAAGTAATAATATTACTAATGATTTAGATACTAAAAACTTATCACAGAATACAAATAAAATAGAATCATCTATAAATGATATAAACATAAACAGCAGAATTGATAAAGCTATAGATGATGCATCAAAAAAATATAATATTGATGAAAATCTTATCAGATCAATAATAAAAGTTGAATCAAATTTCAATCCGAATGTAGTGTCTTCAGCAGGTGCTAAGGGTCTGATGCAGCTTATGCCACAAAATTGTAAAGCATTGGGTGTAACGGACCCATTTGATATAGAACAAAATATTGATGCTGGTACTAGGCATATCAAAGAATATATAGATAAATATAATGGAAATATAGAAATGGGTCTTATGGCATATAATGGAGGACCCACAAGAATGGCAAAACGAGGAGTAACATCACCAGAACATATTTATAAAATGCCAAAGGAAACACAAAATTACGTACCAAAGGTTATGAAATATTATAGAGGATAAAAAATGAAAGTACAAAATTCAAATATAAAGACAAGCTCATCATTAGTACAAAATAGAAATGATATTAGTGAAAAATTTTCGGGAAACCTAAACGATGCGTATAGGTCTAGAACAAGAGAAGATCTTCAAAACTACATAAATGAGATAAAGAAAAAAGGTAATAGACTAGTTGTTACTAAAAACTATATAGATGTAATTAGCTACAAAAAACTAATAACCAAGTATTTGAAAGATATAGTAGATTACACCTATAGTCTAAATAAAAATACGAGCTTTTGGGAGTCACAGTATTTTACAACGGTAGAGACTATAAATCAAAAACTAGATGATCTTACTAGAAATATAATGGATGAACAAAAAGAAAATATCGATATGGCATCTACAATAGATAATATACAAGGACTATTAGTAGATATATATAAATAAGGGAGATGTTACAATGCAAAATACGGCATTAAAAGAGGATATATATGAAGTTGAATTTGAGCAATTAAAAAATGGTAACAGTATTGAGGCAATAGATTCTAAAAAATCTATATTAAATGCAAAACTAAATGTGGAGGTACTGATAGGTTCTTGCAAAAAGAATATTAAAGAAATATTAAATCTAAAAGATGGTGATATTATAATATTAGATAAATCTGTAGATAAAGATTTAGATATAAATATAAATAATGAAAATGTTGCCTCAGGAGAAATTGATATTGTAGATAATAAAGTAGCTATAAGAATTTCAAAACTAGGTAAATAAGAAGATTTAAATAGGTATTGATAAAATTAAACAAAGGAAATAAAAGGGTAGGGGCCTGTAGTGTATTTTTATAAATATATCTACAGTCTTTTTATTTGTAAAAATCAAGATAATATTAAAATAAAATAGATGTTAGCTTATGAGTTTAACTGATACATTTAATAAATAGGTATAAAAAATAAAATATATATGCCGATAATTAAATTATTAGTAATTAAGGAGGAAAATTTATGAATGTGAAACCTATAAGCTTAAAATTGATTGATAGTATATATAAAAAAAATAATTCAAATAAATATGAACAGAACAAATCAAATAATTGTACAGATAAGCTAGAAATATCTTCATCAGCAAAGTTTTTAAGTGATTTGGTATCTTCAAATGAAGAGATAGATTATAAAAAAATAGAAGAAATAAAAAATAAGATAAAACTTGGAAGCTATACAATAGATTCAAAGGAAGTAGCAAAAAAAATTATTAAAGAAATCAAAGGAGAGTAGTAGCTTGTGAAGCCGGAGTTGAAAGTAATAATATATGAAGAAAAAAGGGTTCTTAAGGAGTTATTAAACTTATTGGATATGCAGCATAACTATATATTGTCTAAAGATATTATGCAAATGGATAAGGTATCTTGCATGATTGATGATCTATCTAAAGAGTTAGCAGATTTAGAGTTAAGGAGAATTAGAATTATAGGCCAAACTGAAAATTTTAGCAAAATAATAGAAAGCTGCCAAGATGACCATCTAATAACAAGTTATAAGGATATAAAATCTATATTACATATGATTAATATTCAAAAAGATAAAAATGAAATACTAATTAAACAAGGATTATTCTTTAATAAGAAAATGATGAACTTAATAATGCCTTCTAAGAAAATGGCAACATATAATGCGTATGGAAAAGTAGAAAGATAATAGGGAGGAATATATATGGCAGGTTTATTAGGAACTTTGCATTCGGCGGCATCTGGAATGAATGCAAGTCAAAAATCTATACAAACGACATCTCATAATATAAATAATATGAATACGCCGGGGTATTCAAGACAAAGAACAGAACAAAGTGCAAGTAGACCATTAAGTCAACCAGGATTAAATAGTAACTTAGGTGCAGGGCAACTAGGAACAGGGGTAGAAATTACTGACATTAAGAGAGTACGAAATACTTTTTATGACTTTCAATTTAGAAGTGAATCTCACTCATATGGAAATATAGGTATTAAATATGATTATTACAATAACATGGAATCAATTTTTAATGAACCTTCTGAAACGTCTATCTCTACATCATTAAATAACTTCTTTAATAGTATGCATGAACTTTCAAAAGATCCTGAAAGCTTAGGGGCTAAAAATATAGTTATAGAAAATAGTAAATATTTAGCAAATACAATAAACCAAGTTTATAAAAAGATAGATAATTTAAGTAATAGCCTAGACAAGCAGACAGATGGGATATTAGATGATATAAATAGCATGCTATCATCACTAAAAGAACTTGATAAAAATATAAAGATAGTAGAGTCTACAGGAAAAACACCTAATGACTTACTAGATCAAAGAGATAGAATACTAGATGAGTTAAGTTTTAAAATAAATATACACGACAAAGATGTACAGACAGCTATAAGTGATGGAAGTTTAACTAAGGATGAATTAGGTATATTAAATGTATCTGGAGAATTGGCTGGATGCATGGAAATGAAAAGGGAGTTAGAAAACTACACTGAAAGTCTAAAGTCTTTATCTAAAGGTATAGTAGATGGAGTGAATGATATTTATGGAGGAGAGTTCTTCAAATACGGTGATTCAGATCCAGTAATAAGTGTAAATGAAGATATACTAAACAATCCATCAAATCTTACTATAACTTCGGATAAAGCACTAGAACTGTATAATTTAAAAAGTAAAAAAATAAATATAGACGGAGAAGATATTTCTATAAATAACTATTACAACTCAATAGTACAAAAGCTAGGACATTCTACACAGGAAATAAAAAGAAATGAAAAAAATCAAAGTGAATTAATGAAGAGTATAGATGGATCAAGGTTAAGTGTATCAGGAGTTTCTATGGATGAAGAGATGGTAAACTTAGTACAATTACAACATGCATATAATGCTAGTGCAAAAGTAATATCAACAATAGATTCACTTTTAGATGTAGTAGTAAATGGATTAGTAAAATAAAAATGGACAGGAGAAATAAATATGAGAGTAACCAATGCTTCTATGGCTAGTACATATTTAAGTGATACACAAAAGAGCTTGCAGAAAATAGATAAACTTAATAAACAGCTTAATTCGGGAAAAGAAATAAATAGAGTATCAGATGATCCATACAATGCTATAAAAGTGATGAACTTAAAAAGTGAAATAAATAGTGTTGAAAAATTTAATTATAACTGCGATGAAATTATGGGTTGGATGGATACCACTGATGCATCATTAGAAAGAGTTGGAGTACTGACAAGTGATATAAAAACATTATTAACTTCAATAAGTGGAACTTATGGTGAGGATGAGATAAGGTCAGTAAAAACTGAAGTTAATGAAAAATTAAAAGAGATTGCAGAGGCACTTAATTCAACTTATGCAGGAAAATACATATTTGGAGGAACAAACACTGGTGAACCACCAGTACAAGTGGTAGAGGGTGCTGATGGATTAGTAGAACTAAAATTAAGTGATACTACTAACAGCAATAAACTAAAGGTTGAAATATCTCCAGGAATAACAATAGACTATAATTTAACGGCGCATCAAGTTAGTAATAATGGGGATGGATTTAATACTTTAAATAACATAGTCAAAGCATTAGATAAAAATCCTATAGATATGGATGAAATAGGTGAATTATCAAGTGAGGTCAATGATTATATGTTAGATGTATTAGATAACAGATCTCTTATTGGAGCAAAGACAAATACTGTAGAGTCAGTAAAATCTAATAATGAAGATAACATATTAAATATGAAAAAAATATTTTCATCTATACAAGATGTAGACCTATCTGAAAAATATATAGAATTATCCAATGCTCAGTTAGTTTATAATTCATCTATGCAAGTTGGATCAAAACTGATCCAGCCAACAATACTCGATTACTTAAGATAAGGAGCATTTGTATGGAAGTTACTTTTAAAAAGGGGATACCCGGATTTGAATATTTAAGAAAGTTTAGAATAGAGGATGTAAATAATAGCAAAGATTATAAAATAATACGATCACTTGAAGAAGATATTAGCTTTAGTGCAGTATTACCTTTTAATATATATAATGAATATGAAATTGATTTGACTGAGGAAATAGTTAAAGAGTTAGAAATAAAGCACCCTACTGATGTTTTAGTATTAAATATTATAACATTAGGAAAAACATTAGAGGAAAGTACGGTAAACTTAAAAGCTCCTGTAATAATAAATGTTAGTAATAATATGGCAAAACAGTTTATAATACAATGTGATACATATGATACAAAACATTTATTAATAAGGAGAAATCAAAATGTTAGTAATTACTAGAAAAAAAGGCGAATCTATCTTAATAGGAGATGATATAGAGATACAAGTAAGTAAAATAGAAGATGGAAGTGTTAAGTTAGCTATATCAGCACCAAAGAGTAAGACCATATTAAGAAAAGAAGTATATGAAAAGGTAGAAAAAGAAAATAGACAAGCTATTATTAAAGATATAGATATAAGTGATTTATTTAGATAAAGTAGGTGGAATTATTATGTACGCAACAAACCCATATAATACATATAAACAAAACTCAGTAAACATGTCATCTAAGGAGCAATTACTATTGATGTTAGTTGATGGAACTGTAAAATATACAAAAGTAGCGCGGTTAGCAATAGAAAATAAAGATATGCAAAAAGCTCATAATGAGTTAATAAGAGTTCAAGATATATTTACAGAACTTATGGTTACTCTTGATACAAGTATCGGAAGTTTTACAAAAGATTTATATGAACTGTATGAATTTATTAAATATAAGCTGTGCCAAGCTAATATAAAAAAAGATGTATCGATGATTGATGAGGTGTTACCGCTAATTGAAGAAATAAGATATATGTGGCATGAGGCAAATAAATTAAATAATTCTAAAAAATAGGGGGTATATTATGTCTTCAATTAACTCAGTCAGAATTCCAGGTCTTGCAACTGGAATGGATACTGATAAGATGATAAAGGATATGTTAGCAAATGATCAAAGTAAAATTGATAAAGTAAAACAAAATCAGCAGATATCAACGTGGAAACAAGACAAATATAGAGAAATTATAAAGGATGTAAAAGGACTTTATGATAAATACTTTAGTGTAACATCAAAAGATTATATACTTGGATCAAAGTCACTTAATACATTGACAATAAATAGTTCTAACAGCAATGTAATAACCGCATCATCTAGTGCAGGATCAAGCGGTATTGACTATAAATTTAAAGTAGAAAGTCTAGCTCAAGAGCCACAAATGACAAGTAGTATATCTAAATCCGGAGTAAGTATTCAAAAAAATAGTAAATTAAAAGATTTAGGATTAAGTGGAGAAGTTAATTTTAAAATAAGTATAGGGGATGGAAAAGACTCTAAGGTTATATCTTTGAGTGAAGACGATACAATTGATACTTTAATTGAAAAAATAAATAGCAGTACACAAGGCGATATAAAGGCATCATTTAGTGATATGACAGGTAAGTTAACTATTAAATCTAACTCTACAGGTGAAAATAGTATAGTAAAGATTGTTGATGTAAGTAAAGATGTAGACGGTAACTTTATAGAACAAGGAACATCTAGCTCATTAGATTTTTTAGGCCTAAAAGATATAGGTGGAGTAGATATAGTAAATGGAGAAGTAAAAGGTTCTAACTCAAAGATCACCGTTATGGATAGCAAAGGAAATATAATAAAAGAACTAAGTGAATCTAAAAATTCGTTTAATATAGATGGGATTACTTACAGTGTTAATGGAGTTGGAGAAGCTAAGCTAAGTTCAACACAAGATGTAACTAATGTAGTAGATAAGATGAAATCTTTCATAGAAGATTATAATAAGATTATGGACAGTGTGTATAGTACGGTAACAGAGCGAAAATCTAGAGACTATACACCACTTACTGATGCACAAAAAGAAGATATGACAGAAAAAGAAATAGAACAATGGGAAGAAAAAGCTAAGGCCGGAATGTTAAGAAATGACTCTGAACTAAGATCATTTATGGAAGATATTAAAAATGCAATGTTTTCTCCTTTTACTGAAGCTGGAATAGGTCTATCTGAAATTGGAATTACAAGTGCTAGTGATTATAACAAACAGGGGCAAATAGAGCTTGATGAAGAGAAGTTTACAAAAGCATTGAAAGAAAATGGAGATTTAACACAAAAAGTTACCACGGGTGTATTTGAAAAAGTAAAAGATGTAATATATAAGTATGCAGGAAGTTCAAGTGGTATATTTGTTAAAAAAGCTGGTGTAGAGAAATCTTCAACCGCAATCAATAATATTTTTTCTAATCAGATAAAAAAGCAAGAAGATCAAATTAAGGATTTGATGAGAAAAATGAAAGCTAAAGAACAACAGTTATATGCTAAATTCGCAAAGTTAGAGTCTACAATGAGTAAACTTAACTCTCAAATGAGTTATCTTATGCAGTAAGGCAGGTTAATTATGGAGACAACTATAGAAAAATACAGGAAATTATCTTTAGAAATAATATTAATGCTGAGTAAGGACAACTACAATGAAGCTTATAAGATTTTAGAAGATAGAGAAGTTATTATAACCGAACTAGGCCGAAATGGAAAAATAAAACAATTTAAAGATGAATATAAAAAACAAGCTGTATATATATTTGATGATAATATAAAAGAATTTATTGAAGTAAAGATGAATCAGGTTAAGAAGGAAATAAAAGAATATCAAGTAAAGCAAAAAGGGAATTTTATCTATGCAAGTTTAAAAAAAGAGAATTTAAATTTATTTTCTAAAAAGATATAAAGTATATTATAAATATACCGATATATATAATATAAGATAAATATCTTATATACAACAGACAAGGATGTCGTTAAAAAACTAAGGAGGGTACTACAATGAGAGTAAATACAAATATGAATGCGTTATTAGCACATAATAGCACAACAAAAAATTCAGCTTTAGCAGGGAATTCTATGGAGAAGATATCTTCTGGTCTTAGAATAACTAAAGCAGGTGATGATGCAGCAGGTCTTGCAATATCTGAAAAGATGAGATCTCAAATAAGAGGATTAGATCAAGCTAATAGAAATGTTCAAGATGGTATATCTATGATACAAACTACAGAAGGTGCGCTAGAAGAAGCAGCAAATGTTGCTCAAAGAATGAGAGAGCTGGGAGTTCAAGCTGGAAATGATACGCTAGAAGCAGCTGATAGAGCTAAGATAAAAACTGAAATTGATGCTCTAGGAGAAGAATTATTAAAGATATCTCATGAAACGAAGTTCAATGGTCAACAAGTTTTATCAGCAGCTGCAACTGATAAAGTTGTACAAGCTGGAGCAAATGGTGAAACTAGAACAGTAGGAGCAGTTGACTTAGAAGGTTTAGCTGGAACTTTAACTAATGGAACAATAGATGCTGATGGTGTTGTAGCCGATGTTGATATAGCGTTAGCTGATGGAGATGAAGCTAGAGCATTTATAACAGCAGTTGATACAGCATTAACAGCTATAAATGAAGGTAGAGCTCAATTAGGTGCTACACAAAATAGATTAGAATATACTCAAAATAACTTAACAACTTCAAGTGAAAACTTAACAGCTGCAGAGTCAAGAATAAGAGATGTTGATGTAGCTAAAGAAATGGTTAACTTATCTAAGTTAAACATATTAACTCAAGCTTCACAAGCTATGATATCTCAAGCTAATCAACAACCACAAAGTGTGTTACAATTATTAAGATAATAAAGTATCAAAATATATATTCAAAACAAAAAAACATAACCATCAGGTTATGTTTTTTTGTTTTGAATATTATGAATTTAGAAATGGATATAAAATAAAATTCAAAATATAAAGACAAATATAGAAAATTTAGATACAAAATAAAGTTAAATGAATATAAAATGAAAATATTTAGCAAAAATTGTAAAAAACTATAGTAAAAAGTAGATTAAAGTAGTATAATACAAATATAGAAGAAATTAGAAAACTAAATAAGCAAAGCTAGAGAAATCTAGTGACGCAAAGCTATAGGGGCTAAGGTCAGAGACTATGCCAGCCAGTTGCCAAAGAGTTAAAAACTTTTTGTTTTGTATATCTATTTTATGTTTTATGTAATGCATTATTAGATATATTTAAGCTACTCTCTTTGGAGTAGCTTTTTTTTATGTTTTTAACTAGGCTATTTACAGAGGAGGTCATATATGGATATATATGGATTATTAAAAATGAGCTTAGATGCAACAGAAATGAGGAGTAGGACTATTGCGAACAATATATCCAATACAAATACTCCAGGATACAAAAGAAAGTATGTTAGTTTTGAAGAAACTTTAGATAAAACTAATAAAGATAACATAAAAATAGAGATTAAAGAAGATAAATCTAACTCGATAAGATTTGATGGTAATAATGTAGATTTAGAAAATGAAAAAGTAAATCAAGCAGCAACTACATTACAATACAATGCATTAATAAACATAAGTAATACAAAATTAGCACTAACTAAAAGTGTAATATCAGGAAGGTAAATTTATGAGCGTATTTGGCGGAATGAGAATTAGTGCAAGTGGTCTATCGGCTGAAAGACTAAGACTAGATGTTATATCTTCTAATGTAGCGAATATGAGAACTACAAGAACAGAAGATGGAGGTGCATATGTTAGAAAAGTGGCAGTCTTTTCAGAAAACTATGATAAAAAAATAGGTATGTTAGGTGTGAAATCAGTATCTATAGATCAAGATAAATCACCATTGAGTAAGGAATATGACCCGACGCATCCGGACGCAAATAATGATGGATATGTTGAATACCCAAATGTTGATATATTAGTTGAAATGTCTGATTTAATATCCGCATCAAGAGCTTATGAATCAAATGTAGATACATTAAATGCACAAAAGAATATAATATCTAAGGCCTTAGAAATAGGAAGGTAGTAGGAGGAATATCAGTGAATACAGAGGCAATAAATAAAGGATTAGAAAGTATTAATTACAACAATATTAACGTGCATAATAAAAATGAAGAAAATAAAAATAATAAATTTTCAGAAATTATTAGTGGTGTAATAAATAATGTAAATAACTCACAAGTAAATGCAAATAACATGGTAAATAGTTTTATAAAAGGTGAGGATGTAAGTATGCATAATGTAATGCTTGCAGTTGAAGAATCTCAAATTTCTATGCAGTTGTTAATAGAAATGAGAAATAAATTAGTTGAAGCTTATCAAGAAGTGAATAAGGTACAGCTTTAATATCTAACAAGAGGTAGGGATAATGGAGCAGCAGAATTTTTTACATAAAGTTAAAGACTTTTTAAAGGCAAAAAAAGAAGGATTTATTGCGTTAAAAAAGGGAACTAAGATTGCCATAGTAATAGGTGTAATAGCAATTATTTTATCGACTATATTTAGTATTAGTTATGCCGTGAAAAATAAATACGATATATTATTTTCAGGACTAGATAGTATTGATGCGGCTAATATTAGTAAAGAACTTGAAAGTAGAAGTGTAGATACAAAAATTGAAGGAGATATAATCTATGTACCTAAAAAAGAGGTTGATAAGCTTAGGTTGGAGCTATCACCTTCTATATCAAATGGATCTCAAGGTTTTGAGATCATGGACAACGGAAGTGGATTTGGTATAACAGACGAAGAATTTCAATTAAAAAAGCAGAGAATGATGCAAGGTGAAATTGAAAAAACAATAAAGACATTCCCTCAAGTAGAAACAGCAAGGGTACATATTACGGAAGGAGAGTCATCAGTATTCTCTAAAGAAAATAAACCAGGACAAGCAGCTGTATATTTAGGTCTAAAATCAGGTCAAACACTTCAGGAGAATCAAATTAGATCAATAATCTCATTAGTTTCTGCAAGTAGCCAAAATCTACCAAAGGAAACTGTAGAGGTAATAGATCAAAATATGACTTTACTATCCGAAGGATTGTACGATGAAAATGGTAATGCTACAAATGGAAGCAAATCAAATTTACAATCAGCAAGAGAGGCTGAAAAAGAGCTAAATGAAGACCTAGAGAAATCTATTAATAACATGCTAGAACCTATGTTTGGAAAAGGCAAGGTTAAGGTTAGTGTAAATTCAGACTTAAACTTTGATTCATCTGAGAAAACTGAAATAAAGATAGACCCAGAAAAAGTCATCAAAAGTGAATCTAGAAGTGAGAATAGTTCATCTGATAGCGCTCAATCTGGCTCACCAGTAGACAACAATATGAGTAATACTGGTCAAGGAAATGGAAGTGGATCAAGTTCTAAAGAAGAAAATATTGAGTATGAGGTTGGAAAAGTAGAGACGAAAACTATTACAACAGTAGGAGAGGTAAAAAGGATAACAACATCTGTTGCAATAGATGGAGTTGTAAATGCCAAAACTATTGAAAATATAGAGAGTATGGTAGCAGGAGCAATAGGTATGGATGCTTCAAGAGGAGATAATATATCTGTTGTGGCTATGGAGTTTGATGCTAAAGGAAAAGCACAGTTAGAGGAAGCTAAATTACAAGAGCAAAAAGAGCTGATATTTAAATTAGTTGCATATTTAGTTGGAGGAATTCTATTATTAATAGCAATTATATTAGCTGCAAGCTATATAAGCAAAAAGAAGAATGAAAAAGAACTTGTAGCAATTATGGAAGATGAATCTGAAGAAACATCATTAAACTTTATAAATGAAAATAGTGAATCACTTACATTAGAAGAAGAAGTTAAGTTATTTGCTTCAAAAAATCCAGAAGAGGTAACAGAGTTAATAAAAATCTGGCTAAATGAATAAAAGGGGATTAATAGTGAATACGGATATTTTAAAAGTTGGTAATGCCTTTGATTTAGGCAGTATACATAAAAATAATAAAGTTAGTGGAGCCAAGAAAGCTGCGGTTTTACTTATGTCATTAGGAAATGATGTAGCTTCAAGTATTATAAAAAATTTACCAGAAAAGCAAATACAAAGGATAGGTGTAGAAATTGCAAATATACATACAATCAACGCCTCAGATAGAAGAACAATATTAAAAGAATTTGTAGAAATGAACAAAGAGAAAGAGTTTATTCTTGAAGGTGGTATGGATTGTGCTAAATCAATAATAAATGGGGCTCTTGGCAATCAAAAAGGAGATAAGATATTAGAAGTAATAAAGTATGATGCATACACTAAAATATTTATGTCTGCAAGAAAGGCAGATGTAGACAAAATACTTAATTGTATACAAGGAGAAAGTGCTCAAACAATAGCAATAATCTTAGCTCATATACAGTCAGAAAAATCTGCTCAGATATTATGCAAGTTACCAGAGAAACTACAAGAAGAAGTAGCTCTAAAGGTTGGGAGTATGTCAAATATATCACCAGCAATTATTAGGGCTGTAGATATTACATTAGAAAAGAAATTAAATGATTCAGGAAGTACAGAAATTGATAGCTCAAATGGAGTAGACAGTCTAGTCGAAATACTTACTAATGTAGATAGGAAGACTGAAAAGAACATATTAAGTTTTCTTGAAAGTAAAAATAATTCTCTAGCTGAGAAGATAAAGTCTAGCATGTTTGTATTTGAGGATATAGCAAACTTAGATAGTATATCAATACAAAAAGTACTTAAGGAAGTTAACTTAAAAGATATAGCTATCGCACTTAAGGGATCACCAGAAGAGGTATCAGAAACTATATTTAAAAATCAATCACAAAGAGCTTCTCAAGTTCTTAGAGAAGAAATTTATTTACTTGGAAGTGTAAAAGTATCTCAGGTAGAAGAATCACAACAAAATATAGTTAGTATAGTTAGAAGATTAGATAGCGAAGGTGCTATAACATTAGTAAGGAGCCCTGAAGATGAGCTTGTTGTATAAAGATAGAAATATAATTAGAGGTAAAGAGGTAGACTTAAAAGGAAGAGTAAGTTTAAATACAGCTAAAATAATAGAGTTAGACAAAATCGAATCTCTAGACGATTTATTAATAAAAAAAGATCTCATTGAGATAGAGATTAATAATGCGAAAAAAGAACATAGCAATATAATGATGAGGACTGAGCAACTTAGTACTGACATAATAGAATCTGCAAGAAAAGAAGCAATTGATATAGAAAAAAAAGCCTATGAAAATGGGTATAGTCAAGGTCTGAAAAATGGATATGAAGATGGATATAAAGAAGCATATGAAACTAATGTAGAAAAAGCAAAAGTGGAATCAGCCTCTATAATAGAAAAAGCTAACGAAATTTTAGCTGATTCAAACAAAGAAGTTATAAATTTACTAGAAGATAGTAAGAAAGATATATTATCATTATCAATATTTATTGCAGAGAAGGTCTTAAGAGAAAAATTTAATGATGAAAAGTCTATGACTCATATATTAGAAGACATATTAAGAGAATATGAACTTAAAAATAGCATTGTTATAAAAATAAATCCACTATATATAGAAAATCTACAATGTGAAGTTAAGAAATGGAAGAAAAGTTATAGTATAAATGACAATATCTTTGTAATCGGAGACAGAGATATAGAAACAGGTAATGCGGTAATAGAACACAATAAAGGGAGATTAGTTGTAGGTATAGACTCAATTTTAAATAGAATAAAAGAAGAGTTATTATAGATACGGAGGAAAGATGATATCCATAGATTTTGATAAAGCTATTAGTAAAATAAAAGATATAGCTCCAGTAATATCAGAAGGTAAGGTAAAAAAGGTTATAGGTCTTACCGTAGAAGTGGAAGGGATTAAAACTTTTGTAGGAGAGCTATGTACAATATATAACCAATATAATCAACCAATAAGTTGTGAGGTAGTAGGGTTTAGATATAATGAAATTATACTAATGCCTTTGGGTGAGCTGGTAGGGATAGGTCCTGGATGCAGGGTAGTATCTAATGGAATTCCATTTAGTGTTAGATGCAGTGATAAACTACTTGGAAAGGTAATAGATGGTATTGGAAACCCTATAGATGGAAGTGATATTTTGTCTGGTGAAAGATATAGCCTATTCAATCAACCTCCAGATCCTATGAAAAGAAGGCGTATTAAAGATATTATGCCTACGGGAATAAAAGCAATAGATGGATTTATAACTTGTGGTGAAGGTCAACGGATTGGAATTTTTGCAGGTAGTGGTGTTGGTAAAAGTACCACTTTAGGTATGATTGCAAAAACAGCACAAGCAGACGTAAACGTTATTGCATTAATAGGAGAAAGAGGAAGGGAAGTACTTGATTTTATAGAGAGAGACTTAGGTCCAGAAGGCATGAAAAAATCAGTAGTAGTATGTTCGACTTCTGATAAATCACCTCTCGTAAGACTAAAAGGAGCATTAACAGCAACGTCAATAGCAGAGTATTTTAGAGACCAGGGGAAAAAAGTTATCCTTATGATGGATTCAGTTACAAGATTTGCTATGGCTCAAAGGGAAGTTGGCTTGGCAATTGGAGAGCCACCAGCACAAAAGGGATATACACCTTCTGTATTTGCTGAACTTCCAAAACTTATGGAGAGAACAGGCATATCAGATAAGGGATCAATTACAGCTTTTTATACTGTACTAGTTGATGGAGATGATTTTAACGAACCTATAGCTGATACTGTAAGAAGTATACTAGATGGGCATATTGTTTTATCAAGAGATTTAGCACATAAGAATCATTATCCAGCAATAGATGTACTTAACAGTGTAAGTAGACTTATGAATGAAATCTGCGATGAAGAGCACAAAAAAGTAGCTTCATATGCTAGGGATATAATGGCTACCTATAAAGAAGCAGAAGACTTGATTAATATAGGAGCTTATGAAAGCGGATCCAATAGAAAAATAGATTTATCTATTGATTATATAGATAGAGTAAATTCTTTTCTAAAGCAAGGAATAAATGAAAATACAACATATGAAGAAAATATAAATAATTTAAAAACTATATTTATGTAAAGGGTGACTTAATTGAAGAATTTAGATTTTAGACTACAAAAAGTATTAGATATAAAAATGAGAGATGAAGAAGCTAGCAAAGTAAGGTATATAGAGGTTGAGAATAACAAAAAAGTAGTAGAAATTGAGTTAGATAGACTAAAAAATAACTACAATAAATATTCAAATATAAATGATATTAGTGATGTGTTAACTCAGAAAATAACAGCTAATTATTTATCATCACTATCTTATACAATAGACAAAACTGAGAATGATTTAGAAAAGAAAAAATCAGAGGCTAATATAGCTAGAGAAGATCTTATAAGTAAGCAGGTTGCTAGAAAATCATTAGAGAAACTAAAAGAAAATAAGCTTAAAGCTTTAAAAAGAGAATCAGAACAAAAGGAACAAATAATCAATGATGAATATGCATTGTACTCATATATGAGGCAAAGAGTACAACTAGATTACAAGGTAAATTAGTATGAAATTAGAAATGTCATCACAAGTAAGGGATTACACTGATAATAAAGCTATTTTAAATTTTAAAGAAAAACAAAATAGTAAGAGTTTCTTAAATATATTGCAAGAAAATAACGATAAAAGAAATAACAAAATACATAATGATAATTTATTAGAAAATGAACAAGAAGATGATATAAAAGAATTTTTAAGCTCAATTATTAGTATAATAAATAACATTACCAATAATGATAGTGAAAGACAGGATATTAAAAATAATGATTTACTTGATATAGATATTTATGAAAATACATCTATAATAAAAAATTTCTTAGTAGAAAATAACACTGATGAAATTAATAAAGCTATCGAAGAAGTAGATAGAAATAACTACATTATAGGAACTAAACTTAATAATAAACCTATAGGAGAGATCTTAAACGAAATATTAAAAAAAATATCAAATGAAAAAGTAAATATTAATCAAGACAATATCGTATATGATTATAAAAAAGAAAATTCTGAAATTGAATTTGGTAAAGAGATAGATGCAGAATTTACAGGCCTAAATAAAAATGATAACACTACTCTTGATAATAAATTAGGTATTAACAAAATAATTTCAGGAGATGAACATTTTGATAAAAATATAAAAATACTTAAAAACATAGTACAAGACGATTCAAGTAAAAATGTATTATTTGTAAATCAAGAAATATTAAATATAAGTAATAACATAAGCAGTATAAAATATGAAATCAATCCATCTATAGCTATTCGAGAGAGTGTTATGGTTGAGGATATTGTAAAGAATATTAATTATTTACAAAGTAATGACCTAAAAGAGTTAAAAGTAAATTTAAGCCCAAAAGAGCTAGGAGATATGGTGATTAAAATTATAAAAAGCGAAAAAGAATCGAGGGTTTTAATTACTGTATCTAAAGAAGAGATATTTAACCTAGTAAGTAAAAATATAGATGAAATCAACAAACATCTGAGTGATTTAGATATAAGGGTAAAAGATGTTGAAGTAGAGATAAAAAGTGATAATCAAAACTATTTTTCAGAGAACTTTAACAACGAGTCTAAGGAAGGAAATAGTAAGCGGTCTCACCACAATACATATGGAAATGAAGATAATATAGATATTTTAGAAGAAGAAAAATCATCAGATGAGAACCTAAATTTGTTAGCGTAGTGGAGGAAAAATGGAAGCTATAAGTGCAAGAAGTACAAACTATAATAAAACAGAAAATGGGACATCAATAGTACCAAAAGGTGAAGAAGTAGACAAAGATATATTTCTAAAGATGTTGGTTGCTCAGATGGTAAATCAAGACCCATTTAATTCACAAGATCCAACAGAATATATAACTCAGTTAGCACAGTTTACAATGTTAGACCATATGATGTCCTTAAATGATTCAATGGAATATCTTGTTGGAGTAAATAATGGAATCTTGGTAAATACAGCAATGTCCACAGCATCATCATTAATAGATAAACATATAGAGGTAAAGGAATTTGATGAGGATGGAACAGAAATTAGTGGTTCGGGAGTAGTAAAAAGTACATTTATTAAAGATGGAATAGTATATTTAGAAGTTAAACTAGATGATAGTGAAGAAATAAAATCTTTTAGATATGAAAGTTTAGTCAAGATAAATTCAGATAAAGAGAATAAATAAACTGCAAAAAAATTAATATAAAATTTAGTATACGAATGAGAAGGGGAAATATAGATGTTAAAGTCAATGTACTCAGGAATAAGTGGAATGAAAGCAAATCAAACAAAAATGGATGTAGTAGGTAACAATGTAGCAAACGTAGGAACAACAGCATTTAAAAAATCTAGTTCGAGATTTACAGATTCATTAAATCAAACTATGATACATGCTAGTGCTCCTACTGGAGGTATAGGTGGAACAAATCCTGGACAGATAGGTATTGGAACAAAAGTATCTGGAATATATAAACACATGGGTCAAGGATCATTACAGCCAACAGGAAGAAATACAGATTTAGCACTTGATGGAGATGGATTCTTCGTCGTTGAGAAAGATGGAGAGACTGCTTTTACTAGAGATGGGTCATTTTCATTAGATGAAGATGGAACTTTAGTAACTGCAGATGGGTATAGAGTAACTGATGATGCAGGAAACATTATCGTTATACCAACAGAAGTAAACGACGGAGGAGTAGATAAAAAAGTAATATCTTTAACTGTTTCAAAGGATGGAACTATATCTCTAGGATTAGAAGATGGTACAAAGGTAGAAAACCATGCAACAGTAAGAGTAGCAGTATTTCAAAATTCAGAAGGATTAATAGCACAAGGTGGAAATCTTTATGTACAATCAGCCAACTCTGGTGATCCAATATATGGAGATGCACATGGTTCAATAATACAAGGGGCAATAGAAATGTCAAATGTAGACCTTTCTGAAGAATTTACAGAGATGATAGTAACTACGAGGGCATTCCAAGCATCAAGTAAAGTAATAACTACAAGTGATGAATTACTACAAGAAATTATAAATCTTAAAAGATAGGTAAGGTAACTACTATGAGAAAGCAGGATATACTAACTCCAATTGGGTTAATACTTGGATTTGGGTTTGTACTTTATGGAATAAGTATTGGTGATACAGGATTATCAGCTTTTATAAGTATGTCTTCTTTAGCAATTACAGTAGGTGGATCTTTTTCAGCACTACTTATAACTTATTCTTTAGATGAAATAAAACTACTTTTTAGAATGACTATAAAATCATTTACAGTTAATAAAATATCTAGGGAAGATGTAATATTTGATTTTAAGGATTTGATAAGAAAATCAAGAGTAGAAGGCTTACTTTCTTTAGAAGAAGAGTTAGAAGTTATAGAAGATGATTTCTTTAAAAAAGGAATAGAGCTAGTAATTGATGGAATAGATGAATCGACAATAAGAAGTATACTTACAATGAAGATAAAAGAATCTGAAAGGAAATATGAAAAGGCAGCTAAAATATATAAAACTTGGGGATCCTATGCACCTGCATTTGGTATGATAGGAACTTTAATAGGTCTTATTCAAATGTTAGCAGATTTACAGAGTCCAGAAGTAATTGCATCTGGTATGGCAAATGCATTAATAACCACTTTTTATGGAGCGCTTCTGGCTAATATGATACTAATGCCATTAGGATTTAACCTACAGGCAAAGGCAAGAAATGAAGTTGATTATAAAGAAATGGTTGCAGTTGGAGTTTTAAGTTTAAAGAATGGAGAAAGCATGAGCATTATTGAGGATAAACTTATAAACTTCTTAAATGAAAAAGAAAAAAATAGATATTTTAGTAATCTTTCACAATATGATAAAGGAGTGAGCTCATATGCTCAATAATAGAGCAAGAGAAGAAGATGTAGAAGATGATATAGATGCAAATAGCTGGCTAACTACTTATTCAGATACTATAACATTACTATTAACTTTCTTTATCTTACTATATTCTATGTCAGTAATAGATAATGAAAAGCTAAAGCAGGTATCAGGAGCATTACACAGTGAATTAACAGGTAGGCCACTATTAGTAGAAAATATAGATGAAGTAGTAGATGGAGTTGAGCCAATGATACCAGAGCAAAGTGATTATGAATCCCTAGTAGAGAAGGTAAATATAATATTAAGTGAAAATGATTTGCAAGATGCTGTAAAGATAAGAGAAGAAGATAGAGGTGTAGCTTTACAACTAGAAGAATCCATCTTATTTGATCAAGGTAATGCTGATTTAAAAGAAGGTAGTAAGACTATATTAGATGTAATTAGTGATATTCTACCAAAATTAGATAATCAAATAGTAGTAGAAGGACACACAGATAATGTACCTATAAACTCATCTAGATATGCCTCAAACTGGGAACTTTCAACAGCTAGATCAGTCAATGTACTTAGATATTTTGTAGAACAAAAAAACTTTGAGCCAACTAGACTTTCAGCTACAGGATATGGAGAATACAGACCATTAGTAGAAAATACGAGTGATGAAAATAAATCTATCAATAGAAGAGTTGATATAGTAATAATTGAACAAAAGGAGACGGACAAATAATCCTATGGGAGATAATTTAATTGAATATCTAATTAATTTGAGTGTTTTTATTCCTATTGTTTTAATACTGATAGTAGTTTCAATAAAACTGAGCAAAGTAAACATAGAAACAAATAAAAAGAATAATTACATTAGTATATTAGAAAAAACTAATTTAAATAAAGATACTAGTATCTTAGTTTTAAAAACAGGAGATGAAGGATTTGTAATAATATCTTCACCATCTCATACGGAAAAAATCAAGAAATTAAGTAAGGATGAGATTTTACTAATTGAAAATAGCAAAATCTCAATGAGAACGGATTTAAATAAAATTAATATTAAAAAGTTAGCATCTAAATTTGATACAAGGAAGAATAGGGATGGAGAGTTTGAATAATATATTAGCTAATGCAAGTGAGTTTACACCATTAATGAAATTATTCTTGATAATGACATTTTTTATGTTTTTGCCTACAGTTATATTTATGGCTACTAGTTTTATAAGGATAATCATTAGTTTTTCATTTATAAAATCAGCACTTGGAGCTCAACAAAGTATACCAAACCAGGTACTAATAGGATTAGCAATATGTTTAACCATATTTATAATGTCACCAGTGATAAGCGAAATTAATGAAAATGCAATAAAGCCATATATAAATGAAGAGATTAATCAAAAAGAGGCATTAGAAGAGGCACAAAAACCAATAAGAAAATTTTTGCTAAAACAGACTAGAGACGAAGATTTAAAACTATTTGTAGACAGCAGTAAAATAGATAAAAAAGAGATGACAAAAGAAAATATACCCCTACATGTGTTGGTACCAGCATTTGCTATAAGTGAATTAAAAACTGCCTTCCAAATAGGTTTCTTAATATATATTCCATTTTTAATAGTAGACTTAGTGGTATCAAGTACTTTGATGTCAATGGGGATGTTTATGCTTCCTCCAGCATCTATAGCTCTTCCATTTAAATTATTATTATTTATTATGGTAGATGGATGGAACTTATTGATTAAATCATTACTACTAAGTTTTACAGGATAAGAGGAGATAATTATGAGCGAAATTATGATTATGAGCATAATAAAAAAAGCATTATTAACGGGGATGATGGTGGCTGGACCAATCCTATTAGTTTCATTAGTCATAGGATTAATAATAAGTATTTTTCAAGCTACTACTCAAATACAAGAACAAACGCTAACTTTTGTACCGAAGTTAATTGCTATTATGTTTGTAGTAATAATAGGTGGCCCTTGGATGTTAAATAAACTAGTAATTCTTACAACAGAACTTATGAATATGATATCTGTTGTAACTAAATAGGAATAAATATGATATTTGTATTTATTAGAATAACTGCATTTTTTGTTGCCACAAATATTTTATTTCCATCAGGTACACCTAAGACTTTTAAAGTAGCCTTTTCTTTATTTTTATCTACAATAATATCACTATTATTAGATATTAATATTGATGTAAAGAGTTTAGAGAGTCTAGCTAATTACTCAATTATTGAAACGTCTACAGGATTGATTTTAGGATATATAACAAGCATTTGCTTTAATAGTTTAAAAATAGCAGGAAGATTAGTTGATCAACAAATAGGCTTATCAATGGCAAATACTTATGATCCGCATACTCAAAGTCAATCTACATTAATAGAAAACTTATTATATTGGATGGGTGTGGTAGTTTTCTTTAGTATAAATGGACATCATATGTTACTAACTGGGATACAAGAGAGCTTTAATATTATACCCATAGGAAAATTAGTAATTGATGATAGTCTTACCTACATACTAAAAATATTTGTAGATTATTTTATTATCGGATTTAAAATAGCAATACCTATAGTAGTTGCCTTGATAATTACTGAGTTAATAATGGGAATGATATCGAGAAGTGTTCCACAGTTTAATGTGATGATTGTTGGTATGCCTGTAAAAATGTTGGTTGGAGTAGCTGTTATTATTACAGTACTTCCATTTGTTCTAAAAGAATTACATAATTTATTCAATCAACTTCCTAATATATTGGATGGGAGTTTTGCACTAAATTCTGAAATGTTATTTCCAATAGGAGTATTTTTATCAACAGGAGACAAAACAGAAGAAGCTACGGAGAAGAAGAAAAAAGATGAGAGAAAAAAAGGAAATGTAGCAAAAAGTAAAGAGGTGGTGACTGCACTTACATTAGCAGGTGTGGTTTTAGTCGTTTATACTATGTCAGACTTTATTATTAATGAAATTAAGATACTTATTGTAGATTTTTTAGTTATGGATTTTAGCACTAGTGTTAGTTATAAAACAATTGAAGCGATATCAACAAAAGCTTGTATAACATTTGCTAAAATATTTTTGCCTATAGGAATTGGAATTTTAATACTTGGTATAATTGCAAATGTAATTCAAAGTGGATTATTACTATCAAATGAAGGTCTTAAGCCTAAGCTATCAAAGATTAATCCAATAAGTGGCTTAAAAAATATGTTTTCTATGAAAGCTTTAGGAACAATGATTAAAAGTATATTGGTCATAGTGGTTCTTGGATATGTAGGCTTTTCATTTGCTAAAGAAAATTACAATGCTATTTTGAACACTGGTGATATTTACTTTCCATATTTAATGACGTCTGTAATAAATATTATAAAGAAATTATTAGGAGATATACTTTTAGTAGTAGTAATAATTGCTGTACTAGATTATGTATATCAGAAGTATTCACATAAGAAGCAACTGAAGATGACAAAGCAAGAAATAAGAGAAGAGTATAAACAGATGGAGGGAGACCCTCAAATAAAATCAAAGATAAGACAAAAACAAAGACAAATGGCAACTCAAAGGATGATGCAATCAGTGCCAGAATCTACTGTTATACTAACAAATCCTACACATTTATCTATAGCTATTAGATATGAAAAAGGAAAGGATACTACACCAATAGTAGTTGCAAAGGGTGCTGATCTTATTGCATTAAAGATAAGAGAAATTGCAAAGGAACATGATATACCAATTATTGAAAATAAACCTTTAGCGAGAATGATTTATAAAAAGGTAGATATAGATAAAGAAATTCCATCAGATATGTATCAAGCAGTGGCAGAAGTATTAGTAGCTGTTTATAAAATAAAAAATCAATACAAGAAGCTATAGTAGAGAGGGTTTTAATGGATAAGTTAAATATAAAAAAAAGATTTGATATACTAGTAGGATTTGGGGTAATAGGAATCGTTTTAATGATTATAATACCGCTACCACCTTTTATGTTAGATATGTTATTGGCACTTAATATAAGTTTTTCTGTATTAATATTACTTTTAACACTGTTTTCAACAAATATACTACAGCTATCGATATTTCCGACAATATTGTTAGTTACAACTTTATTTAGATTAGGTCTTAATATATCCTCAACTAGACTTATTCTAGGTGAAGGTTATGCAGGTAGTATAATTGAGTCTTTTGGTAGTTTTGTTGTAAGAGGAAACTATGTTGTAGGTATAATCATTTTCTTAATAATAGTAATTATACAGTTTGTAGTAATAACTAATGGTTCAAGTAGAGTATCGGAAGTTTCAGCAAGATTCACTTTAGATGCTATGCCAGGAAAACAAATGAGTGTAGATGCAGATTTAAATGCGGGGATGATTGATGAAAAGACAGCAAGAAAAAGAAGAAGAGAATTACAACAAGAAGCAGACTTCTATGGATCGATGGATGGAGCTTCAAAGTTTGTAAAAGGAGATGCAATTGCAGGTATAATTGTAACTACTATAAATATGATAGGCGGAATAATTATTGGCGTGATTATGCTTGATATGAGTTTTTCAGATGCTAGCCAAACGTATATAAGGCTTACTATTGGGGATGGTTTAGTAAGTCAGATTCCAGCTCTTTTAATATCAACCTCTGCAGGAATACTAGTTACTAGAGCTGATAGTGACGATAATTTTGGAAATTTACTAGGTAAACAGTTAACATCTGCGCCAAATGCCATTATGATGACTGGTGCGGTGTTATTTATATTAGGCCTTATGCCTGGACTACCAAAGCTATCATTTTTCACATTGGCATTGGCATGTATATTAATAGGTTACTTTTTAGCCAAAGATGAGAACAAAGAGAATATAGAAATAGATGAAGGAAATGAAGAAGATCAAGTACAGAGCACAAATACTCTAGAAGATGTGTCTACATTGATTAATGTAGAGCCTCTTGAAATAGAAATTGGGTATGGACTGATTCCTTTAGCTGATGAGAGTAGTGGAGGCGATTTATTACAACGAATTGTTTCTGTAAGAAGACAGTGCGCAATAGACATGGGAATAGTTGTACAGCCAATAAGAATAAGGGATAACCTTCAACTAAATCCAAATCAATACGCTATAAAAATCAGAGGAAATGCTGTTGCTATATATGATATGATGCCAACTATGCTTCTATGTATGGATCCTATGGGACTAGGTCTTGATATGGAAGGAATAAAAGCAATAGAGCCTAGTTTTGGTCTAGAAGCAGTATGGATAAAAAATGACCAAGTAGAAGAAGCGGAATTAAAAGGATATACAATAGTAGACCCATCTACCATACTAGTTACACATTTATTAGAAGTTATAAAGTCTAGATCTTACGAATTAATGGGTAGAGAAGAAGTGAAAATAATTATTGATGCAACTAAGGAGAATTATAGTGTTATTGTAGATGAACTAATACCTGATTTAATGACTTTAGGAGAAGTTCAAAAAGTATTACAAAATCTTTTAAAAGAAAAAGTATCAATAAAGGATAGGGTAACAATACTAGAAACCTTAGCTGATAATGCAAGAAATACTAAAGATATTGAACTTTTAACAGAATATGTGAGAATAGCATTAAGTAGGAGTATATGTAATGACCTAGTAGATTCGAATAAGTACCTTACTGTTGCCACTCTTTCCAATGAAGTAGAGAGTTTGATTTCTAATAATTTACAAAGATCTATAAATGGAACCTACCCAGCTGTAGATCCAGAAAGTACAAATAGAATATTCACAAAGATACAAAGTATAAGTGAAGAGATAGAATTTAATAATAACAGACCAATAATAGTTGTATCACCAAAGATAAGAGCACCGTTTAGAAGATTGGTAGAAATGGTATTCCCGAATATAACCATATTATCACTAAATGAAATACCTAATGATGTTCAAATTAGAACACAAGGTGTGGTCAACATATAATAAGGAGGAATGATTTAATTGTGCCTAGTAAATAAAGAAGAGCTTATATTACAAAATATACCTTTGGTTAAGCATATAGCATCTAAATATTATACAGGAAAAATCGGTATGGACTATGAAGACTTGGTAAGCTATGGAGTCATGGGATTAATCGATGCAAGTAACAAATTTGATGCTAATAGAGGTGCTAAATTTTCTACATATGCTTCATTGAGAATAAAATCCTACATAATTGATGAAATAAGAAGAGCTTCGCCAATATCCAGAGGTGATATTGCTAAAATGAATGAATATAATAGAGCAGTTGAAAAATTACAAAATATTCTTTTTAGAGAGCCGTCAGAAGAAGAGGTTGCGAAAGAATTAAATCTGTCTCTAAAAGAAGTTAATCATATAGAAGGTAAAATATATTTACTAAGTACAACCTCTCTAGATACAGTTATTTTTGAAGAGGATAGTGATATTAGATTAATGGATACTATTAAAGCGAGTGATAGTCTATCTCCAAGTAACATAATAGAAAATGAAGAAAAATTAGAAATACTATCTAAGGCTATAGATAAATTAAAAGAAAGAGATCGATTAATTCTATCGCTATATTACTATGAAGAAATGAGCTTGAAGGAGATAGGGTTGACGCTTGGAATTTCTGAATCTCGTGTATCTCAAATACATAGTAGAGCAATCATTAATCTTAGAAATACAATAAATAAGCTTGATTATATAGCTTAAATTTTGGAGGGAAATAGATGTTAAGAGGTATGTATTCATCAGTATCTGCTATGATAAATTTGCAATCAAAGCAAAGTATAATAACAAATAATATAGCGAATGTTAACACAAATGGATATAAGTCAGAAAAATTGATATCTAAAAGTTTTGATGATATGACAATAACTAATAATGATAAATATATTGGAGGAAAATCAACTTCTCAGACTATAGGAACACTTAATCTAGGAGTTAGTATAGACGAAACAATAACAAATTTCTCTCAAGGATCATTTACAGAAACAAATAATAAGTCAGATTTCGCAATAGATGGAAAAGGATTTTTTACTGTAAGAGGAAGTGATGGAAATATGTATTATACAAGAGACGGATCATTTAAAGTAAATAGTCAAGGATATTTGGTCACTAGTTCTGGGCATGAAGTGATGGGTAAAAATACGACTACAGGAGTGAATGAAGCAATATATATTGGTAATTCTAATATTTCCCTAGACAGTAATAATATCTTGAATTTAGATGGAACTTCTAGATATAAATTTAATATAGCGGATTTTAATGATTATACAAACTTGCAAAAGGTTGGGGAAAATCTTTACTCTGGTCAAGGAGTAAATAATACAAACAATTATAATATAAAGCAAGGATATAAGGAAGGATCAAATGTAAATATAATAAATGATACATCAGAGTTGATGTCAAATATGAGAGCATTTGAAGCTAATCAGAAAATAGTACAAACTATGGATTCTACTTTAAACAAGATTGCAAATGAAATAGGAAGAGTGTAGACAGGGGGATAATATGTACAACATACTACATAACAGTAAATCGGGTATGTCAGCCAGCCAAAGTAAGATGGATATAATCTCAAATAATATAGTAAATGCAAATAGTACGGGATATAAAAGGCTTGAAATGGATTTTCAAGAATTAATAACAGAGACCTTATACAAAGATTCCTATCCTACAAACTCACTAAAGTCACTGACAGGTACTGGTGTTAGAGCAAGTAATGAGTTTAGAAATTTTGAACAAGGATCACTAAGAAACACAGATATAAAAAGTAACTTAGCGATAGATGGAGAAGGTTTCTTTAGGATTATAAGAAATGATGGAAGCTATGCTTATACAAGAAATGGAGAATTTAATATAGACTCTTTAGGTAAGTTAGTTGATGATAGTGGTAATATTCTAGAAGTAAATTTTGAAAATGGATATAGCTATGATAATTCTAATCTTACAAAGGAAAGCTTGAGTATAAATAATCAAGGTGAAGTATTTTCTAATAATATTAAAGTAGGGAATATTAATCTTTACACTTCCACAGGAGAAAATGATTTTATATCTATAGGAGGAAGCTTATATTCACCCAAAGATATTACTAACATAAGGAAAAGTAATAATACTAATATTTTGCAAGGATATATTGAAATGTCTAATGTGAACATGCAAAAAGAAATGACAGATATGATAATTATACAAAGAGCTTTCCAGTTTAATAGTAAAGGAATACAAGCAGCAGATGATATGTGGTCTATGGTAAATAATCTACAGTCAAGATAATATAGAGAGGAAAGTAATAATGGGAGTAGTTAAAATATATGATTTTAAAAAAAATCAAAAATTTTCAGCAGAAAATATAAGTGTTCTAACGTTACTATGTGAAGAATTTTGTAAAACATCTAATATCCAGCTCAACTACGAGTTAAAACATCAAAATGTTAAACTAAACATAAATAGAGCACAGCAAATTAGTTATGGAGATTTTTTAGATAGTATAGAAAGTAAATCTATTTTAGCAGAGTATGAAATGTATCCAATGATACAAAATATGATATTTAGTTTAGATAAACATGTTTCCCTAATACTTATTGATTTAGTTTCAGGCGGAGATGGAAAGGTTGATGATTTAAATAGAGATTTGACTGATATAGATAGAGCTTTACTAAAGTATCTAATAGACGGATTACTAAAAAGAATGTATACTCCTGAGAATTTAGAAACTGCAAAGGTAGTTAACATATACAACAATAAAGCACAGTTTCAAGGGATAAATATTAAAGAATCAATATTTATATGTGATATGACGGTAACCTTAGGTACTACTATAGTAGGTAGAATTAATTTATGTATACCATATGGAAGTATGGAGCCTATTTTAGAGGAGTTATTAGCAAAGAAAATTTCTGCATCAAAAAATAATGACAGCTCGGATGATATGGAAGGAGCAATGTTTAATAATATACAGGAAGTAAAACTTGATGTTATTGCTATACTGGGTCAAGCAAAATTAAGTGTAAATGATTTATTAAATACGGAAGAAGGAGATATAATTTTATTAAATCAAAAAATTAGTAATGATATAGATATAAATGTAGGAAGTTCAAAAACATTTAGAGGTAGACCAGGACTAGTTGGAAATAAGAAAGGTGCAATAATAAATGATTCAATAAAAGGAGAAAGACGAAATGACTGAAAAAATATCTAGAATATTAGATATACCATTAGAGATAACAGCATTACTAGGTAAAACTAAGATGAATTTAAAAGATATAATAGAACTAGGTAAAGGATCAATAATAGAACTTGATACTTTAGCTGACCAAGAAGTTGAAATTCTTGTAAATGGCAAGAAGATAGCATACGGACAAGTTGTTATAGTTGAACAAAATTTTGGAGTCAGAATAACAAGCATATTAGATGAAGAAGAGCTAGTTAAGACTATAGCATAGTATATTATAAGTAAATATAAACTGAAAAAATAGTGCTAATATTTAAGATTTAGCACTATTTTTTTATAATAGTATAAATTAATTTATTTATTTAAATATGTTAAAGACCTATATTGAGACGGGCTTTGGTTTGCAAATTTTTTAAATACAGTACTGTAATAGTTTTGGTTATTAAATCCTACTGATACTGCAACATCAAGTAAACTTAAGTTTGTATCTGATAAAAGCATTTTGCTTTTTTCAACTCTAAAATTATTTAAAAAATTAGAGAATGTAGTTCCTGTATATTTTTTAAATAAGCTACAAAAATAACATTTATTAATATCCATATGATTACATAAAGATTCAATAGTTATTTCATCGTAATAATTAGAATGTATATATTCTATAGCCTTTCTTACATAAGGGTTAGATGAAGGCCTGTTTAACCCCTGATTAAACTTATCATCTGATATATCTAAAATTAAATTCGATAAATAATTAGCGCATATGGATGGTTTATATAAAACCTTTGTATTAAATTTATTACTAATTATATTAGTCCTAAAAGGTCCTATAATAAAAAATCCTCTACCTCTATTAAATTTAGAAATACTTACAATTCTATAGTAAATATCATTTTGTAGTTCTAGATTTAAATTTAAGAAGCTTCCTTCAAATGAAGTAATTTGCTTCCCTATATCATCAGATGGATATATATGGTCAAAATAATCATCATATCCTATCTTGTGTATATCTACTAAATCATAATCAATTGCTTTCACAGGTACATTACAGCAACTGTAAAAATCTTTCAAAATCGAAAAAATAAAATCCATGTACTCTCTCCTAAAATCTTTTATAAATATATTGTAAAAATAAAAATATACTTAAAAAATATTGGTAATAAAAATGTATAATTAAGTTGTTAATGAAAATCAATATCATATAATAAATATAGTTATTTTGTAAAAAAAAGTCAAGAATTATTAAAAATTTAGTAACACTTAAGGGAATTGTAATGGCCAAATATGTAAGTCTTAAAGTTAAATTTAACAAAAATACAATTAGTACTAGATGAGAATGGTTCATTATTATGTTCGGAAATGGTACAACGTCTGTATTAGGAACTGTGACAATATATTTAGTACTGTGTAGAAAGAAAAGAAGGTAGGTAAAATATGAAAAAATTATATACAAATATAGCAAAACTATTCTCACTTGCGATTGTGAGTGTGATGATTTTATCAAGTGGATTTACTTATGCAGATGAAATTAAAACAATAGAAAGCGGTATATATCAACTAAACAATGATGTAAACTATGATGGCGCAGAAATTGGTATGACAATGGCAAGAAGTTATACTAATGAAGTTATGAATTTAGAGTATACAAAAGAAAAGAAAAGCTACACTATAGAGTTCTTAGGAACTGATTATATGGAAAATTATAGAATAGCTGTAAATGATAAAGAAGTAGAAGTTGAAGTAGTTGAAGCTAATGAAGAAGCTAACGCAATAAAATTAAAGTTTGATATAAATGATGTAAATGATAAGATAGTAGCTAAAATATATGTAGATGCTATGGGAAGAGATGTTGAATTTGAAATTATACCTAAAGTAGATACATTAAACTTAATAGAAAAAATCGAAGAACTAGAAGAAAAAGTTGAAGAAGCAAAAGAAACAACTACAAAAGAGGATGAAACTACTGAAGAAAAGTCTGGCGGTTCACCCGTAGTTATTGCTGTAGGTGTAGTAATGATAGTTGGAGCAATAGTAGTTATGAAAAGGAAAAAGAAATAGATGAAAAAGGTATCTAAAATTCTAGTTACTATGGGCCTAATATTAATATTAGGCTCAGCTTCTTTAAATATATATACAAAGTATAAAGAAAGCCAGGCCAAAAATAAATTCACAGAAAAAATTAGTGAAGTTAGTGATTCAGTTACTGAGGACGTCAAATTAGGAGATGAGATAGCACTAATAGATATAGAATCTATTAATTTAAGCTCTGTAATAGTGAGTGGAATAAATAAAGAGCAAATAAGATATTATGTTGGTCACTTTGAAAATACACCTATGCCAGGAGAAAATGGTAATTTTTCTATAGCAGGACATAGAAGTACTATATATAATCAAGTATTTAATAACATAGACAAATTAAATAAAGGTGATGAAATTGTTGTAACAAGTACCAATGGAAAGTTCACTTATGAAGTAAATGAGATATTTGAGACAGAAGCTACTAATATGAGCGTGCTAAACCAAGATAATGAAATAAAAGAGATGACAATAGTAACTTGTACTAAAACAGGTAAGGAAAGAGTTATAGTAAAAGCAATTCTAAAAGAAGAAGTATAGGGAGACAAAAATGAAATTAAAAAAGATTATGTTAAGTGCACTTATGTTGACTATGATGGCTTCAGTAGCGGGATGCTCATCAGCAGAAGGTGCGAAAAATAATGATAAAAATGAAGGAGAAACTGTAATAGCTACCTCAGTAGCTGTAGTTGAGATATTAGATAAATTAGGGGTTAAGGTAGATGGCGTTCCAAATACTTCATATGAACTACCAGAAAGTTGTAAAGATGCTATAAAAGTAGGAAATCCAATGAACCCCGATTTAGAAATAATTAAATCACTTAATCCTAAAATTGTTGTATCTGTAGATACTCTAGGGCAAGATTTTATGGATATGTTTACAGAAAATAATATACCAAGTGAATTTATTGATTTAACAAGTTTAGAAGGATTAAAGGAAAGTATAGAATCACTTGGAAAAACTTTTAATAAAGAAGAATCAGCAAAATCCATATTAGAAGAACTAGCTACAAAAGAAAAAGAATTAGCATCAAAGTCTGAAGGAAAAGAAAAACCGAATGTACTTACTGTATTTGGTGCTCCAGGTACTATGATGTTAGGTACTAGCAAATCTTACATAGGAAATTTAGTACAATTAGCAGGTGGAGAAAATGCACTAGAAAGTAACACATCATCATTTTTACCAATAAATAAAGAGGAACTGATTAACTTAGATCCAGATGTAATAGTAGTTATGACCCATGCTGACCCAGAAAATTCTAAACAAATGGTAGAAGAAGCTTTTAATAGTGACACAGCGTGGAAAAACCTAAGTGCAGTTAAAAATAATAAAATACATTACCTAGAAAACAATTACTTTGGAATGAGTGCTAATTTAAAAGTAATAGAAGCTTTAGATAAAATGCATAAAATGATTTATGAATAAAAGAGGGAAATTATGATTGCAGAAAAGAAGAAACTAAGAGAATTAAAATATACAAAAAATACTAAATTAAGTTTAATAATAATATCTACATTGATACTATTAGGATTATTTATACTAGCTATGAAAATCGGAAGTATAAATATAGGAGTCAAGGAATTAGTAGTAGGGATATTAACAAACGTTGATGAAGCAAAAATAAATATAATTAGAGATTTAAGAATGCCTAGAGTAATTGCAGCAATTTTAATAGGAGCTAATTTATCTGTAGCAGGAGTATTACTACAGGCGATAATAAGAAATCCTCTTGCAGATCCATCTGTCACAGGGATCTCAGCAGGTGCTAGTTTGGCGTCTGTAATAATTTTATTATTTGCTCCTCAATTAAATACAATGAGACCTTTATTTGGATTTGTAGGTGGATTAGTAGCTTGTACAATAGTATATTCTATAGCTTATAAAAAGGGGCTATCTCCAATAAGAATAGTGCTATCTGGTATTGCAGTAAATGCTATGTTAGCTGCTATGACTAGTATGTCAAATATGATAGGATCAAATAATTCAAGTGCAATTCAACTTTGGTTAAGTGGCAGCTTGGCCAATATAACATGGATGGATGTTAGACTATTATCTATATATTCATTAATAGGTTATATAGGAGCATTCCTATTATACAGATCTTGTGATGTCCTAGTACTAGGAGAAAAAAATGCAAAAAGCTTAGGTTTTAACTATGATTTACAGATGATTCTAATTTGTTTAGTTGCTGTATTTTTAGCATCTACTGCAACAGCAGTAGGAGGGATAATAGCATTTGTAGGACTTGTGGTTCCTCATATATGTAGAATTATTATTGGATCAGGACATAAATATTTAATACCATTTAGTATAACTGTAGGTGGAATACTTCTTTTAGTAGCAGATACATTGGCTAGATCTGCTTTTAAGCCAGTGGAAGTTCCAGTTGGTATGGTAATGGCCGTAATAGGTGGACCAGTATTTTTATATCTACTTAGAAGGAGTGATGTATAATGATATCTGCAAAAAATATAGAGTTTTCTTACTGCTCTCATAAAGAATTTATAAAAAATCTTAATTTAGAAATAAAACCAGGTGAAATAACTACAATAATTGGGCCTAACGGAAGTGGTAAGTCGACACTTTTAAATATATTATGTGGTATAAATAAACCTAAAAGTGGTGAGCTATATTTATATAGAGACAGTTATAAGAACTTAAAATATAAAGATATAGCAAAAAAAATAGCAACAGTACATCAACAAAATGCAGTACCTGAGGATATAAGTGTAGAAGAATTAATTGCTTATGGAAGGATTCCTCACAGAAAATACTTCCAAAAAACTAATACAGATGATAAAGAAATAGTAGAATGGGCAATAGAGTCTACAAACTTGCATAAATATAGAAACAAAAAAGTCATGGAATTATCAGGAGGAGAGCGTCAAAGAGTATTTATCTCTATGGCATTAGCTCAAAAACCAGAGGTATTATTCTTAGATGAACCAACAACTTATCTAGATATTTTTCATCAAATAGAAATACTAGAATTAGTAAGTAAGCTTAATAAAGAGAATAATATTACTGTTGTTATGGTACTTCATGATATTAATCAAGCTATAAAATATAGCCATAATATTGTAATAATGAAAAATGGAAAATTAATAAAAGAAGGAATACCAGAACAAATTATTAATATAAATCTTTTAAAAGAGGTGTATAAAGTTGAAGGTATAGTAAATGCTACTGAGGACGATGAAATGTATTTTATACCTACAAAAGTATGCTAAGAACTAAGCTTGTAATAAATTATAGACTAGATTGTAAAAGAGGTGTACTCTAATTGAGTATACCTCTTATTTGTATTTTATATTGCAGGAAATTTACTTTGAAGTTTATCGGAATTGTAACTAGAAGAGATTTTTACTCAATACTTATAATTATTACTATTGGTTATTTTATATTTATGATAAAATGTGATATAGGTATTTATATAATAAGAAGTAATAATTGAGTATAATATACAAATATGGGTAAAGATTAACTAATATAAAGTTTTAAGGAGAGTTGATTAATATGGACATAACATTAGCAAATTCAGCGAAAGTAGAAATAGATAAGTTACTTAAAGAAAGTAACTATGAATATATTAGAATTATTACTAGATGTGTTACAATGCATGATGATGCAAAAGTAGATTTAATAATAGATGATATAAAAGAAGATGATAAATTATTTGAAATTGATGGCTATAAGATTATCATAAACTCAATTTTTGCTGCTCAAATAGCTAGTCTTGTTATATCTTATGGTGGGCTTATGAGTAGAGACCAATTCTCTGTATATGCAGACTTCGAATATTAAAATAAAAGATAAAATAATTAAGGCTATAGTTAAAGATTAACTATAGCCTTAATTATAAAAAGAAAAATATGATACAATGAGTTAGGTTATAAAATATCAAGTTGATTTTAAGATATTAAATTTAAATAAAATAGAAATAGAAGGAATGGGATTTATATGAAAAAAATATTAGTTCTAGCAGAAAAACCATCAGTTGGAAGGGATATTGCTAGAGTTTTAGGATGTAAAAGCGAAAAGAATGGATATATTGAAGGATCAAAATATATAGTAACTTGGGCATTAGGTCATTTGGTGACATTAGCAGATCCAGAGGGATATGGAGAGAAATATAAGTCTTGGAATATGGAGGACTTGCCAATACTTCCAAAACATTTAAAGACTGTAGTAATAAAAAAAAGTAGCAAGCAGTTTAACACAGTTAAAGCTCAAATGAATAGAGATGATGTATCTGAAATTATAATAGCAACTGATGCGGGTCGTGAAGGTGAGCTTGTTGCAAGATGGATAATAGAAAAAGCTCATGTAGACAAAAAGCCTTTAAAGCGTCTTTGGATTTCGTCAAGTACAGACAAAGCAATAAGAGATGGATTCAATAACTTAAAGGAAGCTAAAGAGTATGAAAATCTATATTACTCTGCTATAGCAAGGTCAGAAGCTGACTGGATAGTTGGAATTAATGCAACTCGTGCGCTTACAACTAAACATAATGCCCAACTTTCATGTGGTAGAGTTCAAACTCCCACTATAGGAATGATACTAAATAGAGAAGAAGAGATTCGAAACTTTACTCCAAAGGAATATTACGGTATAGAGATAAATGCTGTAAAAGGCAATAGTAATATAAAGTTAATTTGGAATGATAAGAAAAATAATAGTACATCGACTTTCAATAAAGAAAGAGCTGAAGTTATAAGAAAAAATATTGAGGATAAAGAAGCTAAAATAATTGAAGTAACAAAAAGTGATAAAAAGAAATACTCACCAGCTCTTTATGACTTAACTGAGCTTCAAAGAGATGCTAATAAAATATTTGGATATTCTGCAAAAGAAACTTTATCAATAATGCAAAAATTATACGAACATCATAAAGTGCTAACTTATCCAAGAACGGATTCAAGATATTTAACAAGTGATATAGTAGAAACTTTAAAAGACAGAATAAAAGCTGTTAATGTTAGTGATTACTCTAAAGTTTGCAATAAACTACTTAAAAATACTATAAAGAGTAATAAATCATTTGTAGATAATTCAAAAGTAAGTGACCATCATGCTATTATTCCAACTGAAGAAAAAGTATTTCTAGGTGATTTAAGTGAGAAAGAAAGAAAAATTTATGATCTTGTAGTTAAAAGATTTTTAAGTGTACTTTGCCCTCCTTTTGAATATATTCAAACAACTATCAAGGCCGAGGTAAAAGAGGAGATATTTGTAGCAAAGGGGAATAAAATAGTCAGCCTAGGATGGAAGGAAACGTATAAAGACTTAGATGATAATGAGACTTATGAAACTATACCAACTATAAATACAGGTGATATATTAAAAATAAGCAAAGTATATATTAATACTGGAAAAACGAATCCACCAGCATATTTAAATGAAGGAACACTTCTGACAGCTATGGAAAAAAATAACCTTGGAACTGTTGCAACAAGAGCAGATATAATTGAAAAAATATTTAATTCTTTTTTAGTTGAGAAAAAGGGTAAAGATATTCACATAACTTCAAAAGGAAGACAATTATTAGAACTAGTTCCAAAGGATTTAAAGACTCCGGAACTTACATCATCATGGGAGAAAAAGCTTCAAGATATATCAAGTGGTAAACTAAACAAAAATGTATTTATAAATGATATGAAAGAGTATTCTAAAAATATAGTTAAAGAAGTTAAAAATAGTGACAGTAAGTTTAAACATGATAACCTAACTAAAAATAAATGCCCTGAATGCGGAAAGTTTATGCTTGAAGTAAATGGTAAAAGAGGTAAAATGCTAGTATGTGAAGATCGAGAATGTAATACTAGAAAGACTGTATCTCAAACTACAAATTCAAGATGTCCAAATTGTCACAAAAAACTTGAACTTCGAGGTGAAGGTGAGTCAAGAACTTTTGTATGTGCTTGTGGTCATAGAGAAAAATTGTCATCATTTAATAAAAGAAAACAAGAAGAAAAGAAAAAAGCATCTAAGAACGATGTAAATAAATATTTAAAGAAACAAAATAATAATCAAGAAAGTTTTAATAATCCTTTTGCTGAAGCTTTAGCGAAATTAAAAAAATAATGGATTTATTAAAATAGCCTCAATAGATAGCCTATTTAAGTCAATCTATTGAGGCTATTTTACTTATTTTGATATTTGTTTTTAAAATAGCTGTTATTTATAAAGCGTATAACTTGTAGTATAATATTATTATATAAATGTGGATAGTAAAACTAGTAAATCGCAAGGAGGAATTAGAATGAAAAATCTATCAAATATTACTGATGAAGAAATAGAGAGCAAATTGAAATATTTAAAGCTATTATCAAAACAATATCCTAATATATCAAAAACTTGTACGGAAATAGTTAATCTAGAGGCAATTCTTCACTTACCAAAAGGAACAGAACATTTTTTAACTGATATTCATGGAGAACATGAACCATTTGTACATGTATTAAAAAATGGATCAGGAGTTATAAAAAGAAAGATAGAAGAGATTTTTGGAAACTCACTAAGGGAATCTGAGAAAAGAAGTTTGGCAACATTGGTATACTACCCAGAACAAAAACTAGAAATTGTAATTAAAGAAGAAGAAAGCATGGATGATTGGTATAGGATAAATTTATATAGACTTATACAACTTTGTGGACATGCATCATCTAAGTACACTAGGTCTAAGGTAAGAAAATTACTACCAGAGGATTTTAGATATGTTATAGAAGAGTTATTACACGAGGATATTAATGGAACTCATAAGCAAGAATATTATGAGAGTATAATATCAACTCTTATAGATATAGATAGAGCAAAGGATTTTATAATTACTATATCAAAAGCTATACAAAGATTAGTAGTAGATAAATTACATATTCTAGGAGATATATATGATAGAGGGCCTAGACCAGATATAATAGTTGATAAACTTATGGACTATCATTCGGTCGATATCCAATGGGGGAACCATGATATATTATGGATGGGTGCTGCAGCTGGAGAGAAGACTTGTATAGCAAATGCTCTTAGAATATCAGCTAGGTATTCTAATTTAGATATAGTAGAAGATATTTATGGAATAAATTTACTTCCACTTGCGACATTTGCACTGAATGTATATAAAGATGATCCTTGCGAAGCTTTTATGCCTAAAGAGAGTGGAGAGGATGTGAGTACAACCGAAAAATCATTAATAGCAAAAATGCATAAGGCTATTAGTATAATTCAATTTAAATTAGAAGGAAAAATAATAAATAGAAGACCGGAATTTTGTATGGATCATAGAATTATGCCTACGAAAATAAATTATGAAGATGGAGCAATTACATTAAAGGGTAAAACATATAAGTTAAAAGATACAAACTTCCCAACTATAGACCCTAAAGATCCATGTAAGCTTACAGATGAAGAAAATATTGTAATAGATAAAATAGCCTCATCTTTTAGAAATAGTGAAAAATTACAAAAGCATATAACTTTTTTATTCTCAAAGGGAAGTATGTATTTAGCGTGCAACTCAAATATATTATTTCATGCATGCATACCGCTTAATGAAGATGGAAGCTTTAAGAGTATGAAAATTAAAGGTATTGAGTACAAAGGAAGAAGATTATTAGAAAAGATGGAAGCTATTGCGAGGGAAGGATACTTCTATAAAAAGAATACACCTGAAAAAACTTATGGCATGGATATGATGTGGTATTTATGGACGGGATCTGTTTCTCCGCTTTTCGGAAAAGATGATATGACGACTTTTGAAAGATATTTTGTTGCCGATAAGAGTACACATAAGGAAAATAAAAATCCATACTTTAAGCTAAGAGATAATGAAGATATGTGTGACATGATAATAAAGGAATTTGGATTAGACCCAGATGAATCTCATATTATAAATGGTCATATGCCAGTTGAAGAAAAGAAAGGTGAAAGTCCAATAAAATCTGGAGGAAAGTTATTAGTTATAGATGGTGGGTTCTCAAAGGCATATCAAAATAAGACTGGATTAGCCGGATATACACTTATTTATAACTCTCAAAGTTTACAATTAGTATCTCATCAGCCATTCACATCAGCTGAAGCAGCTATAGTTGAAGAAAGTGATATATTATCAACTACTACTGTTGTTGAGCATAAAGTAAATAGAAGGCGTGTAATGGATACTGATATAGGCATTGAGATTAAACACCAAATAGATGATTTAAAACTATTATTATTAGCTTATAGAAAAGGTCTAATAAAAGAAGACTAGTATAAAATAAATAGGGATATTGGTTATTATAATATTAAAATTACCAATATCTCTATTTTTATAAACCTATATAATACACCCGAATAACTACATTGGATAGATAAATAAAACTACTTGACTATTGTGTATTAATGAAAAATTTATGTAAAGTTAGAATAGGAAATAAGTAGATTAAAATACAAAAACTTAGACTATACTTAATAGTAAGGAAAAATTAGAGGAGGTCTAGGTAGTGAGAAATTCATTTAAACTAGTAGTGATAGTATTACTACTTATTATAGCAAATCTTTATGTATATGAAGGTGTAATTTTAACTAAGACCTATGTAAACTTAAAAAGTGATTACTATAAATTGTCAAAGGACTATAAAGAACTTCAAGATAGATATGATGAGCAAGGCGACTATTTAGCTCAAATAGAAAAAGAGCTAGAAAATACTGATTCATCCTCTGACTCTATAGATAAAATTAAAGATAAGTTTTACAATGATGATATCAGTCTACAAAAAATATTTGAAAAGTTTGATCTGAATAAAATGAAAGATTTCTTAGGAAACTTTAGTTTGGATTAAAAATTGTTACTTTGAATAATAGTAGAGACTTAATAATAGAATAATGTAGAAGCATTCTTGCCATAGTATTAGCTATGGCATATATTATTTGATTTGAATTTAATTAATTTATTATATCTATAGATAAATTAAAATTTATCCTAAAGAACACTAGAAATTAATCTCTATAACTAATATAATCATAGGATGAGGTATTATGTAGGAAAATGGGAGGTAGTTTTGGAATATATACATTTATTGTTAATATCAATGATGCCAATAATCGAATTAAGAGGTGCTATACCAATTGGAATAGCTCAGGATTTAAACCCTATATATGTTTATATGGCTTGTGTGTTAGGATCGACTTTAATATCAATACCACTAATAATATTTTTTAGACAAGTTATGCAATTACTCAAGAAGTTTAAAGTATTTTATAAATTAGTGCATAAAATTGATAACAAAATAAATAAGAGCATGAAAAAACTTAGAAGTGTAAATATATTAGGAATAATTTTATTTGTAGCAGTTCCTCTACCAACAACAGGAGCATGGACAGCAGCAGCTATTGCATCTATACTAAGAATGAGAATAAAAGATTCTTTAGCGGGTATACTTTGTGGCAATTTAATTTCTGGAACTATAATATCTATAATATCACTCGGTATAATTTAATAATATGAATTATAAGCGTAGCTAATATATAATAGTAAATCTAAAGATACAAATAGAAATAGCCTTATGGAGTTTATTAATAACTCTATAAGGCTATTTCTACTTGTATGAATAGATAAAAATAAAATATTATTTCAATAATGAACTGTGATTACAAAAACTAAAAATACATTTATGGAAAATTAATTTCAAAATAGCATAATTTAACAATAATATTCTTAAAAAAGGAATAAAAAACAAAAAAATAAAAAAATAATGAAAATATATTGCAAGGAAAATGTTTACGTGGTATTATTTAAATATAGAAAGAGAAAATAAATTTCAAAAGTAGGGGGAGATAAGAATTGTTAGATATTATTAAAGATAAGTTGATAGTATCCTGTCAAGCTCTAGAAGATGAGCCACTACACAGCCCCTTTATAATGGGAAGAATGGCAAATGCAGCTAAAGAAGGTGGTGCAGTTGGAATTCGAGCTCAGGGTGTTGAAGATATAATAGAAATTAAAAAAGTTACTTCTCTTCCAGTAATAGGAATTATAAAAAGAAATTATGAGGATTCAGAAATCTATATAACTCCTACTAAAAAAGAAGTAGATGAGCTTATAACTTCGGGATGTGAAATGATTGCATTAGATGCAACCAATAGAAAAAGACCTAATGGAGAAAGCTTAAAAGATATTATATCATATATAAAATCAAAAAATGTGTTAGTGATGGCAGATATATCAAACTATGAAGAAGCAATATTAGCTAAAGAGTATGGTGCAGATTGTGTATCAACAACATTAGCAGGATATACTCCATACACAGAGTGCTTAGAAGGTCCAGATTTAGAGTTAATGAAAAGATTAGTAAAAGAACTAGGCATACCAGTTATAGCAGAAGGTAAAATTAATACACCTGAAGATTTGAGGAAATCGTTTGACACTGGTGTACATTCAGCAGTTGTAGGGTCAGCAATTACAAGACCTCAGCTTATTACGGCAAAGTTTGCAAATGCAATATAATATAGAAAATATAAAATAAAAATTTATTATTTAATTTTGGAGGGAACAAGGATGAAAGGAATTTATTCAGCATTATTAGTATCATTTGATAAGGATGGAAACATAAACGAGAAAGGTCTTAGACAAATAGTAAGACACAATATAGAAGTAAACAAGGTTGATGGACTTTATGTAGGTGGAAGTACAGGGGAAAACTTCATGCTATCAACTGATGAAAAGAAGAGAATATTTGAAATAGCTAAAGATGAAGCTAAAGATGAAGTTAAGCTTATAGCTCAAGTTGGTTCTGTTAACTTAAAAGAAGCTGTTGAACTTGCTAAATTTGCAACAGATTTAGGTTATGATGCATTAAGTGCAGTTACACCATTCTACTATAAATTTGATTTTGCTGAAATAAAGCATTACTATGAAACAATAATAAATTCTGTAAATAATAAAATGATAATATATTCTATACCATTCTTAACTGGTGTAAACATGAGTTTAGATCAATTCGGAGAATTATTTGAAAATGAAAAAATAATAGGTGTTAAGTTTACAGCAGCAGACTTCTACTTATTAGAAAGAATGAGAAAGAGATTCCCTGACAAGTTAATATATGCTGGATTTGATGAAATGATGTTACCAGCAGCTGTACTTGGAGTAGATGGAGCTATAGGTTCAACTTTCAATGTAAATGGTGTAAGAGCTAGACAAATATTTGAATTAGCTCAAGAAGGTAAGGTATCAGAAGCTTTAGAAATACAACACGTAACTAACGACTTAATAACTGATATATTAGGAAATGGATTATATCAAACAATAAAAGCTATTCTTGAAGATCAAGGTGTAGAAGCTGGATACTGTAGAAAACCTATGAAAGAAGCTACTCCAGAAATGATAGTAAAAGCTAAAGAAATGAACAAAAAATACTTTCAACAAGAAGAAGTAGTATTAAACGTATAAGATATATATATTGAAATTAATCGGAAATACAAACTAAAGGATTATGAATTATTTCTTGTATAGAAATAATTCATAATCCAAAATTATTAAAATTTTAGCTATTATACTTAAGATTTAAACAAAGGGGGAAACAAAACTATGGTAGGTTTTACAATGGTCGACTTTGCAATACTAGTAGTTTACTTATTAGCGGTACTGCTAGCAGGGCTTTTCTTCTCTAAAAAAGAGATGAAGGGTAAAGAGTTCTTCAAAGGTGATGGAACTATTCCTTGGTGGGTAACTTCAGTTTCAATATTTGCAACATTACTTAGCCCAATATCATTTTTATCTTTAGCAGGTAACTCTTATGGAGGAACTTGGATGTTGTGGTTTGCACAAATGGGAATGCTTATAGCGATACCATTAACAATAAGATTTTTCTTACCACTTTACAGTAGATTAGATTTAGATACAGCTTATCAATACTTAGAAATAAGATATGATTCTAAAGGACTTAGAGTTCTTGGAGCTTTAATGTTTATAGTATACCAAATAGGGCGTATGTCTATAATAATGTACTTACCATCAGTAGTTTTAGCAGATCTTACAGGAATAAATGTAAACGTATTAATAATAGTAATGGGTGTAATTGCAATTATTTATTCATATACAGGTGGTCTGAAATCGGTTTTATGGACAGATTTTATCCAAGGTGTAGTATTAATAATAGGGGTTACAGGAACATTATTCTACTTAATAGCTAACATAAATGGTGGATTTGGAACAGTTATGGAAAGTTTAACAACTGGAGAAAAGTTCCTTTCATCAAGCGAAGTACTATTTGATGCAAATATATTAAAATCAAGTGTATTCATTATATTTGTAGGTGCAGGTATTAATACATTCTCATCTTATGTATCAAGTCAAGATATCGTGCAAAGGTTTACAACAACTACAGACTTAAAGCAATTAAAGAAGATGACTTATGGAAATGGTGTACTATCAATAGGGCTTGCAACAGTATTCTATTTAATAGGAACTTGTTTATTTGTATTCTACAATCAAAATCCGGCTCTTGCTCAAACTGTTAAGCAAGACCAAATATTTGCTTCTTATATTGCATACCAATTACCAGTAGGGGTAACAGGTATATTATTAGCAGCAATTTATGCGGCAAGTCAGTCTACTTTATCAACTGGACTTAACTCAGTTGCAACAAGTTGGACTTTAGATATACAAACATTGATAACTAAAAATATGAGTTTTGAAAAGCAAACTAAGATAGCACAATATATCTCTCTTGGTGTAGGAATAGTGGCTATAGCAGTATCGATGGTGCTTGCAAATGGAGAAATAAAATCTGCATATGAATGGTTTAACAGCTTCATGGGATTAGTACTTGGAGTATTAGCAGGAATATTTGTACTTGGAGCATTCTGTAAAAAAGCTACGAAGCTTGGTGCTTATGTTGGATTTACAGTATCTGCTATACTAGTTATATACTTAAAATACAATGTGCCAGACGTTAGTACATGGGCATATTCTCTAATAACTATATCAACTTCAGTAGTAGTTGGACAAATAGTAAGTTTAATTCAATTAAAAGTTACTAATAAAGAACCAAAAACTAATAAAGAAGCAACTGTACACTATAAATTAAGTGACAATATGTAGGGGGAAATCATTATGATATATGGAAATATAAACCACGAAAAAACTTATTCTAATATAGATAAAGATTTACTTACTTGTTTTGAATTTGCTAAAAATAACAAATTAGTTGAATTTGAAAAAGGAAGTCATGTTATAGATGGAGATGATATCTTCGTAAATATAGTGGGATATGAAACTTGCGAAAAAGAAGATAGATTCTGGGAAGCACATAAAAAGTATATTGATGTTCATCTAATGCTAGATGGATCTGAGAGAATAGATTTAAACTTTATAGAGCATTTAGAGCAGAAGGAATATGAAGAAGAAGGGGACTTCCTACCGCTTGAGGGGGATCACTCATCATATGTAGAACTAAAAAAAGGTGATTTTTTAGTATGCTATCCTGAAGATGCTCATATGACAGCTATAAAAGTTAATGAAAAAGAAAATATAAAAAAGGCTATTTTCAAAGTAATAGTAAGATAATAAAAGCAAAATGCTATAGTCGTATTAGATAGTTACGATAAGCAGCTTAGTTAGGGAGAGTAGTTTTTACTCTCCCTAATTTTTATTATATAGAAATGGAGTGAAAATCATGGAAGTTATAGACTTATTTTTACTAATAGGACAAAGTAATGCAAGAGGAGTAGGAAATTCTAATGAAAGCGTAGTACCAAATGATAATTGTTTTGAGTATTTAAATTGTAATGATGTAATAAATATGAGATGTGTGCTTGAGTCTTCAGAAGGAGATGGAACTATAGCTCCATCTTTTGCGAACAACTGGAATAGACTTACTGGAAATAAAGTATGTTTTGTACATGAAGCAAAAGATGGATCTAGAATAAAAAACTGGAACCATGATGCAAATTGGTTTTTAAATCATGCTATTGATAAATTTAATAAAGCGGTATTAAAGGTAAGTGAAGAATATATTATAGGTAATAAATATGTTATATGGATTCAAGGAGAAAGTGATGCAAAATATGCAGGAGATGTTTTATACTATAAGGAGAGCCTAAAACATATAGCGAATAGATTAAAAGAGGAATGTAATATAGATAAAATGTTTGTTAGTTTGACTGGATATTGGCTAGGACATGAGGATTATCTTGTAAGAACAAGAAGAATAGCTGCGGCTCAAGAAATTGCATGTAGTGAAAGTGACGTTTTATGTATAGGCAGCAAAAGAGCAATGACTTTCCATGAAGAAAATCTTACAATAGATGATGTTCATTATTCACAAGAAGGATTAAATATATTAGGAAAAGATTTGAGTAATAATATTTATAAATATCATACAACAAAGAACGATATAGAACTTGAAGACACAATAGATTTAGAAAACTCAAGAAATTATATTTATGAATTAGAAAAGCTTAATAAACAATTTGCATAAAAATATGATATAGGAGATAGACTATGAAAAATTATATTTGTATAGATGTAGGCGGAACTTCTATAAAATATGGAGTAGCTAGAGAAAATGGGGAAATAATCGAAAAGTCAAGCATGGATACTGAAGCAAAAGAGAAGGGTGGCCCAGGTATACTAGACAAAATTAAAAGCATTGTTGGTAATTATATTGAAGGATATAAAATCAGTGGAGTCTGTATATCTACTGCTGGTATGGTTGACCCTAATGAAGGTAAGATTGTATATGCATTAGAGCATTTAATACCAGAATACACAGGTATGGAGATAAAAAAAGTAATAGAAAATATATTTGATATTAAATGCGAAGTAGAAAATGATGTTAATTGTGCTGGGTTAGGTGAAACATGGCTAGGAGCAGGTCGAAATGCTAGTTCATCTATATGTATGACTATAGGAACTGGTATAGGTGGATGTGTTATTATAGATAATAAGCTAATACCTGGATTTAGCAATAGTGCAGGGGAAATAGGTTACATAAATATTAATGGTCAAAGTTTTCAAGATTTAGCATCTACTAGTAGTTTAGTAAAAAGAGTTGCAAAAGCAAAGAATATCAATGAGTCAAATATCGATGGAAAAATAATATTTGAAGAAGCAAAGAAAAATGACGAAATTTGTTTAAAAGAAATTGATAATATGGTACAATCATTAGCGATTGGAATAGCAAATGTATGCTATGTTATTAATCCAGAAGTAATAATACTAGGTGGAGGTATAATGGCCCAAGAAGAATTTTTAAAGCCTAAGATAGAAAGGGCTTTAAAAGAAATACTTGTAGAAAGAGTCTATAATAACACAAGAATAGAATTTGCTAAGAGACAAAATGATGCAGGTATGATTGGAGCGCTATATAACTTTTTAAGTAAAATTTAAAAGAATAGAAGGTTTTTTTATGGGTATTATTGAACAATTAGAATCACCAAATTTTAAAGCTACTAAGTCAGACAAACTACTTATAAACTATATAAAAAACAATATAGAAGATGTTTTCTATAAACCTATTTCTCAAATTGCAAAAGAAAGCAATATTGGTGAAGCTACAATAACTAGGTTTTCAAAGAAGATGGGATTTAATGGGCTACAAGATTTTAAGGTAACTTTGGCGCAGGAGATTTCATCAAATAGTAACAAAAAAAATATTATTAATAGCAATATAGAAAATAATGAATCAGCTATTGATACTGCTAGAAAACTGTTGACTTCTAATGTTAATACCTTAGAAAATACAGTGGACATTATCAATAGTGAAGATATTCACCAATGTGCGAAATTAATAATAAATGCAAAGAAAATCTACTTTGTAGGAATAGGATACTCAGGAATAATTGCGCAAGACTCTAATTATAAATTTATGAGAATAGGGTTAAATTGTGTAAGTTTTGATAGTAGTCATACTATGATAATGATGGCTTCTATAATGGAAAAGGGAGATTTATTAATTTCAATATCTCACTCTGGAGAAACAGAAGAAATAATAAGAACAGTGGAGTTAGCCAAGGAAAATCAAGTAGATGTAATAGCAATAACTGAAAATAAAGAATCTGTATTAAAAGATGTATCAGATGTACATCTTGCCTATGTTTCAGGAGAGACAGTATTAGAAACGGGATCTATCTCATCTAAGTTAGCGCAGATATTTTTAATAGATCTTGTATATACACAAGTAGTTAAAGAGAAGTTCAATGAGGCAATAGATAGAAAGGTTAAGACTACAGATGCTATAAAAGTTTTGAAAAATATATAATAACTAAAAGCTAGAAGAATTTTATAATTTAATCTTCTAGCTTTTTTTAGATACTTTGTAGTAGTATATAAGTAAGTTTTATAAATAGGAGAATTACTATGGACAATATTTTAAATTATGGGATAGAAAAAATAGATATATTTAATAGTTTATGTAAGGAGACAAAATATAAACTTATAACAAAAGGTAGAGTAAAAAAGCTAGCAAAGAAAGAAGCCTTATTTCATGAAAAAGATATAGTAAATAAAGTATATTTTCTTATAAACGGTAAAGTATCTATATTTAAAATGAATGAGAATGGAGAGCGTAAGATCATATTCATTTTAAGAGAAGGAGAAATGATAAATGAAATAATACTAGAGTCAAATAAAAATTCTACTGTAGGATGTGAATGTTTTGACAAAGCGCTGGTAGTAGAATATGATTTAGACGATTTTATAGAAATAATGAAATCAGATTTTAATCTAACTCAAAATATATTCATACATATGGAAAAAAGAACTAGACGATTATATAGACAACTTAAAAACTCAATTTCAATAAAGATGGATAAAAAACTAGCATCAAAACTATACAGAATTAGTAGGGAGTTTGGCATTAGTGAAGGAGAGTGGACGTATTTAAATGTTAATTTAAGTATAACATACATAGCCGATATGCTAGGATGTAAAAGAGAAACTCTTTCTAGATCAATGAAAGTACTCCAGGATCATAATTTAGTAAAAATAGAAGATAAAAAATTATATATCAAGCAAGAGGAATTAGCAAATTACTTTAAGGGGAACTAGATCATCTAGTTCCTTTTTTATAATAAATTTAGAATAAATATAATAAATTTGTATTAATGTGATAATCATCACAGAAAGAAGATTGTCAATATGTTAACATTTATTTAATAAAGTTATGAAAAGGTGGTTTGTATGAAAATAAAATTAAATTTATCAAGCTTTAATGAAGGGTTAAGACTTTTAAGTAATGAGTATAAAATATTTGGACCAGTATCGTTATCATATAAAGGTACTTGCTCAGACACTGATGTTGTAAGATACCAAGAAGTTAGCACATTAGAAGAGATGGAGCTTAATAGAAAATCAAACTTTTCACCAAAAGAAATAATGCTCCCAATAAACCAAGTACTGTTATACTTTACAGAAAAAGAGTTTAAAGAGAGCGATAATAAAAATGAAAAAATCTTAGTGTTTCTTAGAGCATGTGATATAAATGGAGTAAAAAGGGTTGATGAAATATATCTAAATAATGGTAGTGAAGAAGATTACTATTATAAAAGAATAAGAGAAAATGTGAAATTTATATTAATTGGATGTAAGGAAAGTTTTAGAAATTGTTTCTGTGTAAGTATGGATAGCAACAAAACTGATGATTATGCAATGGGTCTTAATATGAGAGGCGAAGATATTTATATAGATATAAAAGATGATGAATTAAATGTATTTGAGGGAGAAAATACAGAATTTGAAGTTGATTATGTAAGAGAAAATAATATTAACATAGATATACCAAGTATTACTGATACAAATGAAGTTGTAGAAAATTCTATGTGGGATGAGTATGATGCAAGATGTATAGCGTGTGGAAGATGTAATTTTGTTTGTCCAACATGTTCATGCTTTACTATGCAAGATATCTACTATAAAGAAAATGAGAATGTAGGAGAAAGAAGAAGAGTATGGGCATCTTGCCAAGTAGATGGATATTCAGATATGGCTGGGGGACACTCATTTAGAGATAAAAAAGGTCAAAGAATGAGATTTAAAGCCATGCATAAAATACACGATTTCAATAAGAGGTTTGGTTATCATATGTGCGTTGGATGTGGAAGATGTGACGATGCATGCCCACAATATATTTCATTCTCAAGTTGCATAGAAAAGGTAAATGATTTAGTAACTAGTAAGGAGGAGGCTTAACATGAATCCGTATATACCAGTAGGTGCAAAGATAACAAATATAATTAAACATACCGATATAGAATGGACTTTTAGAGTCAATTGTGACACTAAAAATGTTCTTCCAGGAAAGTTCTACGAAGTATCTATACCAAAATACGGAGAAAGCCCTATATCAGTATCCGGATATGGTAATGATTATGTAGATTTTACTATTAGAAGTGTTGGAAAAGTAACTAACGAATTATTTAATTATAAAGTAGGAGATAGTTTCTTTATAAGAGGACCCTATGGAAATGGTTTTGATATAAGCCTTTATGAGGGTAGAGAAGTAGTAGTAGTTGCTGGTGGTAGTGGATTAGCTCCAGTAAGAGGAATAGTAGAGTACTTCTACAATAATCCTTCTAAATATAAAAGCTTTAAATTAATAGTAGGATTTAGATCTCCTAAAGATATTTTATTTAGAGAAGATATCAAAAAATGGAGTGAGAAGCTTGATATAATTGTAACAGTTGATAAAGCAGAAGGAGATTACTCTGATAATATTGGTCTAGTTACTAAGTATATACCAGAACTTGAAATAAAAGATGTAGGGAATATGTCTGCTATAGTAGTTGGGCCTCCAATGATGATGAAATTTACCGTTGGTGAATTTTTAAAGAGAGATTTAGCAGAAAATAATATATGGGTTTCTTATGAGAGAAAAATGTGTTGTGGAGTAGGGAAATGTGGCCACTGTAAGATGGATGATACTTATATTTGTATAGATGGACCTGTTTTTGATTATTCTTATGCAAAGAATCTTATGGATTAGGGGGTGAGAGTTATGATAAGAGATTTAAACACTAAAAAAGTAATGAAAAATGCTTATAGAATTACTAAAAATAAATATGAAACTTCTTTAAGAGTTAGAATACCAGGAGGATGTGCTGATCCAGAAAGTCTTATGATAGTTTCAAAAATAGCTAGTGATTATGGAAATGGTCAAGTTCACATAACTACAAGACAAGGGTTTGAAATACTTGGTATAAAAATGGAAGACATGGAAGAAGTAAATAAAATAATTCAGCCAGTAATTGAAAAAATGAATATAAATCAGGATCAAAAAGATAAAGGATATCCCGCAGCAGGAACAAGAAATATTGCAGCATGTATAGGAAATAAAGTCTGTCCTAAGGCTCAATATAATACTACAGAGTTTGCAGCTAAAATAGAAAAAGCAATATTCCCAAATGATTTTCATGTAAAAGTCGCTTTGACTGGATGTCCTAATGATTGTATAAAAGCAAGAACTCATGATTTTGGAATAATAGGTATGACACTACCGCATTATGAAAAAGAAAGATGTGTATCTTGTCAGGCTTGTGTTAAAAAATGTAAGCAATTATCAACTGGCGCTTTAAAAATGGAAAATTATAAGATAGTAAGAGACCATGATAAATGTATAGGGTGTGGTGAGTGTGTACTTAACTGTCCTACAAACGCTTGGACTCGTGATGAAAAAAAATATTATAGATTAGCTATAATGGGAAGAACGGGTAAGAAAAATCCAAGACTAGCAGAAGATTTTTTAATTTGGGTAGATGAAGAAAGTATAATAAAAATAATACTTAACACTTATAAATATATAGATAAATATATAGACAAAAATGCTCCAGGTGGGAAGGAACATATCGGATATATAGTAGATAGAACAGGATTTATGGAATTTAAAAAATGGGCATTAGAGGATGTTGATTTACTGGAGTTAACTAAAATAATAGAAAATGTATATTGGAGTGGGATAAGATACTAAATTATTTATAGTATAATGGGGGAATAAGGAATATGCATAATGAGACATTAGAAAAACTAACTAATGCTGCAAAGAATAAAATTAACTTATTTAATAACAGTAAGTTAAAATACCTAGTATCTGCAGCATTTGCGGGATTATATGTAGGGCTTGGAATACTTTTGATTTTTACTATTGGTGGATTGCTAACAGAGGCAGGTTCTCCCTCAACTAAGATTGTTATGGGTATATCATTTGCAGTGGCTCTATGTCTGGTAATAATGACAGGTACAGAACTTTTCACTGGTAACAATATGGTTATGATGGCTGGAGGATTAAATAAAGGTGTAAACTTTGTAAGTGTATCAAAGATATGGATATACAGTTTTATTGGTAATTTGCTGGGATCGTTACTTGTAGCAGCTTTATTTGTTGGTACAGGACTTATAGACAAGGGACCAGTAATGGAATTTTTTACAACTACTGCAGCAGCAAAGGCAAGTGCACCATTTATGTCACTATTTTTTAGAGGAATTCTTTGCAATATATTAGTTTGTGCAGCTGTATTGTGCTCATTTAGAACTAGTGATGATAGTGCCAAATTAATAATGATATTCCTATGCTTATTTACTTTTATTACGGCAGGGTTTGAGCACAGTGTTGCAAATATGACTATATTTGGGGTTGTATTATTTTCACCTGTAATTCAATCAGTTACAATAGTGGGAGCAGTATATAATTTACTTGCTGTCACACTTGGTAATATGGTAGGTGGAGCTCTTATTATGGGAGCAGGAACATATATAATGGGAAGTAGGACTTAATACGTAATTAATCATACTTATTATAGAAATAACCGTATACTATAAATATACGGTTATTTGTTTTATTTTCTATAAGAGTAGTAACAAAATTAAAATAATAATAATAATTTACTAATGTAGTAGTTACACTATAATTACAAATATCATTTTTATTTGGAAAAAATGTGACAAAATTGATAGAAGTCATTAGATGAAAAATAAGTATATTTATGGTAAACTATAATAAGTATTTTAAATGTAGTGGAGGGGTTGTATGAAAGAAGATGTAAAGGTAGAAGAGAAAAGACTAGATGAAACGCTAAGCATAACAATGGAGCTTGAAAGGCCTTTACTTTATAATGCAGAATTAAAAAATAGCGAAGAAATTGAAAATAAGAATAAAAAATCTAAAATAAATATATTAAAAATTGTTGCAAGTATATTATTAGCTGTGATAATAGGATTTTTTATATGGGCAAGTAACTCTTATACTGCTCAAGATCTTGCAAAAGAATCTTTAATAAGTGACGAGTTTGTAGAAGTTAATAGAGATGATTTTATATCATTTACACCTAAAAATATTGAGCCCACAAAAGGATTCATATTCTACCCTGGCGCAAAAGTGGAGTCAGAATCCTATGCACCACTTTGTAGAGAAATAGCTAAAAAAGGATATGAGGTTGTAATAGCTGATATGCCATTTAATTTAGCGGTATTAGGTCCTAATAAGGCGAAAAATATAATGAAAAAATATGATAACATACATCAGTGGGTTATAGGTGGACATTCTCTAGGAGGTGTTATGGCTGCAAAATTCGCTAGTAAAAACAATCTTATAGATGGGGTTGTGCTTTTGGCATCATATCCGAGTGGAGATGAGCTTAAAAACTTAGGGAAAAACGTATTATCTATATGGGGAAGTAAAGACGGTGTAGTTAACTTTGAAAATCTTATAAAGTCAAAAGATAAATTACCTATTAACACTAAATACGTAGAAATCGAAGGGGCTAATCACGCTCAGTTTGGAGATTATGGAAAACAGAAAAAAGATAATGATGCTATTATAAGTGAAGAAAAGCAGCTAGATATAACTGCTGATAGTATAATTGAATTTTTAGAAAAAATAAACTAATGATGATAAAGAAACTATAATCAACATAGAGAATAGTTTCTTTAGTGTATAAAAAATAATAAGGATAAAAAATTTTAGCAAGAAGTATGTTGATATTTACATAAAATTAATCTTAATAGCATTAGTTTACGGAGAATTATTTTATAAAGCTTAGTTTTAATATTACTTACCTGATATTGAAACTAAGCTTTAATTTTACAAATACATATAACTGAAAATATTGCCTAAAACTGTTTATATATATTTATATCATTGAAGTCTACTATTTTAACATCTTGTTTAAATCCATCTACAAACCACATAATATCTCTTTTCTTAATACATCTAAAGACCATTAAAAGTACAAAATAACAGATACACACAGTTAAAATCATTGGAACTAATAATGTATTTAATCCTAAAAAAAGAAAAGCATGTTTAACTGCAAAGCTAGAAATTGTGACACAAAGTATAGGATTAATTACCCAGTCTATAATTTCAAAATCAAGCCTAGTAACCTTAAGTAGCTTATTTATACTCAGAGAAGAGTTTATTATTGTACTGGCAAAGATCACAATAATAAAGCCTTTTACACCAAATTTTGGTATTAAAAATAAAATCATAAGTATTCTAGTAACCATATCTATTAAATTGAATTTGAGTGTGCTCATTTGCTTATTAAGTGCGTTAAGGCTACCATCAACTACTCTATCTAGATACATTAGAGGAATGAGTGGGGCTAAAATTCTCATCATTAATCCAACTTGTTCACTCTTATAAATTGCTATCCCAAGTTCTTTAGAAAAGATCATAAATATTCCAGTAGCAAAAATTGCAATTAATAAAGTAAACTTTAGAACTTTAGAGATAATATAATTTACTAATTTATTTTTATTAAGAGCATTTGCCTCAGCTATTTCAGGAATAATTAGTGTAGAGAATGATGCTAAAAATATTGATGGAAAAACTAATATTGGTAATACCATACCCTTAACCATACCAAATATTGATAAAGATGAAGAACTTGAAGAACCAAATCTTCTTAATGCATTTGGTATTAAAATATCCTCAACCGTTTTTAAGGAAGTTTGAATATATGCACTACAAGCTATAGGAAAAGCAATTGATGCAAATTTTGTTAACTTAAAATTGTAGTTATTTGTATTTAAACTATTAGTACAATGCTTTTTTTCAAATATGTACATTACATAGCAAAAGAATGCAGAAACAATAACCCCAACTGACATTCCAACAGTTACTAGGGAACAAGTATATTCAAGCCCTTTAGGCAAGAAAAATCCTAAAGCGTAAACTATAATCATCATCATAGTAACACTTTCTAATATATCAGCAATAACACTTCTAACAACTTTTCTAGTGCCATAAAAATAGCCACTAAAACAAGCTGAAATAGATACAAAAGGAAGACTACAAGATAAAATTTTAAGAGGAATAATAGCACGAGTATCCTTAATCCATGCGACTGATATGTACTCAGCTGAACGGAACAATATAAGTGCACTTATAATACTAAAAAAAAGACAGTAGATAAGTCCCTTTTTCATAATACCTCTAATCTTATGAGTATTTCCTTTTCCAAGCTCCTCAGCTACAAGCCTTGTTATTGTAACTCTAACCCCTGAAATTGCCAACGTACAAGTCATACTATTAATACTCATTATAATTTGAAATAACCCCATACCTTCTGCACCTATGTTATTGGATAGATAAACTCTAAATACCATACCTATAAATCCTAGGCTCATGGTAGTCAAGGTCAATATCAACGCATTTAAAATAATTTTTTTTCTTTTCATAGTATTATCTCCTATAAATTTTTATGTAGATGGTCATATATATGCAAGTACAAATAGAAAATATTATTAATTTATAGATATTAAAGTAAGTAATTTTTTATTGAGGTATATTTAGTTAATAGTGTATTAAATTAGAATAAGAAGAAGATCAAATCTGTGAATATTGAGTTCTATTATTACTAACAATATGAAAAAAGGAGGTATTAAAATGAAAATAGAAAACCCACATAAAGAGAGCGTCTTTTCAGAGCAATCAAAGTATTTTAAAAGTTTAAATCCATCAAGTGATGAATTCAAGGAAAAAATGCAAGATGGAGGATTCCAACGAAACCCTGAAAAATATAATTATGGTGGAAGCAAGGAAGCTGCAAAGTCTAAAAATATTTTTAAGTAAATTGTAATGGATATGATATAAAATTATTATCATCTACAAAAAATTGTAAATTGTTTTAGAGTCTATTATAATTAATATAAGGAAATATAAATTATAAAATCAATTATTGTAGATTAAATTCTTATATATTTATAAAAAATGATACTTATTTATTTAATATACAAAAATAGGATTACTTAATTTAAGTAATCCTATTTTAATGTAATTTTTAATAATATTAAAAATTATTAAAACGTTTTTATATAATTATGAATCTAATAGATATATAAGTGAAAATTCAATATTTTAAAAGGGGAATGGTATGGACGATATACTAAAAGTACAGAGAGCCATTAAAGGTGATAAAGAAGCCTTTAAGGAGCTTATGAAAGATAATAAGCAATATCTATTTAAGATGGCATATCTTCACACAAAGTATGAAGAAGATGCAAAAGACATATTTCAAGAAAGTATTATGAAGGCATATAAGGGTATAAAGAATTTGAAAAATCCTGAGTATTTCAAAACTTGGATAACAAGAATACTTATTAATACAGCAAATTCATACTTACTAAAAGTGGGTATGGTTGATTTAGATGAGAATGTAGAGAATCACCAAAATAATAGATATGTAGTGGAAAACAATAGTGAAGTAAAAATAGATTTATATAATGCAATAGATACTCTTGAAGAAAAATATAAAAATGCAATAATACTTAGATATTATTATGACTTAAAGATCGATGAGATTGCAGAAATATTAGAAGCAAATCCAAACACTATAAAAACATATATAAGAAAAGCCTTAAAGGATATGAAAAATCTTCTAAAGGAGGATTACATAAATGAAGAAATATAATAAAAATAAAATAAATGATATAGATTCAAAAGAAATAGAACTAGAAATATTTGAAGTTATGGAGAAGGAAATAGAAACTGACTTTGAGGACTTTTATAGAACATTAGATAACTTGGATACTATAGAGCTTCCAGATGACTTAGATGCGTTAATTGATAACGTGATTGATAGTGTAGACAAAGATACAAACAAAAAGAATATTAAGAAAATATATATTGCTGCTGCATCAATAGTTTGTATAATTATGGGAATAGGGGTTTATAATCCAGCATTAGCATATAAGATACCTATATTACATAATGTTTTTAAAGTGATAAATGATACACTTAACATAGACTCAATTTCAAGTACAATTGGGGTAAATAAAATAGTTCCTAAAGTTGAAGTGAATGAAGAGGGAAGCTTAGAAGTAGTGAAAGTAAAAGTTAAAAAGGAAAAAGATGTAGTTGCTCCAACTAGCCAATTAGAAACAATAAGACTAATTCATGATATGTCAAATGGTATAATAAAAGCCCAAGATATATGGAATTGTACAGAGATAACTCCAAATACAATAGAAATGGCTCTAAATGGAATTGAATATATGGATGAAACTCACAAGAGCTACTTAAAAGGAGAGATAGAGAAGTGGAAGATCGGCGAGTTTGGTAACGCTAAAGAGGTACATAACTATGTATGGAGAATGCTTAATGGAACTATCGGAGAAGCGTATGGAATAGATAATGGTAACATCAAAAAAATTAAAGAAAAATATTTTTCGAACTAGTAATAGAATAAGTTAGTTTATAAATGGCAAACTAAATAAATACATATTAATAAGGAGTCATTTATATGAAAATCAGATTAGGATACGTAGCTATAGCTTTAAATTTAGGGAAGGTAACATCATCAAGTACACTTACATATTCAAGATACACAAAGATAAACTCAAAAGATGAGAGATTAAAAAAACTTAAGGAAGTAACATATTCTAATATAAAAGCTCTTGAAACAATACTTAACTATAATATAGAAAATAATATACATTTTTATAGGATAACATCTAATTTGATACCATTAGCTACTCATCCAGATGTATTATGGGATTATAAAAAGTATTTCTCTAAAGACCTTAAATATATAGGTAATATAATAAAAGATAACCATATGAGAGTAGACTTTCATCCTGATCAATTTAATGTTATTAATTCTCTAAGAGATGATGTAGTTAAAAATACGTTGAGAAATCTAGAATTTCAGGCAGGTCTATTTCACTCTTTAGACTACTCTGAAGGCAAGCTAGTAATCCATACAGGAAGTGGTCAAGGCGGAAAAGAAAAAAGTATTGATAAATTTATTAACAACTTAAAGATATTTCCAGAGGATATAAGAAATAAATTAATCATTGAAAATGATGACAAAGTATTTACTGCTAAAGATGTATTAGACCTTTGCAAAAGGGCAAATCTTCCAATGGTTTTAGATGTTCATCATCATGACTGTAAAAACGATGGTGAGCAGTTAGGAGATGTATTAGAAGATGTTTTTAATACATGGAAGAATGAAAGCTTACCACCAAAAATTCATTTTTCTAGCCCTAGAGAATTTGAAAAAGATAAGAAGCATGCTGATTATATAGACGTAGAAAGGTTTGCACAATTCTTAGACTTAGCTAAAATTAAAGCTGATAGAGACTTTGATGTTATGATAGAGGCAAAGCAAAAAGACTTAGCATTATTTAAGCTTGTAAAAGATTTAAAGCAAATTAGACCAAAGTATAAATATATAGATGAAACTACTATTGAAATATAAACATATTAAAAAATGTATACTAAAAATTAGTATACATTTTTTAATAATATATGATTTTCAAAACCTCCAGATTGAGATCTCTTTTCATTTCTTTTTATTAGCATTTCATCTTCAGTAAAGCCATATTTTTTTCCAATAGAAAATACAACTTCTAAAACATCTGCAATCTCATCTAGATTTTCGTTATCTACAAGCTCAAATATTTCTTCATGAAGCTTAACATAGAGATATTCCAAAATTCTATCATCTTTAATAATATCTATATCACATTGCTTTCCAGATTTTTTTATCATATCCGGAATATTATCTCTAACCAATTTGTCATAGCTTTTCATAAAATATCCCCCCATATCTTATATCTATATAAAAATTATAGAGCTTAACACAGCCAATGTCAAAAAAGAAAATTATTCATTTATTTATTAAATAAGATAATATACTTCAAAAAAATAGATATACATATATTTATTGGTAATAGCAAATAAATAAAATGAAGAAAATATTAAAGTATAATTATGTTATAATAAATATCACTGTAGTAATAAAACATAAGGTGGTTAGACATGAACGGTAAATTTAGAAATTTTAATTTAGATAAAAATATATTAAAGGCGTTGAATAATTTAGAATATAATAAACCTTCAAAGGTTCAGAGTGAAGTTATTCCTAGACTATTAAATAGGCAAAATGTAATAGTAAAATCAAAAACAGGAAGCGGAAAAACTGCTAGTTTTGCAATACCTATATGTGAAAATATTGATATAGATATTAAAGAAGTACAAGCACTTATAGTTGTTCCAACAAGAGAGTTGGCACTTCAGGTAAAAGAAGAAGTATCAAATATAGGTAGAATAAAAAAAGTTAGATGTAGCGCTATATTTGGAAGGCAGCCAATAAAAGAACAGATTAGAGAACTTAAGCAAAGAGTTCATGTAGTTGTTGCAACACCAGGAAGAATAATTGATCATATAGAAAGAGGAACTATAGATCTAAGTAAAATTAGATACTTTATTATTGATGAAGCTGATAAGATGCTAAATAAAGGCTTTGTAGATGATATGGAATTTATATTTAATAAAATTGGCAAAAACTCAATTAATGGTCTTTTCTCAGCTACTATAGATATGGATATACAAAATATTTGTGATAAATATTTTGTAGAGTCAAGCCTAATAGAAATTGAGACTAATGAGGATATAAATAAAAAGCAAATCGAAGATAAAAAGTATATCTCTGAAGAAAAAGATAAATACGATAATCTAAAATGTATTATATACTCTGAAAGTCCAAAATCTCTTATGATATTCTGTAATACTAGGGAGAGAGTAATTAGACTATTTGAAAAGATGAAGAAAGATAAATTTTTAGTAGCCCAACTTCATGGTGATATGTCTCAAGATAAAAGAATATTTGTTATAAAGGACTTTAAGGAAGATAAATTCAATATATTAGTAAGTACTGATGTGGCAGCTAGAGGTATACATATAGACGATATATCTTTAGTTATAAACTACGATGTTCCTCATGATAAAGAAAACTATATACACAGGATTGGGAGAACTGGAAGAAAAGATTGTTATGGAAAGGCTATAACGCTTGTAAGCTCTAAAGATGAAAAATACCTAGATGAAATACAGGAATATACTGGTTATGAAATTCAAGAACTACAGCATATTAATAAAGATAATATTCTGATAGGCAAATTAAAATATGAAGAAATGTCTAGGAAGCTGCTTAAAGATAGAAAGACAATAAAGCAAGAAAAGAAAGTTCATAGTGAGATTACTAAAATTTATCTTAATGCAGGTAAGAAGAAGAAAATAAGAGTAGTCGATATAGTAGGTGCATTAAGTAATATTGATGGGATAACTGGAGATGATATAGGAGTTATTGATGTGAGAGATCTATGTTCATATGTTGATATCTTAAATCACAAAGGTGAATTAATCACAAAAAAATATAAGGAAATAACTATAAAAAAGAAAACTGTTCAGTTAAGAAAAGATAGACAAAGCTAGAGAATATATGTGACCTTAAAACAAGAGACAAAAGCTAGCTAGGAGGATTTATAATGATAGTTACTAAAGAAGAATTCTTTAAGAAATACAAGATTAATGAAGAGTTTCTTATTGAGAATAAAATAGATTGGAAAGATCTTGAAGAGATAAATATGGACTTTAATAAGTATAGACAGAGCTACGAAACTCAAGCAGATTTAATAGCTAATATACTAAGAGGGCATAAGAAAGTACACTCTGTAAAGACAAGGGTAAAAGATAGCCAACACTTAATTGAAAAGATTATTCGAAAGACCGAAGAAAGAAGAGCGAAGTATGGCGATAATTTTAAATTTACAGTAGATAACTATAAGGATGAGATTACAGATTTACTGGGAATAAGAGTAATACATATATTTAAAGAAGACTGGGAAGAAATCCATCATTTTATTAGTCAGATGTGGAATATAAATGAAATAGTTGCTAATATCAGAGAAGGAGATAATACTAAAACTTTTGAAGAGTTAGCTATAGAAGTGTGCTCAAGATTATCAGGATATAGATCTGTGCATTATCTAATAGAATCTTATCCAACTACAAATAAAGTTATTGCTGAGGTTCAAGTAAGAACTATATTTGAAGAAGGATATGGGGAGATAGATCATCAGTTAAGATATTCTTTAGATGAAATACCTGAAATACTAGAACAAAATCTAATGCTTCTTAATCGAATAGCAGGTAGTTCTGATGAGATGGCATCTCTTATAAATATGTTAAGTAAAAGTTTTAACGATATTGAATCAAAATGTAAAGATAAATTAGATGATAAGAATGAAAAGATAAAAAGGTTAAAAGAAAAAATTTCGAAATTAAGTTCTGTAGAAGTAGATGATAAAGAAATGCTTCTTAAAGATATAGAAGAAATACTAAGTTAATTAAAAGCACTGAGAATTTATAGAATTTCTCAGTGCTTTTAATTAAGACATACAAAAGAATAAAATTCTATTAGAGTACTTTATAGACATTAAGAAAAAAATAATATAAAATTATAGATTATGAGCAATTAGGGAGAAGAAATATATGAATATTATAGATATAGCAAAACTTTCAGGAGTTTCTAAGTCTACAGTATCAAGATTTTTGAATAATGGATATGTAAGCGAAGAAAGTAGAAATAAGATTCAAAGGGTAATAGATGAGACGGGATTTGTTCCATCTGCACATGGGAAAATTTTAAGAACAAAGAAGACAGACCTAATAGGTGTGATACTTCCTAAAATAAGTTCTGAAACGATAAGTAAAATAGTAGGTGGGATAAGTGAAGAGATATCAAAACATGGATATAATATTATTCTTGGAAACACAGACTTAAATATAGAAAAAGAAATAGAATACCTAAATATATTTAAAAATAGAAATGTGGATGGAATAATTTTTGTAGCCACGATAATTACGGATAAGCATTTACAAATTATTAAAGATATTAAGGTTCCGATAGTAATAGTTGGGCAATACATAGATGGATATCCTTGTGTATACCATAGTGATTACGAAGCTGCATATGAAATGACTGAGTATTTAATAAAGCAAGGGCATAATAAAATTGCATATATTGGGGCTACTGATGACGATATATCCGCAGGATTAAATAGAAAAAATGGATATATAGATTGTCTTAAGAATAAAAACTTAACATATTATAAAGAAATAATAAGAGTAGGCGATTTTTCACAAGCTGCAGGGTATAATCATGCTAAAAACCTCTTAGAAAATAATAATGATATAGATGCTATTTTTTGTGCAACTTATAATATGGCTCTAGGCGCAATGGAATATGCTAAAGAAAGTAATATTAATATACCTAATAAGATAAGTATATGTGCTATAGGAGATTCTAAAATATCAAATTTGATATCTCCAAAGCTTACAACAGTTCAATATTATTATGAAAAAAGTGGGATAGACAGTGCGAAAATACTAATGGATATAATAAGCAGTACAGTTGATTCTAGTGATGTAAAATCTATAAAGTTAGGATATAATTTACAGATAAGAGAAAGTGTAAAATAATAAATTAAAAACATATTACCAAGGCTAAAATTTTTGGTAGTATGTTTTTTTATAAGTAGATATAAAATAATACAATTAAAAAACTAAGAAAATGTTTACAAATTGATTTGAAAATTATATAATTTACTTACGAGAGGGAAAGATACCATAAAAGATGTGTGGGAACGATACCTCCTCTGGTGAAATTATTAAGATTAAGACAATGAGTAATAATAAATATATAAAGGAGAAGAAGACAATGAACTATATAGACATATCAAAGGGAATCTTAGAAAATATAGGAACAAGTACGAATATAGAGTCAGCAGCACATTGTGCAACGAGACTTCGTATAGTTTTAAAAGATGAAAGTCTTATTAATAAAAAAATTATACAAAGTATAGAGGGTGTTAAGGGTGTATTCATAACAGCTGGACAACTTCAAATAATATTCGGGACTGGTATCGTAAATAAAGTATATGATGAATTTGTTAAGTTAGCAGACATTAAGGTAGCTACAAAAGAAGAAGTAAAGAAGGATTCTTCAAAAAAAGGAAATATATTACAAAGATTAATACGTACATTAGGCGATATATTTGTGCCTATACTACCTGCAATAGTTGCATGTGGTCTAATGATGGGGTTAACTGAAGCAATAACATTTATAACAAGCAATGGTTATGCTGATATAAATACTAGTGGATCATTCTTTGTAATGCTAAAGTTATTTAGTAATGCAGCATACATATTCCTACCAATATTAATAGGATTTAGTTCAGCGAAAGTATTTGGAGGAAATGTATACTTAGGTGCTGTAATAGCAATGATTATGATTCATCCAGACTTACAAAATGCTTGGACAGTTGCAAGTGATGGATATAACTCAATGCAACCAGTTTGGGGTGGGATTTATAGTATACCAATGGTTGGGTATCAGGGTCATGTAATACCTATAATGATAGCCGTATACTTAATGAGCTTTATAGAGAAAAAACTTCATAAAACAGTACCTGAAATGTTAGATCTATTCTTAACTCCGTTAATAACAGTTTTCATAACAGGATACCTTACATTAACAATAATAGGACCCATATTTGTTGGTCTTGAAAATGGAATAATCAATGCTGTTCAGTATATAATACAAATACCATTCGGTATAGGCGGGTTCTTAATGGGTGGTATATACAGTACTACAGTTGTAGCTGGAGTACATCATATGTATACTATAATTGACTTTGGTCAAATAGCTCAATTTGGATTAACATATTTCTTACCAATTGCATCGGCAGCAAATATTGCTCAAGGTGGTGCTGCATTAGCAGTTGCATTTAAAACTAAGAACAAAAATATTAAATCTCTGGCATTACCTGCGGGAATAAGTGCTCTTTTAGGAATCACTGAACCTGCTATATTTGGTGTAAACTTAAGGTTTGGTAAGCCATTTGTTGCGGCATCAATAGGAGCAGCTTGTGCAGCACTATATGCTGCAATAGTAGGACTTGGTGCCACAGGAACTGGTGTTACAGGTATATTTGGTATACTTTTGACATTACAAGCACCTCTTCAATATATAATAATGTTTGCAATAGCTATCGGAGTTTCATTTGCTTTAACTATGGTACTTGGATTTAAAGAAGACTAGATTACCTTGTAAAGATAGTCTGCTTAGTGATAATCTAGGCAGACTATTTTTATTATCTAAAACAAAAGAGTATTAATAGCAAGTAATCGTATAAATTTATGGAGTAATGAGGAGATAAGTAATGAGTATTTTAAAAAGAGAGTTTAGCAAATTAATTGATGTATGCCTAGAAAAAGAAGTGGATAAGGTTAATAGTGATAAGTATAGACTTAAGTATCATCTTATGCCGCCTATTGGATGGCTAAATGATCCAAATGGTTTATGTCAATTTAAAGGTGAGTACCATGTGTTTTATCAATACTCTCCATTTGACGCTAATGGAGGACTTAAATTCTGGGGGCATTATAAGTCTAAAGATATGATAGAATGGGAGGATTTAGGAGCTTGTTTATATCCTGATACACCACATGATTGTCATGGCGTGTATTCAGGATCTGCATTTGTTGAAAATGATAGAGTATATTTTTATTATACTGGTAACGTAAAACATGTAGGAAGCTATGATTATATAAATAATGGTAGAGGTCATAATACGATAATGGTAACTAGTGAGGATGGAATTAACTTCAATGATAAAAAGGTACTTTTAGAAAATATTGATTATCCATCAAACATGACATGCCATGTAAGAGATCCTAAGGTATTCAAAAAAAATGATAAATACTTTATGGTATTAGGGGCAAGAGATAATAATCATAAGGGATGTATACTTTTATATAATAGTGATGATCTTGAAAAATGGAACTTTCTAAATACAATAAGTACCAATGAAAAGTTTGGATATATGTGGGAATGTCCAGATTTATTTGAACTTAAAGATGAATGTAGCGGAGAAACTAAATCTATATTATGTATATCTCCGCAGGGTATAGAAGCGGATGGATATAAATTTAATAATATATACCAAAGTGGGTATTTCCTAGGGAATATGAATCTTGAAAATGGAAATTTTGATTTTGGCGAATTTATAGAGTTAGATAGAGGATTTGATTTCTATGCTCCGCAAACTTTTATTGATGAAAAAGGAAGAACTATTTTAACAGGGTGGATGGGACTACCTGATATTGATGAAGAACATTATACTAATCCAACTACTAAAAATGGATGGCTGCACGCACTAACAATACCTAGAGAATTAGTACTTATAAATAATAAGGTATATCAAAGACCTATAGAAGAGTTAAGAAAATTAAGAGGAATATATATAAGTAGAGAATTAAAATCTACTAGAGAGTATAATGAATTAAAAGGTGAGGTATACGAATTAGATATAGAATTTAATAATGATATTGATAATTTGAAAATTAATCTGAAATCTGATTGTAATATTAGCTTTGATAAAAATGAAAGAACTATTAAACTATCTTTAGGTGATAGTGGATATGGAAGAAAAACAAGGTCAGTAACTATAGATAGATTAAATAGATTACAAATATTTAGTGATACATCATCTCTTGAAATATTTGTGAATAATGGAGAAGAGGTATTTACAACTCGTGTTTATAGTAATTCAAATAATGATAAAATAAATATATCTGGAAATTTAGAAGATGTAAAAATAAATATGTATGAATTGGGAGAGTATAAATATGTATAAAATAATAACTATAGGTGAGGCTTTAATAGATTTTATACCAAATCAAAAGGGATGTATGTTGAAGGAAGTAACTGGATTTGAGAGGGTAGCAGGAGGAGCACCAGCAAATGTTGCTGCTGCAGTAGCAAAGCTTTCAGGAAATGCATACTTTATATCTCAATTAGGGCAAGACGCCTTTGGGGACCATATAGTAGATGTATTAAATGAAGCTAATGTAAATACTGATTATGTGTTAAGAACAAATAAAGCGAATACAGGACTAGCATTTGTTTCTCTGAAAGAAGATGGCAATAGAGATTTTTCTTTCTATAGAAATCCTAGTGCAGATATGTTACTTGAAGATAATCAAATACAAGAAGAGTGGTTTAAAGATTGTAAAGTACTTCACTTCTGCTCTGTTGATTTAGTGGAATCACCTATGAAGTATGCTCATAAAAAAGCTATAGAATATGCAAGTAATAATAATGCTATTATTAGTTTTGACCCAAATGTTAGATTACCACTATGGGAAAATCATGAAGAGTGTAGATCTGTCATACTAGAATTTTTACCTATGTCACATATAGTAAAGATATCTGATGAGGAATTAGAATTTATTACAGGAATAAAGGATGAATCAGAAGCATTAGAAAGCTTATTTGTAGGTAATGTTAAAGCTGTAATTTATACAAAAGGTCCAGATGGTGCTTGTTTTATAACTAGAAAAAATGGTATTATAAAGAATGTTGAAGGTAAAGGCATAAAAGTTAAGGCAATAGATACTACAGGAGCTGGAGACTCGTTCATAGGATCGTTTTTATATCAATTAGGAAGAAAGAATATAAATTTATCTAATATAGAAGACATCGATGAAAAAACATTAGAAGGTATAATAGCTTTTAGTAATAAATATGCTGCTGACACTACAACTAAAAAAGGTGCAATATCTGCTATGTGCACACTTAAGGATTTAGAATAATTAACTAGACAAGGAGATAATGAAATGGGATTATTTGATATTTTTAAAAAGAAAAAAGCTGATGATACAGCAAAAGCTACTACAGAATTAAAAGGTATAGTATCACCTACTAACGGTGAGTTACTAGAGATAACGGCTGTTCCAGATGAAGTATTCTCACAAAAAATGATGGGAGATGGATTTGCTATAAAATCAAATGATGGATTAGTAGTATCTCCAGTATCAGGAAATGTAGAAATGGTATTTGATACTAAGCATGCTATAGGTTTAAAAACTGCTGATGGAATAGAAGTTCTTATACATATGGGAATAGATACAGTAAACTTAAAGGGAGAAGGTTTTGAAATATTTGTAAAGGCTGGAGACAAAGTAAAAGCTGGTGATAAATTAGCGAAGATGGACCTTCCATTCATAATAGAAAATGCAAAGTCGGATATAACTCCAGTTATATTTACAAACTTAAAAGAAGAACAATCTATAAAAGTTTCAACAGGATCTGTATCAGCTAAAGAAGAAAATAGAATAGAAATAATATAAATAAAAAAGGTGTAATCTTTTATAAAGTTTACACCTTTTTTATTTATAAAAGTTTTATTATTGACAATAATCGACAAAGTTGATATTATTAGTATAACAAAATATAGTACCTTTAACTCAGTTCAGAGAAACTGGCAAGGTTTTCGGAAGAAAATTATAAAAGATAGCATCTTGAAGTAAAATTTAAATTATTAAATAATTTAAATTTGAAAAACTTTTATGGATACTACTTAAAACCCCTTGCTAAGCAGGGGGTTTTCTTTTTAGGTACGTGACAATAAGGAGAAATATCATCATGAGTAAAAAACATCAAGATCACGACTATTCGCTAGAAGCAATACCAAACAACGCTAAAAAAGGATTCTTATCAATGTTAGTGGTTATGCTAGGCTTTACGTTCTTCTCAGCAAGTATGCTAGCTGGGGGTAACCTAGGAACTAGCCTTAGTATGAATAAGTTTATAACGGCAGTAATTATAGGAAATGCAATATTATGTGTATATACAGGGCTTTTAGCTTATATGGCTGGAGATACAGGACTTTCAACTCATTTACTTGCAAGATATTCATTTGGTGAAAAAGGTTCATACTTAGTATCATTCTTAGTTTCTGCAACACAAGTAGGATGGTTCGGAGTAGGAGTTGCAATGTTTGCAATACCAGTTTCTAAAGTTACAGGTATAGATGTAGGATTATTAGTTTTAGTATCAGGATTATTAATGACAGCAACAGCATTCTTTGGAATGAAATCTCTTACAATATTAAGTATGATAGCAGTTCCATCAATAGCGGTGCTTGGTAGTATATCAGCAGGAAAAGCTATAGGAGATGTAGGTGGATTTGTAGGCTTATTAGCAATCGAGCCAACAGGGACTATGACAATGAGTGCAGCACTTGCTTCAGTTGTAGGTACTTTTATAAGTGGAGGTACTTTAACAGCAGATTTTACAAGATTCTCTAAAAATAAAAAAGTAGCAGTATCTACTACTGTAATAGCTTTCTTAATAGGTAACTCGTTAATGTTAGCATTTGGTGCGATAGGTGCAATGGTTACAGGTCAAGCTGATATTGCTGAAGTAATGTTTATGCAAGGACTTATAATACCAGCAATAATAATATTAGGATTAAATATATGGACAACTAATGATAATGCACTTTACGGGTCAGGGCTTGGTTTCTCTAATATAACTAAGCAACCAAAAAGTAGAATGGTTATTATAAATGGTATAGTAGGTACGTTACTTGCAATGTTTTTATACAACAACTTCATGGGATGGTTAAACTTATTAAATTCATTTATACCAGCTACAGGAGCTGTAATAATAGCAGATTACTTTATAATAAATAAAAGAAATTATGCAGATTTCAACTCAATGAAATTTAAGACGGTTAATATAAATGCAATAGTAGCATGGATAGCAGGTGTTATAGGTGCTTATGTAATACCTGGAATAACACCTTTAAACTCAGTACTAGTGGCAATAGTAACATATGTTATAATGAGTAAATTAAACTCTAGCAATAAAGCTAATAAAGAAAATAGTAAAATAGCTGCTTAGATAATAAAAACTAGCAGTTTTAAATAATAAATGTATCTTAGGAGGACAAATATGTTAATCAGAAATGCAAAATTAAGAGATAGAGACAACTTAGTAGACATATTAATAGAAGATGGAATAATAACTAAAATAGAGACAAGTATAGAACAATATGATGAAGAAATCATAGATGCTAAAGGATTTTTAGTTGTTCCACCATTTATAGAACCACATGTTCACTTAGATACAACATTAACTGCTGGTGAGCCAAGATGGAATGAAAGTGGAACCTTATTTGAAGGAATTGCATGCTGGTCTGAAAGAAAAGAGTTTTTAACTATTGAAGATGTAAAATCTAGAGCGAGAAAAGCTATAACTTGGCAGGTTGCTAATGGTATACAATTTATAAGAACTCATGTTGATACAACAGATCCAAATTTAACAGCTATAAAAGCTATGGTAGAATTAAGAGAAGAGTTAAAGGATTATGTAACTCTTCAAATAGTGGCATTCCCTCAGGAAGGAATATTATCATATCCAAATGGTTTAGAATTATTAGAAGAAGCTTTAAAACTTGGTGCGGATGTAATAGGTGCGATACCACATTTCGAATTCACAAGAGAATATGGTGTTGAATCTATAAATAAGATGTTTGAGTTAGCAAAAAAGTATGACGTGTTAATAGATGTACACTGTGATGAAATAGATGATGAACAATCGAGATTTGTAGAAGTACTTGCAACTCGTGCTTATGAAAATAATATGGGTGAAAAAGTAACAGCAAGTCATACAACAGCAATGCATTCGTATAATGGAGCTTATGCATATAAATTATTTAGGCTTTTAAAGATGAGTGGAATAAACTTTGTTGCAAATCCACTTGTAAATATACACCTTCAAGGTAGATTTGATACTTATCCAAAAAGAAGAGGTATAACAAGAGTTAAAGAGATGGTAGAATCAGAGATAAATGTATGTTTTGGACATGATGATATAATGGATCCTTGGAATCCGCTTGGAACTGGAAATATGTTACAAGTTCTTCATATGGGACTTCATGTTTGCCAAATGATGGGGTATGGTCAAATAAATGAATCAATAGATCTAATAACAAATAATAGTGCAAGGACACTTAATATACAAGACAAGTACGGAATAGAATTAGGAAAGCCTGGTAACTTAATAGTATTACCAGCAGAAAATGGATATGATGCTGTAAGAAGACAAGTCCCAGTTTATTATTCAATTAGGGAAGGTAGAGTTATATCTCATACAAGCTTAAGTGAAACAACTGTAACTTTTGAAGAAGCTGAAAAAATAGATTTTCAAAAATAATGAGTAAAGGGCATATCAATATATGCCCTTTTATATTATAAAAATAGTTCAATGTGTTTGAATCGAGACTTGTCGGGTATATATATACTATCTTAAATATGGAATATATTTAGCAATGAGTAGACAAGCTGATAGAGAAGGATATCCAGAGGTTGCTGAAGCTTACCAAAGAATAGCATTTGAAGAAGCTGAGCATGCTGCTAAATTTGCTGAATTATTAGGTGAAGTAGTAGTAGCAGATACAAAAGCTAATTTACAAGCTAGAGTAGAAGCTGAGTACGGAGCAACTGAAGGAAAATTAAAAATAGCAAAAAAAGCTAAAGAATTAGGATTAGATGCAATACATGATACAGTTCATGAAATGTGTAAAGATGAAGCTAGACATGGTAAAGCATTCTTAGGTCTATTAGAAAGATATTTTGGAAAGTAAGCTTAATAAATTAATATAAATCCCTTTATACAAAACTAGAAAAGCTACCTATTGGGTAGCTTTTCTAGTTTTGTATAATTATAAGCCTGTAGTATGAAGAATTGCTGGTACTGATTTTTGATCTACTAAATTATCAAAAGATTTATGATCAGATTTATAACCAATACCTTCACGACCTAAAGATTCATCTATTAATTTATATTGATCACAAGAGTTTTTAACTTTCTCATATTCTTCTTTCGAATCAGCCTTGTAAACTATTTTTTTTCCCATGGTTATTTGATTTGCAAACTTAGGCTTAACAAAATATTTTGCATCCTTAATTTGACCTGAGTTATATAAACTTTGTATAACCGAACCATTTTTTATATGTTGTAGATGATTATCAAGTTTATAAGTATGAGCTATATGAGTAACACTCTTAAATTTATGTTCAAATTCTAAAGCTACCTTTTCCATAAGACTAAAGTCAGTTGTATCAGATTTATTAATATCTGATAAAATAACTACATTTTCTTTTTTTACTCCCAATTTTTCAACTGAAGCTAAGAACTCTTTTTTTCTGTATTCTGTTTTTTCTTCTCTAGTTAAATCTTTATACTTTTCATTCTTTCTAAAAACTGATATACCAGATCCATTAGATACTTGAACAACAAATATATTATCTTGTCCTCTTTCTTTGATAGCTTCAACTATTGCACTTCCAGCCCATAAGACTTCATCATCTTGATGTTGAGGATAAAAGACCACATAGTCTTTAAATTGCATATTTAGATGATTGCTATAGCTACTAAAACCTGTAAGAGCTAGACCTGCACATAATACTATTGGTATAAATAATGATTTTTTTAATATGTTTTTATTTTTTAATTTAGATTTATTATTTTTTAGAATTTCTTTAAACTTCATTTTACTGTCTCCCTCTTAATAAGTTTATAAATATATAATATCAAATGAAACTTACATAATTATTTCATAAACATTAAGAAAATATTACATTTTATAAATAATAGAGACAAAATATTACAAAATTTTAATATTAGGAAATTAATTATTTATATATTGCTTGTATATCATTGGATATTAGCAACATAACATATCATTATATAATTTAAAAATAGAGATAATAAAGTAAAATATATAATACTTTAAGATTTAAGAAAATGATATAATATATTTGTTTATGTACTACATATTGACCTGCAAGTTTAGAAAGGAAAATAAATGAACGAACAATATTATGAAAAATTATTAAATATAAGAACATCTGGGGATCAAAAATGGGATGAAAAAACTACTCATTATCATCCATACGAACCAACATTATATTCAGCACTAGAAGTTTTATTTAAAGAATATACGATAAATAGAGAAGATCATATTGTGGATTTTGGTTGTGGCAAAGGGAGGCTGAATTTTTATATAAATTATTTTTATGAATCATACGTTACAGGTATAGAAATGAATAAAAAATTTTATGATGAAGCCATTGAGAATAAATATAGTTATTTAAAGAAGAAGAAAAATAGTAGCGATAAAATTAATTTTATATGTTGCTTTGCACAAGATTATGAAATACAAGCGATAGATAATAAATTTTATTTCTTTAATCCATTTTCATTGCAGATATTTATAAAAATTGTAGAAAATATTTTAAAGTCTTTTGAAAATAATCCAAGGAAAATTGAAATAATATTATACTATCCATCAGAGGATTATATATATTATTTAGAATACTGTACATCCTTTATCCTAAAACATGATATTATACTAGGGGAATTATATAAGCGAGATGATAGAGAGAGATTTGTGGTTTATGAGCTAGCATATTATTAAATATTTTTATATAATTACTGTAGAAATTATTTATGATAGTACAAGGCTTGACTATATAGGTTAAGGTTATAATAGATATGAAAGTAAGGTGATAATATTGAATTTAATTATAATAGAAGATATTATAAAAAATAATACAGAGAAGTCAAGATTTAATAGTGGGTTCACATCGTACAAAAGAAATTTAGTTATTAATGATTACGCAAATATTGAAGGTGATGTTATTACTTTTTATGGAACTGTAATAGATGAATATCATAGACAGAACTATACAAGTTTAATTATGATAAATCAAAAAACTAGAGCAATATTAAACATAAATTGTGATTGTAATGATTGCATATCAAAAAATAATAAGCCACAAATTTGTGCACACATAGTGGCGACAGCATTAAAAGGATTTGATGCTTTAAAGCATACCAATGATAATGAAGAAATATCTGAAGGAGTAACAATAATACCAGAGGTTACTTTAAATATAAGCCAGTCTAGAGGCGGATACCTAGGTCTGGACCTAGATATTTTTGGAGTAGATAAAATAGAATATAGAAGAATATTTAATTCATATAAAGAAAATAAAAAGCTTCATAGGTTATCAAATGGAAGCTATCTTGACTTGAAAGATGAACATTTGGTAAAAGCTTTCGATATAATAGATATCCTAGGTGTATTCAATGACTTTGAAAACATAAAAATCCCTAATAATAAAGCCATATTTTTAGATAGTTTAATACAAGAAGAAGACTTAAATTTTGTAAATGGAAGTAAATATATAAAAAATATATCTAAAAAATACAAAACTATTCCTAAGGAAAAGTATATAGTACCATCTACATTAAATGCTAAGCTTAGAGATTATCAGATTGATGGATTTAACTATTTTAAAACATTAGCACATTTTGAATTTGGAGGTATTCTAGCTGATGAGATGGGTCTTGGTAAAACAATACAAGCTATTACTTTTTTATTATCTCAAGAAAACAAAAAAAGTATAGTAATAACACCGACATCTCTAATACATAACTGGAAAAACGAATTTGATAAATTTGCTCCAAGTTTAAATATAGGAATAGTACATGGTAACAAGAGAGATAGAGAAAATATTCTTATCAATGTAGAAAATTATGATGTAATACTAACGACATACTCTACATTTAGAAATGATTTAGAAAAATATGATAATAAAATATTTGACTATTGTTTTATTGATGAAGCACAAAATATTAAAAATCCAGATTCATCAATAACAAAAACAATAAAAGAGATTAATGCAAAGATACGATTTGCTTTGACCGGAACACCTATTGAGAATAACTTATTAGAGCTTTGGTCTATATTTGATTTTGTAATGCCAGGCTATTTGTACAATCAAAATAAATTTAAAAGTATATTTATAAATAATGAAAAAAATATAAATAGCCTTAAGAGTTTGATTAAACCATTTATGCTTAGAAGAACGAAAAAAGAAGTAATTGAAGAGCTACCAGATAAAATAGAACAAAAATATTACATTGAGTTGGTTAAGGATCATAGAATAGCTTACAACAGCTATGTTAAGCTTATAAAGCAAAGAATAAAAGAAAATAGTCAAGATAATATGACTATTTTTTCATATTTAACAAAACTTAGGCAACTTACCTTAGCTCCAGAAATTATGGTTAAAAACTATAATGGAGATAATACAAAAATTGATGTATTATTGGAACTAATAAAAGATAATACTGACAAGAAGATACTAGTGTTTTCACAATTTACAAAGGTATTAAAGCTTATAGAAGATAATTTGATAAGAGAAGATATTTCGTACAGCTATTTAGATGGTAAAACTAGTGCTCCTAATAGAGTAAAGTTAGTAGAAGAGTTTAATACTTCCAATGAAAAGCAAGTATTTTTAATATCTTTAAAAGCAGGAGGAACAGGTTTAAACTTAACTAGTGCTAGTATGGTAGTACATTTTGATCCTTGGTGGAATCCTGCAGTTGAAGATCAAGCAAGTGATAGAGCTCATAGGATTGGGCAAAAAAATGCGGTCAATGTTATCAAGCTTGTTGCTAAAGACACAGTTGAAGGACGAGTTATAGAGTTACAAGAAAGTAAAAAAGATTTAATTGACGATATTATAGATGGAAATCTAGACAATAGTAGTGTACTTAAGGGGTTATCTAAAGATGATATTGTAGATTTGTTTATATAAAATACTATATAAAGTTTATTATGAAAAAAATATAAGAAAAGATGCATTAAGTAATAAGTGATGCATCTTTTTTTATTAAAAAATAAAAAGATTATAGTTTAAAAATGATGAATATTTTTATACTCTACGACTCAAATTGATACCTATAAATCTGAAATTTCAATGTTTTATACTATGTAAGTTATTGTATATATAATATTTATTTTTGATAAAAAATATATGATATGAAAATTAATAATTAAATAGATGGTAAAAAATATTGAAAATATTTAAAAAATTGATATAATTCTTATTAGGGAAAACGTTTTATAAAAATAGTTAGTATTGTTAAGGGGGAAAATTGTATGGGCTTTGAGTTATTAGATGGAAAAATGACATTAAATCTAGACTTAATAGCAACAGTGGCATTGGCAGTATTATTATTACTTTTAGGGAATTACCTTAGGAAAAAGAGCAAACTCTTAGATAAATTCTGTATACCAGGACCGGTAATTGGAGGACTTTTATTTGCTATAATAATGCTTTTATTAAAAACAAGTAATATATTAGAATTATCTATGGATACAACCCTTCAAACACCGTTTATGATTGCATTTTTTACAACAATAGGATTAGGAGCAAGTTTTGGTTTAATAAAAAAAGGAGGCAAACTATTAATAGTATATTGGCTTTTATGTGGTTTACTTTGTTTAGCACAGAGTACGATTGGTATTTTAGGAGCTAAATTTACTAATATAAACGAGCTTATGGGATTAATGTGTGGATCTATATCAATGGAAGGTGGGCATGCTGGAGTAGCTTCATTCGGGTCAACTATAGAAAGTTTAGGTGTTGATGGAGCTTTAATTATAGGAATGGCAGCGGCAACATTTGGAGTATTATGTGGAGGTCTTGTTGGTGGACCTGTATCTAGATACTTAATAGAGAAATATAACTTAAAACCAAATGAAGAATATAATCAAGAACGCAAGAATAGTAACTTTCCTAATGAAATTTCATGTACAGCAACTGCGACAGTAGAAGAAATAACAGGAATAACGTTTAGCGAGAACTTTAATTCAAATACAATGATGATTCAAATCGGAGTAATAGCAACATGTATGACTATAGGAAGTGTAGTTGGAAACTGGTTTACAAATACTACTGGAATTGCATTGCCTGGATATGTTGGAGCTATGTTTATAGCAGTAATATTTAGAAACTTAAATGATAAATTTAAATTTGTAGAACTAGATATGTATTCTATAGATATAATAAGTGATGTATGCCTAGGTATATTTTTAACTATGGCTTTAATGACTATAAAATTATGGGAGTTATCTGGATTAGCAGGACCATTAATATTAATAGTAATAGCTCAGGTTGTATTTATAGTACTATACTGTGTCTTTATTGCATTTAGAATATTAGGTAAAGATTTTGATGCAGCAATATTAGTAGCTGGTATGCTAGGACATGGATTGGGGGCTACTCCAAATGCATTAGCAAATATTAATTCAGTTACATCAAAATATGGTAAATCTGAAAAAGCGATGCTAATAGTACCCTTAGTGGGCTCATTTTTGGTAGAACTAATAGGGATACCTACAGCAGTTACGTTTATAAATTTATTTAGTTAAATATAAGAAGGTGTATTGATTGCTAATATAATTGATACGCCTTTAATAATACAATACAAAAAAATTCATAAATATGTTGAAAATATTATAAAAATTGCTATAATTCATGTTAGGAAAATGTTTTACATATAAATAAAACTTTTCACTAGGAGGATAAAAATGAGCTTTGAGTTACTAGATGGAAAAATGACATTAAATCTAGACTTAATAGCAACTGTTGCATTAGCATTATTATTACTACTATTAGGTAATTACTTAAGAAAGAAAATTAAGCTACTAGAAAAATTTTGCATACCAGGGCCAGTAATTGGCGGACTTTTATTTGCTATTATAATGCTTTTATTAAAGACAAGCAATATATTAGAAATATCTATGGACACAACTCTTCAATCACCATTTATGATCGCATTCTTTACAACTGTTGGACTAGGTGCAAGTTTTGCACTAGTTAAGAAAGGTGGAAAATTACTAATTGTATATTGGGTATTATGTGGAGGACTTTCAATAGCACAATGTTTGATAGGAGCATTTGGAGCGAAAATAACAAATATAAATCCGCTTATTGGATTAATGTGTGGCGCAATATCTATGGAAGGTGGACATGCAGCAGCAGCTACCTTTGGAGCTACAATAGAAGGGTTAGGAGTAAGTGGAGCTCTAACTATAGGAATGGCAGCAGCTACTTTTGGTGTAATGTGTGGAGGACTTGTAGGCGGTCCAGTAGCTAGATACTTAATAGATAAAAATGGATTAAAGCCAAGCGAAAATACTAAAGAAATAAGAGAAACAATCAAAACTTCAGGGGTGTCTGCTGTATCTGTAGAAGAAGTTGCAGGTATAACTCTAAGCGATTCATTTAATTCAAATACAATGATAGTTCAAATTGCTATTATTGCATCTTGTATGACTATAGGTAGTATAGTTGGAACATGGTTTTCTAATGTGACAGGAGTTGTTCTTCCTGGATATGTTGGAGCAATGTTTGCAGCCGTAATATTTAGAAATATAAATGATAAACTTAATATTGTTAATCTTGATTTATACTCTGTAGATATAATAAGCAATGTATGCTTGGGAATATTTTTAACTATGGCACTTATGACTATAAAACTATGGGAGTTGGCAGGATTAGCAGGTCCAATGATAATAATAGTAGCAACACAAGTTATATTTATTGTATTATATGGAATATTTGTTGCATTTAAATTATTAGGCAAAGATTTTGATGCAGCAATAATGGTTGCTGGTATGCTAGGTCATGGATTAGGGGCTACGCCTAATGCATTAGCAAATATAAATTCAGTCACATCTAGGTATGGCGACTCAGTAAAAGCTATGTTGATAGTACCTTTAGTAGGAGCCTTTTTAATAGACTTAGTAGCAATTCCTACTATTGTTACATTTATAAATATTTTTAGTTAGTTACAAACTATAATTTAAATCAGGGGGAGAAATAAAATGGCAAAAATAGTACAATGCGTTCCAAACTTTAGCGAGGGTGTAGATTTAGAAAAGATAGAGAAAATAGTAAGTCCTCTAAGAGGTAAAGCTGGAGTTAAGTTATTAAACTATGAAGCAGACAAAGATTATAATAGAGTTGTTGTTACTGTTATAGGAGAGCCACAAGCTGTAAAAAATGCGGTTATAGAGGCTATAGGAGTAGCGACTGAAGTTATAGATTTAAATGTACATAAAGGACAACATTCAAGATTTGGAGCAACAGATGTGTGTCCATTTATACCAATAAAAGATATGACTGTAGAAGAAGCTGTGGAGCTATCTAAAGAAGTAGGTCAAGAAGTTGCGAGTAAATACAATATACCAGTATTTTTATATGAACATTCAGCATCAAAACCTGAAAGACAAAACTTAGCAACTGTAAGAAAAGGTGAGTATGAAGGATTAGATGCTAAATTTGAAAATCCTGATTGGACTCCAGACTTTGGTGAAGCTAAAAAGCATCCAACAGCTGGAGCAATAGCAATAGGGGCAAGAAGACCTCTTATAGCTTACAATATAAACTTAGACACTCCAAATATAGAAATAGCTGCAAATATAGCAAAAACAATTAGACACTCTAGTGGTGGATATAGATACATTAAAGCTGGTCCAGTTGAAGTACCTGAAAGAAATATTACGCAAGTTACAATGAATTTAACAGACTATACTAAGACATCAATGTACAGAGCATTTGAAACAGTAAAAATGGAAGCTAGAAGATATGGTGTAAGTGTTACAGGAAGTGAAGTGGTAGGTCTTTGCCCAATGGAGGCATTAATAGATACAGCTTCTTACTACTTAGGGCTTGAAAACTTCTCATTGGATAAAGTATTAGAAACTAGTTTAATGGAATAGTAATATTATTAACAAATAGCCATCTGTATATTTTGTAATATATAGATGGCTATATTAATAAAGGGAGGTAGATTAAGCTTGAATAAGTATATTAAAGTTATTAAAAAAGGCGAGTTAGTAACTAGCAATTGGTCAGGAGGAACAACTACTCAATTGTACATATACCCAGAGGATTCGATTTATAATAAAAGAGATTTTAAGTGGAGGATAAGCTCAGCAAAGGTAGAACTTAATGAGTCTGAGTTTACAAAGTTGCCTAATATAAAACGTAAAATAATGATTCTAGATGGAGAACTATTGCTAGAACACAAAGGGCATCATAACGTAAAACTTAATAAGTTTGAACAAGACAGTTTTCTAGGAGATTGGAATACTAGAAGCTTTGGCAAGGTAATTGATTTTAATTTAATGTTAAACACAGATAGTGTAGGTGATATAGAACATATTCAACTCAATAATTGTATAGAGCTATCCTATGTTAGCAATAATAAAGAGTGTTATAATATAGCTCAAACTTTATACTGCCTAAATGGTAATATCAAAATTTTGCTTAACAATGACGAGGAAGTTATTTTAAATGATAAAGATTTGGCTGTTGTAAAATATAAATCAAAAGAAAATTTAAAGATAGAGCTTATAAACATAAATGAAGTATCGTCTGATATAATAAGATGCATAATATACTACAACTAGTTGAAATATGCATATGGAAATAGGAATATCTATATGATATATATAACTTTTTAAATAATAGTAAATATATTATGAATAAGTACAAATTTAAAACATATATAATAGGGATATTAATGTAGAGGGAGATTATATATGAGAAAAAAAATTGTAGCAATTATTGTACTTATATTAGTAATTATCATTGGATATTTAGGTTTTTATTATTCTAAAATATCTTCTTTAGAAAAGGATGTAAAAAAGCAATTCAGTGTTGTAGAGTCTAATCTTTCGAAATACTATGAAAATATTTCTAACTTTGCTAATCTAGTAGAAGAAATTGTACCGGATGAAAAGCTAGTAAATGAAGTTATTAAAAGTATAAAAAATAATTTAAATGAAGCAAATACTATTAATGAGAAAGTAAAAAAGGACAACAAATTGGAAAATGACTTAGTTAGACTTATGGTTATTAAAGATAGTTATACAGATATTGAATTAAATGAACAAGTAAATGCTATTGCTAAAGATTTAGTTGATGTGCAAGAAAGCATACATATGCAAAAGGAAAAATATAATATAAAGACTATTTTATATAACGACTTTATAACAAAGTTTCCAATAAATATTACAGCTAAACTATTTGGATTTGAGAAGCACAATATGTTTAAATTTATTACTACAGATAAGTAGAATATTTATATAAGATAAAGTTTTCAAGATGGATGAATGGTATATTCATCCATTTTTTATGTTTTAATATGATGAAATCTTCATGTTAAATTAAATGATATTTTATGTGGTTTATGATAAGATATAATTCTGGGCTATTATCATTTAAGTATTGGAGGAATTTATGAATATAAAAGATTCTATATATGGACAGTTTACTGTAGAACCAGTAATAAGAGAATTAATAAATACTAAGGAAATTCAGAGATTAAAAAATATTCATCAAGGAGGAGCCAGTTATCTTGTAAATCCACTTTGGAATGTAACTAGATATGATCACTCTATTGGGGTAATGCTACTTATTAGAATTATGGGTGGATGTGTTGAAGAGCAGATTGCGGGATTACTACATGATATATCTCATACGGCATTTTCGCATGTTGTAGATTTTACTCTAAATAATAGAGAAGAAAATTATCATGAGAAAATATTTGAGCAAGTTATATTAGACTCTGATATAGAGAATATATTAGATAGCTATGGATATGATTTTAAAGAAATAATGTTTAATGAATCAAAGTGGACAATTCTTGAGAAATCAGCACCGTCTATATGTGCAGATAGAGTAGATTATACTCTAAGAGATATGTTTCATTATGGGTTTATAACAAAGAAAGATATAGATGCATTTATAGAAAGTTTGAGCATAGTAAATGGAGAAATGGTGATTAAATCTTTAAAAAGTGCAGAATGGTTTGTAGATATTTATTACAAAGAAGTGATTGATTTCTTTATGGACCCCTTAAATGTATATGCCTATGATAGATTGTCAAAAGCATTAAAAATTGCTCTAGATTTGAAAGAGATGGATTTAGAAGATTTATTAAGAGATGATGACTATGTTCTTAATTTACTTAAAAAATCAACGTCTAAAGAAATTATAAAATTGATAGACTCTCTTAACTCTAATGTAAAAGTTAAAGAGGATAGTTGTAATTATGATATTCATCAAGTAAACAAGTTAAGAATTATTGACCCAAGTGTATTTATAGATGGTATAGTATGTAAAGCATCGGAACAATCTTTACTAGTAAAAACCTTAAATAAAAATGCATTAGATAAGTCAAAAGAGGGAGTTTATATAAAAATTTTATAGTAAGTTTATCTACATAAATTAAAAAATAACTATACTATAAAAAATTTTAATTAATAACTATTAAGATTTAATAGTTTTAGTTTATAATAGTAATATTAGTTAAAACTTAGAGTTGGTTAGTATATAATTTTACTCTTCATTATGTATTGAGATTTATCTACTTATATTGCTTAAAATATTGTATGTGTTTTAAGTAAATTACGTAAACTATTAACAATACCACAATGAAGGGAGACGTTATCATTGAAGAATCAAGATAAGTATAAAACGGAAAATAAAGATAATAAAATAGACGACTTAGATTATAATATTCTTGGGAATATATTTATAGGCAATTTACTAGATATGTCAGGAGATATAGACAATTCTGGACAAAATATTGCTATGTATTTGGAATCTGAGAATATAAAAAAAGCTAAGAAGTAAGTTTAAAGAAGTATAGGAGATAATAAATATGTCAAAAGTAGCAAAAGCAGCAGTAGGACTTATGGCTGCTACATTAATTGCAAAAATGCTTGGATTTGGTAGAGAACTTGCATTAGCATCTGCATATGGAGCATCTGGAACTAGTGATGCATTTTTAGTAGCTATGAATATTCCAGCAGTAATATTTACAGCAATAGGTACATCACTTGGAACTGCATTTATACCACTTTATTGCGATGTAAACTCTACTCAAGGAGAAAAAGCATCACTTAAGTTTACTAATAATGTTTTTAATATAGTTATTCTAATATGTATAGCCTTATCAGTAATAGGTGCAATATTTACAGAGCCAATAGTAAAATTATTTGCAGTAGGTTTTGAAGGTGAAACATTAGCACAAGCTGTATACTTTACAAGAGTACTTATATTAGGTCTTGCATTTTTAGGAATAAGTTATATTATGATGGCTTTCTTACAAGTAAAAGAGAACTTTATTATACCTGGTTTGATGCCAGTACCATATAACTTATTAATAATAATATCAATATTAGTGAGTGTAAAAATTAATCCAAACTTATTACCTTGGGGTACGTTATTTGGACTTTCATTACAATTTGTGTTCCAACTTCCATTTGCAATGAAGAAGGGATATAAATATAAGCCATATATAAATTTACGTGATGAGCATATAAAGAAGATGTTGTGGTTAGTAGCTCCAGTTTTAATAGGAGTAGCAGTTAATCAGATAAATACTATAGTAGATAGAACTATAGCATCTACATTGGTTGAAGGTAGTATATCTGCACTAAACTATGCTACAAAACTTAACCAATTTGTTATGGGGATGTTTATAGTATCTATATCTTCTGTGGTATATCCGATGTTATCTAAATTATCATCAGAAAATAATAAAGAAAAATTCAATAAATCTATAGTAACATCAGTAAATACAGTTACATTATTAGTAATACCAATATCAGTTGGTGCTATAATATTAGCTAATCCAATAGTTAAATTACTTTTCCAAAGAGGAGAATTTGATGCTAGAGCTACACAGATGACAGCAATAGCTCTTATATTCTATTCAATTGGTATGATTGGATTTGGTCTTAGAGATATTCTAGGAAAAGTATTTTATTCATTACAAGATACTAAGACACCAATGATAAATGGTATTATAGCTATGATACTAAATATAGTACTTAATGTTATGTTTGTTAGATACACTAACATGCAACTTGCAGGACTGGCATTTGCAACTAGTATATCAGCATTAGTAACAATAATATTATTATTTATAAGTTTAAGAAAAAAAATAGGTGCATTTGGAGGTAAGTCAATAGTATCTGCGATGGTTAAATCAATAATTTCAGCAGGACTAATGGCAATAGTTACTTCATTTGTTTATAATACAGTAGCAAACTTACTAGGAACTGGATTTATAAAAGAAGCTATAACATTAGTAGTTGCAGTAGGTGCAGGTGCGATAGTATACGGAATTAGCATTTTAGTTCTTAAAGTAGACGAAGTCAATGTAATTTTAGAAAAAGTTAAAAGTAGAATAAAAAAGTAATATAAAAAAAGACGAACCTAATTAGGTTCGTCTATTTACTTTTTGCTAACTTTAAATCATTAACAAAACTATTTGGTAGCCTAGAAATTAAAAATAATGCAATAATACAAGATAATGGTTTATCTATAATATTAGTTAAAATCCTTGGAATAAATGCGGATGTAAAGATTTTTTGGCCACTTTGCATTAGAAAACCAACTAAAATATCAGCTCCACTACCACTTAATCCACCAAATACTAATACTGAAATAGGTGTACCAATAAGTGGACATATTACCGCTAGTGCAATACCAGTAAGTATAGCAGTTTTATAGCTAAAACTATTTTTTCTGGAAATAAATCCAACAACAAGTCCTAAAATAATATTTACAAGTGCAAAAGGAATATTTGTTGGGCCAGAAATAACACCAAGTACAAGATTTGTACATCCACCAATTGCAGCCCCATACCAAGGACCTAGTACAAGTGATCCAATAATTGTACCAATAGTATCTAAAAAAAGAATAGGGATATTGATCATTTGTACAGTCATTCCTACAACTACATTTAATACTATACATATAGCACTAAATGTTAATAATCTAGTTTTCATAATCAGTTTCCTTTCGTATAATAGATTTATAAGCTTACATGTCTATTATATATAAATGGAAAACATATGTATAATTGACAAAAACTATAAAATAATATTATGTATAGACAAAAACTATAGTAAAATTTATATTAGCAATAAAAGATGAGTAAATAAGAATCTATATGATGTAAAGGGGTATAAATTATGGAGTCAGAGATAATAAATCAATTTATTAGGTCTTTGAATATAATACGAAAAGATAATAATGATAATAAATATCCATTTTGTTTACCTATAATAAGAAACTTGAATTCATTAAAATTTCATCCAAAGGTAACTTTTATTGTTGGTGAAAATGGAAGTGGAAAGTCAACTCTGCTTGAAGCAATAGCTGTAAATTATGGATTTAACCCAGAAGGGGGAACAAAGAATTTTAATTTTTCTACTATGGATAGTCATTCCGAATTATATGATTATATAAACTTAGTAAAAGGTATTAAAAAGCCTAAAGACGGATTTTTTCTAAGAGCTGAATCACTTTACAATGTAGCTTCAAACATAGATGAATTAGATAAAGAGTCGTGTGGTGGGCCTAAAATTATTGACTCCTATGGCGGAACATCTCTTCATAAGCAATCTCACGGGGAATCATTTTTTTCGATTTTTATAAATAAATTTTCAGAAAGAGGTTTATATATATTAGATGAACCGGAAGCGGCACTTTCACCTTCTAGGCAGATGGCTATGATAACAAGGATACATGAGCTTGTAAATAGTGGTAGTCAGTTTATTATTGCTACGCACTCTCCTATTCTTATGGCTTATCCAAATGCAATAATTTATGAAATAGATGACAAAGGAATTAAAGAGGTAGAATACGAAGAGAGTCAACACTATCAGATTACTAAAGCATTTCTAAGCAATACAAGTAAATTTCTAGATATATTAATTGATGAATAAAGAAAATTATAGAGAAATAGATACTAAATTATTTAAGAATATGAACAGCAGCTTATACAACATGTATAGTATAAGTTGTTGTTTTTTTATAAGATTATTTAATAATAAAAAAAGATTTTTGTATACAAATTTATTTTTTTAAGTAAAAAGTAGAATAAGAGAAAATAAATATCTAAACTTAAGAAATAAATTTATTTTAAATGGAATTTTCGAAAAATATAGAAAAATATGTATAAAATAAATATAATATAAGAGAAAGGAATTATAAATATAAAATAAATTATATCAAGGGGGAAAACGTATGCAAAAAACGGCTAATGCTGAAAAAGTAAAAAGGTCTAAGATTCAATCGGCGATGGGATTTATAGAAAAATTGGGGAATAAATTACCTAGTCCAGCACTAATGTTTGTTTATATCTCAGTTGCAGTACTAGTATTATCAGCAATATTAGGGATGTTTGGTGTAGTTGCAGAAACGGAACTTGGGGCGTTCCCAATAAACAACTTATTAGGTCAAAAGCCTATAGAAGTTTTAAAAGTTACGGCAGGTGGAACAGCTGTAGCAGAAACATATTCAAACGGATTGTCTTATATAGTAGGGTCTGTTATTAAAAACTTTATGGGAATGAGTGCACTTGGTGCAATACTTATAATAATGCTAGCAATAGGTGTTATGGAACAAAGTGGATACTTATCAATTGCTATGAGAAGCATAGTTAGATCTACTCCAGCAAAAATGGTTACACCAGTTGTTATATTCTTAGGGGTTATGTCAAATGTAGCTTCAGATGCTGGTTATGTTGTATTAATACCACTTGCAGCTCTTATCTATTATACACTTGGAAGAAATCCATTAGTTGGACTTGCAGCAGGCTTTGCAGGAGTTTCTGGTGGATTTAGTGCAAATTTATTAATAGGGTCATTTGATGCACTTCTAGTTCCATTTACTCAAGCAGCAGCAGAAACTGGAGATGCATTGGCAGGTACAAGCTTTGCAGCAGGAGTAACTTCTACATCAAACTGGTTCTTCCTTATGGCTTCAACAGCTGTGATAGTACTATTTGGTGCTATAGTAATAGACAAGATAGTAGAGCCAAGCCTTGGTAAGTATGATAGAAGTGAAGCTGATGTTGTAGAGCACTCTGAACATTTAAATGATAGAGAAAAGAAAGCGTTTAAAATTGCTAATAATACTTTACTTGGAGTAATTGCATTTATAGTATTAACAGCATTACCGATAGACAAAAATAATGTTATACCTGTAATAGGAGATTTATCAACTACAGTTCAGATGACAGCAATAAGTCCAGAAGGAACTTTAGCTTTATCGAAAGCAGATGGTTTCTTAAACTCTTTATTCTTTAGCGGAGACATGATAATGATGTTAATGTTCTTTGTATTCTTAGTTCCTGGTATTATTTATGGATTTAAGTCGGGAACATTTAAGACTAAAGATGATGTTATAGGTGCTATGGTAACTTCTATGAAGAGTATGGCTTCAATAATAGTTATATTATTCTTTGTTGCACAATTCTTAAACTTCTTTAATGATTCACACTTAGGTATACTAATAGCATCTATGGGGGCTACAGTAGTGTCTAATATACCTACAGATAATATGTTCTGGGCAATGATACTTATGATTGCATTTATATGGTTTACTGCTTTTGTAAACTTATTTATAGCAGGTGGGACTTCAAAATATGGTTTACTTGCACCAATATTTATACCTATATTAATGGCAGCAGGATTCTCTCCAGCTGGGGTACAATTAATGTATCGTATAGGGGATTCTTCAACAAATATAATCTCACCACTTATGAGTTATATGGGGGTTATAGTAATATTTGGTCAAAAGTATAAGAAAAACTTTGGTATTGGGAACTTGATGAGTATAATGCTTCCAATATCAATAACATTCTTATTAGTATGGACAGTATTTGCAGCAGCTTGGGCCTTATTTGGAGCTCCAATAGGACCAGGGCAATTCTTCTTTATGAATCAATTTTAATATTAGATAGAAATACTAAAGGGCTAACAGTGACAATGTTAGTCCTTTTTGGATTTATATTGTTATATATACAAAAAGATACTATAGTTAACTTAGATTATAATAAGAGAGGGAACTATGAGTCAAATTATAAATTTAAGTCCTAGTGAAGATAAAGAAATGAAAATATGTAATAAACTACTAGATTATAACTCTAGATTCTGAGAAATAGAAAACGAATCTAAATTTACAATACTAGAAATTAATTAAAGCGAATAAATGATATGTGCGATAGTATGGTTATGAAATTGTGTATGTTCAAAATGGTTATTCAATCAGAAGTAATAGATATTTTTTAGAAAGAACATATTGTAGTATTTAATTAAAAGCAAAGTATATATTATAAATTAAAAATCAATAAAATACAATTAGTCACTAGGTACAGTTAAATAATCACCTGATTTAATCTCATAATCTTTAGTAATTATATCTTGATTTTCCATATAAACAACTTTTCGAAAATCTTCAATATCATCTACGTTATTGTTGTAAGTGCATATAATATCATCTAAAGTTTCACCAGACATAACTAAATGCTTAGTAAATACTCTATCATCCATAACCTTCTTGTAAGCAATCTTATATGGAAGCTCAGCAAACTTTGAAAAAGCAGGGACATTTTCTGATAAATATTTAGTCGCAGTATCGAGACAAGTAATATAATTATAAATACTATCTTTAAATACTTGTGACGCATCCTTGTTTTCTTCAACTGCGGGAGCAATAAAACATAGCATTATTAAAAATATAAAAAAATATTTCAAGCTAACACCTCCTAATACTTAGTATTAATGATTAAAAAGATTTTAAACATAAATTATAAAAATATGCACAAGAAAGAAGTATATTTAGTATAAATATAAAGTATTGACTTAAATTTTATAAGTTGGTATAATCTTCTTAAACTTTGAAATAATATTATATAAGTATAAAAAGACGATGATAAGATCAGTAGATATAAATACTAGTAACAGCGAGTTGGGGATGGTGTAAGCCCAGTACCAAGTTTATATTGAATAACGCCTTGGAGTCTCTAACCGAAAGCAATATTGTGAGTAGGCTTAGACGGGAGATCCCGTTATAGATCATAAGCAATAGCTTAACTAAGAGGTCAATATATATTGGCAATTAGGGTGGTACCGCGAAGATAATAGTCTTTCGTCCCTTTTCATGGGATTGAAGGACTTTTTTTATTGAAATAAATTAAATTTAAGGAGGAAATATATATGCAAAAGCAATTCATAACAGTAAAAGAGTTATATAGAAACAAAGAAGAACATATAGGAAAAACTGTTGCAGTAGCAGGTTGGATAAGAACATCTAGAGCATCTAAGAACTTTGGGTTCATAGAATTAAATGACGGAAGTTTCTTTAAAAATATGCAAGTAGTATTATCGGATGAGAAATTAGAAAACTACAAAGAAATAACTAAGTTACCAATAAGCTCATCTATATTAGTAGAGGGTGAATTAGTATCAACAGAAGGTGCTAAGCAACCAGTAGAAATACATGCAACAAACATAGTTATTGAAGGTGAGTCTGATAGTTCATATCCACTACAAAAGAAAAGACATACTCTTGAGTATTTAAGAACAATAGCTCACTTAAGACCAAGAAGTAATACTTTCTCAGCTGTATTTAGAGTAAGAAGTTTAGCAGCATACGCTATACACAAGTTCTTCCAAGATAGAAACTTCGTATATGCGCATTCTCCAATTATAACAGGAAGTGACTGTGAAGGTGCAGGAGAGATGTTTAGATTAACTACTATGGATCTAAACAATATACCTAAAACTGAAGAAGGAAACATAGATTATAGCAAAGATTTCTTCGGAAAAGAAGCTAACCTAACAGTTTCAGGTCAGTTAAATGCTGAAATAATGGCTTTAGCATTTAGAAATGTTTATACTTTTGGACCAACTTTCAGAGCTGAGAACTCATTTACACAAAGACATGCATCTGAGTTTTGGATGATAGAGCCTGAAATATGTTTTGCAGACTTAGAAGACAACATGGAACTTGCTGAGGATATGATAAAGTATGTTATAAACTACGTAATGGAAAATGCTCCAGAAGAAATGGAATTTTTCAATGGTTTCATAGATAAAGGATTATTAGAAAGATTAAACAATGTAGTAAACTCAGATTTTACAAGACTTACTTATACTAAAGCAGTTGAAATGTTACAAGAATCAGGACATGAGTTTGAATACCCAGTTAAGTGGGGAGATGACCTTCAAACTGAGCATGAAAGATATTTAACAGAACAAATATTTAAAGCTCCAGTATTTGTAACAGACTACCCTAAAGATATAAAAGCATTCTATATGAGAATGAATGAAGACGGAAAAACTGTTAGAGCTATGGACTTACTAGTACCAGGAGTAGGAGAAATAGTTGGAGGTTCTCAAAGAGAAGAAAGAGAAGAACAGCTATTAGGAAGAATAGAAGAAATGGGATTAAACAAGGAAGATTACTGGTGGTACTTAGAGCTTAGAAAGTTCGGAACAGCTACTCACTCAGGATTTGGTCTTGGATTTGAAAGAATAATAATGTATATGACTGGTATGTCAAACATTAGAGACGTAATACCATTCCCAAGAACACCTAAGAACTCAGAATTTTAATTTATATAAAAGGTCTCTATTTATAGAGACCTTTTTAAATATAATAATATATTTTCAAAATAGGATAATCGATTAAAAGTAAAATTATGGTATAATAAGTTAGAAATCTTATCAAAGTAAAGGGGCGCTTAACACTGATTTCATATAAAAGACATGAGCCATTCATAAAGGAACATGAAGATAGAGAAACAATTATTGTATTTACTCATGGAATACTAGAAGGACCAAAGCAGTTTATAGAATTATCACAACTTGCGTATAAGAGAGGTCACTCTGTATCAGCATTACTACTCCCAGGACATGGAGGTAGCGGTGTAGATTTTGCAAGTAGTAATTCGAGGAAGTGGATGGAATATTTAGAAGAAAGTTTGAGCCAAATAAAGAAGCAATATAATAGTATTATTTTAGTCGGTCATTCTATGGGGGCTTTGTTATCAGTGTTAGCTTACAGTAAGGACTCTAGAAAAATAGACGGTATAGTGGCACTTGCTACACCTTTAAATATACGATTAAAAGTTAGTGGAATGATAAGAAGTATAAAAATAGGTATGGGAAGTATAAATAATGAAAATGCTCTGGAAGTGGCAGCTGCAAACGCATTTAGTATAGAAAAATCATCAATTTTAACTTATTTATCTTGGGCACCGCGCTATATTGATCTTTTCTATCTTGTAAAAGATACAAGAAAAAAACTATCAAATATTAAGGTACCATTGCTTATTGTTCATACAAAACATGATGAATTTGTCAGTAATAAGACATTAAAACTATTTAACAAGAGATTAAATAATACACATAAAAAAATAGTAACCTTAAATAATTCTGGGCATTTTTATTATGATGATAATGACTTACATGTATTAAAAAAAGAATTTGAGTTATTTTTGGATAGTTTAAGTAATGCATAGAAATGAGGGAGCATATATGAGTTATTCGGATATTAGCATTGAGAGTTTATCAAAGAAATATTTTTCAGAAAAAGATATAGAGGATAAGTTAAATAATGTAGTATTACCTTTTTTAGATAAATATATAGAAGAAATTTATATAGAAGGTAAGGAAGATAAAAAAATATATTGCGAGAAATATGTACTTAAAAATAGTAAGGCTAATATAGTCATTAGTCACGGATTTTCAGAATCACTAGAAAAGTATCATGAATTAATATATTATTTCTTACAAGAAGGATACTCTGTGTATGCGATAGAACATAGAGGCCATGGAAGATCTGGTAGTTTAGCAAATTTACAAATAGTGGATGATACTCAAGTAAATGTAGATAAATTTGATTATTACATAGAAGATTTAAAAAAGTTTATTGACACAGTAGTAGTACCTGAGAGTGGCAATAAATCAAAGTTTTTATTTGCACACTCAATGGGTGGAGGAATAGGAGCATTATTTTTAGAAAGGCATAAAGGGTACTTTGATGCCGCAATACTTAACGCTCCGATGATGCAAATACATACTGGAAGCTATCCTGAATTTATTGCAAAGGCTATAGCAAATATAGTAGTGGCATTTGGTATGGGGAATAAATATGTACTAGGTCATGGTCCTTTTGTTATAGATGAAAAGCTTGAAGAATCGGCAACTTCATCAAAAAATAGATACAAAAATTATCATAAATTTTTACTAGATAATGCAAAGTATCAGAGAAGTGGGGCATCTTATAACTGGCTTAAAAATGCATTTGAAGCTACTAAGGAAATAGTTGAAAATGCTCATAAGGTAGATATTCCTGTGATGTTATGCCAAGCAGGGAGAGATACCTTTGTAAAGTCTAAAGGTCAAAATAAATTTGTAGAAAATGCAAAGAATTGTAAAATTAAATTATACCCAGAGTCTAAGCATGAGATGTATTTTGAAAAAGATACTATTTCATGGCCTTATTTAGAAGATATATTCAGTTTTTATAGAGAATACTTAGTTTAATTACATATGTACATAAAGTATTTAACTTATACAGGGAGGAGGAAATTATTATGGTAACAATAAATTATATAGTTGTTCTAATTAATGGAGATTATGCAGTATTAGAAGATGAAAATAAAAATCAAATAAGTATTGCAAGAGCACTTTTACCTTTAGAAATTGACGAAGGAACAAAATTATTATTTGAAAACTTTCAATATACTATAATTGAATAAAAATAAATATGATATATATAAAGGCTGTACATAACATGTACAGCTATTTTTATTATAAAGAAATAATAATTTGCAATTGATAATATATATAAATTTATATAGAAATATGGTAAAAAAGGTAATATAATATAATTAAGTAAAGATAATAAAATACAAATAATACTGGTTTTCAAATTAAAAAGGAAGTTAGATGAAAATTCTACACAGTGCCGCTACTGTAATTAGGTAGTGCTAGTTCAATATACCACTGAAGTATAACTTTGGGAAGGTGAGCTAGGATGATGACCTATAAGTCAGGAGACTTGCCAGTATTAAGCTATCGATACTCTTCGATGCAAAGGGAGGATAACTAATGAAAAAATTAAGAAAAAGCCTAAGTATATTATTAAGTATATTAATTGTAATAGGTCTTAGCGGATGTAGCTCTACACCAAAAACAGAGCAAACAGGTTCAAAGGTAGAAGGGAGTACAGAAAGTGCAGAGAATAATTTACATTATCCTGTAACTATTTCAACTTATAATTACAAGAAAGAACCTGTAGAAGTAACTTTTGAAAAAGCTCCAGAAAAAGTAGTAGCAATATACCAAAACTCTATAGAGACTATGTTAGCACTTGGTCTTGAAGATAAGATTGTTGCAGCAGCAGGTTTAGATCATGATGTGAAAGAGGAATATAAAGAAGCTTTTAGTAAAGTGAATTATTTAGAGGAATTTACACCTTCAAAGGAAAGTATAATAATGACTCAACCCGATATGATTTTGGGATGGTACTCTTTATTTGATGATAAAAGACTTGGAGAAGTTGATTACTGGCATGATAATAATATAAATACTTACATATCTTTAAACAGTGGAGCAGCAGAGGATAGAACAATAGAAAATGAAATAAATGATATATTGAATTTAGGAAAAATATTTAATGTAGAAGAAAAAGCTCAAGCATTAGCTGATGAAATAAATAAAGAAGTTGAATCTGTAGCTATATCTACTAAAGATCAAGAAAAGCAAAGTACTTTAATTTTAGAGTTTTTTGACGATAAAATATCTACATATGGAACTAATACACTAGGTGGAGATATGGTGACAAAGCTTGGTGCAAAATTATTACATCCAGAAGGTAAGGGGATAAGTACTGAGGACTTAATCAATCTTAACCCAGATTCTATATTTGTAGTTTATATGGATAAAAGTGATGAAAAGGTACCAGAGCAAGAAGTTAACCGTATATTAGAAAATAAGGCACTAAAAAGTTTAAATGCAGTGAAAAATAAAAGAGTATATCCTATAGCACTAGGTGAAATGTATTCTAGTGGTATAAGAACTATAGATGGTATAAAAACTTTTGCAAATGGATTATATCCAAATTTAGAGAAGTAGGACAAATTTATGGAAAAAGAAATGTATATGGAACAAAGAAAATCTAATATACTTAAAGGAACACCTATGTATGTAGGTGTTTCTATTGTATTATTGGCTATATTATTTTTATCTGTAGGACTTGCAGTTACAAAAGGGTCAGTAGACATAAGTATAGGCGAAGTATATGAGATAATTTTTTATAAATTATTTCATGTAGGAAATGAAGATATCTTAGGTAGTGGAGCAATTCACGATGTAGTCTGGTTAATTAGATTACCAAGAATAATACTTGCTATATCAGTCGGTGCTGGACTTTCTGTAGTTGGGATAGTGATGCAAGCAATAGTAAAAAATCCTCTGGCAGACCCTTATATACTTGGAGTATCTTCGGGAGCTTCATTAGGAGCTACTATAGCAATTATGTTTGGATTAGGAACAGTACTTGGTAGTAATGCTATAGGTGTAAGTGGTTTTATAGGTGCATTTACTGTATCAATGCTAGTTCTTGTAATATCAAATATTGGAGGAAGGTCAAATTCAATAAAGTTACTTCTTGCAGGAATGGCATTAAGTTCAGTATGTAGTGCATTCTCAAGCTTTATCGTATATTTTGCAAATGATGCTCAAGGTATGCAAACTATCACATTTTGGCTAATGGGTAGCTTAGCAGGAGCTAAGTGGCAAGAAATATCTATTATAGTTCCTATAATACTTTTAGGGATTATATTTTTTTCAACACAATATAGAACTTTAAATTTAATGCTATTAGGAGATGAAGTATCAATAACTTTAGGGAGTAACCTTAATAAATATAGGCATATATATCTGTTAATTACTTCAATAATGATAGGAATATTAGTATATTCATCAGGTATGATAGGATTTGTGGGCTTAGTAATACCTCATATAGTAAGGATGGTATTTGGAACAGATCATAAGAAAATTATCCCAATAGCCTCTTTGCTAGGTGCTATATTTTTAATTTGGGCTGATGTACTATCAAGAAGTATAATAAAAGGAACTGAGCTGCCTATAGGCATTCTGACTTCCATTATTGGTGGACCCTGCTTTATATGGCTTATGATTAAAAAGACATATGGATTTGGAGGTAAAAACTAATGAATCTAAAAAGCGAAGATATTAAGTTTTCAATAGGTAAAAAAAGTATATTAAAAGGTATAAGTATAGATGTATCCAACAGGGAATTTATTGGTATAATAGGGCCTAATGGAAGTGGAAAATCTACTTTTTTAAAGTGTCTATATAGGACATTAAAACCTAGTTTGGGTAGTATTATAATAGATGGAACTAATATAAATAAAATAAATATAAAAGAAAGTGCAAAAAAAATAGCAGTGGTATCTCAGCATAATTTTTATGATTTCGACTTTAGTGTAAAGGATATAGTACTAATGGGACGATCACCTCACAAAAATATGATGGAGAGAGATAATGAAAATGATTATAAAATTATGTATGATTCACTAAAAAAAGTTGATATGCTAGATTTTAAAGATAGAAATTTTAATACTTTATCTGGTGGGGAGCAGCAACGTATTATATTAGCAAGAGCATTAGCACAAAAAACTGATTGTTTAATACTAGATGAGCCTACAAATCACTTAGATATAAAATATCAATTACAGTTAATGAATATAGTGAAGGAATTAGATATCGAAGTCATAGCAGCAATACATGACTTAAATATTGCAGCAATGTATTGTGATAAAATATATGTACTTAAAGATGGATATATTGTTGCTTATGGTACACCAAAAGAAGTATTGACAAAAGAATTAATAAAGCAAGTCTATGAGGTAGATGCAATGGTTTACGAAAATGAAGAAAGTAATACCATAAATATTTTGTATACACCTTGTGTTTAAGAATTATTAAATATGTGTATTATTTAAATATTGAAATAATTATCACAAATAAAATTACATACGAGGAGTTGTATATTATGCTTGAAGCAGGAACTAAAGCACCAGATTTTAAATTAGAAGATAAAGACGGAAATACAGTAAGTTTATCAGACTTTGCTGGAAAGAAAGTAGTATTATATTTTTACCCAAAAGATAGCACACCAGGATGTACAAAGCAAGCATGTGCATTTAGAGATAACTATCAAACTTTTACATCAAGTAATGTTATAGTTATTGGTGTAAGCAAAGATAGCAAAACCTCACATATAAGATTTGCAGATAAAAATGAGTTACCATTTATATTATTATCAGATCCAGAATTAGAAGTAATTAAGGATTATGATGTATGGAAAGAGAAAAAATTATATGGAAAAGTTGGATTTGGAGTAGTTAGAACTACATACATAATAGATGGAAATGGTATTATTGAAAAAGTGTATGATAAAGTTAAAGCAGATAAAAATGTACCTGAAATATTAGAATACTTAGGGAAATAAATTAATAAGCTCATATCTTAGATAATAGTTAAGATATGAGCTTATTTTAAAATTACAAGCAAAGTATATTTATGGAAGAATAAAATATTTATATGAACTACTATTAAAGGCTAGCCACATATAGGGTTTAGAATAAACTCTAAGGGGTATAAATAAATTATAATTATAAATCATGTGGAGGTGGAATATGTACTACAAAAATATAAATACGAAACAATTAAGAAAAATACTAGAAGATAAAGAAGATATATGTTTAGTAGATGTTAGAACTGAAGAAGAGTTTGAAGAGAAAAATATAGAATCAGCTATTAATATTCCACTTATGGAATTAATGTATAATGTAGATGAAATAGAGGAATACAAGGATAAAAAAGTAATAGTATACTGTAGAAGCGGTCATAGAAGTATAACAGCGTGTAATTTGTTATCAATGGAAGGGTTTAAAAACTTATACAATTTAGATAAAGGGATAATAGATTTTGTACTCTAGCAATTTGCTAGAGTATTTTTATTTATATAGAACTTTTTAGATTTAAAAGTAAATATGCTATAATATACTTATAAAAATCAATATTTTAGAGGTAGGATAAAATATGAATAAAAATAAAAACTTTAATGGAGATAAATTACGATCAGCTAGACTATATAGAAATAAAAGTATAGATCTATTATCGAAAGAAACAAATATAAAAAAGGACCATCTAAAAAATCTTGAGGATAATAAGGAATTACCTAATCTAGAAGAAATATTAAATCTTAGTAACATTTTAAAATTTCCGAGAGAATACTTTGATAAAATGAGTAAAATTAATGTTAATATAGAGAAAGTATATTTTAATTCTAAAATATTAGATGGGAATGATCTATCAGATTGTACAAAAGATGAATTATCATATTTAGAAAAGATACTTATAACTAACAAAATATACAATTTTATAGAGCAATATATATCTTTTCCAAAATTAAATTTACCTTTAATAAATAAAGGTGAAAGTATTGAATCAATAGCGAAGTCTGTAAGGAAGTACTGGAACTTAGATGATACACCAATTTACAATATGCTGAATTTATTAGAATCTAATGGAATAATAATTTCTACAATAAACACAGGAAAAAACAGTATCAAATCATTTAGTGTAAAACACAAGTCATACGATAATGAAAAATATACAATTGTACTGGGAAATGACAAAAAATCGATAACAAGAAGGAATTATGAGCTAGCATATGAACTAGGAAAAATATTGCTTGAAGATATAGTAAAAGCAAATCAATTTGCAGAAGCCTTCTTACTTCCTGAAGTAAGCTTGCTTGGAAATTTAGGTAATACAGCTGAAATAGAAGATTATATTGATTTAAAGGCAATGTGGATAGTGCCGATCTCTACTTTGATTTCTAGGCTATATGATTTAGGTCAAATAAGTGGTAGAAAGTATGACTATTTAAAAAAAGAAATGAAGAAGTTAGGATGGTCAAAGAAAGAGCCATTAGACAATGCTAAGGCTACAAATCCTATTCTTTCGAAGACTGCCTTAGATTTAATTATTGAGAATAATATAATGACTAAGAGTTCTTTTATCAAATATCTATCAGAGGATGGTGTTCCTTTATACCAAGAAGATATAGAAGAACTACTAGGTCTTAAAAAAGGAAAGCTATCTTCTACATATGAAGTAGAAGAAGATAAAGTAGTAAATAAAGATATAAAAGTTATTAATTTCAAAAGATAATTTATAAAGTTTATAGTATAATAGACCGTACTAGAATAAATAAGACATTAAAGAGAAAGAGGACAACATGAAGCCAGTAAAGATTAATATTGAAGATTTTAGATTAAACGATTTTATAAATTACTATGAAGGTAATATAGATGAATTAGTTGGAGAATCTGTGGATATAAGAGTTGGAATAAATTTAATAGATAAAGACTACATGGATGTATTACACTTTGAAGAAGATTACGAAGATTTCCAAACTTCAGATGATTTTAAGGAAGCTTTATTAAATGAAGATTATTCTTTATTATTTACTATAGGTAGAACTTATGAAGGTAACGAAAAAGTGGAATTAATAGATGGGAAAAAATATAACTTAACATACTTCCAAGGAGACTTATATCTAGAGGAGAACACTATAAAAGATATTGGCGATTTAAGTTTAGATTTAAATCATTTTATAGGTTTATTAGTTAACTTTGAAAATGATGAAATTGACATATGTGCTGTAAATTATAGTCATGGTTGCGGTATAAGTACGCCATCTATAGAAGAGATAGAAGAAACTGGTGATTTAGAAGATATTATAAAGGGATTTGTAGATAGATTTAGAGATTAATAATTAAAAAATATGGCTTGGATATATTTAATTTTATCCAAGCCATATTTTTTTTAGAGGATTAGAATATAAACATGTAGAATTTTATATTATTCATCAAGCATAAAAATACTATGATATCGAATTGCTAAGAATTAGTTAGGGAGAGGAGATAAGGTATGCTAAAGGCAGTTATTTTTGATATGGATGGTGTAATAGTTAATACAGAACCGATATACTATAAAGTGATAAAAGAATTATTGAATGAAATGGGTCATGATATAGATTATAAAGAATATGAAAAACTGATTGGGACAACTAATGAATATACTTGGGATTCACTTAAGAAAAAATTTTTTATTACTAGGGATACGTATGAATTAATAGATGAAATGATGCTTCTTAAAGAGGTAATTATAAAACGTGATGGATATCAAATTATTGATGGAATAAAAGAGTTAATACTTGATTTAAAGTCAAATAATATTAAATTGGCAGTTGCATCATCTTCACCAATATCAGACATACTTGATGTAACAATTAGTACAGAAATACATAAGTATTTTGATAAACTTATTACAGGAGAATCGGTACCTAAGTCAAAGCCATTTCCAGATGTATTTTTAAAAGCAGCCAAAGAGTTAAATGTAGAACCAGAGGAATGTATTGTGATAGAAGATTCAAAAAGTGGTGTATCAGCTGCTAAGTCAGCAAATATGAAATGTATAGGATTTAAAAATATTGATTCGGGGAATCAGGATTTAAATAGAGCCGACTCATTAGTAGAATCTATTAAAGATTTAAACTACGAATTTCTTAAAAATGTATACTTAAGATAGAATACTAATATAATAATTAAAAAATAAAAAGAGCTATAGATGTATATATTTACTAGTATACATTTATAGCTTCTTTTTTAATTAAATAATCCAATAATTTCTTTATCGGAAAGACTTTTTAGTATATTGCCGTTGGATAAGTCTCCATTTATAAATTCATCAATAAGTTCTTTTTTGCTTTCTTGAAGTGTAACAATTTTTTCTTCAATGGTACCTTTGGCGATTAACTTAATGACTTCAACAACATTTTTTTGACCAAATCTATGAGCTCTATCACTAGCTTGATTTTCTACAGATGGATTCCACCAAGGGTCAAAATGTATTACAACATCAGCGCTTGTAAGATTTAATCCTGTGCCACCAGCTTTTAATGATATTAAAAATACCTTGATTTTATCTCCAGTGTTAAATTCATTAACTAACTCAATTCTTTCCTTGGCACCAGTCTGACCATCTAAATAGTAGTATTCAATATTATTTTCATGAAGTTCATTACCTATATTTTTTAGTACAGATGTAAATTGTGAGAATAGAAGTATTTTATGATTGTTGTTAATACTTTCTTCTAAAATATCTAAGCACGCTTCAATTTTAGCGCTCTTTTTATTGTAATTCTCAACAAGTACACTAGGATCTAAGCATAATTGTCTAAGTTTAGTTAGGTAAGAAAGAATTGTAATACTATCATTTTTGATTTTATCATCTCTCATTTTTTCTTGTATTTCATCTACATAAGCACTATAAATTTTTCTTTGATCTTTATTTAAATCAACAAAAAACTTTTTCTCTATTTTATCAGGCAGCTCAATCATAACTTCTTTTTTACTTCGTCTTAATACAAAGGGTTGTATAAGCTTTTTTAAATTATCTGCACTCTCTGCATTATTCATAAATAGCTTCTGGAATTTGCTTCTACTGTATAAATAACCAGGCATAACAAAGTCAAAAATTGACCATAATTCAAATAAGTTATTTTCAATAGGTGTACCCGTTAATGCAAATTTACATCTTGCAACAATACTTTTTACTGCCTCAGTACTTAAGGCAACTGGATTTTTAATATTTTGAGCCTCATCTATAATACAGTAGTCAAATGATTTTTCTGAGTAAAAATCAAGATCATTTCTAAGTGTTCCATAAGTGGTTATTATTACATCATAGTCATCTATATTATTTAGAGAAACTTCACGTTCTTTCTTATTGCCATGAATTAATAATACTTTCATACTAGGTGCAAAAGTATCAAATTCATTTTTCCAGTTATATATAAGTGACGTTGGTGTAACTATTAGAGATTTTGTATTTCTGTGAGCGCATAAAAATGCTATGGCTTGTAATGTTTTACCTAGTCCCATTTCATCGGCAAGTATTCCTCCAAATTCATAATGAGATAAAGTATTAAACCAGTTAAGTCCGCTGACTTGGTAGTCACGTAACGTTCCATTCAATTCATTTGGAATTTTTAAGTTAGATTTATCTAATTCTTTAAACTTATTACAAATATCATTAATAGTATCAGAACCATTTATAAAGCTTAAGTTTTTAGTATTTAACATTTCATTAATAAAAAGTGCTTTATTTTTATGAATCTTAGTGTCTTTTAAATTGCTTACTAAGTCTAATGTATCAACTAGTTCAAGGAAATCTCTAGTCTTAGATTCTTGTAAGTTAATAAAGCTACCGTCCTTTAACTTATAGAATTTACTTTTAGACTTGAATGCAGTAAGTATATCTTTATATTCTCTTTTATCTATATCAGATATATTAAATGAGAAGTCTAGATAGCCTCCAGAGCCCTGGTTTATAGATGCAGTAAGTGAAGATGAATTATGTACCCTTCTACTCTTAAACTTATCAGAGTAATATACATCGCCTAAGACTTTAAGTTCTTCTAAATTATTATTAAGAAATTCAAATAAATCTGAGTCATTACCTTTAAATACATAATATCTATTTAAGAAAGCAAAATTAAAAGATTCTAATTTAGAAGCAAAATATTTTTCACGAGGAATATCTCTTAGTATGAACTTTTCGCCATTATTATCATCGTATGCAAATTTTAGTTCACAAACTATATTGGCATTTTTAAGATCAAAATAAAACTCTGGCTTAAAATCACTTACAGTATTTATTTTTATTTCTTCATCGATATTAATATTAGTAGATAGCTCCTCTAATCTAGGAATAAGAGAGCTTAATACATCTTTGGTATCTTCGTTATCAAAGGTTATTTCTTTAAACTCATTTAACATAGAGTAAACATTTTTATAGCTTATATAATTTTCTGGAGATAATATATATAAATTTCCATCAAATAAAAGAACATCACCTTTTGATGTAACCGGTTTAGGTAAATCACCATGATAAGTAAGAGAAATTCCATTTCCATTTTTGTTGAGGTCAAATAATACAGGTATACGATCGTGTATTATTTGAGGATTGTAAACTGTGTCATAAAAGTTAAGATTAAACTCTTTATTTACTAATGATTCTAAAAAACGCTTAAAACCACTTTGACCTAGATCCATAAACTTGGAATTATATGAGTTACTTGCATATGGAGAAACATTTATACCATAGTCCTCTATTATATCTGCAATTTTTGTATCTTCTTTAGAGAAATAATGAATACTTGGATTATAAGTAAAGTTTTTACCATAATCTAAGGTAGTATTATTAACTCTAGCTTTTGAGAACTCTCTTATACTTTTTAGTACATACATTTTATCATTACCTATCTTGAAGTCTGCATTAATATCATGCTCAGAAGTTACATTTAAGTTAACTTCTAAATTAACTATATCAAACCTAGAAGTATCTAGGGATTGAAGTAATCTCTTACTTGGAGAAGTAGGGTAGCTAATAATATTTTTAGCAGGTGCAAAATCGGTAATTAGATTTTGAGCATAGTCTCTTTTTAACGTTTGTATACCTTGAAGAGAAGTGCCAGCTAGATGCTTACATATAAATAGTGTAGTAGAAGAACTTCTTGAGCGACAGTCCTCACAAGTGCAATTACCCCCAACTATACTATAACTTGAAGTATCAATACTTATTGATGTAGAGTAAACTTCATTATCATATTCTGATTCAACTAACCCCTCAAAGGTTATAATATTATTATCTATATTAACGCTAACATGATCTACAAATCTACTATTAAAGTAAACTACCCCCCTTTTCCACCTAGAGGGATGAGTATTATGTTTTATTAATTCTTGTATCTTGCTAAAGTTCAAATTTTATCACCTTCTTAGTTTGTATATAAAATTACAGTCCATATTAAATTATAGTCTATATTAAAAAAAATTACACACAATATTTTTAGTACAGAGGTTTTCTGATAAAATAGATATTGGCAAATTTTATAGTATAATATATAAATAAATAAAATTTATATATTATATAATGACGAATAAAGATGAGTTTGTTACTATAATAATGTTTATAATAAGAGAATTGGAGAATTAAATATGGAAAAATTATATTACAAAGATCAGTATTTAAAAAATTTTACTGCTGAGATTATTGAAATAAAAGAGGTAGGAGATAAATTTCACATTTTGTTAGATAAAACAGCTTTTTTCCCAGGAGGCGGAGGGCAATTTTGTGATTTGGGAAGTATTGGAGAACATAAAGTAATCGATGTATATGAGGAAAATGGGAAAATATATCATGTACTAAATAAAAAACCAATAAAAATACACAAGGTAAAATGTGAAATTGATTGGGATAGAAGAGAAGATGGTATGCATCAACACTTTGGACAACATGTACTTTCAGGTTGTTTTTATAAGACATTTAATGCTAATACTGTAGGATTTCATCTAGGGAAAGATATTAGTACAGTTGATATTAATGGATATTTAACTGAAGAACAAATAAGAGAAGTAGAAGTTATTGCTAATGAAATAATAAGAGAGAATATTGAAGTAGAGACGCTTACACCATCAAAAAAGGATCTGAAAAAAATATGGATTAGAAGAGATTTACCAAACACAGATGAAGAGATAAGAATAGTTAAAATAGGAGATTTAGATGCTAATGCTTGCTGTGGAGTACATCCAAAATCAACGGCAGATCTTAGAATTATAAAGATTAGAAGATGGGAAAAAAGTAGAAAGGCTACTAGAATAGAATTTTTAGCTGGAAAAAGAGCAGTAGATGAAGTACTTAGAAGAGATGTATATTTAACTAAAATTTGTAGATTCTTAAAATGTAGTGAGGAAGAATCTTTAAATGGCATATCTAACTTAAACGAAAAGTTAGAAGAATCTCTAAAACAAAAAAGAAAACTAGAAGAGGTAGTAGCAAATTATGAAGTAAAAGAAATGATAGAAAAATCAAAAAAAGTAGGAAATATATCTATAATTAAGAAGATATATGAAGATGAAGATTTAAAATTAATAAATAAAATCGCAACAAAAATTAGTGAAAATGATAATACTATATCATTAATGGCATTGAAGTCAAGTGATAAGGTCAATTTAGTTTTTGCTTCCTCAGATAACTTAAAAGATATTAGTATGAACACAATATTAAAGGATAGTATAACACTTCTTGATGGAAGAGGTGGGGGAAGCAACCATTTAGCACAAGGTGGCGGAAAAAATAATGGAAATATAGACTCAGCTATAGATTATGCAATTATGAAAATAGAGAAGATGCTATAAAATTTAATAGTGATTAGATAAACAATATATAAGGAGACTTGCTCAGATGGACAATAATAAGAATTCAGATACATACGAAATTATAGAAGATCCTAGATATAAGCAGTGTAATAAAGAAGCACTTATGGGATTGGGACTTGGAATAATAAATCTTGTATGGTGGTTTGGATGGGGATATGGATTAGGGAGTAAGCCAGTAAGTGAATATACTTATATCTTAGGTTTTCCAGCATGGTTTTTCATGAGTTGCATAGTTGGAGGAGTGCTATTCTCAATATTGACAGTAATAATGATAAACAAATTCTTTAAAAATATGCCACTTGGACCTTTGTCTAAAGAGGAAGTAGAAGAGTATAGAAAGGACAGCAGTAGATAATGAGAAATATTGACTATGGAGTATTAATTCCAATAATTATATATTTTATAGCTGTATTTGCAGTAGGATTTTATTCAATGAAATTTGTAAATAAAGCTAGAAATTCTAAAAATAGCGAAAATGGATTTATGGATGAGTACATGACAGGAGGCAGAGGTCTTGGAGGTTTTGTACTAGCAATGACTTTAGTTACTACATACTTAAGTGCAGGTAGTTTTATAGGAGGACCAGGGACTGCCTACACTCAAGGTTTGGGATGGGTATTTTTAGCTATGGCACAGATGCCAACAGGATATTTTACCTTAGCAGTACTTGGGAAAAAATTTGCTATAATAGCTAGAAAAATAAATGCAGTAACAATAACAGATTTTTTAAGAGCTAGATACAAATCTAATGTAGTGGTTATATTAACATCTGTTTCTATCGTGGCATTTTTTATAGCTGCTATGGCTGCTCAATGGGTAGGTGCAGCTAGACTTTTGCAAGGTGCAGTAGGTTTAGACTACAATATAGCACTTACAGCATTTGGTGTTACAGTTATAGTGCATACCGTAATTGGAGGATTTAGAGCGGTTACTTTATCAGATACTATACAGGGTGTAATTATGACAATAGCGACTATTACTATTTTTATAGGGGCAGTAGTTGCTGGTGGTGGAGTTGAAACAATAGTTCAAAATATGGCTGCAGTGAACCCAGGTATGATTACTCCATTTGGTGTTAATGAAGGCAATATGACAATACTTTGGGTAACATCATTTTGGATATTAGTTGGATTTGCGGTAGTTGGTATTCCGTCGGTATCTCAAAGAGCAATGAGTTACAAGGATACAAAGAGTTTACATCAAGGTATTAAGTATGGAACAATAGTATCAATGATACTTCTATTAGGAATGCATTTAGTAGGTGCATTTGGTGTTACACTAGTAAGTGGTATAGATTCAGGAGACTTGGTTATCCCAACACTTACTACACAACTATTCCCATCAGCAATAGCAGGTATACTTTTGGCTGGTCCTTTAGCATCTATAATGTCTACAGTTGATTCTCAGCTATTAGTTGCATCTGGGGCAATAGTAAATGACTTATATATAAACTATATAAAGCCTAATATAAAAAATGATTCTAAAAAAACTGGAAAGATAAGTATATTAGCTACTGCATTAATTGGAATTGCAATATATCTAGTTGCATTTAATCCACCAGAGTTAATTGTTTGGCTAAATTTATATGCTAATGCAGGTATTATAGCTACTTTTTTATGGCCGATAATTTTAGGTCTGTACTGGAAAAGAGCAAATGCAGAAGGTGCAATAGCTGCAATAGTTTCAGGCATAGGAAGTTATATATTATTCAGTAATATTTGGTCAAGACCTTTTGGGACTCATACAATAGTACTACCTCTTTTAATATCTTTAATATTATTTATTATAGTGTCCAAATTAACTAAGAGGCCAGATAAAGAAACGATAGAGACTTTCTGGGGAGTGTATACTAAATAATACATTATAATAATTTACTATAAATTAAATTTGTATGTGAAATTAAAAAAGCTATAAGAATATACTTAGGATGTATATTTTTATAGCTTTTTTATATAAATTATTTGCACCTACAATAATTTCTTAATATCTTCAATTCCTTCATATATCTCTTCTTTAGAAAAGTTAAGAGATGATAGTTCATCATCAGATTTATCTAGTAGCATACTGTAAAAATCTATAACTACACCGGATATATTCTTATAGTTACTGTTTTTTACAGCATCAAATAAAATATTCTCTGCCTCATTTATCTTGCCTTCAATTATAAGTCTTGTTAAGGAAATAAGTAGAATACTTTCTTCATTATTGTACTCTATAACCATATCTTCATACTCAGGGAATTTTTTACCAAGTAGTAACTTGGCAACAATCCTTTTTAATTCATCGGTTATTTGTTGTATAATATCCATTTTATCCTCCTAAAAAGCTATGAATAGTTGTATTACTGATATTAAAGTTCACAATATAATAAGATATATTATACTCTTATTTATTATAAAATGGTAAAATAAATATTATACAAACTTTAAAATAATAGTGATTTATTTACATAATCAAATTGCAGGAGGAAGTTATGAAAGAAATAAAGTTTACGGATATAAGTGGAATAAAGCTAGGGCATATGCAAGATGTTGAAGCTGGTACAGGGTGTAGTGTTGTTATTTGTGAAAATGGTGCTACGGCTGGAGTAGATGTAAGAGGTGGATCTCCAGCAACGAGAGAAACAGACTTATTAAATCCAGTAAATATGATTAATCAAATACATGCAGTAGTATTATCAGGAGGAAGCGCATTTGGTCTTGACTCTTGCAGTGGAGTGATGAAATATTTAGAAGAAAATAATATAGGGTTTGATGTAAAAGTAACTAAGGTTCCTATTGTATGTGGAGCATGTCTGTTTGATTTAGTAGTAGGTAAACACGATGTAAGGCCTAATCTAGAGATGGGATATGAAGCATGTGAAAATGCAAACAACATAGACTGTCCTAATGGTAATGTAGGGGCAGGTTGTGGAGCTGCTGTTGGTAAGTACAATGGAATATCAAATGCAATGAAGGGTGGACTTGGAACATATGCGGTTCAAGTAGGAGAACTTCAAGTTGGTGCTATTGTAGCTGTAAATTGTTTAGGTGATGTTGTAGACCCGGATGAAAATACAAAAATTATAGCTGGTATGATAGACAATGAAAGTAATACGTTTATTGATACGGAAAAATCTATGGTAAACAACTATTATGATAAGACAAATCTATTTTCAGGTAATACAACAATAGGTATAGTAGTAACCAATGCAAAATTTGATAAGTCAGAAATTACTAAAATAGCATCTATGACTCATAATGGATTTGGTAGAACCATGAGACCAGCACACTCTATATATGATGGTGACACTATTTTTTCTTTATCAACAGGTGAAGTAGAGGCAGACTTAAGTGTGGTTGGATTATTATCAGCAAGAGTTATGGAAAGAGCAGTTATAAATGCAGTTAAATCTGCAGAATCTGCATATGGCTTAAAGTCATACAAAGAAGTACATAACAAATAGCTTTAATTGACTATAGTGAATAATTATGTTATTATATCAAAATAATAATTTAGAAAAAGCTCTGAGTATCAAAGATATCCAGAGCTTATTTAATGCCAGAGGACATTATAAAACGCTGGTATGTAAATGATCAGAAAGTGAGACGACAAGTATGAGAAATAATAAGGTATTCAACGGAAAAAGATTAAAAATAGCGAGGTCTTATAGAGGTAAGACTGTAGATATACTAGCTAAAGATATAAATGTAAATAGAAAAGATATATTAGCATTTGAAGATAATAAATATAGACCAACACCAGAAAACGCTATAAAAATATCAAAAGCACTTAACTTCCCAAAGGAATATTTCTTTGAGAATGAAGGTACAAGAGTTATAGTTGAAGGTAGTCACTTCAATCCTCAATCAGTACTACCTAGAGTAGAAGAAATATCTTTTAGAGAAAAGATTATAATGATTCATAGAATTCACTCATATTTAAATAGATATGTATCATTACCAGAGTTAATATTACCAAAGAAGATGAATAGAAACTCATCAGTAGAAGAACTTGCTACGACATTAAGAAACTTCTGGGAGTTAGGCAATGGACCTATAGAAAACTTAGTTGAAGCTGTGGAATCTAATGGGATAATAGTATCTGCTATGAATGTAGATAAAAAATTTGCTACACCACTTACTCAAAAGCAAAGTATAAATAAGGTATCTACTTATTTAGTTTGTTTAGGAAATGATGAAAATTGTGCACCAGTAAGAAATAATGATTTGGCTTATGAGCTTGGATTTATAATAAGTAATGAGTTAGGATTATCAGCAAAGAAATTTTCAAAGGATGAATTTGCAGCATCATTCTTACTTCCAAGAGAAGAGTTTACAAAAGATTTAAATAATACAGATAGCTTAGAAGATTATTTGTCTTTAAAGAAAAAATGGAAGGTTCCAGTTTCTACTATGTTATTTAGAGCTTATCAATTAGGTAATTTAAGTTATAAGAGATATAATTATCTAATGAATGAAATGCAAAAGCAAGGATGGTTAAAGAAAGAGCCGTTAGATGACACTATAAAAGCAAATAATCCAGAGATACTAAAAAGCGCAGTAAATCTAATGATAAATGAAAATATTATGAGCAAAACTGATTTAGTTGAAAACTTAAATGAAGTTGATGTAATGCTTTATAAAGAAGATATAGACTTATTAATTGGGTAAATATTTAGATTAATACTCAGATGAGATATAAGAGATTAGGATATTAGTAGATAATATTCTAATCTTTTTTTATAATGAATTTGTTATGATAAAACTATAAAATTAAAAACGGATTGCAATATTATTAATTAACATCACAACCCATTTATATATTATTTTACACTAATTATTCATTTTTATTTTTTTCAGTATCTGAGGTAGATTCTGGAGTAAGTCCTCCAACACCAGTATTTTTAATTATTTTTATTGCTTCAAAAATTAGAATGGCAGCAAGCACTAATAAGACAGCAGCTATTATAACTAAAGCATAATTTACTCCAATATTTGCTTTTATATTTAATATTAAAGAGAACATAGTAACAATAAACATAAATACTATTGGGATAACAAGTTCTTTGAAACTTTTCTTAGATTTAGCCAACCATAAAGCTATTGCAAGAAGAGCTATTGCAGCGAGCAATTGGTTTGCAGAACCAAATATTGGCCATATTTTCTGATAGCCCATAACAGCTAATAAGCCAGAAACTACAACTGTTAACGCAGTTGATACATACATGTTTGTAAGTGGATTCTTTGATGTAGTTTTTTGAGATTTAGTATCATTAGCTTTACTTGATTTACCATCAAAAAACTCTTGAAATATAAATCTTGCAAGTCTAGTAGAAGTATCTAAAGAAGTAAGCGCAAATGCTGATATTGCAAGAGATGTGAATGTTTTACCAATATTAAAAGGTATGCCAAATGATAGCATAAAGTTTGCAATACCTTCAGAGAATACATTAACGGGACCACCATTAGATAAAAGATTGTTGAAATCTCCATTAGATATATACGCAACAGTTATAAGTGCAACTATAGCAAGTAAGCCTTCTACAAGCATTGATCCATAACCTATTTTTTTAGCATCACTTTCTTTATACAGTTGCTTAGCAGAAGTACCAGAACCAACTAATGAGTGGAAACCAGATATTGCACCACAAGCAACTGTTACAAATAAAACTGGGAATAAATATTGACCATTTACTGTAAATCCAGTAAATCCATCCATTTGAATTTCAGGTCTAAGTACAGTTATACCTATCAAAGCACCTGCCATCATAGCATATAATAAATATGAGTTCAAATAATCTCTTGGTTGAAGTAGTATCCATACAGGTGTTACAGAAGCAATAAAGATATAAAGTAAAAGTAATACTATCCAAACATTCTTAGATAAAACTATTGGGAATAAAAATCCAACATATATACAAATAAACAATAGTATTACACCAACAATTGTAGCTATTGATAGAGGACATTTAAATCTATATACAGCAATACCAAAACAAATAGCTAGAATTATAAATAATATGGAGGCAGTACCAGCAGCAGGAGTACTTACAAAGCTATCTGCAACAATATTTGAAAATGCGGCAACTACGAGTATTAAAGTAAGCCAAGCAAATAGAGAGAATAGTTTTTTACCTTTGTTTCCCATATTAGCTTCAATTATTTCGCCTATAGATTTTCCATCATGTCTAATTGATGCAAATAAAGAACCAAAGTCTTGAACTCCACCGAAGAATATACTACCTATTAATATCCATAAGGTTACAGGTATCCACCCAAATATAGCTGCTTGAACAGGACCCATTATAGGACCAGCCCCAGCAATTGAAGCAAAATGATGTCCCATAAGTATTGGAGCTTTTGATGGTACATAGTCCACGCCATCATATTTTGTATGAGCGGGTGTTTTTCTTGAGTCATCAACACCCCATTTTTTTGCAAGGTATCCGCCATAAAGCACATAAGCAACTGCTAAGATAATGGCACTACCTATCAATAATGTAAAAGTATTCATGATAATAAAACCTCCTTATAAAATTTTATTGCGTCTTTAGTGTCTTTGTTGTAGAAAAATTCATGAGTATTACTATTGAAAAGAATAATTCTAAAATTAGAATATCCTCTAAGACCGAAGCTGTAGCTTTTACGCTTATTATATCTTTTTATATAATTAATCAAATCTGCATCTATTTCTTGTGCTGATAAGAACATTGTAATATAAGTTGACATGTGATTTTCATCTGGCTTTACAAAATTATTTAATGCAAAATTTGAAAATGGAAGAATAAATTCACTGAAATGATTTTTTGATAGACTTTCAAAACTTTTGACAAATACGTATTCATTGTTATCATAAGACCATATTACATTTTTTTTGCTGAGAAAGAATCTTGAATTAGATAATACAAATTCCCCCATAAAATCAAAGGAATAATTACTAGTTATGTAATTATCATAAATATTAAAGTGAGAATTCATTCTATCTCTAAGAGCATTACTGACATTAAGATAGCAATTTTCACTTGTATAAGTAGTAAAAATAATAACACCCCCATTAATATATAGTAGAGTACATTTAAAAAAAGAATATCTTTGAACAAAGTGTAGTTCAAAGCAATGTAATTCTCAATAACAAAAAACAAAATAATATAAAAAAATTATGTTTATAAGAAGTTTATGTATCTGATATTATCTTAATAATATCAATGAATTTTATTTTTTATGAATAGTAATATTATAAAAAATTGAAAAAGATAATGTACTTTAGTAAAATTTTAAAAATATAACTTAGAAATATAATATAGTTATAAGATTATGATTATATGACAATAATCGTTAGTATAAATTATATATTTTAAAGGCAAGGGGTATCTAGAATATGAAAATTGTATTTTTGCTTATATTAATAACAATATTTACTTTAATAACTATGATTATATGTATGTACATCTTTAGTAAAGATTATAGAAATACTTCAGGTATAAAATTTATTGATATTATAAATAATAAATGGGTATTTGGAGAGTACCTAATATATAAAGATTTAACAAAAACGGAGGGATACTTTAAGATTATTACAAATTTGTACATTCCAAGTTATGACGATAAAACTACAGAGGTTGATATGGTTCTTATTAATAAATATGGAGTATTTGTAATAGAATCTAAGGACTACAGTGGATCTATTTATGGTATAGGAAATAATAAGTATTGGACACAAATATTAGGAGATAAAGTACGAAATAGATTCTATAGTCCGATATATCAAAATAAAAGTCATATTATACATATGCTAAAAATTATAGAGGATATCAGTATTAATGACGTATTTTCGATAATTGTTTTTAGTGAGAGATGTAAATTAAAAGTAACAAATATAAAAAGCGCTTATATTAAAGTAATAAAAAGAAACCAATTGATTGATACAATAGATGCTATTTCAAATAGTTGTATGGATGTGCTTAGTGAGGAAGATATAGAGAATATATACATCAAGCTAAGTAAATATACAAAGTGCAACAGCAAATACAAAGAATATAACATTAACAGAATAGAATAAAAAAAGGAAATAGAAATATTTGATTTATAAATAATTTCATATAATAAACGATTACAAAGTTATGGATTAGATACAGTATATTGAGGGAATAAATAAAATAAAAATCCATGAGGAGTTGGTGTATATGAAAAAAATAGCAACCTTTGCAGGTGGATGCTTTTGGTGTATGGTAAAGCCTTTTGATAAATACAATGGAGTAGAGAAGGTAGTTTCGGGATATACTGGAGGGTATAAAGAGAATCCTACTTATGAAGAAGTATGTACTGATACAACTGGGCATATTGAAGCAATTCAAATTACATATGATGATGAAAATATAAGTTACAATAAGCTGCTTAATATATTCTGGAAGGTAATTGATCCTACTGATGAAGGTGGACAATTTCATGATAGGGGACATAAGTATAAAACAGCAATTTTTTACCATGATGAAAAACAAAGAGAATTAGCGTTAAAATCTAAAGAGGATTTAGAAAAAAGTAAAGAGTTTGATAGCACTATATCTACATTAATAATACCTGCAGTCAAGTTCTATGAGGCTGAAGAATATCATCAAGACTATTATAAAAAAAATCCTGAACACTACAATAGATACTTTAAAGGCTCAGGTAGATTTGATTATATAAAAAGAAGATGGGCTAAAGAACATCTAAGTCCAATACAATATGAGGTAACACAAAATAATATGACAGAGCCAGCATTTAATAATGAATTTTATGATCATAAAGAAGAAGGTATATATGTAGATATAGTAAGCGGGGAGGTGCTATTCTCATCTAAGGATAAATTTGATTCTGGATGTGGATGGCCTAGCTTCTCAAAATCAGTGAATAAAGATTCGATAATTGGATATCAAGATAATTCTCATGGAATGCAAAGAGTTGAAGTTAGAAGCAAAGAAGGAGATTCTCATTTAGGTCATGTATTTGATGATGGACCAAAGGAGCTTGGAGGAATTAGATTTTGTATAAACTCTGCAGCACTAAAATTTATTCCAAAAGATAAAATGGAAGAGCGAGGGTATGTGGAGTATCTAAATAAACTATAAAGATAAAAGAATGTATTTAAAATAATTTTAAATACATTCTTTTTGACTTAAAAATAAAATTAATATAAAAAATAAGAGGAAATCTAAATAAAAAGAAGAATTCTATTACAACGTAAGATAACAAACATTTAAATATTATAGAAAATGAAGCATATAAAGGGAAGCAAAGGCATAAGTCTAGATAGTGATTAATTATAACTCTAAATATAGGTACAATATAAAAATATTGCAATAAAAGAATAACTATTAGAAAAGTTGATGACAATATATATATAATGGAATATAATACTTAAAAATAATTATATATAATCTTAAAAGATTCATATTAGAATTAACGTATTTTTATAAAAATATAGTGTAACTTTTATGAGATAATAAGATATAATAAATTATACTGTATACTATATGCAAAGTTTGTGATAATTGTGGTAAGTTTCAATTCAAAGTGGGATATATTAAAAATATATAAAATTTTAAATAGGTAAAGTGGAATTAAGTAAAATTTATAGAATTATATAGAACAGAAAGGAAAGGGAATAGAGATATAATTATGAAGGTATGTAGTGAAGAAAGTATAGCTATTGAAGTTGAAAGTATAATTACAGATGTAGATGAATTAGTTTGGAGAATATGTAACCATTTTAAAAAACAAAGAACTGATTGTAAAGTAATAAACAAGGGGTATATGCCGAAGGTTGAAGTAGATGGTAGAAGGTATAATGGAATACAGAAAAGTAGTATAAAAGCTCTAATGAGAGAAAGTATTATAGAACTTGTACCCTGTAAAGAATAAATAAGTACAAATTTATATAAAACCAAAAGCCTTCAAATCTGAAGGCTTTTATATTATTACTATTATTCAATATTGATAGGTTTAAAACCATTTCCAAATACATCATGAACAGTAGTTATTACAATAAAGGCAGATGGATCAACTGTATGAACTAATCTTATTAGTGAAGTTTCTTCTCGTTTAGAAACAACAATAAAGATAATGTCTTTTCCTAAATTAGAATACCCACCACGACCCTCTAAGAAAGTAATTCCACGACCTAGCTCATTCATTATATTTTTACTCAAATCCTCTGGGGTATCACTAATGATTAGAGCCGCTTTTGAAAAATCAAATCCTTCTACTATAACATCTGAGACTTTTACAGTTATATATAAAGAAGCTGTTGCGTAGAGTGCAGTTTCTATATTTCTAGTTACAAATCCAGCAAGTATAATAACTATACCATCTATGATAAACATGAATGTGGAAATACTAATAAATGGGAAGATTTTATTAAGTATAAGACAGGCTAGTTCAGTACCACCAGTAGATGCATTTATTCTAAATAGTAATCCAAGGCTAATACCAACTACAATTCCTCCTGCAATCGCAGAAAGTAATATATCTTCTGTAACCAGCATATGAGTCAATGGTTCAGTTAAACCGAGAAATAGTGTTAGAAACAATATACCCTCAAGAGTTTTAAATGAGTTCTTCTTGCCAAGTATTTTAAATCCAAATACCAATAATGGAATATTAAATAATAGGTTTATAATCCATAGCTTAACAGAAAAAATTTTGTTTAATACTATAGCAAGACCTGTTAAACCACCAGATGCAATAGTATAAGGTTCTAGAAAAGTATTAAGTCCAACAGCCATTATAAAGCAACCTAAAATTAAAATTAACATATCCGATATATATGTAAATTTATTTCTCAACATGTTAATGCTCCTTTAAAAAAATTTAAGTTTATAGCTTATTATTTCCTACTATTTTAAATTTACTCATTGCCTTATTTTTATTTTGGGTATTTAAAAACATATACAATTTTATATTCATAAGCTATTATAATAAAGGAGTTAATTATTTAGGAGGTAAAATGAAAAACAGAATAGATTTAACACAAGGAAAGATAACAGAAAAGTTAATTAAACTATCTCTACCTATTATGGGAACATCATTTATACAAATGGCATATAACATGATTGATATGATGTGGGTTGGTAAATTAGGTAGTAATGCTGTAGCATCCGTTGGAACGGCAGGATTTTACCCATGGCTAGCAATGGCATTTATAATGTTTTCTAAGGTGGGAGGAGAAATAAAAGTAGCGCAAAGTATAGGCGAAAATAACTTAAAATCTACCAAGTCTTATATAAAATCAGCAATAGAAATAAATATAATATTGGCATTTTTATATACATTAACTTTATTAATATTCAACAAGCAATTAATAGGTTTATTTAATTTAGGGGATATTGAAGTAATAGAAAATTCTAAGCAATACTTAATTATTATGGCATTTGGAATGGTATTTTATTTTATAAACCCAGTATTTACAGCAATATTCAATGGACTAGGTAATAGCAAAACTCCTTTTAAAATTAATACAATAGGATTGATTAGTAATATTATATTAGATCCACTATTAATATTTGGTATAGGCCCTATACCAGGTCTTGGAGTAGCCGGAGCTGCAATTGCAACTGTAGCAGCACAGATAGTCGTTTTTCTTTGTTTCTTAATAATAATATTTAAAAGTAAAGAGGCATATTTTAAGATCAAGCTATTTAAAAATATTGAGATGCAGTATTATAAGGTGTTATACAAACTAGGTCTTCCTGTAGCAGTACAAAGTGGAATGTTTACAGTATTTTCAATGGTACTTGGAGTTATAGTCGCTTCATTTGGGCCAGTGGCTGTTGCAGTTCAGAAGGTTGGATCTCAAATAGAGGCAATTTCGTGGATGAGTGCTGAAGGATTAGCTGTAGCACTAGGAAGCTTTGTTGGTCAGAACTATGGGGCTAAAAAATATGATAGAATAAATAAAGGATGTAAGATAGCACTAATAGTTTCGTTGATATGGGGAACTTTTACGACATTAGTTCTAATCTTCTTAGGGAAGCCAATATTCAGTATGTTTATAAATGAAAATGATGCAATAATTAAAGGCGCTATTTATCTTGAAATACTAGGATTCTCTCAGTTATTTATGTGTCTAGAAATAATAACAGCAGGAGCATTTAGAGGTCTTGGAAGAACTTTTATACCATCAGTTATTATTACAGTCTTTACTGGTATGAGATTACCATTAGCTTACTTAATATCAAAGCCGGAAATTTTAGGGTTAAATGGAGTATGGTGGAGTATTACTTTATCAAGTGTTGTAAAAGGAGTACTAATGATTATTATATTTGTATTCTTACTAAAAACAAAAAAACTTTACAATACCTCTGAAGAAAAGATAGAGAATAAACAAAGTGTTTTAAATTAAATTTTAGCTTGTAGACTAATTAGTTTACAAGCTAATTTATTTTACAAAAAATAAAATAAATAGTTAATTTTGATAAAATTTAGTTTATATATTTTAAATAAATTAAAGAATGGGGTAAAGTATATAATATAACAAACGGATGAAAGGATGTGAGCTTTAATAATAGTTGTATATTATGCTGTTATTAGATATAAATTATGAAAAAAAGATTAATTATTATAGATTTTGAAGTACTCTCTAAAGCTAATTTTTGGATGTGTTGTATGAAGGATGTAAAAAGTGGGCTTGAACACACAATCGTAAATGACAGAGAGGAATTTTTAAGAGTATTTAGTAAAAATAAAAATAGTGTATGGTTAGGATACAATATAAGAGGATATGATCAATGGATTATGAAGGCTATTTTATCAAATATAAACCCGTGTATGGTATCTGATAAAATGATAAAAGAAAAATTGCCTGGAGGACGAGTGGATAGAAGACTATATAGTCAGGAATTAATTTTCTTTGAACTAGGGGATGGGTTTAAAAGTCTTAAAGAACTTGAATTATATATGGGCGAAAGTATAGTTGAAAGTAGTATATCATTTGATATGGAAACTTATCCTACAGAAGATCAGATACAAGAACTTACAAGATATTGTTTACATGATGTTAGAATGACTCTAAAAGTATTTAATCAAGTTAAGCATGAATATGAAGCTCAGGAAGGATTAATAGAGCTTTTTAACTTAGAACAAAATCAATTTAATAAGTCAAAGGCTCAATTGAGTAGCTTTATTTTAGGTGCTAAAAGACCAAATTATGAGAGAAATGATGAATTTGACTTTGAAATTATAAAAACTTTAGATATTAGTAAATACAAGTTTATAGAAGATTGGTATAAAGATATAGATAACAGAAACTACAAAAAGAGCCTAAAAACAAATGTTTATAATGTGGAAACTGACTTTGGATGGGGAGGGTTACATTCTGCAAGGAAAAAATATATGGCAGAAGACTTTATAGTAAATAGCGACGTAAGCTCATTTTATCCATCGATTATAATAAATTATAATTTATTGAGTAGAAATGTAAAGAATCCTGAAAAATACAAGCAGATAAGAGATAGAAGGATGGAGCTTAAAAAAGGCAAGGATCCTAAAGAATATCCATTAAAAATAGTTTTAAACTCAACTTTTGGTGCAAGTAAAGATAGAAATAATGACTTATATGATCCTCAGATTGCAAATGGAATTTGTGTCAATGGGCAGTTGTTGTTATTAGACCTTATAGAAAAAGTTGAATTGACATTTGGAGAAACAGCTCAGTTTATTCAAGGAAATACAGATGGTGTTATGTTTAAGTTTCAGAGTAAAGAAGATGTTAATAAGTACTTAGAGCTTTGTAGAAAATGGTGCGAAAGAACTTATATGGAACTAGATCATGATATGATAAAAAAGGTAATTCAAAAGGATGTTAATAATTATATATTCATACAAGAAGATGGAAGGGTGAAGAGTAAGGGTGCTTATGTGAAGAAACTAAGCTTATTAGATAATGATTTGCCGATAGTAAACAAAGCATTGAAAGAATATCTTATAAATGGAGTAGAGATTGAAGAAACAATACAAAATGCAAATAAACTTATAGATTTTCAAAAATGTGTTAAGGTAACAGGGGTATATAAGTACGCTCTATATGGAAATGAAAAAATAGGTCTAAAAATACTTAGAGTATTTGCTAGCAAAAATGCAAGTGATCCTTGTGTAATGAAGGTAAAAGATGATTTCAAAAATCCAGAGAAGATTGCTAACACACCAGAACGAGCATTTATAATAAATGAAAATATAGTGGATAAGAATGCTTCCGAGAAATTAGATAAAACATGGTACATAAATTTAGCTAAGAAGAGGTTAGACGATTTTATAGAGGTTCAAGGAGCAACATTATTTGATTTTTTATAGTATAAGAGGAGAAGATTAATGAAATATATAGACTTTAAAAATATAGAATATCTAAAATATGGTAATGAAAAACAAATTAAAAGCTATAATATACTTACAAATATTAATATATTTAATATTTTAAAAGAGTATACACCAGTGTTAGTAGGTACTATACCTATAGACATTGATATTAATACAAGCGATTTAGATATTATATGTGAAGTTAGAGATTTTGTAGGGTTTATATATGTATTAAAACAAAACTTTAGTGGATATGATGATTTTAAGGTTGATTGTCATGCAGAGAATATTGTTGTATGTAATTTTAAAGCTCAAGAGATAGAGATAGAAATATATGCATCTAAAGAAAATGTAGATAAAGCAAATGGATATAGGCATATGCTAGTAGAATATAGAATTATGAATTTACTTGGTAAGGATTTTAAAAATAATATTATTAAGCTTAAAGAAGATGGTATGAAAACAGAGCCTGCATTTGCAAAACTTCTAAAACTAGATGGAAATCCTTATGATGAGTTATTATTGTTTGAAAAATATTTAGATGAAGATATTATTAATCACTTTAAAAGATTAGAGAGAATATAAGTAATATTTGAAGATAATGGAGTAGAATAAAACATAAATACTTATAGATTAATTTATATTTTATAGATATAATTGAAATGAAAATAACTTGTTATGGAGGTAAGTAGTGAGGATATTAGTAGTTGAAGATAATATAAAACTTTTAAATAGTATAGTAAATGAACTTAGTAGTCATTTTGAAGTAGATAAATGTGAAGAAGGCGAAGAGGCATTGTATTTAATAAATCAAGATATATACGACTTGATTGTTCTAGATCTGATGCTTCCAAATATAGGAGGGCTTGATATTTTAAAAAGTATGAGAGGCACTGGAATATCTACACCAGTAATTATACTTACAGCAAAAGAATCTCTAGATGATAAAGTAGGGGCTTTTTCTATAGGTGCAAATGACTATCTGACTAAGCCTTTTTATATGGAAGAACTAGTGGCACGTGTGTATGCGATACTTAGAACTACAGGAAAGCTTAAGACTTTAAATACTTTAGAATTTGAAAGATTGCAATTAGATTTAAATAAAAGAAGGGTGTTTGTAGAAGGTGTTGAGATTGACCTTCAAAATAAACAATTTAATTTATTAGAGTATTTACTTTTAAATAAAGGGTCAATTCTACTTAAAGAGCAAATATACGATAGAATATGGGGAATTGACTCTGATGCTACTATTGAGATAGTAGAAGTATATATTAGTAATATAAGAAAGAAGCTAAGTAAATTTGGATATGATAAGTATATAAAGACTAAACGTAAGGTAGGATACATGTTTGATGACAAATAAAAATGTATTAACAAAAACTAAAAATAGCTTGATAAAGATAAATATACTTGTAGTAGGAAGTTTTTTAGTGATTTTCTCTTTATTTATTTATTCTTACTTTCAAGGTCTTACTAACCAAGGTATAGATTCTAAGCTAGAGGAAGAGTTTGAGTATATAACTACTCAACTTTCTAGTAACTCTTTTTTTAATCCAATGACACTTAAAGACCCCAGAGATATGGTATATGTTTATGAAAATGGAAGAGTTAGATATTATACAGAAAATAGATATTTTGACGGAGTATTACCAAATAAAAGAGAAGATAAGAATAATGAGTACTTTACATATACAGAAAATGGATATACTTTTAGAGAATTAAAGGTTAAGGTTGGAAAGTATACTATGCAAATAATAAGAAATATAGACTCAGAAGTAAGTTCTTTAAAACAACTTATGTTTGTATTAGTTATAGGAATATTTGCCTCAGTAATAATAACATATTATGTAGCGGTATATTTAACTAAAAAGGCACTTGTACCTATAGAAACAGCTTGGGTGAATCAAGAAAAATTCATACAGGATGCATCTCATGAGCTTAGAACTCCAATTGCAATTGTGTCATCAAAATTAGAAAGTCTATTAAAACATCCAAATAATATAGTAAGTGATGAAGTAGAAACTATTGCAGATGCAATGAAAGAAACTAGGCGATTAAAAAAGATGATAAGTGATTTATTGTCTCTTACTAAAGAGGATTCCATAACAAAAACAAATTTAGAGAAGTTAGATATAAAGCAACTTATAGATGAAATTTCAAATGACTATGCAGATATTGCAGAGTTTCAGAATAAAAGTTTTAATATAAGTTATGAATTAAGGAATAAATATATAATTACAGATAAAAATAAACTAAGACAGATGCTTCTTATATTCATTGATAATTCATTTAAATACACTAAAAAAGGAGATAGTATTTCTATAGATATTATAGAAGAAAAAGAAAATAGCATAGATATTTATATAAAAGATACTGGAATTGGTATAAAGGAAAAAGAATTATCATCTATATTTGACAGATTTTTTAGAAGTGAAAATGTAAGGAATCAAGATATAGATGGATCTGGTATTGGGTTATCTATTGCAAAAATGATTATATTAAATCTAAAAGGAAAAGTAGAGGTAAATTCTATTTTAGGAAAAGGCACAGAATTTAAAATTTCTATACCTAATTTATCAAATAAAAATATATAAAAAAATTTGATTTCACCTACAAACTATGGGTATAATTGGAATATAAACAAAAACAAAACAAATTTTTATATTTATTAACTATAATTTGATAATATTCATAATATATAGTGTGAAAATATTTAGGAGGGCTAAAGAAATGGCTAAAATAGTAAATACTTCTCAATTTAGAAGTGATGTTGAAAATGGATCAGGAGTTACAGTTGTAGACTTTTTCGCAACTTGGTGTGGACCTTGTAAAATGTTAACTCCAGTATTTGAAGCATTAGGACAAGAAATGGATGGAGAAGCAAGATTCGTAAAAGTTGATATAGATCAAAGTCTAGAGATAGCTCAACAATTTAGAATATCTACAGTTCCAACAATGATGATATTTAAAGATGGAAAGCCAGTAGAGTCACTAGTAGGGTTTATGCCTAAAGAAAAAATTAAAGCAAAGGTTCAAAAACACTTATAAAAAATAAAAATAAAAATAAATAGGTGGTATATATGAGATATGATATAGCAATTGTAGGTAGTGGCCCAGCTGGATTATCAGCAGCTATTAATGCAAAAATAAGAAATAAAAATATTATAGTATTTGGAACTGAAAACTTAAGCAATAAGTTAGTTAAAGCTCCATCAATAGATAACTATTTAGGTTTCCATGATATAAGTGGTGACGATTTAAAAGATAAATTCAAAGAGCATATAAAAAATATGGATATAGAGATATCTCAAAAGAAAATTAATAATATATATGCTATGGGTGATTATTTTGCACTTATGAGTGGCGATGAAATGTATGAAAGTACTACTGTAATACTAGCTACTGGAGTAGAATATGGAAAACCAATAAAAGGTGAAGAAGAATTCTTAGGTAAAGGTGTAGGATATTGTGCAACATGTGATGCGCCACTTTATAGAGATAAAAAAGTAGCTGTAATAGGTTATAATAAAGAGTCTGAAGAAGAAGCAAATTTCCTAAATGAAATAGCATCAAAGACATACTTTATACCAATGTATAAAAATGAAAAATTAATGAGATCTTCTCATGATTTAGATAGTTCTATCGAAGTAATAAATGATAGACCTTTACAAATACATGGAGAAAATCTTGTAAATAAAGTTGCATTTAAAGGTAAGGAAATAGATGTTGATGGTGTATTTGTTATAAAAGATAGTGCATCTCCAAAATCATTAGTTCCTGGAATTGAAACTGATGGTCCTCATATAAAGGTAGACTTAAATATGAAGACTAGTATAGATGGTTGTTTTGCAGCAGGAGACTGTGTAGGTAAACCATATGCATATATAAAATCAGCTGGTCAAGGATATATAGCTGCTTTAAATGCAGTATCTTATTTAGATAAGTTAAAGATAGAAGCTAAGAAAAACCAATAAGAATTTAAATATTAAATTTTATATACTATTAAAAAAAACCTTTTGATTTAAACAATCAAAAGGTTTTTTATTGTAAGTAAATAGAAAATTTTATATGAAAATAATTAAAATATGCCTTGCGAAATTTGATTAAGAGTACTACAATTTAGTTAAGTAATTACTTAATTAAATAAGAGGTATATATGAATGATTTAGCTAGGGTATTTAAAGCCTTAAGTGATGAGACTAGATTAAACATATTGGTTTTAGTATCAACTAGAAATATTTGCCAAAAAGGTATATCAAAATACTTAGGGATATCAGACTCCGCAGTTTCACAACATATAAAAGTATTAAAAGAAGCAAATATAATAACTGGTTGTAAAGAAGGTTATTACGTATTGTATCAAATAAATGAAAATGCATTTGAAAAATGTGTAGGCTTCATAAATTCAGTTAATAGTCAAACTAGTCAAGAACTACTAGATATAAGACGAATTACAGCAAATAATATTAGTTGTAATCTAGGTTGTAAATCTATAAAAAAATGTTGTAGAAGAAGGGAGAAATAAAAATGAAAGTTTGTATACCAGTTGAAGTAAATAAAGGATTAGATAGTAAACCTTATGGGCATTTTGGATCAGCTCCATTGTTTGTATTATGCGATTTGGATAGTGGAGATGTTAAATCAGTAAATAATGGTGACTTAGGACATGAGCATGGCAAATGTCAACCTATTAAAGCATTAGAAGGTAATGTAGTAGATGCTGTAGTAGTAGGTGGTATAGGTCAAGGTGCGATAATGAAATTAAATTCAATGGGGATAAAAGTATATAGATCAGCAGCTGACACTATTGGAGAAAATCTAGAACTACTTAAAGAAGATAAATTACAACAGTTCCCTACAAACCATACATGTTCTCATGATGGTTGTGGACACCACTAAGATAGATAAGAAGTTAATATATATAAAATACCAGGTAAAACTATGTATAGTTTTACCTGGTATTTTTTTATACTCCATAATTTCTCCATATTGTTTTTGTATAATTATGATAGGAAATTTAATGAGCCATAAAATAAATTTTTTAAGGAGTGTGAGGATATGGACGATAGTCCCTTAAGGCTAATAAAAGAGTACGAAAAAGAATGTTTTATAGAGTTCATAGAAATCACAATCAAGGTAAAATTTTATAATGTTGGGCTTTAATTGTGTAGATTAAATGCTATGAACTCTGAGAGGAGATATATCATGGCAATGACAATAATGGAAATGATAAAAAATAACAAAATTATAGAACTTAGCGAATATTTACAAGAAAAAAACTCAGTTGATATAGCTAAGAACATGATGTACTTAGAACCATGTGATTTAATATTAGTATTTAGAATACTGCAAAAAGATACGGCAGCAGAGGTGTTTTCATATTTAAAACAAGAATCTCAGCAGTATATAGTTGAATCTATTTCAGATGATGAAGTTAAAGAGGTTATAGAAAAATTATTTTTAGATGATACAGTTGATTTTATAGAAGAGCTTCCTGCAAATGTGGTTAAAAAGGTGATTAGAAATACTTCTCCACAAAAGAGAGAGTTTATAAATCAATTTCTGAAATACAAAGAATGCTCAGCAGGATCTATTATGACAATAGAGTTTGTTGACTTAAAAGAAGAGATGACTGTAAAAGAAGCAATAGAGCATACTAGAAAAACTGGAGTCAATAAAGAAACAATTGATACTTGTTTTGTTATAGACAAATATAGAAGACTAAAAGGTATACTACCAATTAAGAGTCTTATATTGAGTAAAGAAGATGAATTAATAGAAAATATTATGGATAACTCTAGCGTATATGCAAAGACTTCAGAGGACCAAGAAAGAATAGCTTACTTATTTAAAGAATATGATTTAGTCTCTATGGCAGTAGTAGACAATGAAGAGAGATTAGTAGGTATAATAACAATAGATGATGTAGTAGATATTATTGAACAAGAAAATACAGAGGACTTTCAAAAAATGGCTGCAATGGAACCTACTGATGAACCTTATTTAAAAACATCAGTTTTTACACTTGCAAAGCATCGTGTTGTTTGGCTGCTAGTACTTATGATTTCTGCCATGGTAACAGGAAGCATTATTCAGCAATTTGAAGATGTACTTCAATCAGTAGTGATACTAGCTTCATTTATACCTATGCTTATGGATACAGGTGGAAATGCAGGTTCTCAATCATCAACTTTAATAATAAGAGGTTTAGCATTAGGAGATATAAAAATAAAAGACTACCTAAAAGTAATGACAAAAGAATTTAGAGTTAGTTTAATAGTAGCGACAGTTTTATCAGTAGTTAATTTCTTAAGACTTTATTTATTACAAAAGGTAGATATAATGGTTTGTTTAACTGTTTGTGGAAGCTTATTTTTCACAGTAATAATAGCAAAAATAGTGGGTGGTATTTTACCTATTATTGCTAAAAAATTAAAATGTGATCCTGCAATAATGGCTAGTCCATTAATAACTACAATTGTGGATGCATTTGCTTTAATGGTTTACTTTACATTAGCAAAATTATTTTTAGGAATATAATAATTTGAATTTAATTAGCCTAGGATAGCTTTTCATATCTTGGGCTTTTAATTATGTAAAATATTTTAGTTTGCAAATAATAAATAGATAAGGTGGAATATGAAAAAGATAAATTATAAATTATATAAAGAGATAGATTGGAAGTTAATAATAATTATATTTTTAATATTTGGGTTTGGAATATTAATGTTAAGTAGTGCGACTCATACAAAATATACTGGAAATTATAATAAGATAACTAAGCAATTAATAGCATTTGCATTAGCAGTTGTAATAATTATTTCTATGCTATTAGTAGACTATAGAAAATTGGGTAAAAGGTATAAATTATTTTATATTTTAAGTATAATATTACTAGTTTCTGTGTGGATACCTGGATTAGGAAAAGTACAAGAAGGATCGAGAAGGTGGATAAAACTAGGTCCACTTTATCTTCAAACATCAGAACTAGTTAAGCTTACATTTATTGTTAGTTATGCTAAAATAGTTGAGAGAAGTAGAGGTAAATTAAATACCATAAAAGACTTGATACCAGTTATTTTATATGCGATGCCAATATTAATACTAATGTTAATTCAGCCGGATCTTGGAGGAACTATAGTATTTGGATGTATAATAGCAGGTATGCTTTTTACTGCAGGTTTAAATATGAAAATAATTAAGAATGCTTTTATAATTCTTATAGTATCAGTACCTCTTATATATTTGTCTATGGCACCCCATCAAAAGGTTAGAATACAGGCATTTTTGCATCCAGATGATTTAAGTTATGCAGGGAACTATCAAGTTGTTCAGTCTATGATAGCAATAGGCTCAGGAGGGCTTAAAGGTAAAGGATTATATAATGGAACACAAAATAATAGTAACTTCTTGCCTGTTCAGGATAGCGATTTTATATTTGCTGTTATAGGTGAAGAATTAGGGATTATAGGAATGATTACCATTATATCTCTATATGCTATGTTTTTAATAAGAATGATAACTATAGCAGGTCAGATAGAGGATTTCTATGGAACATTAATAATAGTCGGTGTAATGAGTATGTTTGCATACCAGACAATACAAAATATTGGTATGACAATGGCACTAATTCCTGTTACAGGTGTTACTTTGCCATTAATAAGTTATGGAGGAAGTTCTTTAGTATCATCTTTAAGTAGCATTGGTTTAGTTTTAGGAGTAGGCATGAGAAAAAGAAAAATAAACTTTTAAAGGAGAATATATATGTTTAATATTTTGCTTGTAGATGATGAAAAAAAAATATGTGAGTTTGTAAAAGCTTGTTTAGATAAAGAGGGATATAACACACATGTAGCTTATGATGGAAAAACAGCTATAGAATATTTTGATGAAAATAACTATGATCTGATTATGCTAGATAGAATGCTTCCAGATGTAAGTGGAGAGCAGGTATGTGAATATATTAGAAGTAAAAGTGAGGCTCCAGTCATAATGCTAACAGCTAAGATAGAAGATGAAGATAGAATAGATGGATTTAAGCTAGGGTGTGATGATTACATATGTAAACCATTCAATGTAATTGAGCTTGTCTATAGAATAAAGGCAATGTTAAAGAGAACTAAAAATAATGAAGGCAATTATGTTATCAAGTTTGGAGACGATTTTGTGTTAAGTACCTTATCTCCAGAGCTAAAGATAAGAAACAACAATGTAGTACTAACTAATACGGAATATAAGATTCTTTTAATCTTAGCATCTAATCCAAATAAAGTGTATACAAGAGAAGAGCTTTTAGAAAATACTATAGAAGGATATTATGAAAAAATAGATAGAGTAATAGATAGTCATATTAAAAACTTACGCCAAAAAATAGAAGTAGATTGTAGTAACTGTAAAATAATAAAAACTATATATGGTGTAGGATACAAATTTGGATTACAAAACTAAATCAAAGTCAATAAATGTAAAAATAATAATGGCGTTTACTTTTATTATGATTTTAACTATTATTTCAATAAAAGTATTTATGAATCTATCATTTGATTCTGCATTTGAAAAATATGTAGATGATAGCAATAGAGCAGAAGTAAAACACCTTATGTTTGATTTAAAACATATCTATAAAGATGGAAGTTGGGACATAAATACTATAAAGGAATTAGGAGAAGATGCTATTTATAAAGGAATAGCACTTGAAATATATGACAAAGATAAAAAATTAGTATGGAGTATTTTTGAAGATGAAAAAGTATTATCAAATATAACTTTGAAAAAAATTAGCGAAGATATGCAGAGTATTGATAATAAATGGAATGATAAGTTTAGTGAGTATAAGCTTGAGGTAAAAGATGAAAATGGAGAGGTAGTAGGATATCCTTATATAGGACATTATGCATCAACTTATTATATGGAAAATGATATGGAGTTTTTCAAAATAATGAACAAATACATGTTGCTTATTGGATTTATGTCTATTACTGGCATTATTATTATATCAATCATAATATCTAAGTCTATCTCAAATCCTATAGCAAAAGTATCTAAGATGACAAAAGTAATAGAAAAAGGTAATTATAAGGATAAGCTAAATTATAAAAGTAATATAAAAGAAGTAGATGAGCTAATATTATCAATAAATAAATTAGCTAGCGCACTAAATCAGCAAGAAAAATTAAGAAAAAGACTAACTACTGATATTTCTCATGAGCTAAGAACTCCAATAACAAGTATTAAGGGTCATTTAGATGTGATAATAGCTGGTATATGGGAGCCAACAACAGAACGATTAATTAGTATAAATGAAGAAGTGTCTAGGATGAACAACTTAATAGATGAACTTGGACGTTTAGCAAAATATGATAGCGAAAATGAAGAATTGGAAATTGAAAAAATAGATTTGGCAAAGTTATTAAAAAATATTGTTTTTAACTTAGAAAGTAAAGCTATGGAGAAAGAAATATATATTGAATGTGAACTTCAAGAAATAAAGATTAGTGCAGATAAAAAGAAGATTTACCAGGTTCTAGTAAATATTATATCGAATGCAATTAAGTACACTGGAGAAAAAGGAAAAATATATATAAAAACATATAATGATGATGAGTATATAAATATATCAATAAAAGATAATGGAATAGGCATACCAGTAGAAGACATAAATCATATATTTGAACGTTTTTACAGAGTTGATAAGTCTAGAAACAAAGAAACTGGAGGAATAGGAGTAGGCCTTACAATAGCTAAATCAATAATAGAAAAGCATAAAGGTAATATTATAGTAAGAAGCGATATAAGCAAAGGTAGTGAATTTATAATAAGGTTACCAAATAAACTTGATAGTAATGATAAAAGGCACTTGAATTAATAATTCAAGTGCCTTTTATTATTTACTTCCATATTTCTCTAGCATCTTTTTTTATTTCTTCTATTTCATCAACTATGTCACTTAGTTCTTTGTCTAAGCCTTGAAGATGACGCTTATCTACATCATAATTTAAAAATAACTTCTCTATATTTTCAGTAATAGAATTAAATTTTTTTGCGACATTTAAAAAAGAGTCAAAATTACTGCTATTCATTGCATTATTGAATTTATGTAAATCTTTTTTTATGAAAGAAACAATTTCATATTCATCATCAAAAACACCATGAGAAAGTGGGTATGGTTTAATTCTTTGTAAAAAGTATTGGTTTTTCGCATTTATGTTATAAGTATAAGAAATTTCCAAAGTATCATTTAATCTAAATTTTATAAAATATAGTAAACCTCTGACTACTTTAACCTCAGTTGCACCAATTTGTCTAAGCAGTAATTCTATGGAATCGCCTTTAGCAGTATTAATATTCATTTAAAATAACTCCTTTCAAATTTAAGCAAATTTTATAAGTAAATAAACTGTTGATAAGACTATTGATAAAATCATGATTGGAAAACCGTATTTAAAGTATTCCTTGAAACTTATTGGAAAACCATGCTTTTGTCCTACACTTGCAAGTACTACGTTTGCGGACGCTCCTATAAGTGTTCCATTACCGCCTAGACAAGCACCTAGGGATGTAGCCCACCAAAGAGGCATAACATTAACACCTTCAGCACTCATTGTGAGAATTAATGGAATTAGAGTAGCTACAAAAGGTATATTATCTAAGAAAGAAGATATTATCGCTGATAACCATAGTACTATTAACATAGTAAGTATCATATGACCTTTAGTTGCACTGATTAATACAGTTGCAAGTTTATGGATTATTCCTACTTCTTCTAATCCACCAACAACTACAAACAAACCAATAAAAAATGCTATTGTAGACCATTCTATACTTGCAAGAATCTCTTCCACATCTTGCTTTCCTATTAAAAGCATTACAGTAGCGCCCGTTAAGGCAACAATACATGAGTCTAACTGGATTACATTATGGAACATAAATCCAATTAAGATAAAAAATAATACAACTATACTTTTAATAAGAAGATTTTTATCTTTGATTGCTTTATTTTCATCTAAATCTAAAATTCTTGACTTAGATAAATCATCTACAACAAGACCTTTAGCAAACAAAAATTTAAAGCAAATAATAATAACGCCTAATAAGATTAATACAATAGGACCTAGATTAAATAAAAAATCAGTAAAACTCAAATTAGCAGCACTACCAATCATAATATTTGGAGGGTCACCTATAAGAGTTGAAGTACCACCAATATTTGATGCAATAATTTGAGTTATCAAAAATGGTACTGGGTTTATTTTAAGAATTTGTGTTATAACAATTGTTGTAGGCCCAATAAGTAAAACCGTAGTGACATTATCAAGAACTGCAGATAAAGCAGCAGTTATAATTACAAAGCACACCATGATTTTCCAAGGATCTCCATTAGATTTTTTAGCAGTCCAAATAGCTATGTATTCAAATAATCCTGAGTTCTTAACAACAGCAACAACCAGCATCATACCTACTAAGACTCCAATTGTGTTAAAGTCTATATGACTTATTCCGCTTTCTAATGGAAGTATATTTAATATTATCATTAAAAGCGCACCACCTAAGGCAGCAACACATCTATTAATCTTTTCGGTTATAATAGCAGCCATAACCAATAAAAATATACAGATAGCTAGAATTTGTTGAATCTCCACCATAATCATCTCCTAAAAATAATTTCAACTTTGATAGGTTAATCGTAGTACTTTTTATTTGCTTTAGCAATAAATTATTATGTTTAATTAAATTGATATAATATTTAGTCTGCAGTTCATTTATAAAATGAAAATGTTTACACTGAATGAATTTAGAAATTTGCAATGATAAAAAAAAAATTTGCATTTTCGTGTTGAATTATATCAAAAAAAAGCGTATAATTAAAACAAATGAATAATTGAAAAAAAAATATGCAATTTTTAGATTTAAGAAAAATAATAATAACTTACATAACTTTTGAACTTGTAAGATTATGATTATTAAAAATTATGATTAAAGTGAAATTCACTATATGAAAATAAAAGAGAGGGAGAGATAAAAATGGAAATGTTAAATAGTTTAGTAGTCAATGTAAATGACTTTTTATGGACCTATATTTTAATAGCTATGCTTCTTGTATTAGGTATTTATTTTACAATAAGAACAAATTTTGTACAATTTAGATACTTTAAAGAAATGTTTAGGCTTTTAGGAGATGGAGCAACGGGAGAAAAGAAAGAGGGATCAATATCTTCTTTCCAAGCTTTCTGTATAAGTACTGCATCTAGAGTTGGAACTGGAAATATAGCAGGTATTGCCATAGCAATAGTAGCAGGAGGACCTGGATCTGTATTTTGGATGTGGCTAATAGCATTAATAGGCTCTGCATCAAGTTTTGTAGAAAGTACATTAGCGCAGATATATAAAGTAAGAGATGGAAAAACTTTTAGAGGTGGACCAGCTTACTATATGGAACAAGGTTTAGGTAAAAAGTGGATGGGAGTAGTTTTCTCAATACTTATTACAATATGTTTCGGATTTATATTTAATGCAGTACAATCAAATACAATTGCAGCTGCATTTAGTAATGCCTTTAATATAGACAGAATGCTTATTGGTATAGTCCTTGCAGCACTTACAGCAGTAGTAGTTTTTGGTGGTGTGCATAGAGTTGCAAAGGTATCTGAGATAATAGTTCCAGTACTTGCAGTTTTATATATATTAGTTGCATTATTTGTAGTAGTGATAAATATAGGAGAATTACCAAACATACTAAAAATGATATTTGAAAATGCTTTTGGATTTAGAGAAATGTCTGTAGGTACTATGGGTGGTATGATTTTAGTAGGTGTAAAAAGAGGATTATTCTCAAATGAAGCAGGTATGGGTAGTGCGCCAAACGCAGCTGCAACAGCAGATGTATCTCACCCTGTTAAGCAAGGTTTAATACAAACATTAGGTGTATTTACAGATACAATAATAATATGTAGCTGTACTGCATTTATGATACTTCTATATTCAGATTATTCAACAGTAGGTTTAGAAGGAATTGAGTTAACTCAAGCAGCATTAACTTCTCATATAGGACCTATAGGTGGAATATTTATAGCTTTATGTATACTATTATTTGCATTTAGTTCAATAGTAGGAAACTATTACTATGGAGAGTCAAACATAGAATTTATGAGTGGTAGTAAAACAGTATTAAATATATTTAGAGCAATAGTTGTTGTTATGGTTCTATTTGGAGCTGTAGCTAAAGTTGAAATAGTATGGAACCTAGCTGATGTATTTATGGGATTAATGGCAGTTATAAACTTAATAGCAATATCATTCTTAGGTAAATATGCATTTATTGCATTAAAGGATTATACAGACCAAAAGAAAGCTGGTATAAAGGAACCTGTATTTGATGCATCAAATATACCTGGTTTAGAGAATGTATCAGAATGGAAAGGTCAAAAAAGTGAAAAGCAATTAGGATAATATATAAAAGGGACTGTCTCAAATATTAATTTGAGGCAGTCCCTTCAAAACTTTCTAAGTGATCACAAAACTTATGAAACTCTTCAATATTTTTTATTTCTTGTAGATTTCTTATATCTATCATTATATTACTATATTTATGTAGCATAAATTCCATATCGTAAAGTGGACACTTTACAAATCCATCATTGAAGCTGTACTTATATGAATCATATTTATCAATGTTTTTCTCAAAAAATTTTATCTTAGCATAACAAAGCTTATGGATATTAAATAAAAGAGCTAGGGTTGATTCCTTAGTTGCAAACTTATTCGAAAAATATTTTACCGTATGATATTTATTATGCTTAAATTCCCAAATTAAATCATTATTTAGAGTAAGAGAGTACTTTTTTAGAAGCTTGTATTTTTCTGGTGTTAAACTGTTTGTATATTGCGATTTAATATGACATCCCTCCTAGAAATTTTGCACTTATATTTTAATAAATGTTATTATAGTTATATTGTACAAAATAAAAATGGATAAATAAAATAGAAAGATATTATAATTAAAAGATATGTATAAGGAAAATCAATGATAATGACTACATTATATGAATAGAAAAATAAGCAATTGATAATAATTTAAACAAACAAAGGTTCGGAACTAAGGAGATTAAAATATGAACAAAAATGCACTAGAAATACTATCTAAATACTATGGATATTCAAGCTTTAGAAATGGACAAGAAGATATAATTAATTCGATAATTTCTAATAATGATGTACTTGCAATAATGCCAACTGGTGGAGGTAAATCAATCTGTTATCAAATACCAGCATTAGTATTAGATGGTGTAACATTAGTAATATCGCCATTAATTTCTCTAATGAAAGATCAGGTTGACACGCTTACCTCTATGAATATAGAGGCGGTATATATAAATAGTTCTTTGGGAACAAGAGAGTTTAATGAGATATTAGAGGGAATAGAAAATGATAAATATAAAATAATTTATGTGGCGCCAGAGAGGCTAGAAAGTTTTGAATTTATTAATATCATAAGAAATAAAAATATAAGTCAACTTGCAATAGATGAAGCTCATTGTGTTTCTCAATGGGGACATGACTTTAGACTAAGTTATAGAAAAATATCATTATTTATAGATAGTTTGTATAAAAGACCTATAATTACAGCTTTTACAGCTACAGCTTCTAATGAAGTCAGAAAAGATATCATAAAGTTGTTGGAGCTAAACAATCCTGATACATATATTACTGGATTTGACAGAGAAAATCTATCTATTAATATAGTAAAATCTTCAGGCAAAAATAGATATTTGTTAGACTATATAGAAAATCATAAAAATGAATCTGGAATAATATATGCAGCAACTAGAAAAGAAGTTGAAAATATATACCAAGGATTAATTAAGAGAAATATATCTGTATCTAGATATCATGCAGGATTATCTCAAGAAGAGAGAAAAATAAATCAAGAAGAATTCATAAAAGATAATATTGATATAATGGTAGCAACTAATGCTTTTGGTATGGGTATAGATAAACCCAATATTAGATGGGTAATACATTATAATATGCCGCAAAGTATAGAAAACTACTATCAAGAAATAGGTAGAGCTGGTAGAGATGGAGAAAAAAGTGAGTGTATACTTTTATTTGCTCCAGGAGACTTACATATACAGAAATATTTAATTGATATTGGAGTTGAAAATCCTCAAAGAAAATTATTTCAACACAAAAAATTACAGCAAATGGTTGACTTAGTCTATAGTAACTCTTGCTATAGAAAGAGTATATTAACATACTTTGGAGAAGAAGGTAAAGATGATTGCAACAACTGTAGCAATTGCCTTAATGAAGGTGAAGTAGTTGATAAAACATTAGATGCTCAAAAGGTTATATCTTGTATAGCTAGAATGAAAAGAAGTTTTGGTACTACTATGATAGTAGACGTGCTTAGAGGATCTAAGAACAAAAAGGTAATAGGACTTAGATTTAACGAACTTACTACTTATGGAATAATGAAAGATTACTCAAGTGAAGGTCTAAAAAACTTTATTAACACTTTAGTATCACATGGATATTTAGAGTTAGTAGAAAATTTAGGTGCTAGAGGAAGTTTCCCAACTATAAAATTAAATGAACAATCTACAAAAGTAATTAAAGGTGAAAGTAAAGTAGAGTTTAAAGAAGCTATAGTTAGTAAAGCTATAAATATTAGTAGTGAGCTATACGAGTCTTTAAAAGAATTAAGGCACACAATTGCAATAGAAAATCAAATTGCTCCTTATATGGTATTTGGAGATGGGACACTTAGAGTTATGTGTAGTACTTACCCAACAAGCAGAGAAGAAATGCTAAGTATTTCTGGGGTTGGAGAAGTTAAGTATGATAGATATGGGAAAGTGTTTGAAGATGTTATTCTAAAGTATGTAGAAGAAAAGAATATAGATAAGAATAAGACTAACTCCGATGGAGAAGGTACAAACGATGGCAAAGACAATGAGTTTTTCATAGTAAATACAGATTATAAACTATATGAACTTTTAAAAGAATATAGACAAAATGAGGCAAAATCTCAAGGAATAGCTCCATTTATGGTATTAGGGAACAATACGTTGAAGGAAATAAGTGGAAGATACCCTGAGGATGAGGAAGATCTAAAAGATATATCAGGTATAGGACCGGCAAAAATAAATAAGTATGGAGAGAATATATTAAAAATAGTTGAAGATTATGTTAGATCAAACGATATAACTGTAACTTGGGAAGATAAAAAAAGATTAAAACTTGTATTAGATGGTGAAAGTAGGAAAAATAATGAAATAGCTTTAGATTTGTTAAATCAGGGGGAAACTTTAAAAAATATTAGCTATGAATTAGAGATATCTTTATCTACTCTAATGGGATATGTTTGTGATTATGTAAAAGAAAACAAAGATATTAAGTTTAAAATAAATTTTAAGGATTATTATACTGAAGAGGAAAAGGAAATGATAGAAGCCGCTATAAATAATTTTGGAGAGGAAAAGATAGGAGAAATAAAAAAAGCCTTACCAGAATATATTAGATATGAGAGTATAAGAGCAGTTATATTAGAAAAATACATAAAATAAGATAAGTTTATTTATTAAGTATTAGTAAGAAAGGATTATGTAAATTTATCTATAGTATAAATTAAATGGGGGGATTGCTATGGAGAGATGGATAAAACTAAATCTGTATATGGGTGGTGCTGGGATATTACTTTGTGGAGCTAGTCTTATATTTATAAATAAGATACCACTTTTTCTACTTCCAGCTTTATTTGGTGTAGGTATTACTTTTAAGTGTACACGTAATATCTATAAAAATGAAGGGCCTCCAAAGAGTAGAAAATCATATAATCAAAGTAAAAGTAGAAAAAGGAAAAAATAGATTAATAAAATATCTAAACATAAATTCAAATATTAAGCATGACACTTAAATCATAGGTGTCATGTTTTTTATGGATAAAAACTTGAACCTGAAAGGGGAATGTGATAAGATATTAGTACCAGGTTATAATATTAAATATAAAAATAATATGCAATCATAAATTATATAGTTTTATAAATACGGAGGAAATATGAATAATATAAAGATAGTGTGCGATAGCTTATCAGATATACCAAAACAATTGGTGGAGGAATATGACATACATGTAGTACCACTAAGCGTACTATTTGAAGATAAAGAATATGTAGATGGAATAGATATAACAAAAGAAGAGTTTTACCAAATGTTAAGAGATAGCAAAAAATTACCAAAGACATCTCAAGTAACATATATGTCATTTAAAACTACTTTTGACAAATATTTAGAAGAAGGAAAAACAGTATTATATATTGGAGGGTCTTCAAATGCTTCTGGTACTTACCAAAGTGCAGTAATGGCAAAAAATGATACAGAAGGTGAACTTTATACTTTTGATAGTTTATCATTATCAATAGGAAGTGGATGTATAGTATTATCTGCAGCTGAAATGGCGAGAGAAGGTAAATCAATAGATGAAATTCTTAAGCATTTAGAGGCTATTAAAAAAGATACAGAGGTAATATTTACAGTGGATACACTAGAGTATTTACAAAAAGGTGGAAGAGTATCTTTAGCAAGTGCAACAATAGGTAATATGCTTAGCATAAAGCCTATCTTAGGAATAGATAATGGAAGTGTAGGATCTAGAGCTCAGGTAAGAGGTAAAAAGCAGGTAATCGGAAAAATAATAGAAATGATAAAAGATAAGTTTGGAGATAACTTAGAAAATAAAAGAGTCATAGTTGGATGTGGTGATAACCAAGGTGACCTTGATATCTTGACAAGCAAAATAAGTGATGAGTTAAAACTTGGAAAAGTTGAGTCAGTACATATAGGAAGTTGTATTTGTGCTCACTCTGGACCTGGAGTTTTAGGAATTGCAGTTTGCGATAAATAAAAATAAGAGGCTATATAGCCTCTTATTTTTATTTATATTAAAGATTCATTTACGTCACTAACCATATTTTTAATCCATTTGAAAGATTTAAATCGTTTAATCATAAGTACAACTTTTATAACTTCTTCAACCATTGCAAAAGCAACTACTGTATATATTGGTAGCTTTAATATAAAGGCGGCAAAAGCAGCTAATGGTATACCAACAAGCCACAGTGTAGATCCTTGTAGTATAGAACCAAATGTAGCATCTCCACCACCTCTAAGTATTCCAACTATCATAACAGCATTATACACTTTAAAGACCATAACCATAGCATAAATGTATAGTATATATTGAGATGAAAGCTTAACTTCAGGGGAAACATTGAAGAACATTACAATAGGTTTTGCAGCTAAAGCCATTAAAATAGCTAATAATATTGAAATCTTTAATGAAAGAGAAGAAATCTTCTTTGAAGCATCTATTGCTGCATCTTCTCGACAAGCACCTATCTCATTACCTATTATTACTACAGCAGCATTTGCAAGACCAAATGTAACTATCATAAATAGATTCATAACAGTACTACATATTTGTATAGAAGCTGCAGCGCTAGTACCTATTCTAGCATATATTGCAGCGTAAGTGATATTTCCAAAAGCCCAACATGCCTCATTTATCAATATTGGAATTGTAACCTTAGTAAGAACAGAAGATATAGGGCTTGGCAAATCAAATACATATTTTAATTTTAATTTTAGTACATCAACTTTAGTATAGACAACACTAGTTATTATTACAAATTCAACTACTCTTGCTATTAATGTAGCAAGGGCTGCACCTTTTATTCCCATCGCAGGGACACCAAATAATCCAAAGATTAGTATTGAGTTTAAAATGGCATTTACAATAAGGCCGATAAAACTCGCCCACATTGGAAGACGTGTATTACCGATACTTCTAAGTCCGGATGCGAATGTAAATGTAATTGTAGTAAAGAAATAACTTATAACAACTATTTTTAAATAATCCACACCTATTTTAATAACTGTAGGGTCATTATTGAAAACTGCCATAATTTTTTCTGGAATAGTTAAACCTAATATCATAAATAATATGGTTAGCGCTAATCCATAAAATAGTGATCTAGATAGGACTCTTTTTATGTTATAAGTATCTTTTTTACCCCATAATTGAGCTATAAGAACTCCAGAACCTATTGCTATTGCGTTTGTAAGTAATGAGAATAAAAAGTAGTATTGATTAGCTATACCTACTGAAGCAAGCTCAAGTTCACCTACTTTTCCTATCATCATTGTGTCTAGCATATTAAGAGATGATGCTATTAGACTTTGTAGAGTTATTGGTAGAGTAATTACAAATAAACGCCTGTAAAACTCTTTATCATTTTTGTATTTCCTTATTGTATGATTTATCATATAAGACCTCCTTGGAAAATATTTTCACCACAATAAAAAAACACCCGCTTTTAGGTTTTTTTAAAAGTGGGTGTTCTACACTCATATAAGAAGAATCATTTCTCATATAGAAATATTAATTTATTATTGCATTACGAAACTATTTCAAATTAAATATAAAATCTATAATATTATATAATCCATATACAGATAAGTCAATAAAAAGATTATATTATTACTTTATATAGATCTTATTAGCTTTACTAAGGAGTCTATAATGAAAAAATAGACTCAGGTAATAAAAATTATTTATGGTAAAAAATGTATAATATTGTTGTGATTAAAAAAACGCTATGCTATACTCAACTTATAAAAATAACAACTGAATTTAGAGCTAGGGGCGCTAGAATTGGCTAGCTGAGAAAAAAGCCGTAAACTTATAAACCCTAACAACCTGCTCAAGGTAATGCTTGCGAAGGGAAGCTTTAAGTATAATTTACTAAACTATATCTAAATCTATTTAGGTATAAATTTAAGTATGATTGTAAAAGCGCTTCCCTATAAATATTAGGGTAAGCGCTTTTTTATTTTATTAAAAACAGGGGGATAAACATGAATTTTACAACTCAAATGGATGCTGCAAGAAAAGGTATAGTAACTAAGGAAATGGAAATTGTATCACAAAAAGAAAAAATAGATGTAAGTAAACTAATGGACTTAATAGCAAAGGGTCAAGTTGTTATACCTGCAAATAAAAATCACAAGTCAATAAGTCCAGAAGGAATTGGAAAAAATTTAAGAACAAAGATAAATGTTAACTTAGGTATATCTAGAGATTGTAATAATATTGATTCAGAGATTGAGAAAGTAAAGACGGCACTAGATATGAAAGTAGAATCTATTATGGATCTTAGTAGCTATGGTAAAACTAGAGAATTTAGAGAAAAATTAATAGATATGTCATCTGCAATGATAGGATCTGTACCTATGTATGATGCAGTTGGTTTTTTAGATAAAGATTTAAAAGATATAAAAGAAGAAGAGTTTTTAGATGTTATTAAGCAGCATGCACTAGATGGAGTAGACTTTATAACAATACATGCAGGGCTTACTAGAAGTGTATCAAAGAAGATTAAGAACCATGATAGATTAACACATATAGTATCTCGTGGTGGATCACTATTATTTGCTTGGATGGAGTTAAACAATAAAGAAAATCCTATATATACTAACTTTGATAAAATACTAGATATTTGTGAAGAACATGATGTTACATTAAGCCTTGGAGATGCTTGTAGACCTGGATGTATATCTGACTCTACGGATGGAGTGCAAATAGACGAACTTATTGTACTAGGAGAGCTTACTAAAAGGGCTTGGAAGAGAAATGTACAAGTAATGATTGAAGGGCCTGGGCACATGGCAATTGATGAAATTGAAGCTAATGTAGTGCTACAAAAGAGATTATGTCATGGAGCACCTTTTTATGTATTAGGACCTTTGGTTACAGACATAGCTCCAGGATATGATCATATAACTAGTGCTATAGGTGGAGCATTAGCTAGTTCAAAAGGTGTAGATTTCCTATGCTATGTTACTCCAGCAGAGCACCTAAGACTCCCTAATCTTGAAGATATGAAAGAAGGTATAATAGCAACTAAGATAGCGGCTCATGCTGGAGACATTGCTAAAAATATTCATGGTGCACGTGATTGGGACAATAAGATGAGTAAAGCTAGAGTAGAGTTAGATTGGGAGGAAATGTTTAATCTTTGTATAGATCCTAAAAAAGCTAGAAGATATAGAGACGAATCAAGACCTACTCACGATGATAGTTGTACTATGTGTGGTAAGATGTGTTCAATGAGAACCGTTAAGAAGATTTTAAATGAGGAAGAGTTGAGCTTAATATAATCTCTTAAGTAAAACTAATTACAGGAGGGAATAGATTGAAAGTTAATGGCAAAGAAATAGAATATAGAGAAAATATAACTATAATAGACTTATTAAAGTCTTATAATTTAAAAAAAGATAGAGTAGTTGTTGAGATAAATTTTAATATTATTGATGAAGAGAATTATGAAAATTATATAATTAATAAAGAAGACAAAGTTGAAATTATTAACTTTGTTGGAGGTGGTTAAAATCAATATTTTTATAAATGAAGTTTTAGAAAATGTTGAAGAAAATACCACAGTTTACAAAGTAAAAGAAAAGTACAAAAAAGATTGCAATGTAATAATACTAAATGGATATCCAATAGATAAAGATCTACGACTGAGTGAAAATGATAGATTGACCCTTATTAAAAAAGGTGAAGTACCATCATTGAATGAGTTAGAAAATTTATTACTAGCTAGACATACTCCGAATGTACATAATAAATTGAAAAAAGGTAAAGTAGCTATATTAGGCCTTGGAGGACTAGGCTCTAATATAGCAATATCCTTAGCTCGTATTGGAGTAGGGAGTATTACACTTGTTGATTATGATATTGTTGAACCATCAAATTTAAACAGGCAACAATACTTTATTGATGATATAGGAAAACTAAAAACAGAGGCTTTAAGGGAGAATATAAAGAGAATAAATCCTTTTATTCAATTAATAACCTACAATATGTTTGTAAATAAAGAAAATATCAATACTTTTGATAATGTAGATATAATTATAGAGGCTTTTGATAATCCCAAATGCAAGGCTGAAATATGTAACAGCGTATTACTTAAAATGAAAGAAAAGTACTTGATAGCATCTTCTGGTATGTCAGGATTTTACGACTCAAACTTAATAATGACAAAGAAAATTCGAAATAGATTTTATATATGTGGAGATTTTCAAAATGAGGCGAAAATTGGTGATGGATTGATGGCTCCTAGAGTAGCTATATGTGCTAATCACATGTCTAATTTAGCTACAAAGATTTTAATAGAAGATGTTTAGCAAAATTTTATATATAGATAAAATTATTAGGGGGATAGAGGCGTATGGATAAACTATTTTTAAAAGATCAAGAATTTAGCAGTAGGCTACTTATAGGTACTGGAAAATACGGAAGTAATAACATATTACCCGATGTGATAAGAGCTAGTGGAAGTGAAATAATAACTATGGCTCTTCGAAGAGTAGACTTAGATAATAGAGAAGAAAATATATTAACTCATATACCAAGTAATATGACTATTTTACCAAACACATCAGGAGCTACTAATGCTGAGGAAGCAGTAAGGATAGCAAGAATTGCAAGAAAAATGGGTTGTGGAAATTTTATTAAGATAGAAGTAATATCTGATACTAAATATCTTCTTCCAGACAATGAAGAAACAATAACAGCTACAAAAATACTTGCAGATGAAGGATTTATTGTACTTCCATATATGAGTCCAGATTTGTATGCAGGTAGAAGATTAATAGAAGCAGGCGCAGCAGCTGTTATGCCACTAGGGGCACCTATTGGGTCTAATAGAGGTCTGAAGATGAAAGAAATGATACAAATTATGATTGACGAGTTGGAAATACCGATAATAGTTGATGCAGGAATTGGTAAACCATCTCAAGCAATGGAAGCTATGGAGATGGGAGCTGCTGCAGTATTAGTAAATACAGCAATATCGTCTGCCAAAGACCCAATACAAATGGCCAATGCTTTTAACTTAGCAGTAGAGGGGGGGAGGAAGGCTTATCTTGCAAAATGTGGAGGTGTATCATCTTATGCAAATGCATCTTCTCCTTTAACAGGATTTTTAAATAACTTATAATATGGGAGGAAATATGAGTTTTTATGAGATCATAGATAAATATAAAAATATTGATATAGATGAATACTTAGAAAATGTAAGTGAAGAAGATGTACTTAAAAGCATTGGTAAAACTAAGCTTGATGATTATGATTTATTAAATTTACTATCTAAAACAGCTGTGAAATATTTAGAACAAATGGCACAGAAGGCAAACAGACTTACAAATCAACATTTTGGAAAAACAATTTCTTTATATACACCAATGTATATAGCAAACTATTGTATAAATAAATGTGCTTACTGCAGCTATAGTATAGATAGCGGGATAAAAAGAAAAAAATTAAACCTTGAAGAAGTAAAAAAAGAAGGAGACTGCATTTCACAACAGGGGTTTAAACACTTACTAATTTTAACCGGAGAAAGCAAGTTACATTCGAGTGTAGAATATATAGGAGAAGCTGTTGAGAACTTAAAAGACAAGTTTTCATCATTGAGTATAGAGGTATACCCTATGGAAGTAGATGAATACACTCATATTGTAGAAAAAGGTGTAGATGGATTAACTATATATCAAGAAACTTATAATGAAGAAATTTATAAAACTGTACATATAAAAGGACCAAAATCAAATTATAAGTTTAGACTAGATGCCCCCGAAAGAGGTGTAAAAGCTGGAATGAGAAATGTTTCAATAGGTGCGCTATTAGGTCTTAGTGAGTTTAGAAAAGAAACATTTTTTACGATTTTACACGGTAGCTACTTGAAGAGAAAATATCCACATGTAGATGTATGTTATTCAACTCCTAGAATAAGGCCATTTAAGGGATGTTATGAGGAATTAATAGAAATAAGTGATACTGATTTAGTACAAGCTATAATTTGTATGAGACTATTTGATCCTCATGCAGGGATAAATATCTCTACGAGAGAAGATTTAAATATGAGACGAAACTTAATACCTATAGGAGTCACAAAATTAAGTGCAAGTGTATCTACAGATGTAGGAGGTCACTCACAAGGAGAACAAGACACTGCTCAGTTTAAAACCAACGAAGATAGTGAGCTTAAGGATGTAAAGGATATGTTAAAATCAATTGGATATCAGCACATTTTTAAAGATTGGGAGAGGCTTTAATGTATCTCATAACAAATAGGAAACTCTGTAGCAAAAAGAGATACTTTGAGGTGATTGAAGAATGTATATTAAGCCAGATAGAAAATATTATTATAAGAGAAAAAGATTTAAATAATAATGACTTTGAAGATTTATGTACACGAATTATTAGTATAAGAAAAAAGAATAATACAAATTTAATAATAAATAGCAATACTTATTTATTAAAGAAATTGAACTTAGATGGCTTACATCTTCCATTCAAATTATTTGTAAGTTTATTAAAAGAAGATTATCATTTTGATGAAAAAAAGATACTTGGTATATCAATTCATTGTTTAGATGAAATATTACTATTAGAGAGTATTATTAAATGTAAAAATATTAAAATAGATTATATAATACTATCTCATATTTATGAAACAAAATGTAAAGAAAGTCTAATGCCTAGAGGTTTAGATTTTCTAAAAAAAGCAGAAGAAATAACTAAAATAAAAATTGTAGCACTTGGAGGAGTATTACCTGAAAACTTTAAAGATACAATGAACTACTGTGATGATATTGCAATAATGTCGACAATTATGGAATCTAAAAATATAAAATCAACTATTAATAGCTATATAATATAATTTGTTAATACTTAATATTACTAGCAGATTACATATAAGATAGTTTTACAATTTAATAATTATCAGTCATTTTATATCTTACTAATAAATTTTTGGAAAAAGGGAAAACTTTATTTAACAACGTAAGATATGGAGGAAAGTATAATGACTGAAAAAGTAAAAAGAAAATTTGTTATACCACATACTTTTACTATTATATTTTTGCTTATAGTCTTAATGGCTATATTAACTTGGATTGTTCCAAGTGGTGAATTTGCAAGAGAAGAAATAGATGGTAGAAGTGTTGTTATACCAGGAACTTATCAAAGTGTAGACAGCAATCCACAAGGATTTGTAGATGTCTTTAAAGCTCCGATAGATGGATTTATTGATTCTGCAGAAGTAGTTGGTTTTGTACTTATTGTAGGAGGAGCTTTTGGTATTGTAAATAAAACTGGTGCAATCGAATCAGGTATAGGAGCAGTAATATCTAGATTTAAAGGAAAAGAAATGTTAATAATTCCTATATCAATGATACTATTTAGTTTAGGTGGAACTACATTTGGTATGGCTGAAGAAACATTACCATTTTATATGATATTTGTTCCACTTATGACATCCTTAGGATATGATGCACTGGTTGCAATAGCAATAGTGTTTATAGGAGCAGCTTCTGGTGCTGCTGCATCAACTATAAATCCGTTTTCAGTTGGTATAGCACAAGCTTTAGCACAATTAGCACCTGGCTCTGGAATAGGGTTTAGGGTAATTATGTATATTATAATCCTTATTATATCTATAGCTTTTGTTATGATGTATGCAAAAAGAGTAAAAAACGATCCAAAATCATCACTAGTATACGATGTTAGTAGAGATCATGCTGCAGCTGTAGCAGAAGAAGAAGCTGAAATAAGAAAATTCACAGGTAAAGAAGCTGGGGTTCTTATAATATTTGCAGTTGGTATGGGTATTATGGTTTATGGAGTTATAGTAACCGGATGGTATATTCCAGAAATTGCAATGTGTTTTGCAGCAATAGGAGTATTATCAGGTCTTGTAGCTAGATTATCTCAAGAAGATATAGCCAACTCATTTATAGCAGGTGCAGGAGAGTTGGTATCAGCAGCTCTTGCAATAGCATTAGCACGTGGAATAGTAATAGTGGCACAAAATGGATTTATAATAGATACTATATTAAACTCAGCATCAGGGTTCCTAGGAAGACTTCCAAAGGTAATATTTATTTACTTAACATTCTTCTTAGAATCTGCTTTAGCATTTTTAATACCATCATCATCAGGTCTAGCATCATTAACTGTACCAGTACTTGCACCTCTTGGAGATTTAGTAAATATATCTTCGCAAGTTATAGTAACTGCATATCAGTTTGGTGTTGGTCTTACAAACTTTATAACACCTACATCAGGGGTATTAATGGGAGCATTAGCAGTTGCTGAAGTACCATTTGCAAAATGGGTTAAATTTATAGTTCCACTGTTGGTAATATTGATAATAGCAGTTTTAATATTCTTGACTGCTGGAATATATATTGGATTTTAGAAATTATAAATAAAGCCTACCTTTAATTAGGTGGCTTTTATTTTGCATATATTGATAACAGGTTACAAAAATGTAATATGAAATCTATGTGAAGTATTAACTATAGCACTTACTTTCAAGGTATAATGGTGGTAGAATAAATTATATATTTGAAAATGGCTACTAAAAGTCATATTAAAAAACAGGAGTGCAGATATGGGGTTAAAAGAGTTTGATTTTATAGACGAATCAATAGACATGCTTAAAGCTATGAGTCCAACACTTGAGCTTATAGCAGACGATATAGAAGAATATTTTGAAGATATATTAGAAGGAAAAGATCAAGAATATATAAATATAACGTCTAGAGTAAAAGGTGAAGCAAGTTTAAGAGAAAAAATTATAAGAAATAGGTATTTAAAAAAATATAATGAAGCAGGCAATTTAATTCATAATTTATCTGACTTAATTGGAATTAGAATTGAGTGTAGATTTATTGAAGATGAAAAAAAGATATATAGACTATTAAAGAGATATTTCAATAAAACGGATGATAAAATTTACTATTATAATAAAGATAATAAAAGTATTAAATTAAAATTAAGTGAAAGACAACCTAATAAACAGAAAAATGGATTTGAGATATATAGAATCGATGGCATGTTTAATTATTTAGATAGGCAGATAAAGTTTGAGCTTCAAGTTAAGTCCCTAGTTAATATATTCTGGAGTGAAATAGAGCATAAAATAATATATAAAAATAACACATACTTACTTGCAGATGGTTTCTTAAAAGACATGATGTCATCAATAAAAAATAACCTGACTATGATAGATAACCAACTATTAAGTATATATAAAAACTTTAATACTGGTGCAATAAATAATATGGAAAATAGTAAAAAAGAAATTGAGAAAGTATTAGCTAAGCTAGCACATGACGCTTTTTCTTCTAAGATGAAAGATAGCATAGGATTTGTAGTTGATTTTAAGAAGCCTTGTGAAACAATACTAAGTTATTCTTTTAACAAAAAAGAAAAAGACCAAGATATATTTGGAGATTTTATGCTTGAGGAATTTGCAAAACTAAATAGTATAGCAAAAAAAAATATTGATTTTACTGAAAATATTAATTTTGAAGCGGAGCCAGTATTTAAAGATGAGTTTTGCTGTAATTTAGGAGAGTATATAAAGAGTAAGCTTAATACAGAGTTTCCTTGGAATTTATTCTTTAGAATATTATTTGAGATAGAGCCTTACAATAATAAAAAAGATTTTGAGAATTTTATTATGTTTATTAAAGAGCAGGTTATGTCAGATGAAAGCAAATGTCAAATAATAAAATACTTTGATAATGGATCTGATATAATTGAAGACTTATACAAAGGTATCTCAGATGCTATTATTGAGGCAGATAGTGTTGAAACAATGTATGATTATAATCTAGAGAATATAAACTTTATAGGTAGTGAGGTTGTAACTTATATCTGTAGAGAGTTTGATTCTTATGAAGAATATGTAAATAATAAAGAAGATGTTAATGAAAAACTTAGAAATAAGATAATTCAGATATTTGAATAAAATATTAGATTTAAAAAGCTTGGTCATAGTACCAAGCTTTTTTATTTATAAAAAAGCATATTAAAATTTAATAATAAAACTACTAATAGAATATGATAGAATATAAATAAGAGAGGGGGAGTTAAAATGTTAGTAGTTACAACAGATTCAATACCAGGTAAAGAAATAAAGGAAGTATTAGGATTTGTATCACAAAGTACAGTAAGAAGTAAGAATATAGGTAAAGATATTGGTGCAGGATTTAAGACAATAGTGGGTGGAGAAATAACATCTTACAATGAAATGATGACAGAAGCTAGACAAATAGCAATTGGAAGAATGGTTGAAAAAGCTGAGAGTATGGGTGCTAATGCGATAGTTGGGATGAGACTAGGATCTTCTTCTGTAATGGCAGGAGCTAGTGAAGTTATAGCTTATGGTACTGCTGTTGTAGTAGATTAATTTTAATACAAAATAAATGTGAAAGGAGGATACTATCGACATATTATTGTTTATACTACAGGGAGTATAGTTGAACAGACTATGAACGCATTTTTTGTATTTGCAGGATTTATTTGTGGTATAGGTATACCGCTTGTTTGTGTTGTAGGTAGTATTGTTTTACTTATAGCTAAGATTTGTGAAAGACAAAGGGAGAAGAAAGAAGAAGATTTAGATAAATATAAAAAATATTAACTTATTTGTATTTTATAGAAATAGATAAGATTAGTAATATATATACATAAGATAGGGTGGAGGTTTCTATGGATAATATCATATTGGTAAGAGGAGCAGGAGACCTAGCTACAGGTGTGATACTCAAGTTAAAAAATTGTGGGTTTAATGTAGTAGCTTTAGAAATAGAAAAACCTCTAGCGATAAGAAGACAGGTTGCATTTAGTGAGGCTGTTTATGAAGGTGAATATAAAATAGAAAAAGTTACTTGTAAGTTATGTAATGATGTATTAGAAGTGACAGATGTTCTAGAAGAAGGTAATGTTGCGTTACTAATAGATGAAACCGGAGAATCTATAAAAAGCATAAAACCAAAAGTTTTAGTTGATGCAATACTAGCTAAAAAAAATATTGGTACAACTAAGGATATGGCTGATATTACTATTGGATTAGGACCAGGATTCTCAGCAGGCGATGATGTTGACTTTGTAATTGAAACTATGAGAGGTCATAACTTAGGAAGGATAATTACAAGTGGCATGGCTATAGAAAATACAGGTATACCAGGAGAGATAAAAGGGTTCTCAAAAGAAAGAGTAGTATACTCTAATGCTGCTGGTACTATTGAAAAAGTACATGGCATAGGTGATATAGTGAGTAAAGGTGATACAATTTGCTATATCAAAGATGAGTATGGACAAAATCATGAAGTACTAGCAACATTAGATGGGATACTAAGAGGATTGATAAGAGATGGTGCAACGGTAAAGAATAATTTAAAAATAGCAGATATTGATCCAAGAAAAGAAGAAGTAAAAAATACATTTACAATATCTGATAAGGCTAGATGTATAGCTGGGGGGGTATTAGAAGTAATAATATCTAATAATATATTGCCATCTATAATTAGATAAAAGAGAACCGGAGGACAATTTAATATGTACGAAAGAATGCTAAAAAGAATAAGTAAAGAACTTGATAAAGGAAATAGAGTAGCATTTGCGACTTTAACAGAGGTGATTGGTTCAAGTCCAGGTAAGAATGGTGCAACTCTATGTTTATTTAAGGATGATACAATGATGGGCACTGTTGGTGGCGGAATTGTAGAGTATGAAGTAATTAATAAGTGTAGAGAATGTTTAGAAAGTGGAAAAGATAGTCTATTTGAACACTCTTTGGTAAAGAGCTCAGAGGAAACTCCAATGGCATGTGGAGGTAGTATAAAAGGTTATATTAAAATATTTAAACCAAGAGCAAGATTACTATTAGTTGGTGGAGGTCATGTAGGTTTAAATATATATAATGTAGCAAAAACACTTGATTTTCATACCACAATAGTAGATGATAGAGATGAGTTTGGAAATAAGGATAGATTTACTGATGCAGATGAAGTATATGCCGGCGATATAAAAACTATATTAAATAATATTAGAATAGATGAAAATACTTATGTTGTTATAGCTACTAGGGGTTATGACAAAGATTTAGAGGCTCTTAGAGAGATAATAAAAGAAAATCCTTCTTACATAGGAATGATAGGAAGTAGAAAAAAATGGACAACTTTAAAATCTCAGTTAATTAGTGAGGGTGTAGAAGAAGAATTATTAAATAATGTATACGCACCTGTAGGTTTAAACATATCTTCAGATGAAGTAAGTGAAATTGCATTTGGAATTATTGCAGAGCTTTTACTAGTTAAAAATAATGGAGATTTATCTCACAGAAAATATAAAAATCTAAGACTAGATAAATAAATTTTGTAGATATAAAGGATAATTTGACATTAGTATATAATATATATACATGAGAATATTTAAATAGACAATAGTAAAGAAGGTAATTAAGTTATGATAGATAAATTTGGGAGAAACATAAACTATCTTCGTGTTTCTTTAACAGAAAACTGCAATCTAAGGTGTGTTTACTGTATGCCCGAAGAAGTAAAATTTGAAAAAGATTATGTAAATGACTACTTAAGCTTTGAAGACTATAAGTTTTTTATAAAAGCTATGAGTGAGATTGGAATTACAAAAGTTAGATTTACAGGAGGAGAGCCCTTATTATATCCAAGAATTAGTGAACTCATCAGATTTACTAAAGAAGAATGTAACATACATGATATTGGCATAAGTACAAATGGTATAGGCTTATATGAGATAGTAAGAAGCTTAAAGTCTAGTGGATTAAGTAGTGTAAATATTAGTTTGAATTCACTAAAAGAGTATAAATACAAAACCGTTACTAGAGGTGGACAATTAAAAGAGGTTTTAAAGTCTATTAATGAGGCAATAAGAATTGGTCTAAAGGTAAAAATAAACTGTGTAGCCATAGATGGATTTAATGATGATGAATTAAATGATTTTATGGATATGACAAGATTTAGTTCTATAGATGTTAGATTTATTGAACTAATGCCTATAGGTGAGGCAAAAAAGATTTATACAAGAGGTTATTTAAATATAAGAGAGATCCTTGATAATATGGATGGTATTCATAAGATAGGAAGGGAAATAAATAGTACATCTACTTATTATAAATTAGAAAAATCAAAAGGAAGAATAGGTGTAATAAGCCCAATAAGTTGTTCTTTCTGTAATGACTGTAATAGAATAAGATTGACAGCCAAAGGCAGAATAAAGTTATGCCTTCATAGTGAAGAGGAAATAGATATAAGAAATTATAGTCAAAAACCTTTAATTTTTAGGGAAACAATGAAGGAGATAATTCTACAAAAACCTCAAAGACACAGACTGATAGAAAATAGATCTAGCGAATCTATGAGTTGTATGTATCAAATAGGTGGATAAGAAATAAGACAATAACATATTAACATTGGAGGCAATTAGATGGCAAAGATAGTATCAATTAATATTAGTAAAGAAAAAGGTGTAGTGAAGGTACCTGTAAATAGTGCAGAAATAAAAATAGATCATGGAATTGTTGGAGATGCACATGCAGGAAATTGGCATCGCCAAATAAGTATGCTAGCAGAGGAAAGTGTAGATAAGATGAAAGCTAAAGGATTTGATCATCTTAAGCATGGAGATTTTGCTGAAAATATAACTACTGAGGGAATTGAAGTATTTACTCTTCCTGTTGGAACAAAACTTAGAGTTGGTGATTGTGAGATGGAAGTGACTCAAATAGGGAAGAAATGTCACAGTGGGTGCCAAATAAAGCAAGTAACAGGCGATTGTGTTATGCCTAGAGAAGGAATTTTTGTAAAGGTTATCAAAGAAGGAACAATAAATGTTAATGATATTATAGAAGTAATATAAATAATTATAATAAAAGACTATCTCAAAATCTTGGTTTTGTATTTTGGGATAGTCTTTTATTATTTTACATTACTTTGTTAAATTCTTTTATTTTGTTTATCATGCTATCTTTTATATCCTCACCTAAGATAGTAGATTTCAGCTTTGGATCATCGATATGTTGATAAATCGCATCTAAGAACTCTACTTCTACATCAACAGAACGGATTTTACCAACTGGCTGATATCCTTCATACGTGTTTTTTGAGTTTTTAATTACCATTGGAACTATAGGACATTTTGCCTTGTATGCAATTTTTAAGGCTCCATTTCTAAAGTCAGAAACAAGAGCATTAGAGTCCTTTACCCAAGTTAAATCTCCCTCTGGAAATATTGCCATACTATGGCCCTCTGATATATTTTTAGCGGCTTCTATTATACTTTTTATTCCTTCACGATTATTCTCTCTGTTTATGTATACAGATTTGATGAGTTTACTCCAATCACTAATAATCGGCATATCTCTCCAAATAGGTTCATCTGCAATCACAACTCCAATTGGTCTATCAACGCTTGCTAAAAGTATGAAGCTATCTAACATACTTGAGTGATTAATTACAAATAGTACTGGTTCTTTTGGTAGCTTTTCTTTACCTAAAATTTTAAGATTTATATTTACTAATTTTAAAGATCTTTTAGCTTGTTTTTGTAAAACACTGAAAATCTCATCTGATGTGAACTTATCAGGATTTTTCTTTATTTTACTTAGCTTAGGTAAAGTAGACGAAAAGCCTATAATCTGAAATAAAGCAAATTTTATATAATTAAACAATTTAGTCATCTCCTCAATAAGGTATTTTACATTAAAATATTTTAACATAAAATGAATATATTTACAAAAGAAAGATAAATCAAGATTTACTTGAATAAAATACTATAAAGCATAGTATGATTTATTATATTTAAAAATATTCATACAAGAAAAATTTAGGAGGATTTTATGGCCAAACAAATAGTTGATAATAGTGAAGAGAGATTTGTAAAGATTAGAATTCTATCTCATTCTGGGGATAAGATACATTTGAAACTGCCTATAGATTTTGTGAAGAAGATGGTTAAAAATAATGCATTAGACTTTTTTAATACTGCGGATGACATAATAGACAGTAAGAAATTGCTTAATATGCTCTTAAATGCGTTTGATTACAATTTATTGGGAGAGATTGCCCACTTAGAGAGAAATAACGGAGATGTGATTAGAATTAGAATAGACTAGCAATATACTAAGGGGGATAGGATTTGAAAAAATATATAATGGTACTGGCAACAGTATTTTGGGCAGGGGCATTTATAGCCGGAAAATTCTCGGTAGAAGAATTTCCTATAATGTCTTTAGTTTTTTTTAGATTTTTAATCTCTACTTTGCTAATTTTTCCTATCATGATTAAACTCGATAAAGACTGGAAGATAACAAGAGCTGATTTACCAATATTTCTAAAACTTGGAACAATAGGTATCATAGGATATCATTTACTTTTTTTCTTATGCCTAAAGTTTACAACAGCAACAAATTCATCATTGATAGGAGCAACAAATCCTATAATAACAGCTATACTAGCATGCATTATTTTAAAAGAAAAAATAACCAAAAATCATATTATCTCAATATTTCTATCGATATGTGGTGTTATTTTAATATTCAGCAATGGATCTATAGAGAGTTTTAAGAATTTTAGTATGAATATTGGTGATATAATAATGATGATAGCTGTAGTATGTTGGGCTATTTATTCTATTATTTCAAAAAAAGCAGTTGAAAAATATAGTCCTATAAAGGTAACAAGTTATTCATTTTTAGTTTGTACAGTAATTATGTTTCCCTTTATTTTTTTAGAAAAGCCATATGTGTATTTGCCTCAAGTAAGTATAAATGGGTGGATATCTGTTTTATATATGGCCGTATTTGCATCTGTATGTGGTTATTTAATTCAGCAGATTT
>NZ_NOJY02000050.1 GCF_002250835.2 Romboutsia weinsteinii
TATTACAATGATAGAGGTGGATTAAGTGCTACAGAAGTACTTCGTGATATTATAGTCAAATATGCTAAATAATATTTAAAATAATATAATAAAATATTAAAAGGAAGAAGCATCCAAGGTGGTAGTTTAAACATCTAAGGATGCTTTTTTCTTTTAACACAAATTTAATCATAGATAAAGATAACTATTTCATAAGCCAAGTATATGATTTATACACTAAATAAATTAATAATTTTGTAATAAAATATAGAATTGTTAATATTTATGATAATAAAACTATTAACTTAGTTGACAAATAAAATTAAAAAACATATCATGTTAATATAAAGCTAAGTAAAAACTATTAAAAAGGATGGATAATATGAAAAAATATATAAATATGACTGGTCAGTTTAAAACTGATTGGATTAAATATAGTGATTATGAAGTTCGATTAGATGAAAATGGAGAAAAGTATATCACGCCTAAAGAAGATTCATGTTTTACTATTTACAATCCTTTTGAAAATGCAAATGAGTTAGTTTTTGATTTAATTAAATTAGGGGATAGTGCATTAAAAAATGATATTGACACAAGTACTTTAGATAGTATGGTATTAGAGTTTGTAAAAGCTTATGGTTTGTTAGGTATAATAACATCAAGTGTATATAATCGAGATATAATAGGAGAATCTAAGGTTATTCTTACTGATAAAAATCCATTAAATATAAAAGAAAAAATTATGGATGAAGATAAGTACTTAAATTTATTTATTCCTTTTGCTAATGAAGATGAGGTATATATTAGGAAATTAGGAAAGCACTTGACTTTATTTAAGGCTGAGGATTCACCTAAGTTCTATGGCAAAAGACCTCTGATATTAGATTTAGTATTTTCAAAATTTTACAGTGAAAAAGTAGATTGGATAATAGACTTTGCCAAGACTATATCTACTCATATTAATCAAGTTTTAATATATAAAAATATAAATCTAACAGAAGGCGTAACTATAATGGCTGGGAAATTTAAGGCTGAAAAAATAGGTATGACAATTGGTATGTTAAATAATCCATTTATACAATGGGAGTTTGATTCATTAAAAACAGCAGTTGAAATAATATATTGCTTTGCTATAACCAATGAAAGCAATATATTAAAGCGATGTGAATACTGTAAGAATGCTTTTATTGCAAAGAGTGATAACGAGAAATATTGTAGCTCATCATGTAGAAATTGCTACAATGTTATCAAGAGTAGAAATAAGAAAAAAGGAATAGACTCATAAGATATATTAATTAATATCTAAACTAGTAGTTAACTTATAGGTAAAAGGAGATGTATATATGGATAGCAAAAAAAAGAGTAGAAAAGATATGATACTTGAATATAAAGAGCGACCAATAACTGGTGGAGTTTATAAAATAACTAATATTGCTAACAGAAAATATATTTTAGTAGCTGATATAGATTTACAAAGTGCTAAGAATAGATTTGATTTTTCAGTGAAGTATGATTCAGTGGTTTTATTAAAGTTAGCCAAAGATTGGAAAGAATATGGTGGTAACCAGTTTACATTTGAGATATTGGAAGAAATTGAAATGAAGGATAGTCAAAGTAGGAAAGACTTTAAAGAGGATTTAAAAATATTAAAAAATATGTGGTCAGAAAAATATGATAGCACAAAATCATATTAAAAAATACTACTGATTTTATTAGAAATAGATATGTTATACTTTTTTATATTATTAATAATACACAAGGAGAGATAGATGACCAAATATGCTAAATTACAAAAGAATATAGATGCTAAAGAGAAATATGTTATAACACCACATATACCTGGTGGTTTTTTGACACCAGACACACTTATTAAAATTGGTGAAGTTGCAAAGAAGTATAATGCTTCACTAAAATTAACTTCAGCCCAAAGAATATCAATTGGAAATCTAAAAGAAGATGATATTGATAGTATATGGAAAGAACTAAATATGCAACCTGCAATAAAAAATATATGTTCAGTAATTAATATAGAAATGTGTTCAGCGAATTTTTGTAGAAGATCAAAGTATCCTATAATTGGACTCGGAATTAAGATAACTAATAAATTTCAAGGTATGGAGCTACCTGGTAAATTGAAAATTGCAGTAGCTGGATGTAAAAATGCTTGTATAAATGCTTATACAAAAGATATAGGTGTACTATCAAACACTGAAGGTGAATTATTTATAGTGATTGGAGGAAAGGGTGGTCTTAGACCAAGACCTCATGATTTGTTAGTTGAAAATATAAATGAAAAAGAAGTTATTACATATATTAATAGACTTTTAAATTATTATAAGGATAATGCTTTAGAAGGAGAGAGATTTGTTAATTTTATTGATAGAATAACTATTAATAAAATTAGGAAACATATATTAAAGTAATAGAAAAGATTTTTATAAAAAAGAGAGCTTAGTGCTGATTAAATAATACTAGGTTCTCTTTTTACATATATAAAAATATGCATAATTAAAAGAGAATCAGATTAATTTATTGCGTAGAAGATGCTTACAGTATGAAAGCGTAAAATCTTTTGAAAAATGAAGAACGTATGTTTGCAAAAATCGTTTTATTATGGTAAAATATACGAAAGTATTATCAAGGAAAAACACAACAATTTGGAGGCAGATATGATAAATAAAATTGGAAAAATAACAATATATGTAAATGACCAAAACGAAGCGAAGAAGTTTTGGACAGATAAAATGAACTTTATAGTAAAATTGGAAAAAAATATGGGACCTATGACTTGGTTAGAGGTTGGTCCAAGTGAAGATGAGTTTACAACTTTTGTATTATACAATAAAGATATGATGATAGCACAAAATCCTAAAGCCAATGTATCTCATCCATCAGTTCTCTTAAGTACTACAGACATAGATTTATCTTATGGTAAAATGAAAGAAAATGGAGTTGAAGTAGGAGAACTTTTAGTTATGCCATATGGTAAAATGTTCTCATTTAAAGATCAAGACAACAACGAATATTTATTAAGAGAAGATAAATTTTAATACAAATAAATACGATTTTTAAATTATTAAAGAAGATAATTGTTATGGTAAATACAAATCATCTTCTTTTTATGAATTATAAGTTAAATAATAAACAAAGGGTTTATTAAGTTTATTTTGTATAAGTGTGCGATTGAAATTAGATAAGATGTAAAATAAAAAAAATTAAATAGTTTATTCATTTTTAATAGTAAATAATGGTATAATTTGTTATATAAAGACAATAAAAGGGGAAAAAAATGAACAAGGGAAATAGAGTATTTTTATCAATAATATTATCAGCAATAATACTATTAAGTATGGGGAAAGAAGTATTAGCTTTAAATAACTATGAAAATAGAAGTTTTAAAAGATTGACCATAGATGATGGCCTATCTCAAACTACAATAAATGACATCTTTCAAGACAGCAATGGGTATATGTGGATAGGTACTAGAGATGGATTAAATAAATATAATGGTCATAAATTTGAAATCTACAAATATAAAGAGAATGAGAAAAATAGCATAGTGGGTAACAACATTACTGATATAGATGAGGATAATGAGGGTAACATTTGGGTTGGAACATCTGCTGGTATAAGTAAAATAGATGTGAAAAATGAACAGATAAAAAACTATTTGCCTAAAGAAAATTTATGTAATTTATCAAATTATAAAGTAAAAGATATTTTTATAGATAGAGATGGAGAAATATTAATAGCAACAGAGGATGGATTAAATAGGTATAATAAAGAAAGTGACAATTTTGAAAGATTATATGATTCACCAATTTCGCATGAATCACTAAGTAGTCAATTTATACAGTCAATAACGGAAGATAATGAAGGAAACTACTGGATTGGTACAAAGAAAGGTCTTAATAAGGTAAACAAAAGTACTCATAAAATCACAAAATTTTATGAGAATAAAGATGACAAAAATTCTTTAAGTTTAAATAATATATCTAAAGTATATATAGATGATTTAGGTTTTTTATGGATAGGAACCCACTATGGGGGATTAAATAAAATGAACCTATATACAGAAGAAATAATAAGGTTTAACAATGATAATACGAATATACCAGGGGGATATATTAGAGATATACTGAGAGATAGCAGAGGTACGTTATGGATAGCAACAGATAGTGGATTCAGTAAACTAAATGAAGAGAACAACACTTTTTCTACTTATACCTCAAAAGGATATGACGATAAAAGTATATCTAGTAATAATGTATTAAGCTTATGGGAATCTCAGTCTGGAACTATATGGATAGGTACATGGGAAGGGATAAGCTTACTTAATAATAATAACTCATTTAATCACTATAAAAATGATCCAGCTGATAAAGACTCACTGAGAGGGAATATGATATCTGGGATATATGAAGATGATGATGGTTTTTTATGGGTAGGAACCACTAATCAAGGTATAAATATTCTAGATAGAAAAGATAATAAAGTATATGAAATAAAACTCAATATGCACAATGAAAATAGTTCATTAACCAGTAATGTCATTAGACAAGTAGTAGGAATCGAAAATGAAATATGGATAGCTACAGAGCTTGGATTAAATAAATATGATAAAAATACAAATAAAATAACACGATATAAAGATATAGATGGGTTAGTTTCTAATGATGTTACTAGTTTGTATATAGATGAAGATAAAACTTTATGGATAGGAACATCTAATGGTTTATCAAGTTTTGATAGGGAAAATAAATTTACTGATTATACTGAAATATTTAAGAGAAGTGGTATGCATGACCTGGAAATAACTGACATACATGAGGATAAAGATGGAGATTTATGGATAGCTGGAGGTATAGCTGAAGGGTTAGTAAAACTTGATAGAGATACAAATGAAGTTACAAGCTATAAACATATAAGTGAAAAAAGTAAACCATATAGTTTAATATTATCAATAGAATCAGATAATAAAGGAAATATATGGATTGGAACTGATTATGGATTAATAAAGTATAATAAAAATACTAATATACTAAAAAGATATACAGAAAAAGATAATTTAGCAAATAACTTTGTTTATGGAATAATATTAGAGGATGATGAAAATATCTGGTTAAGCACAAATTATGGTATTTCTAAATTAGAGGTATCAAAAGAAAAATTTACAAATTTTGATAGTACTGATGGAATTCAAGCAAATGAATTTAATCAATATTCTTACTACAAAAGTAAGAGCGGAGAAATATTTTTTGGGGGTATAAATGGACTTACAAGCTTTAGACCAGAAGATATTAATGAAAAAAGCTATATACCTGATGTGAAGATTGAAAGTATAATCAGTGGTGAAAATCTTGTTAAAATAGATGAAAATATTGAGTTAACGTATAAAGACACTCAAATAGAGTTTACCTTCTTTATGCCTGATTATAGAAATACAAATAGAATACAATATAAATATAAGTTAGATGGTCTAGATAAAGGCTGGGTATATCCAGAAAATAGGAATCAGGCTAATTACACAAATTTAAGCGCAGGAAAGTATACTTTTATGGTATCAGGAAGAAATTCAAGTGGAGAATGGAGTAAACCCACCTCAGTAAATATAAATATACCTAATCCACCATGGAAAATACCAATTGCATATATTATATACATAGCAGTAATTTTAGTAATTATCTTAATAGCTTGGAATAGAGTTAAAATATTAAATTCATTAGTAAAACAACGAACAGCTGAACTAGATAAGAAATTAGAGGAAAATGAAGAGCTTTACTCTAAATTACTAAAGCAAGAAAAATATAAAAATAACTACTTTGTCAATTTATCTCATGAGTTAAGAACTCCTTTAAATGTAATTGTGTCAACTCAGAGACTTATAGAAAACTTAAATAAAAAGAAAACACATATTCCAAAAGAAAAAATAAGCTATCATATGACAATTATGAAAAGAAACTGTGATAGGTTAATAAATTTAATTGATAATATAATTTATACTTCGAAGATAGAATCCGGGAGTTATAAATTAAATATAAAGGAGCACAATATAGTTTACTTAGTTGAAGAAGTTGCTTTATCTATGAAAGATTATATAGAAGAAAAAGGAATCGAATTAATTATAGAGCCGGATATAGAGGAGAAAACTATAGAGTGTGATGCAATAGAAATTGAGAGGGTGGTAACAAATCTTATTTCAAATGCAGTTAGGTTTACAAAACCAAATGGAAAGATAGAAGTTTCTATATCTGATTTTAATCATAAGGTTTTAATATCTGTAAAAGATAGTGGTATAGGAATAGACCCTAAATATCATGAATCTATTTTTAATAGGTTTGCTCAAGCATATGAAGACTCAAGAGAAGATTATGGAGGTAGTGGACTAGGGCTTACTTTGGCTAAACAATTAATAGAGTTACATAATGGATCTATATGGGTAGAAAGCAAACTAGGGAAAGGTAGTGGCTTTTTCATTATTTTGCCATCTAAGCAGATATCTACTGATAATGAATAGAAATATAATTATATTATTTATAATAATTAATAGTACTATATAAAAATAAAGATGGGTAGCTTAAGTAATTTTAAGCTACCCATTTATTATTTTATGCAACAGAAAATTAATCTAGTACATTATAAAGAATAGTATTAGCTATTGACAATAGTATAGAAGCTATTATTGCACTGAAAAAACCAGTCAAAGATGCTCCAGAAACAAATCGAAAAGCTAATTTTAATACTATGGCATTGATAACTAAAGAGAATAGTCCTAAAGTTAAAAATGTTATTGGTAGTGAAAAAAGATGTATTAATGGTTTAACAGTTAAGTTAAGGATTCCAAAAATCAAGGTTAATATTAATAATGCTTTAAAAGAACCTATATACATGTTATCAACCAAGTGTGATACTAGATACAGAGATATAGCATTAACCACAATAAATAATGATATTTTTTTCATTTTTATCTCCTTTTAAATTAAGTTTAAAGCTTATTGTTGCTTTATATTATTTAAACATATTTATATAAGAGAGTTCAACTATAATTATATTTTATTAGTAAAGTATGAAATTTTTTATAAAATGGACTTTCGTGTATATACTAAGATATTATAGAAAAACTATATATATAAAAAATTTAAGGAGTTGTGAGTATGAGACATTTTAAAGCAGGTATTTTACTTTTATTAGCATTTAGTTTAATATCACCATCGATTATTTTTGCAAATAATACATCTACAGACAAAGGAAAAGATAACTGCGTAACTGTAAGGCAAGAAATAATTAATGAAGAAGATGAATTTTTCAAGTCTGATATTAAATACCCAATACTAGAGATAAATAGCAAGTGTAAGGAAAATAATAAGCCAAAAGAAAATACAATTGAAGAGATAAATAAAAATATTAGTACATACATTATGAATTTCAAAAATAGAATCCAAAACGAAGCTAAACAGTATAAAAATGATTATATAAATATTTACTCTAAGTCAGATAAAGACTATGTAAAGTATCAGTACGAAGCTTATTCTAATTATAATGTGACATATAATAAAAATAATCTTATAAGTATACCTATTACTACATATGAGTTTACTGGTGGTGCACACGGTATGACCTATCTAAAAAGCTTTAACTATGATTTAAAGACTGGAGAAGAGTTAAAACTATCGGATATATTTAAAGAAGAAGTAGATTACAAGAAAATAACAAATGCTTTTATAAAAAATGAAATAAGTAAAACTCCAGGTAATTATTTTGATGGAGAAGAGGGATTTAAAGGAATAAGTGATAATCAAAATTTCTACTTAGAGGATGATGGAGTAGTAGTGTATTTTTCTCTTTATGAAATAGCCCCTTACTCATCAGGAATTCCAAAATTTAAGTTAAGTTACAAGGACTTTGGTATGTACATGAGAAATTAAGAGGACATACTTTAATGTAAAATATCATATATTTTATTGGATGAATAATTATAAATTAACAAGGGGGAGTTTAAAACTATGGCTAGAACTATTTCGTGTAAAAATTGCGGAGAAGTTTTGTTTAATATAGCGCCAAATAGTAAAAACATAGAGTGTATTTGTGACAAATGTAATGCTATAACTATTTTGAATAATGATATGGAGTATCAAGTGTATGAAAGATATTGTAAGAATTGTGGAGGTCAATATTTCAAAGTGAAAAAAAGTCAAAATGATTTTAAAGAAAGTATTAGTATAGAGTGTACTAACTGTGGTCAAGGACCAGGTACACATTATGTAGATAAAGAAGACAAGACCATAGACAGAGGAACAAGAGAGTTGCTTATAATGTCTGATGAAATAAATAAAATAAAAAAAGAGCTTGAAGCATTAAGGTCAAGAACATACAATTTAGAGCTAGATAGATTAAGTGTAGATAGAGAAGTCAGCTTAGATAGGGACGTAAAGAGAGAAAAACATAGAATTGTAGATCTTAGTAGTGAGATAGCAAGTCTTACAAAAAAGTCTAGAAAAAGTAAGTAATTTTATAATATTTAATTATAGAGCCTATAAATAAAAGCAAATGCTTATTAATTTATAGGTTCTATAATTATTGTTAAAAATCTATTTATTTAAACAAAGTCTATTGATTTTACATTATCCTTATCTATGGAAAATGAACTTCCTAAATCTCTACCTGACATTGTAAGAAGGTATAGACTTTCGCCAGAATTAAACATCTCCATCCATTCTACCAAAGAGCTAAAATTTCTAACATTATCACTTTCGACTATCCTAACAAAGTTATTCTTAAATGTGATTTTTATTCTATTTGTATTCAATTGTATCACCTTCCTAATATTTAATATGATACACAAAAATAAAAAAAAATCAAGATGTTTTAATATTTAATTAAATGGGAATAAATACTAATATAATAAATGTATATACATATAATATCTTGTAAAAAAATGTAAAAAAATGTATATTTATATTAAGGATTAAAAATCTTAAAATAGAATAATATAGAGGGACATTATATATGAAGAAAGAACTGAAAAATATAGGGACTATATTTTTATTAACGTGTATGCTCATATTAAGTATGCCCATGAATCTTTATGCACAAAATGAAACAAATAAAACTTTAAAGGTTGGCTTTTATAATTATGAGCCCTATTACTATATGAATAAAGATGGTAAGCCAGATGGATTTTATAATGATTTATTGGAATTGCTAAAAAGAGATTTAGGTATAGAATACGAATATATGATGCTAGATGTATCTAAATGCATTGAAAGATTAGAAACTGGTGAAATTGATTTATTACTAGGAATACATAAGACACCTGATAGAGAGCAAAAGTTTATATATACTGATCATTATATTGATGTTGAAAAATACGGAATATATACCAATAAAGATATAGATTATGGTAAGCTTCAAGAATTAGAGAATTTAAGATTTGCTTTTGTTGAGAATGAGGAAAACTCTAATTGGATATACGAATTTCTTCAAGAAAAGAATATTAATACTGAGCCTGTAAATACTACAAACTACGAAGAAGCTAAACAAATGTTATTAGATGAAACAGTAGACGCTATTACTTATACAATCACAGATAGCTCTTTAAAGAATAAAAATAAAATATATGAATATTCTGCAGGACCTGTATATATTGCAGCTAGCAAAGGTAATGAAGAACTAATACTTAAAATAAATAATGTGTTAGAAGAATATAGCAGGACTTCAAAAAACCCTTTAGAGGAGATAAAGGGAAGTTATTTTGGGAAAAGTATTAACAAAGATACAATAATGATAATGAGTCTAACAATAGTATTATTAATTGGAATAGTAATGTTTATGGTTTTAAATCGTATTTATCCTATCATTAAAAATAGAATAGTAATTGCTAAAATTAGAAGTAGGATGATAAAAAATAAGTATATGTTATACTACCAACCTATAATAGATCCTAAAAAAGGAGTACTTGTAGGATTTGAAGCTTTACTTAGGCTAAGAGATTCAAAGGGAAATGTTTTAAGCCCATATTTATTCATAAAAGAAATAGAAGAAAATAATATGATGTCTGAGGTATCTATTTGGATTCTAAAAAAGATAATAAGTGACTACAAAAAGATTCAAAGCTATAATAATATTAATAATAAAGAATTTTATATATCTATGAATGTATCTGCCAAAGACCTAGAAAATAAGGAATTTATTAATAAAGCGGTAGAAATAATAAAAAATAATAAAATTCCAAGAAGTACTATATGCATGGAAATAGTTGAAAGCATGAAGATAAATAACTTATCTAATATGAAAGATGCAATAGATAAACTCCATGAGAGTGGTATAAAGATAGCTATTGATGACTTTGGAGTTGAGCATTCTAATTTAGATACTATTGAAAAATTAAAATTTGATATTTTGAAGTTAGATAAATATTTTATTGATGGAGTAGAAACATCTAAAACTAGAAGAGAGATAATTGAACTTATTTCAAGATTATCAGCTACACAAGATAAAGTAATAATCGCTGAAGGGGTAGAAACTGAAGGTCAAAGACAGATTATAAAAAATATGGAGAATCAAAAACTATATATTCAAGGATATGTTTATTCAAAGCCAATTTGTATAGAAGAGGTTAATAATATATCTTTATAAAAAAATAAACGCCTATTATATGGCGTTTATTTTTTATAACTAAACTACTTAATAAATATCTTAAATAAAGTATATATTTATTAAGAGTTAACATTGGATCTATAAGTTTTAATATAGTCGACTTTACTTAATGAATAAGCTAGTGGAATTGCTATAATCATACAAACTAATCCTTGAACTGAATTAGATGGGATTGAAGATAGAGAAACTAAGAAGCTACCTTCTAAAATCGCTCCAGCTAAAAAATATCCGAAAACCATTGTAATTGATCCAAGAAGTGTTGATAAAATACTTTTTACTAAAGTATTTTTACTACCTATAATCACACCTACTAAGTAACCTTCAAGTCCTTTAATAATAAGAGTGAAAAGAGCCCAGTGTGTATATCCGCTTAGTATATCTGCAAGTGCAGATCCAATTCCACCCGCTACCATACCTGGTACTGGTCCGAATAATATTGACGTAATAAATATTACTGCATCACCAACATTTACATATCCATTTGTACCAGGAGTAGGGATTTGAAATGTCATTGTTGCAATACATACTAAGGCTATCATAAGTCCGTTAAGTACTAATTTTTTAGTTTTATTATTCATATATGTTCCTCCAAAAAAATTATTTTATATAAGTCATAAGTAAATTATATGAAAATAAACATCAAAAAACAATAAGTATTGTACCCATACAATTTCTATTTTTAACCATAATATTCTAATCGTATTAAAGTAAAAATTAATTTATCAATAAATAAGGTATAAGTATAGTATATATATAGGAAGAATAAATATAAGTATATTTTAAGGAGGATAAAATGGATTTTAAATTAGGAAATAACTACCATGGATTTATATTAAAAGAAGAAGAATATATAAAAGAAGTAAATTCGAAAGCTAGAATTTTCGAACATGAAAAAACTAAAGCAAAGCTTCTACATATGGAAAATGAGGATTCTAATAAGGTATTTTCAATTGGATTTAAAACTCCACCAACTGACAGTACAGGGGTTATGCATATATTAGAGCATAGTGTTTTATGTGGATCGAGAAAATTTCCAACAAAAGAACCTTTTGTAGAGCTTGTCAAAGGATCATTAAATACCTTTTTAAATGCAATGACTTACAGTGATAAAACTATATATCCAATTGCAAGTCAAAATGATAAGGATTTTTTTAACCTAATGGATGTATATTTAGACGCAGTATTTTATCCTAATATATATAAAACAAAAGAGATACTTATGCAAGAAGGATGGCATTATGATCTTGAAAATAAGGAAGAAGAGCTTACTTATAAAGGTGTAGTTTACAATGAAATGAAGGGCGCATTTTCGTCTCCAGAGGGAATATTAATGAGAAAAATACAAGAAACATTATTCCCAGATAATACTTATAGTAATGAGTCTGGAGGGGATCCGAAATATATTCCTGATTTAACTTATGAGCAATTTATAGATACACATAAAAGGTACTATCATCCATCTAACAGCTATATATTCTTATATGGCAATGGTGACTTAGATAAGATGCTTGCTTTTATTAATGAGAACTATTTACAAAACTTTGATTATAAAGAGATAGACACAACAATAAAACCACAAGAAAAATATAAGTCTATGAAGGAGATATCATATCCTTACTCTATATCAGAGGAAGATGAAGAGGCAGACAAGACTTTCCTAACACTAAATTTTGTAACAGGAAGGTCAACAGATGAAGAAGTGTATATGGACTTAAACATATTAGAGTATTTATTACTAGAGACTGAAGGTGCTCCACTTAAAAAAGCTATTTTAGATTCTGGAATTGCAAAAGATGTTTTCGGTAGTTTTGATAATGGAATACTTCAACCGACATTTAGTATAATCGCAAAAAATAGTGAGGTTAACAAAAAAGATGAGTTTAAGAAAATAGTATTTGATACGCTTAAAAAACTTGTAGATGAAGGTATAGATAAAAAATTAATAGAAGGTTGTATTAATGTATTTGAATTTAGATTAAGAGAATCTGATACAGGTGATTATCCAAAGGGGCTTGTATACTATATGAATGCAATGGATAGCTGGTTATATGGTGGGGATCCTCTTATGTATATAAAATATGAAAAAGCGATAGAGAATGTAAAAAAAGCACTTACGACTAATCATTTTGAAAATCTCATAGAAAAATATATTCTAAATAATACACATTCATCAATGCTTATTTTAAGTCCTCAAAAAGGTTTATCAGAGAATGAGGATAGTGAACTAAAGAAAAAACTAGAAAAGTATAAGTCTAGCTTAAGTGATGAAGAAATAGCGAAAATAGTAGATGATACAAAAAGCTTAATACTTCGACAAAGTACACCGGACTCACAAGAGGTACTAGAAACAATACCAATGTTGTCTTTAGACGATATAGGTAAAGAAGTAGATGATCTAATTGTAGAAGAGCTAAAGTATGATAATATTGAATTGCTTTATCACAAAGAGTTTACAAGTAATATTGCATATTTAAACTTTATGTTTTATGCAAAGTGTATTGATGAGAAGGATATTTCATATTTTAGTTTACTTGGAAGTTTACTTGGAAAGGTAAGCACTAAAACTTATGACTATAAGGATTTATCTAATGAAATCCTTATAAATACGGGGAATTTGTATTTTAAAAATCAAGTATATGCAAAAGATAAAGATAATAGCAAATTCTATCCATTCCTAGAATTGCACACAAAAGTAATGGATGATAAGATAGAAAATGCAATGAATATAATAAGTGATATAATAAAAAATTCAATTTTTGAAGATGAAAAGAGAATAAGAGAGTTAATAAGGGAATTAATATCTAGAATAGAAATGAACATTATGCAATCAGGTCATCAGGTTGCTGTTGACAGGCTTTCATCATATTTTTCACCATCTTCAGCTTATGCAGAGAAAATATTTGGTTATGATTACTATGAATTCTTAAAAAATATTGAAAATAACTTTGAAACAGAAATTAAAGTAGTAAAAGCAAAATTATACGAGTTACAAAAGTTAATATTTAATAAAAATAATTTAACTATAGCTGTAACTGGTGAGGATAAAGAATTAGAGCTATTAAAAGCAAATATCAAAAAAGTAACAGATGTATTACTTACAGATACTGTAGAAAATAAAGAATATAAATTTATTGAAAATCAAAAAAATGAAGGATTAATGACCTCTGCCAATGTTCAATATGTAGCAAAAGGTTATAATTTTACAAAGTTAAACTATGAATATAGTGGGAGTATGCTAGTACTAAAGACTATTTTAGGATATGATTATCTATGGAATAGAGTAAGAGTACAGGGTGGAGCTTATGGAGCAATGGTTAATATAACTAGAGCAGGAAATATGGTTTTTGTATCTTATAGAGACCCTAATCTAGCAAAAACGTTAGATGCATACAATGAAGCATCAAGCTTTGTCAAAGATTTTAATGTTTCTGATAGAGAAATGACTAAGTATATTATAGGTACAGTAAGTAATTTAGATTATCCGCTGTCACCTTCAGCAAAAGGTGAAAAGGCTGTAACTATGTATATAAGAGGAATAACTAAATCAGATAGACAAAAAGAAAGAGAGCAAGTTTTGTCTACAAAGGTAGAAAATATTGAAAGCTATAGCAAGGTAGTTCAAGATGTTATGGATAAAGATTTTATTGCGGTTGTAGGTAATGAGAAGATGCTTAAGGAAAATAAAAATATATTGAAGCAATTAGTGAATGTATTTAATTAAATATTTAATATAAATAGAGCATGCTATAAGATTGAGTATAGCTATGCTCTATTTTATTATTCTTCAGATACTATTCCATAGCAGTCTACAGATAGTAAAATTTTATCTCCAGATGAGTTCTTGGCAATAAACTTCCAATCAGAAACTTCTGTCATTCTACTAGAATCTAATGATAGTTTATAGTCGCTTTTATAGTAATTACTTAAATAATTGTTTGCAAATTTTTCAGCTTGATCTTGTCCAATATTATTGATGTATATAATAGGATTATCAAAATATATGCTACCATCAAGCATATTTACATAAGCATACATAGTATAAGTGTCTGTATTTATTATAAATGAATAATTACCATCTGAAGTTGTTCCATTAGAATAAATATTTTCAGTATGGTACATTTGCAATGACTTTTTATATGCGACTTCATAGGCCATATTATGAGTTAAAATATCTGATTTACTATTATTTAATTTTGAGGTTTGAGCCTCAATATAAGAACTACATCCAGCTGTAGTTAAAATGCTTATTGATGATAAAACTACTATTAGTATAGATTTTAAAGTATTCATATTACACCTCTTATAAAAAATAATCTAATATATGTATATTTATATTTCTAAATAAAGTTACAAAATAGTATTAATTTTTTATCTGTATACCCATACAAGCATATAAAAATATTGATAAATTACCTCTTTAGATAGAATATATGGCTATGAAATAAGAATTGATAGAATGTTTACTAAAGCCATATATAATAGGATAGTAAAACTCGATTAAATATATTCGTACTTATAAGTATTTAGATTATATTTTTATAAAAATTACTGGAATAAAAAATGAATATAAGCATATCTATAGTGATGACAAAGAAGTTAATTATCTAATAAAAATAGTCTATTATGATGTACTTAATAAGTAAATCGCCATTTATTTAAGGTATTAGGAGGAATTATATATGGAGTTGAAAGGAAGTAAAACAGAACAAAATCTAATTGTTGCTTTTTCGGGGGAATCTCAAGCGAGAAATAAATATTCATACTATGCGTCTAAGGCTAAAAGTGAGGGATATAACAAGATAGCTTCTGTATTTGAAGAAACGGCGCACAATGAAATGGCTCATGCTAAGATTTGGTTTAAACTATTACATGATGGTATACCGAGTACTGAGGATAACTTAAAGGATGCTGCAAGTGGAGAGCATT
>NZ_NOJY02000051.1 GCF_002250835.2 Romboutsia weinsteinii
GGTAAGGTATTTCATCTCCTTTTAGTTTCGATGGATATCCTCTTCCATCATACCTTTCATGATGGTGCTTTATCAATGGAATTAACGGTTTAAACTCTTCTATATTATTTATTAAATCTGCACCCATTGTAGGATGAGATTTTAATATTTCAAACTCTTCGTCTGCAAGCTTATCCTTTTTATTAAGCACTGACTCAGGGATTTCTACTTTTCCTATATCGTGTAAGTAAGCGGCTATTCTAAGATTAAGCTTGTCCTCATCATTTAAATCAAGATATTCAGAGAACCACTTACTATATATTACTACACGCTCAGTATGTCCATAAGTATATCTATCTTTAACATTTATCATACTGATAAATTTCTTTAAAGACTTTATTGTATCTTCAGCTATATTCATATGAGTACATGTCTCATCTAGAATATTGTGATATATTTCAACTCTATTCTTGTTAAATGATTTTGCTCTATAAAGGGCATCATCTGCAGTATTTATAAGTTGATGCTTGCTTTTCGCTGCACTTGGATAAGATGATACTCCTATTGACATAGTTATATTTCTGTTTGGCTGATTCTCTTGACCATAAAAATGGGTGTGCTGTATCGCCTTTCTAACTCGCTCTCCAACGGTAATTGCATCATGAATATTTGTACAAGGCAATATTACAGCAAATTCTTCTCCACCATATCTAGCTACAATATCACCATCTCTAACACTATTTTTTAGTATCTCTCCAACTTTTCTTAATACTAAATCTCCTGCTTGGTGACCATTTGTATCATTATAATGTTTAAAATAATCTATATCCATAAATAATAGAGATACATCGCAATTAATTTCATCTGCAGATTCTATCGCTCTTGAAAGTTGCTCTTGGAAATATCTATGATTAAATAATCCTGTTAGTTCATCAATGCTTACTAGATTCTTAAGTTCACTACTATGTTCTTCTTCTATATCAACATACATACCGAGTATATATGAGGTTACCAACAATGCACTTATTATAACTAAATCTGCTTCAAATGATGCAGTCATCATATTTTTTGTATACGTAATTATTTCTCTTACACCAGAGATATTCAGTGCTGGGTCTGACATAACCTGCGTAAAACTTCCCAACAAATCAATTCCTATTATTATTCCAGCTGATAGCACTGCTACTATCAAGCTATGCTTTTTTCCATACTGAATTGCAGCTATCATAATTATAAATATACATATAAATTTATATGGACTCTTATGTAAATCACTTGTCATTAATACAATAATGAAAATTGATAATAATAAGGATATTTCAAATATATATTTAATATTTATTGATTTTATATCCATTTGTTGACTACGTGCAATCCACGCAAAATATATTACTACTAAAACTAGTATTACAATTATATATATAGAAACCGATGAATTTGCTATATCCATAATATTTTTATTAGAGCTCATCATCGCAACCATACCCAATAGTATATAAATAACTTTTATGGTGGCTAAAATTTCAGATATTTTTTGATTTCTTCTTTCCTCAAAACTATTCATTCTATTTCACCTAATATTATGTCTTGTATTTGCACGAATAAGCCACAAGGATATCTCCTTATGGCTTATTAATACTACTCTTCTCTTAATGATTTTGGTACTTCTTGCTCAAAGAATATTATTGCACAACGTGTAGATGCTTGTTGAGCAACCTTGTTAAGTACATCAGCTAAAGAATTGAATAAGAAATTCATATTTATTACCTCCATTTAGTTAAATATATATTATTTATAGCATTGCTATAATAATCGCTATTTTACTAAGATCTATAAGTTTTATAGTTCTCCTTTACCTCCTAGCAATTTATCTACTGCTAGAATCAACTTTATCCCAGTTTCTGTTAAGGCTAGCATTTGCATAGCTAGTCCTAAAAGTATAGAAACCATTATTGTCTTTATAATATAATTATTTGTAATAGCTGCTATGCTACCCAAAATAAACGAAATTATTATATATGTATTTACTAAGTTGAAAGCTTTTTTTCTTAATAACCGTCTTGTACTCTCTTTTTTCATAGGCTTATTCTTCGATGGTAATGGACACCTTTTATATATTATCAAATAACATATAATAAAACCTATACATACTATTATTATAAGTTTGTTGATATTTAAATTATCAACTAACACTCTACACAAGATTGCTAGTCCCAAACAAAGTATAGTACCAATAGTAGTACATATCTTTGGAGAGCTAGCATGTACACCTCCTGAATACTTCTTCATCATAGCAGAACAGAAAAGTATTATCAGAGATTCTAATAATAAACCTGTTAATATTCCAACAACTACAGTTAGCAATAAAGATACTGCAATATGTAGGATAGTAAATAACCCATAATTTAGGACAGATTTTTCCTCATCTGTCTTGTTTAACCTATCCCCTAATTTATTAGATAAATTTAAAGATATATCCTCTATTCCAATCATACTTACCCCTTTTGATTACTTTTAATATACATAAACTTTTTTGATATCACTATTATTAAAATAAATATTAGCAACGATGGCAATGATTTCATCGCACCTTCAAAATTTGTCTGAATTAATGAGTTATAATCAATACCTATGATTTTAGTTGCAATATTTAAATATATACCTTCACTTATGGCAAGTGCTATAAAAACTCCGCACGATACTATTATTGAATACATTATATTTTTATTAAAATATTTTTTTATCATAAATCCATATATAAACATAAACATTATAGTATGTACTCCAAAACTAATCGGAAGTAATCTCACTGCTGCTACAACAATACCTAGTAACATGCCCAACTTTATAATTTTATTTATATCTATCTTTATATCTAAGATAATAAATGCTGCAAGTGCTAATAATATACTTTCAGGAAAACTTCTTACTAATATATAAATTGGTGATAAGTTTAACATTTGGTTTCTCCTTTTCAAATATCTTACATATATCACATTATAACACTTATTACCTCATATTTCAATTTTTACCAACTTATTATTACCTTTTTTTACTATACTTATTACTATACTCAATTGTTCTAAAAATATCCACATTTTTCCTTCGACATTTTCTCTGTTATTCTTACAAAATCAATAAATTCGTTATAAAGTTAACCATCTTTTTCATAAAAAAATTACTGATATTTATAAAATATCAGTAATCAATATAAAAACATTATATATACTTCTTCATGTTCTTTAGTGCATTCTTCTCTATTCTAGATACTTGAGCTTGAGATATACCTATCTCATCAGCCACCTCTATCTGCGTTCTACCTTTGTAGAACCTTAGATTAAGCACTAACTTCTCACGACTATTTAATTTTTTGATCGCCTCTTTTAAGGCAATCTCTTGTAACCAATTTTCATCAGTATCTTTTTTGTCTTGAACTTGGTCCATTACAAATATTGCATCTCCATTATCCTGGTAAACAGGATCAAACAGAGATATAGGATCTTGTATAGCATCTAATGCCATGACTACATCTTCAACCGGTAGCTCTAGCTCTTTTGATATTTCTGATACTGTAGGCTCTTTTGCATTAACCCTAACTAATCTTTCTCTTACCTGCAATGCCTTGTATGCTATGTCTTTTAAAGATCTACTTACCCTTATAGGATTATTATCTCTTAGGTATCTTCTTATCTCTCCTATAATCATAGGAACTGCATAAGTTGAAAATCTTACATTTTGGCTTAAATCAAAATTATCAATCGCCTTTATAAGTCCTATACATCCTATTTGAAATAAATCGTCAATATTCTCTCCTCTGTTGTTGAATTTTTGAATTACACTTAAAACTAATCTCAAGTTTCCTCGAACAAATTGCTGTCTTGCTTCATCGTCTCCATCCTTTATTTTTAGAAGAAGCTCCATCATTTGATTATTTTTAAGAACTGGAAGCTCAGATGTATTCACACCACAGATTTCAACCTTATTAATTTGCATACATTTCAGTCCTCTCTTAAAAGTATGTATATAGAAATTATTTACACATCATATATTTTTATACTTTTTAAAGAGAATTTTTTATATTATACAAATTTTTTCATTTCTTTTTTTAACCTTGAGATTATCTTTTTTTCTAATCTAGAGATATAAGATTGTGATATTCCAAGAAGATTAGCTACTTCCTTTTGAGTTCTTTCATCTCCTTTGTTGGTCAACCCAAATCTTAATTCCATAATTTGCTTTTCCCTATCTGATAGTCTATCCAATGCCATAACTAATAAATCTCTATCTATTTCTTCTTCTATCACCTTATAAATCTCATCATTTTCAGTACCTAATACATCAGATAGTAAAAGTTCATTTCCATCCAAATCTATATTTAGAGGCTCATCAAAAGATACCTCTACTTTTTTCTTATTATTTTTTCTTAGGTACATCAGTATTTCATTTTCTATACATCTTGATGCATAAGTTGCTAATTTTATATTTTTATTTAATTTAAAAGTATTAACAGCTTTTATTAGACCTATTGTTCCAATAGAAATCAAATCTTCTACATCTATTCCCGTATTTTCAAATTTACGAGATATATATACTACTAATCTTAGATTCCTTTCTATCAGAACTGTTTTTACACTTTCATCTTTTTCTAACTTTTGCAATAGCTCATTTTCTTCTTGAGCATTTAATGGAGGCGGTAATATATTTACTCCTCCCATATAATAAAGACCCTTAGGTTTTATTATTCCTAGTTTGATACCTACAGACACGATAACATTAATTACTTTTGTTTTTAACTTTAAAAATAGCGACTTCATTTTAGCTCCCCCCTTAGTATATCTCTACCTTTAAACTTCTGATAATATATTTGGATTTAATATTGCACTGTATTCCTCATCATTGAAGTTTGTTATACCCAACACAATGTTCCCTATTTTTTGCTTATCAATTTCTATATAATCTGCTTTAAGTCCAAGTATTATGTCTGAGTTATTGTTATTTGCATGCTTATAAGGAATTAACCTGACTCTATTAGATATCTCATCATCTAATTTTTCTATAATTTCTTCAATTTTAATAATATCCATGTCATTATAATCATAATTTAATATATCAGGAAGTAAATTTTTAAAGACACTCGACTTAACTATTACAACATCATTGTTACTAATTGGATCCTTAAGTAGATTCCCACTATCTAGTAAGGCTTCACAGTTATAGTTTTGTCCTAAAAGTTTAATAGTTACTGTCTTTCTTAAATCCTTTATATATCTAATCATTTTTATATCTCTATATATGTACTTGAGTAGCTCGCAACTTACATATGCACAAACTATTATAAAAGATATTTTTAAGTGGTCTATACCTGTAAAATAAATTATAAAATAGGTGCTGCCAGAAATAAAAATATTGACTAAGTAAAACACAAATAATATGCGTATATACTCCCGCTTGCTACTGTATGTAAAGCATATTAAGGTTATTATAGTCATTATTATTACCTTAAATGGCACAGTAAATAGTATATCTAATGCGGGATATAAATAGGCTACTGAATAAAGAGCACCTAAAAGAGCGCCCGCCAGTTTCTTTTTAATATCATTATGTTTTTTTATAAGAATAGAAGTACAACTTATAATAATATAATTTATTAACAGGTTCTCTATAATGTAATATTCAATGTACATTAAACCTCCCCCTTTGAACCTTTGTATATATTATAAGTTAGAAGGTTTAAATTTTTATGTCATTTTTAATGGTCGAATAGTAATAAATTTCTTATTAAAAAGAACAAAAAAAGAAAGCATTCCGCTTTCTTTTCTATATATTTTGAAAATAATATAAAAAGAAGCCCTAAAGGCTTCATTTTATTATGTACTATCTTCTTCTTCTTAGAAATGTTGGTATTTCCATTTCATCATCTTCTATTATAGCTTCTTTTTTAGGCTCTTCCTTAGTTACCGCCACTTCCTCAATCGGTTCTTGAGGTGTTTGCTTTAAAGCAGCACTTAAAGATGTTCTAGATATTGCACTTGCCTTAGGCTTTTCATTTAAATCTAAAGCCATATCTTGTCCATCATCAAATCCTGTAGCTATTACAGTTATCATTATTTCATCTCCAAGATCTTCTCTTATAGAAGCCCCAAAGATTATATTCGCTTCAGCATCACAAGCTTCCTGAACCAAGCTAGATGCTTCATTGATTTCGAATAATCCTAAGTTAGCTCCACCTGTAATGTTAAGTAATACCCCTTTAGCTCCTCTTATAGAAGTTTCAAGAAGTGGTGATTGTATCGCTTGTCTTGCTGCATCTATTGATCTAGTTTCACCACTAGCATTCCCCATACCCATGTGAGCTAGTCCTTTTTCTTTCATTATAGATGTAACGTCAGCAAAGTCTAAGTTTATAAGTCCTGGTACAGCTATTAAATCTGATATAGACTGTATACCTTGCTTTAAAACATCATCAGCTATAGAGAAAGCATCTAACATAGATGTATTCTTTTGTACTATTTGTAATAATCTATCATTTGGTATAGTTATTAGTGTATCAACTTTTGACTTTAATTCTGCAATACCACTTTCTGCATTTTTCATTCTAACTCGACCTTCAAATGCGAAAGGCTTAGTTACTACACCTACAGTCAGTATTCCCATTTCTTTAGCTAGTTGAGCTATTACTGGTGCCGCTCCTGTACCTGTTCCACCACCCATACCAGCAGTAACAAATACCATATCTGCTCCTTGTAATACTTTAACTATTTCATCTTTACTTTCTTCTGCTGCTCTTTTTCCAACTTCAGGATTTGCTCCTGCTCCAAGCCCTCTTGTTAATTTCTCACCTATTTGAATTTTATATTCAGCTTTAGATGTGTATAAAGCTTGTTTATCTGTATTTACCGCTATGAACTCAACACCTTTAAGTTGAGCTTCAACCATTCTATTTACAGCATTGTTTCCGCCGCCACCTGCGCCTATTACTTTAATTTGCGCAAAGCCATCTAATTCAACGTCAAAGTTTAGCATCTATAAACCTCCTTATTTTATGATTTCAATAAATGTATGTATTAATTATATCATTTAACCTTTTAATTTTGTTAAGATTTAACTAACATATTCCACAAAAATGTTTATTTCCCTCTTTTTTTATTACTAATGTTTGCAATAATATGTCTTCTTATTGTAGATAAATTGTCGAACAATCTAGAACCAAATACTAATATAGCAACATAGTATATTGGTATGCCTAATCTATCACCTATATAGGTTAAGAAAATAGCAAGTATTGCATTTCCTACAAACCCTGTGATAAAAATCACATTGTCATATTTCCCTGCAAATCCAGATTTAACAGCTCCAAATATAGAATCCATTATTGCAAGTATAGCAACCGACATATACATCGAATAGTCTATTGGATAAGTAAACGGAATATAATATCCCACTACTACCCCGAGGGCTAATCCTGCTAGTATCCATATCATAAATTCTCACCTTCTTTATTTTACTTTGAAACACCTACATTTTTCAAGTTTTTTAGTACTATTTATTTATTTTTTTCGTAAGAATTTATAATTATATCATTACTTTCTTGTACGTCAACATAAATACCGTACCCCTCTGTTAACAAATTTGTATAAGACTCAGGAGAAATCATCGCTGCCTTTAGTGCATCCACATCTCCTATAGCTTTTATTACAAAAGGTTGCCCATAAGTTGTATCATTCACTGTTATTGTTGCTCCAGAACACTTTACCTTACTTGTAGGTATCACTCTTTCTCCATTTATAGATATAGCCTCTGCTCCTGATTTTTTTAAATCATTTAAAATTCTTAAAATATCTATATCATGAACAATTAAATCATTAGGATTTTGACCTTTTTCTAATTCTTTTTCGCTATCTTGTACTGTAACTATTACACCACTTCCAGTTACTTTTGAATATCCACTTATCTTCTTTAGATAATCTAATTCCTCTTCCATCACTTCATTAGTATCCTTACTAGAATCCTCTGCAACTTCTTTGTATTCATTTAATTTATTTTCAAATTCAGCTTTTAAATCCTTAAGTTTTTTTATTTCATCTTTTGCATATTCTATATCACTTTCTATTTCCCGCCTTTGTTCTAATGTGATATAAACCTTAGAAGGATCTAGTGTTTTTAGATAAATAGCTATAAGAATCCCTAATATAAATGCAGCTAATACTACTGTTTTTTGTTTAAAATGCTTCTCCATCTTATACCTCTTATTCATTAGCATTCGAATGATTAGACTCTATCTTTTTGTTATGACCGTTAATTTCTATATCTTTACTTTTTTCTATTGTTACCTTAGCATTGTAATACTTCTCTATTTCCCAGACAATACCATACTTAATCTGTAGGGCTGATGCTAGAGTATCTGGATTACCTATGGCCTTTATTACGTAAGGAGGTTTTATCACCGTACCATTTATATAAAGATTATCCTCCTTAAGATGTAAATATGAGTCTGCAACAATCCTCTGACCATTTATTGATATCGCATTCGCTTGTGCTGAGTTCAATTTATTTATAAGTGATAAAAGTAGATCATAATTGTAAACAATACTTGAACTTGCATCTGTTTCTAATGAATTTGACAAAGTTTGTATGCTTACGTCTATTCCTTCTCCCTTTACATTAGTGTATCCTGCTAATATTTCATATTTATTTATTTCTTCTTTTATTATATCTTTACTCTTATCTCCTTCTATACCTCTATATGTATCAATTCTCTCTTTAATTATTTCTATTTCTGACTTAAGCTGCTCTTCTTCTTTTTTTAATGACTTTAACTCTGAAGCTAATTGTTCACCTTTTTTAGATGTTGTCATTCCATTGTTATCTATGTTTATACTCTTTAGCTGTAAACTTATAAAAATACCTAATACTATACTTGCTATTATTATACTCTTATAAGTAGTTCTCTTTGACAAATTCGATCACTCCTCGTTTTGCATAAACCTTAAGGTCTGTATACTACATTTCTACTACTGACTAAATCTATGGTCCCATTTTTTTTATTTTTATTTTGAAGATCTATTAGGACTTCACTTATCCTAGATATATTATAATCTATGTTGTTGTCCTTCGGTAGAAGGATTTCTATATTATTTATAGTTTTCATATTTATAATATCGTCATTTTGAAAATTTATGTTAGCTATTCTATCATAAATTTTTTTATCTTGTAAATCATTCAGTAAATATAATAACCTTTTTTTATTTTCTTCATCCTTAAAACTTATCTTGTTATTTTTATCTATATTGTACTCAATATCTGTAACTATTACCTTATTTTTATCTTCTACCTCTTGTATCTTTTTTAAAAATTCCCCATTACTGTCTATATAGCAGTAATTATTTTTATTGCTAAGTATAGCAACCTCTTTTTTTTCTTTAATAGTTATAGATAGTTTATCTGGAAACTTCCTTTTTATATCAACAGTTTCTATATAATTATGTTCTAGCAATTTTTTCTCCATCTTATTTATATTATATTGAAATATATTTTTATTGGAGGATATATTAAGTATTTTTATTACTTCTTCTTTTGTTAGCTCCTTATTACCTACTAGTTCTACTTCCTTACTATCAAACATTGAACTTGTTACAGTTACCCCTATAGCCGTTATTATCATCAATACAAGGCTTAAAACTAATATAACCTTCCCAGTATTTAATCTTCTCTTCTTTCTTTTTTTCATATTGATCCTCCTTTCCTAGTTAATTTATAAATACAACCTTTGTATTCAAATGTCCTACGTTAAATTCACAATACTTTCAGATATTTTATATGTAATTTTTACAATTTACATCATTGTTTTGTATATAAGAAAAGGCTCTACTGAGCCTCTCTACATTTTTACAATATTTGCACCTAAGTTTTTTAATATGTTTTCTATATCTTCATATCCTCTTTCAACATGATAGATATCTGATACTTCTGTTTCACCTTGAGTAGCTAGAGCAGCTAAAATAAGAGATGCTCCACCTCTTAAATCTGGTGAAGTTACAGTAGCATTATTAAGCTTCTTTACACCCTTGACCATACAAATATTCTCTGTTATATATTTTATATTAGCTCCCATTCTTGTTAATTCAGCACAGTGCATAAATCTATTTTCAAAAATTGTCTCATAAAATATGCTAGTACCATTAGATAGGCTCATCAATGCCATAAGTTGTGCTTGCATGTCGGTTGGAAATCCTGGATGTGGAGAAGTTCTTACTAAATCTATTGCTTTTATTTGTTTCGGTGCTATAAGTTTAAGGCCGTTATTTATATATTCAATTTCACATCCAGCCATTTTTAATTTATCGTTTATAGGCTCCATATGAGACACTATAACTCGATCTACCTCTAATCTACCTCCAGTAATAGCACTAGCTATCATATAGCTTCCTATAGCTATTCTATCGGGTATTACGGTATGTTCTGCTTTATGAAGTTTATCAACACCTTCTATTTCTATATAGTTAGTACCCGCACCTTTTACTTTCGCTCCCATCGCATTTAAAAAATCCTGCAAGTCCTCTATTTCTGGTTCCCTTGCTGCATTATATATCTTTGTTATCCCTTTAGCTTTTACTGCTGCAAGCATGGTATTTTCTGTAGCACCTACACTTGGAAATTCAAAGTTTATACTATTTCCTATGAGTTCTTTTTTAAAACATCTTATAAATCCATTCTCTTCTTGTATATCTATACCTAGATCTTTTAAAGCTTTTAGATGTAAATCTATCGGTCTAGATCCAATTGCACAGCCTCCTGGATGACTTATTTTAGTATAGTCTAGTCTACCTATCATTGCTCCTAATATAATTATTGATGATCTCATTTTTCTTACATAGTGCTCTTCTATTTCATTGGAATCTATAGTTGAACTATCTATAATTAGAGTATCACTCTCATAATTAACTTTACATCCGACACTTTCTAATATTTTTATCATTACATCTACGTCTGATATTCTAGGAACATTATGAATTATACTTACATCGTCATTAAGTATACTTGCTGCCATAATAGGTAGTATAGCATTTTTCGCCCCTCTGATGCTTAATTTTCCTTCTAGTTTATTTCCTCCAGTTATAATATACTTAGACAAAATTAACCCCCCTAGCTGTAGTAATTAAATAAAATGCCTATAATTTAAATACTATGTTCTAGAGGGGTTATATGTTACTTTTTCTTTATTCCTATTACTTTTGGTTGATTTTCTTCTACATTTTCGCCGTTTTCTTCAGAGTTTACTTCTGCCTGGCTTACTTTTTTATCTTTATGTTCTTTTTTTACTTTTATTTTTTCTTTATTATTTTTTTCATAGATCTTTACTATTTCTGCAACTATAAGATCTATTGCCTCTGGCTTACCTATTGTTTTACTAGCACTTGCCATATCTATTAATTTTTCTTTATTTCCTAAAAGGCTAAATACTGCATTATTTAAACTTTCTGGAGTTAAGTTTTTCTCTAATATAGCTATACCTGCACCTTGCTTTTCAATACTTTTTGCATTGTATTCTTGATGATTTTCAGCCGTATAAGCTTTTGGTATTATTATAGATGGTTTTCCAAGAGCTGTTATTTCTGCTAATGATATTGCCCCTGCACTACCTATTACTAGGTCACTTGCTGCAAGTGCATTTGCCATATCTTCTAAATATGGTACTACTCTTTGGTAAGGCTTAAAGTTAATATGTTCTATGCTCTTAGCAAATTCTTCATAGTAGTACTTACCTGTAGCAAATATAAATGCAACATCATCCTTAACCATGTTTTCTATTACTAATTTCATAGCATCATTTATTTTTCTTGCTCCCCCACTACCACCGTAGCAAAGCACCATCTTTTTATCTTCACTTATTCCAAGATTTCTTCTTGCTGTAGATTTTCTAGCTGTTAATATTTCTTTTCTCACTGGATTACCTGTTAAAACTAATTTTTGTCTACTTCCTTCTGGGAATCTCTCATGAGAATCTTCAAAACTAGTAAGTACCTCTGTAACCATTTTTGAAAGTATTTTGTTAGTTACACCAGGGAAAGAGTTTTGCTCATGAACTACAGTTGGAAATTTACACATAGATGCATTAAATAATACTGGTCCACTTACATATCCACCAGTACCTATAACCACATCTGGTTTAAACTTCTTGACTACTTTTCTAGATTGCTCTAATCCTTTAAATAACTTAAATACTCTTTTTACGTTATCAAGATCTATTTTTCTTTTGAATCCCTGTACTGTAACAGTTTTTAATTCGTAACCGTACTTAGGAACTATTTCTGATTCAATTCCTTTTTCTGTACCAACAAATAATATTTCAGCATCTGGATATTCTTCTTTTATTCTGTTTGCTATGGCTATGGCTGGATATACATGACCTCCAGTCCCACCACCTGATAATAAAACTCTCATCGAATCATCTCCTGTTTAGTTAATTTTGACATGTTTTGAGATGTTTAAAACTATACCAATTGCAGCCATAAAAATTACGAGGGAAGTTCCTCCATAACTTACAAATGGCAGTGCAACCCCTGTTGCCGGCATTGAAGATGTTGCAACTGCTACATTTAATGCTGCTTGTATTCCAATTTGACCACCTATCCCTATTACAACCATACATGCAAATACATTAGAACATTTTAGGGCTATTCTTATACATCTATATACTAATATTACAAATAGCATCATTACTACTGCACATCCTACAAGTCCTAACTCTTCACCTATAATAGCGAATATAAAGTCATTTTGTGGTTCTGGTATGTAAAAAAACTTTTGTTTACTTTTTCCAAGTCCAAGTCCAAATAGACCTCCAGATCCAAGTGCATATAGGCCCTGTATTACCTGATATCCCTTACCTAAAGGGTCTTGAAATGGATCCAAAAAAGACGTAACACGGCTTAATCTGTAAGGCTCAGCAATTACTAGACCCACAAATAAAGCAAATCCTGTTCCTATCATTGCAAATACAAACTTCATATTCATCCCAGCCACAAATATCATTAAAAATGTAACTAATATTATTGTACCTGCAGTTGATAAATTAGGCTGAAGTATTATAAGAGCAAAGAATAAACTAGGAATTATTAATAGTGGTAAAACACCTTTTGTCAAAGATTTTATATCGTCATATTTTGTTTCTATAAGCTTTGCCGTTATTATTATTGTGGCAAACTTTGCAATTTCTGCCGGTTGAAGAGAAAGAGCTCCAAATCCAAGCCATCTTCTTGCACCATTAGCCTTTACTCCTAGAGGGGTTAAAACTAAGATTAATAAAATTACCGCCACAATTCCTATATTTTTAGCATTCTTTTTCCAGAAAGTATATTCAATCTTAGATGTAATAATCATAACTATAAATCCAAGAGTTGAGAATATCAAGTTTCTCTTTAAAAAATAATAGGCGTCATTGTGTTTAAATGCAGCCTGAACATAACTTGCACTAAACACCATGACAATACCTATAAATACTAAAATCATAGTAGTGTAAAATATTACACTATCAAACTCAGTCTTCATCCCCCTGTTAATCTGTTTTCTTACAGCTTCTTTAGGCATCTGACAGACCTACCTCCATTCCCTTACGTTAAGTAAAATTAATGAAGAGGTTATCTTAAATTGTTAACATTATCTTTGAAGTCGTTACCTCTTACTTCAAAACTTTTGTACATATCCCAACTCGCACAAGCTGGAGAAAGAAGCACTACATCTTCACTTTGAGCTATCTCGTAAGAAGTAGCTACTGCTTCTTTCATATCTTTTACTATATATATACTCTCAAATCCTTTATCTTTAGCACATTTTTCTATTATAGAAGCAGTTTCTCCTAATAAAACTAATGATTTTACATTTGATTTTGCTATTTCTAGTAGCTCATCAAAGCTACTTTGCTTATCCATACCGCCTGCTATTAGTATAATAGGGTTATTATAAGATTGAATAGCTTTTATTGTTGAATCTGGATTAGTCCCCTTCGAATCATTAACAAACATTACATTATTTATGCTTCTTACAAACTCTTGTCTGTGTTCTACACCTCCAAAAGTTTTTAGAACTTTTCTTATTATATCTAAATCTATGTTTAAAACATATGATATAGCTACTGCTGCCATAGCATTTTCTAAGTTATGGTCTCCAGGTAGGCTTAATTCATTTTTGTTTAATAACATAATATTTTCATCTATATCTATAACTATATTAGCATTGTCATCCAAATATACTCCGCCATCTATTTTTTCTTTTCTTGAGAAGTATATTATCTTTGCCTTAGACTTTTCTGCTAAGTTTCTAACTTCTAAATCATCATAGTTTAGTATTGTAACATCGTCACTATTTTGGTTCATAAATACTCTAGACTTAGCTTCTATATAGTTTTCCATGGTGTGGTGTCTATTCATATGATCTTCAGTCACATTTAAAACAGCACTTACCTTAGGCTTAAAGGTATCTATACTTTCAAGTTGGAAACTACTTAATTCAGTTATTAATACAGAATCTTCGTTAGTTAGATCTACTGTATCTATTACTGGATTTCCTATATTTCCAACTATATAAGTATCTTTACTTGCTTGCTTAAAAATTTCTCCAACCAAGCTTGTTGTCGTAGTTTTTCCATTTGTTCCTGTTATACCTACGAATATAGGATTTTTAGATAGTCTATATGCTAGTTCTACCTCTCCTATTAACTCTATATTTTTCTCTTTTAATTTTAATATAAAAGGTAAATCCAGTGGAACTCCAGGAGATACTACTGTCATATCTATTTCATCTATGTTTTCAGGATGATGTCCTAATATATATTCTACATTTTTTAAATCGTTTAATTCTTTTAGTATGTCTTGTAATTTACTTTCATCTTTCATATCATTGACAACAATATTTGCACCTAGTTTATTTAAATACTTAATTGTTGATACTCCAGTCTTAGCAAGACCAATTAATAAAACGTTCTTATCTTTTAGGTTCATATTAATACCCCCAAATCTAGAATACTGCTATTATACTTATCCAAGCTAATACTACAGTAACTATCCAAAATACAAATACTACTCTAGTTTCTGGCCATCCACATTGCTCAAAGTGATGATGTATTGGCGCCATCTTAAATATTCTCTTTTTAGTTAATTTATAGTATGATACTTGCATTATTACAGATATTGCTTCTGCAAAGTATATACCTCCAACTAAAGGTATTATTAGTATAGAGTTTGTTAAAACTGCAAATGCTACTACTGCACCACCTAGAGCCATAGAACCAGTGTCACCCATAAATATCTTTGCAGGGTAAGAATTAAATCCTAGGAATCCTAAACATGCTCCTACAGTAGCTGCTGCTAACACCGCTACATCAGTATTTCCTATATTACCTGCATATATCATAAAGAATGCTGCAACTATTAAAGTTACTCCAGACGCTAATCCATCTAGTCCATCAGTTAAGTTTACTGCATTTACTATACCTATTATTATAAATGTCATTATAGGAATATATAGTGGTCCTAAGTTTATTACCGCATCTGTAAATGGTATCGCAAGCT
>NZ_NOJY02000052.1 GCF_002250835.2 Romboutsia weinsteinii
GATATATACTTAGCAGATATAGCCGTATTTAAATAAGGTATTAGCCTTATTTCATTGTACTTCTTTAGAAATTGGCTACTTTGCTCAAATCCTTGAGGGTGGGAGTATATTTCCTTGATTTCATCTATACAAGCTCCTTTTATACCTATTAAGTGCTGTTCTATCTTTATACACTCTTCTCCCACAATATAAAAATCATATTGATTTAACAAATCATACACTTGCCTTATTGAGCCTGTAGATGAATTTTCTATTGGTAATACTGCATATTCTATCTCATTCTCATTTAGGGCTATGAATAGATCTTCAAAATTGTTATATTTTTTATTTTCTTTTATTCTCGTGAAATATTCATACATGGCCTCTTCGCTAAAAGAACCTATATCACCTTGATATCCTACCTTCAAGTATTGATTATTACTTCCCATTATCTCACTCCTTTTTTGTACAACTTCCTTATAATTAAAAAGAGAGCTCTGATGAGCTCTCTACATATACAATAAAAAAATAATTGTACTAAATTACTAGAGGTTTATTAATATACTCATTAGAAAAGAATTTATATTTATTATGGCAATAAAAATAGCTAGCGCTAAAGTAAAAGCCCCAGAATATACAGTAAAAGCTATATAGTTTCGCTATGTCTTTTCTAACTACTTTCATGTTTTTCCCTCCTAAAAATTTATATTGATTTAATTGTAGTCCAAAAACTATAATAGTCAATACTATAATTTTTTTTATATAAACAATTTTTATTATTTTCAGATTATTCCGTTCCAATCTCCAGGAAATCATTTGCACATTTTTATTTTTTGATTTATAATATATAAAAGGATAATGTAAAATAATTCCTAATAACGTATAAGGAGGATTTCTATATATGAAGAAAAAATTTAAAGTTTCTGGATATATTGCAGTATATATGTTATTCGTATTTTTATACACATTGACTACAGGAAATCTTAGCACTACAAATCTACAATCAAGTTTATATGCATCTATTTTCCCTTCATTAGTAGGAGGAACTATCACAAATTTATTATAATAATTTAATCTATTACATATATATATAAAGGCCTTATTTTAAGGCTTTTTTTATTTGTTAAATTTTAACTTTAGCTCTACCTATTGATAAGTACTATAAAAAAACTAAATGTAATTTTTAGCTGAATTAATTATATAAATTTACAAAATATAAATAGAGGAGAATTTATAATATGCATTTAATTATATTTAAGAATGTTTATTTGAAAGGAGTAATGATGAGACCTAAATTAATAGAAAAACTTATATTATTTATCTTGACAGTAGGCACATTATTTAGCATTAGTTATTTTAATTTATATATGTCTAATTATTATAGTGAAAAAGATCCTGCTAGTACATATAGTATCTCTCCAAAGGTTTTATTTGGGTTAGTATTACTTCTTTGTGCTATACAGTTAATATATGTTTTTAAATATTACAATAAAAAGAAATAAAGAGGTTGTCTCAAAGTTTAGTACTTTATAGGATAATAATATTAATATCCTATAAAATAGTACCTTTGAGACAGCCCCTTTTACTTAATCATATAAACCATTTAGCACTCTGCTAACAGTAGCCTTGCTCCAATTTGTTTTATTAGATATTTCTCTATAACTAAGTCCATCATTTCTTAGTTTCTTTATGCTACTAATATCTTTATCTGTAATTTGTTTTTCTTTAGGTTTAAGAGTATTCTTACTATTTATCAATTTTTCTATTTCTAACTTTAGTTTTTCAATCTCTGTCTGCTTTTTTTGAAGCTTATTTTCATAGCTAGACCTCATCTCATTAAATTCTTTTATGTAATTTATTTTCCATGCCTCATCTGTTTTTAAATTAAATATACCCATACTATACCTCCTCTATTTATCTACAAATAAATAAATATCAACACTAACTTCTTTATTTCATTAGTAAATTCCTTGTAAATTTGTAATAAATAAATAAGTAAAATTCAGATATATTTCAACATCATTAGCCCCTACACAGCAATATGTAAGGGCGTTTTATAAATTCTAAGAAAATCTTATTATTTTTGAGCAATTATTTTCAAGGCATCTATGAATGTTTGTATTTCATCAGTAGAATTAAAATACCCTATTCCTATTCTAACTGCTCCTATTTCTTTAGTTCCAATTAAATCATGTGCATTTGGTGCACAATGAAGTCCTGATCTTACCATAATATTAAATTTACTATCAAGCTCGAATGATATATATTCTGCTCTTTTATCTTTAATATTAAAAGATACTACTCCAATAATTTTATCACTATCCTTAGGTCCATAAACCTCTATGTTTGGTATCGTAGTAAGTTCTTTTAATGCATATTTTACTAATTCATTTTCTTTACTATGTATATTTTCGACACCTTCTTGCTTAATATACTTCAACGCTGCTCTAAGTCCAACTATTCCACTAACATTTAATGTTCCAGTTTCTAATTTATTTGGATAATAGTCAGGTTGGTATTCATAGGCAGAATCTCCACCTGTTCCACCTGATTTCAGAGGATTTATATTGCCATTATAATTTAACACCAATCCACCAGTACCCATAGGCCCAAGTAAACTTTTATGTCCTGTAAAGGCTAGTATGTCGATATTATACTTTTTTATATCTATAGGATAAGCACCAAATGTTTGGGCTGCATCCACTAAAAATGGTATATTATGCTCCTTTGCTATCTCTCCTATTTCTCTAATTGGCTGAATCGTACCTAGTACATTTGATGCATGTGTAAATATTATTAGTTTAGTATTTGCTCTAATACTTTTTCTAATATCACTAACATCTGTATATCCTTCCTTACTTGCAGGTATTTGAGTTATAGATATGTTTTTGTCTCTTTCCAGCGTCTTTAAGCATCTCCATACTGCATTATGTTCCAAGCTACTAGTTATGACATGATCTCCTTCTTCTAAAATTCCATACATAGCTAAATTCAAAGATTCAGTTATATTTGATGTAAATATTACTCGCTTCGGATCATCAAAGTTGCATAAATCTGCTATTAGCTTCCTTGCTTCATATACTAGTCGGTCTGATTCCATAGCCTTTTTATAAGATCCCCTACCAGATGTAGTACCATTATTTATCATAAATTCATATACAGCTTCAGCTACATCATTTGGTTTTGGATAAGATGTAGCCGCATTATCTAGATATATGCCCATTTTTATTTCCCCCTGTAAAATATAATTCTTATATTTAAATATTAGGATTATATTGCAATATATACAACTAGTTTTTTAATTTTAATCTAAGTATATCTTTTATAATTTAAAATAATAATGATAATATTATTAGTATTAAACTATACATTATGATATTATTAATTGATTAAATAAAAGTTTAATATTACTTACAATCATTTTGCCTAAGTTAACTTTAATATTGTAAGTTACTTTTATAAATCAATTAGAAATGAGAGGTAAATTATTATGACATTTGATAATCTTGGAATTAGTAAAGATATAGTAAAAACATTAAATAAGCTAGGAATAAATAATCCTACTCCTATACAAGAAGAAAGCATTGGTTTTATTAAAGATGGTAAGGATGTTATAGCAGAAGCTCAAACAGGTACTGGAAAAACTCTAGCATTCTTACTACCTATATTCGAAAATATACAACCTGAATTGAATGAAATACAAGCATTGATTGTATCTCCTACAAGAGAGTTAGCAATACAAATAACAGAAGAAGCCATGAAACTCAAAGAAGCTAAAGATATAAATATATTAGCTGCTTATGGTGGAAAAGATATTGGTTCTCAAATTAATAAACTAAAAGGTAGCATACAATTAATTATTGCTACACCTGGTAGACTTTTAGATCATTTAGATAGACAAACTATAGATCTTAGTAAACTAAAAACTTTTGTCTTAGATGAAGCAGATCAAATGCTATTTATGGGATTTAAAAATGAAGTGGAGGCAATCCTAAAAGCAACTCCGAAAAAGCGCCAGACGCTTTGTTTTTCGGCAACTATGGATTCTCAAGTAAAGAAATTAGCCTATAGGTATATGAATGATCCAGTTGTTGTCTCTATAAAGAAAAAGGAAGTAACTTTGGAAGGCATTAAACAAGAAGTTGTTGAGACTACTGATAGACATAAGCAAGATGCATTATGTAGTGTTTTAGATGAGGATAATCCATTTATGGCAATAATATTCTGTAGAACTAAAGCTAGAGTTGATAAACTTGAAGAGGATCTTCATAGACGTGGTTACAATTGTCAAAAGATTCATAGCGATATACAACAATCTAAACGTGAAAGAATAATGAAATCATTTAGAAATGCTGATATTCAGTACCTAATTGCTACTGATGTAGCTTCTAGAGGCTTAGATATTAGTGGTGTTTCTCATATCTATAACTACGATATTCCTGAAAGTTCAGAAGACTATATCCACCGTATCGGAAGAACTGGTAGAGCTGGTGAAGAAGGTTATACTTGCTTGTTTATTGATCCTAAAAACCAAAAGATGTTGGATGAAATAGAGGAAAAAATCAAATATCAAATACCAAGAAGATTAGTATAATTTAACATAAAAAAGATGCATCAGAACAATAATATTTTGATGCATCTTTTTTATACTAATTTATCATTTTATTATTTTTGTATACAAATTCCTTTTTACAACTCTAGTATTCTTTCTCATAAATAAATTATTTAAATAATTATAATAAGTTCCAGGAGTAATTATCCCATTAATTGCAATAATATCTAACCCTGCTGATCCAACTATCGTTTCAGCCAATCTTACACAATTTGCAGTTAATGTAAAATAAGTTTTAAAGTAACCTGACTTAAACTTATAAAACTTTGCATTAGTTACCCTATACAGCATATTGCTATATTCTGTATATTCAACGTCAGGATTTTCTTGCGCTTTACACTTCCATACTACACAATCGTCTTTTATACTACTTATTTTACACCTGATTGCTTCACGCTGTACTTTACTTAATTTAAGCTCAAATCCAACTAGTGATCGCTGCTTGTCTCTAGTTGAAAATTCAATGTATTTATCTCTATCTACTTCTATTAATACACCATCACTTACCAACTTAAAAAGTCTATTTGAACTTTCATCATATGTCCCATATGTATATATCTTATCCTCAAAGCATATGTCTACATGACCAAACCCATTTGCACATTCCTTAGATAAATGTATAAATATTTCTAGATGTGCATCTGTATCAACCTTTATATCTTCATATAATAACTCTGTTGGTTTAGTTGCTATAACTTCATTTATGTCTTCCAACAGCTTTTGTGGTATAAATGCTGCATATACAATCGGGATAGTTATTCTCATCCTTCTTTTTAAATTATCTTTAACTAAATCAGCGTAAAATATTTCCCTTATAAAATCTCCAAATATAGTACATGAGTACAATATCAGATAAGCCCCTGCTACTATAGGAACTATGTGCATATATTCTTTGGTGTGAAATATCAATGCACTACTAAATATAAGAGATATTCCACTTACTATAAATCCTCTTATCCATCCTCTGGTTTTATTTTTATATAATATTATTGCTGCAGTAATTCTAGCCATAAAATTTATAAATGCATATATACCTATAATTTTTACTATCGATAATGCAATAAACATAGTTCTATGCTTAATAAATATAGCTAATAATATATCTCCAATTCCTGATAAAAATGTAGTTATAAATCTTTTTTCTCTTTTAAAAATATATGCTAATATCTGCAAGAATCCCATAATAGCTAAAGTTATTGACACTATATATATTGTTGGTTCTGCAAAAATATTGATATCATATATTATCAAAACACCTGTAACTAATAGTAATATTGATATCATTAATATTATAATAGGAGAAACTGCGTTTTTATTTATATTCATATAATTCTCCCTATTTCAGAAATTTTCACTAAAAAACACATTAGCTAAAAAGTATAATGTGTTTTAATAGTTTATATTATATATGTTTTATCATAAATTTCATTATTTCAATTACTTCGTACTCTATTAGACTGAATATCTTATACACAACATGACCCTTTGCGTCATTATCAAATCCATCTTCTTCAATCCAAATTCTTTCTATTACATCCTCATCTTCATCATACTCAATACCTAAGCAAGGTGTATCAAAGTCCTTTATATCAACTCTAAACTTGTACTTACTACTTTTTATTCCCTCTTCAACTTCTTCGATATATTCAATCTTTAACTTTCTATTTTCAAATGATGTTTGTATCATGGCATTATCCTCCTATATTTATCTAATATACATTTTGTCCATAATACAAAATATTTATAAATATTTAAAATTAATTTAAGTCCATCATTATTTCTTTCATTACTGATTCAGCATCATTTATTAAAAACTTCGGTTCTACTTCATAGTACTCACAGTCAATAAATCTTTCTATATTTTCAATATTTTCTACTTTGTCATCTATCGCAAATAGAACTATTGATGCTTTTTGTATATCAGATATACTTACTTCATCTTTAATTCCATCTTGACATTGTATTTCTGATTTTAATTCATATCCTAAGTTATTACAAGCCTTCTCTAAAGCTTTTCTACAATTATCATCTTCACAAACTGCCACTATTTTCTTATTCATACCTTTACCTCACTATCTTTATATCTATCTCTATCCTATTATAAACTATTTGTATTAATTCTCCCATAAAACTTTTATTAATTATTTAATATGCTTTCACAAAGTTTTATAAAACTACTCTCAAACTTAATATCATCTTCTTTTTGTCTTTTTCTTGGTCCCTTCATCCTACCTCCAGACCTTCTAATCTCCTTAGATATATGTCTAGATAATAGCATCTGATCTATATTATTATCATTATAAATTAGTCCATTTTGATTTATAACATTCCCACCCTTAGATAATACCATAGCAGCTAATCCATAATCCTGAGTTATTACAACATCTTCTTTATTTACTTTATTTACAATTGCAAAGTCTACAGAATCAGCTCCTTTTGATAAAATTATAGTTTCTACACCCTGTTTATTAAATATGTGAGATGTGTCACACATGATTATTACTTCCAAATTAAATTTTTTAGCTACTTTTATTGCAATATCAACCACAGGGCATCCATCTGCATCTATTAATATTTTCATATTATCTCCTTTAGAATTTAGAATAATTTTCACCTAAATATCCGTTATATAGTTTTATTATTTGATAATAACATATTATCTATCTTTATATATGTAAAAGTATTTATATTCTATATTATGTTGTATAATTTCTATTTTGATTTTTTATAACAATAATAAGTAGCTAAATTTCATTTTTTTAATATATTAATATTAGTTAGGACAATTGGGGGGTGTCTCTTTGTTAGAATCATTACTTCTTGTTTTTTCATTATGTATAGATACCTTTGTAGCTAGCATCGCTTATGGAACAAATAAAATTAAAATTCCTTTTTCTTCTGCCATGATAATAAATGGTGTATGTTCTTTATTCTTAGCTATATCTTTATTTTTTGGATCCATATTTAAAGATTTTTTACAACCAGGCGTAGCGACTACATTAAGTTTCTGTCTTTTATTTATTTTAGGGGTATATCGATTGTTTGAATGCTTTTTTAAAACCTATATCCAAAAATTTTCAGATATAGGAGTGCCACTGACATTTAAGATATTTGACTTTAAGTTCGTACTTGAAATATATGCCAATGAAACCAAAGCCGATTATGATAAATCCAAAATTCTTACTGGTAAAGAAGCCTTCTATTTAGCTGTTGCACTTTCTTTAGATAGTCTAGCAGTTGGTTTTGGTAGTAGCTTAGGTAGCGTTCGATATTTAGAGGTTATACTTCTGTCTTTAATAGTAGGTATGCTAGCTTTAGTAATTGGTTGTTTTCTGGGCAGTAAATTTATCGAAAAGGTTAACATAAACCTATCTTGGCTATCTGGCGTAATGTTAATATTATTAGCTATCTTGAGAGCAATTTAAAAATAGATGTATCAAGGTACAAAATACTTTGATACATCTATTTTACTATATCAATCATTTGCATCTATTGAATATAGTAGCTTTCTATTTTTTATACTCTATAATACTTTTATGCCTTTAGTTTTTATCTAGTATTGCTCTTGATTGCTCTGTAGCTATTTTTAAATTATCACAAATTTCGTATATATCAATAAATACTAGTCTATCATTACTGTATTTTAAACGCTTAAATTCATTATCAATTTCTAGTTCGCTTATTTCTCCATTTATAAACATATTGATTTTATTGAAAGTGTATTGAATATCTATACTAACTAAGTTTTTTTTCCTAATATTATTAAACAAAAAATATACATTATTTAGCATAATTCGCTGATTATCTAAGAAAGACTCTATTTTCTTTGACTGTATTGTATTATTATTTATATTTACTTTTTCGTTCTCCATCTTATTTAAAACTATTAGGCTTCTTACCTTATACTCATTAAGATTATTAACACTATATCTATATATCTCTTCTAATAGCTCTTTATTCCTAGCTACTGATTTACATATAGTTTGATTAGTTACATCTTTCATTCTGTATGGAAGTATTATTCTATTTACAATAGATGCTATGATTACACCTAGTAATACAAAACCTAACCGTCTTGCTATTAACTCATCTATATTACTTCCAATAGATGCTGCTCCAAGTGCAGATATTGTTGTAAATATCATTTTAGTTCTATATGTTTGAGGATAATTACTTAAGTATCCCACAGCTAATATTACTATACCTCTTAGAGAATCTTCCTTAACTATAGAAAACACTATTTCAAATATTATAAGACCAATTATAGTTCCAATTAATCTGTCTACTGACTTAATTCTAGAAGACTCTAGATAAGGCAGTATCACAGAATAAAGCGTGAATATTAACCATTTGCCACTTGATATATTAAAATAACTTACTATAAATACGCCTAAGCTAATAGTAAATGCCGCTCTAAATGCATAAGAAAATTTTAGTGAGTCTTTGTTAAAATTATTCATTAATATAGATTTTCTCATAATTTGTTCTGGTATACTAAATTTCTCATCATAATACGTTAGATCATTCTCTTCTAAACCTATAAATATATCTCTTAAAATACTAACATTTTCTTTGATCTCATAATATAAAAAATATTCATAGTATATATTTTCATCACTATCTATAAATTCATCTAATGATATCCTTAACTCTTTTGAGTCTATTTCTTTGTTTATAAACCTAGATATATAATCTAGCTTTTCCTTTAGATTAATTAATATATTATTATAATCATAATTATTAGAACATATCGGATCATTATTTATCTTTTTTAATGTTGTATTTATGCTCTCTAAAAATAATATTATACTTAGTTTAATTTTACCTTCATCTGATATATCACATGATTTTTCTCTATATTGATAAATATACTCTGAGATTACTTTTATATTATTATGTATTTCTTTATTATTTTCTTCTATCTTAGAATACTCTTCTTTATTTAATATAAGATCAATTTCATACTTTATATCCTTTATACTATTTATTATTTTAACCTTAGTTTCTTTTGTGTATCTATTTTTGTTTGTTAACATTTGTACAACCATTATCATTATCCCAGAAAATATTAATCCTGATATCCTTAAGCCTAATCTTTCTATAGAGACTGGACTATATAACATAAATAAATATCCTAACACAAAAGCTACATGTATTGGTTGCTTTGTATCATATGTTAGTGAGTATAATAAATAAAAGATTATACAAAATGTAATAATCAATCCTGATATAGGATTTAATGAGGCTATAAATGATGCTACGCCTAATATAATTTCAAGTAATACAAACTTAATAGTATTTTTGATTGGGTTTAATGTATAGTCCTCAGACAATAAAACTAACGCTGCAGTTATACCTGTAACACCTACTAGAATATTTTCATTTCCAAATAAAGCCTTAAATACACTTATACTTGCCACTATGGCTATAAATAGAATGGTTTTTGATATTATATTTTTTACCAACATATCACCTCTCTTAATTGTTATATCCTATTTTGTGCACGTTTATAGTAATTTATTATCAAAGTGCTCTGTATCATCAATATATTATTATTATAGTTCAATATAAACTCAGTGCTTCATTTAATTTTCTATATAGTATATAATCATTTTATTAATTAATTTTAAGGAGACAAACTCATGAACAATAAAACTGTTTTAGTTACAGGTGCATCTAGAGGCATTGGAAAATCTATAGCCACACTATTTGCACAGAACGGATATAATACTATAATAAATTATAATAAGTCTGAAAAAGAAGCTAAGGACCTATACAATGAATTAAGTGAAAAGGGATACTCTGTAAGATTATTTAAAGCTGATGTATCTAAAAGGTATGAAGTCAATTCTATGATAAATTTTTGTATAGGCGAATTCCAAAGTATAGATGTATTAATAAACAATGCTGGTATTAGTAAGGATAAGTTATTTACTGATATAACAGATGACGATTGGAATGAAATGATGGATACTAATATAAATGGAGTTTTTTATTGTACTCAAAAATCCCTTCAATATATGATTTCTCAAAAGAGTGGTAAAATAATAAATATATCTTCTATATGGGGATTAGTTGGAGGTTCTTGCGAAGTTCATTACTCTACTTCTAAGGCGGCTGTAATTGGACTTACAAAGTCTCTTGCAAAAGAAGTTGGTCCATCTAATATACAAGTCAACTGTATTGCCCCTGGTGTAATCCAAACTGATATGATTAACGGTGTTAGTGATGATATTTTAGACATACTTAAAGAGGAAACACCTCTAATGAGACTCGGTACACCTGATGATATAGCTCATTGCGCCTTTTATCTAGCTTCTTCAGGCGCTGATTTTATCACTGGTCAAGTTATTAGTCCAAACGGTGGTATGGTAATTTATTAATATTGATCAAAATAATAAATCTCTGTTACTAAATATAATTTTTGTAATAGAGATTTTTGTATTAAGCTTTAATATATTCTATTTGTACGATTCTTAATTGTGTTTACTACTCTCTTTCATTTATAAATATATTAACCTATAGTCACAAATCTAATTGCTTATTAATATAATCTTAATAATGATAATCTAAAATTTTTATAAATCTAATCATATATAATAAGTAAATTTTAATATATAGTGAATATCCAATTTTTATAAATAGCCTAATTCTAGGGGGAATCTAAATGACATTTGATAATTATAAAAAAGTTAAGCAAGTTTTATGGATTATTTTATTTGCTAATTTTGCTGTAGCTCTTCTAAAAATTCTAATAGGTCTTTCTATTAACAGCTCTAGTATGACAGCAGATGGTTTCCACGCCATATCTGATGGTTCATCAAATATCGTAGGATTAATAGGTATAGCTTTTGCTTCAAAACCAATAGATAAAGAGCACCCGTATGGTCATAATAAGTTTGAAATACTTACTGGCCTGTTTATTGGAGGTATGCTATCTTTTATAAGCATCAATATAATAATCAATTCATTCGTTAAATTTTCAAATCCTCTTGTTCCATCAATAACTACAGAAAGTCTAATTGCATTAATTATTACAATATTTATTAATATATTTGTTTCTTCCTATGAGTATAAAATAGGTAAAAAACTTAATAGCTATATACTTATATCTGATTCCTTGCATACTAGAAGTGATATTGCCGTATCAATCGGTGTCTTAGCTACTCTAATAGGTATAAAATTAGGTCTGCCTGCTATAATAGATCCAATTGCTTCTTTGGTAGTAGCTGCATTTGTAATTCACGCCGCTTATGAAATACTGTCATCAACTATATGCGTTTTAGTAGATACGGCTACTGTTGATGAAGATAAAATTAAATCACTAATTTTTGATTTTAATTTGGTGAAAGATGTCCACAATATAAGAAGTAGAGGGTGTGACAACGCAATCTATATAGACATGCATGTAATGGTTGAACCTAATGTAAGTGTAGAGGAATCCCATGCATTAGCTCATAATATAGAACTAAAAATTCAAAATTATATTAGTAATAGTGCTCAGGTTATAATCCATATAGAGCCTTTCTATGATATGAGTGATGATACTTCTATGTAAGATAAAATGATAAACTTGGTTGATCTTATTTCCAATTTTAACTCTAAAAGTACTAATTTTATAATCTTATAAAATGTTTATGGATATATTTAATCTAAGTTAAATAATTATTTGACTATTAAATTTAATATTTGTCCATAAAATTTTTTTTTTATAACTATAATTATTATAGAAGATAAATTTATATTAATATACTTTATGGGGTGAGCTAATATGATATTTGATTGTTTTTACTATCCAAAACTAGATAATGCATTAATCACTAAGAGCAATAAAAATTTAAAGGAATTCAACTTTGGTGATGAGGTTCCTACTAAGACTTTGTATTATAATTATGGAAAAAGCTTTGCTATTTATCAAGGTGGTGAATTTTATGTTGTAGAGGATTCTATCCTAAAAAAAATAATTAACTCTGATGAACTTATGTATCCATTAAAATTAGTATTTAATGGTGGAACACAGCTTACAGTTTTTACACCTAACGACTTACCATCGGTTAGGTTAACCTTAAAAGGTGAATTCGAAGCTGAAAAAGAGCTAGGAAATCTATTCTTCTTATCAATGATGTTAAATAGAAAAATAAAAAATATACAGTATAAGGTGATGTCTGATTTAACCAATAGCGCACGAGATTGTAATTTTATAAATCAAGAAATCGATACACAAACTAAAGATTTATTTGAGGATTTAAAAATTGTTGAAGGTAGGTTTTATAGCTTAACTCTGCAAAATCCTAATATAAAAGACGCTTATTTGGATTATATGAATTTTGGTGCAAAAGAAGATATACTTGAATTAGGAATTAATAAATACTTCGAAGAAGGTACTCAAGAACATTCTGAACACATGCTTAAATCATTAGTTTGGAAGTCTAAGCCTATTTATCCTAAGTTTAAATTAGATCATTTTATAAACTCTTGTAATTATAGAATATAATTATGTAGATATTAGATACTATTTTACTACTTAAAAATAACAAGCGTATAGATTTAAGATTATGTCTCAGGTCTATACGCTTATTATATTTATATTTCATTCTTATATTAAGTACTCTAGTATAAATATAGTTTCTTTTTATTATGTAAGTAATTTCTATCGATTGTTTTTATTTGCAACAACACTTCCTAATGCTATTGAATTCAACTTTGCCTCATGAGTATCCGATCTTGATACCATTACTACAGGTGCTTTTGCCCCCATAATCAATCCTCCTTGCTGTGCATTTGCAAATAAAGTCATAGCCTTCCCTATACCATTGCCTACTTCTATTGCAGGTACTAATATAATATCAGCATCACCAGAAACCTCGCTTTCAAAGTTTTTGATTTCTGCTGCTTCCTTTGAAATTGCAAGATCTAGCGCAATTGGACCTTCTACAATTACATCTTCGCCAAACTCACCTTCTATAGACAATTGCTTAATACTAGCAGCATCTACTGTAGACTTCATTTTAGAACTAACCTTTTCTTTAGCTGCTAAACATGCAACTTTAATAGTTTTATATCCTAGTTTTCTTACTACTTCTATAGAGTTTTTTAAAATATCTACTTTTTCATATAATGTTGGCTCTATGTTCATTCCACCATCAGTTAACACTAAAAATTTATTATAATTCTCTACCTTGTAAACCATGACATGACTAAGTAGGTTTCCACTTCTAAGGCCGCACTCTTTATTTAGAACTGCCTTCAGTAATGTCGAAGTGTCTAATATTCCCTTCATTACAAAGTCAGCTTCTCCTATGCTTACTAGTTTCACTGCTTCATAAGCTGCTTTCTCCAATGTATCTGTATCAATAATTCTAAAATTAGATATATCCAGTTTGTATTCATCTGCTATCTTATTAATTTGTACTCTATTACCTGTTAATATGGGATCTACTATACCTAAATTATAAGCGTTGCAAACAGATGTTAAAACTTCATGCTCTTGAGCAGCAGCAACTGCCAGCTTCATCTTATTTTGGTTTTGAGCTACTTCTATTAGATTTTGAAAATTATTTATCATATTATCCTCCTCTATTTACATAGTCTATACAATACTAAGATTCTTCCTTCTATAAATATATCCTTCTATTCTAGTTAAATAGATTTATATATACAAAAAATGACCTTACTAATTAACTTAGTAAGGTCAACTTAATCTGTTAAACCATCTTATCTAAAATATTATTTACCCTATTTGCCAAACCATTCCATGTTTTATCACTCATATTCAACTTAGATTTACATTCATCATTATCTAATATATTTCTTATTCTATTATCTAGTTCTCTGTATAACATCTCTTCAAAATATGGTAATTCACTTTTTAATGGAACTCCTGTAGTTTTCATTTTTGGAAGTCTAATATAACTAATCTTCCCTGAATTATTTATACTTTCTCCCATCCATTCTTTTACACCATTAATATCACTTACTATAACATCAGTTCCACAAGCAAGTGCCTCTAAAACAACTACTGGCAATCCCTCATAAAATGATGGTAGTACAAATATATTAGACTTATTAAATAGATTTGCCAATTCCTTATGACTTAGTCTACCTAAAAAATCTACTTCATACCTACAATCTTCGGATACATTAAAAATTTCTTTATATTGACTCTCATCACTACCTGTACCTGCTATATTTAACTTTATACTATCTTTAGTATACTCTAGCTTGTCTATAGATTTTATTAAGGATTTTAAACCTTTGCTTTTACAAATTTTCCCTGCGAAAGTTATATTTATATTTCTATCATTGGTTTTATAATTTTCATTATAAAACATCTTATCATTATATCCGCTACCAATTACTACAACCTTATTATGATTTATATCAAATAAATTTATAATATCTTCTTTTTGTTCATTATGTAATGCTAGTATCAAATCTAGTTCTTTTATATTAGATAAAATATACTCTTTTTCAAAATTTATACTTTTTAGTTGCCTCAAACAAGTTCCATGACATAATCCAATAACCCTTATATCTTTTACAATCTCCCTAACATAAGAAGTAATTAAATATAAATGGTTGCATATAATTATATGTGGCTTAAATACATTAATCGCTTCATCTATCTTCTTTTTAAATTCACTCTTCATGATTTCCACCATATAAGTATCAAGATCCCTATATCTTGTGCTCTCATATGGCATAGCATCACTCATGCCAACTACTGGAAATGGTAATTCCTCATTATTATATATTACAGGAAAAAAAGATATCTCTTCAGGAAAACAATCCCTATCATCATTTATATCTATACCTGCTATTACAGCTTGCTCATGCCCTATCTTTTGTAACCCTTCTATCATTCCACACATATACACACCGCTACCTGTGCTATTTGGTTTCTGCCCTATTATATGA
>NZ_NOJY02000053.1 GCF_002250835.2 Romboutsia weinsteinii
GATATAGATATACGAGATGAAGAAATTGATATTGGAGAAAAATATAATGCATCTGCTATAGTAAGTATGAAGGTTGAGAATAATGGAGAATATGATGTAGAACTATCTAATATAGATATATATCCTTATCAAGGAGATAAACCAACTAAGTACTTTGTTAGTACTAGTAATGAAAAGATATTAGGATTTATCGGAAATTTAAAAAGTGGAGAAAGTACAGAAATAAAAATGGGCGTAACATTGCATAACACAGAAGAAAAAATGATATTAGAGATTATTAATATTGATGATAGTTCTAATGAAAAAGTAAAAGAAAGTATAAAAATAAAATGACCATAGGATATATTTAATAGCCTATGGTTATTTTTGATAGTTTATATATAATCTATCTTTAACTTATGTATGTATTACTCTGGATTGGGAGCTTCTACAGGACAGACACTGTTACAAGCACCACATTCTATACATATATTTTCATCTATTACGTACTTGTCATCACCAGCTGATATACAGCTAACAGGGCACTCGGGTTCACAAGCACCACAACTTATGCAAGTATCAGATATAAAATAAGCCATAAAATACCTCCTTAATTAATATCTGCTTAATATAATACCCATAATAAGTAATTTATATCGCAATATTTATGTAAAAATATTAGTCATAATCTTACAAATTTGTTCTTTGATTTATTTTATATTACAAGGTATAATTAATTTTATAAACAAGGAGGATAAAATGAGTAACTATAACAATGACGAAAATAAAATAAGAAGAAGAAAAGTAAGTAGTAATAATTTGACTTCTCAATCTATGCCGAGTGAAAATGTAAATATAAAAAAGAATGATGTTAATACGATAAAAAGAGATAGAACTTCAAATATAAAAGAAAATAAAGCTATAAGCAGTAGGGCAAAAAAGAAAAAAGAACGAAAAAAAGCAATGATGATTAAAGCAACAAAAAGCTTATTAGTAGTAATGCTAATAGCTCTTATAGTGGTATCTGCGGCTGGATCGGTACTAGTGTTTTCTGTAACAGCTGGATCACCTAAAGTCACAAAGGAGCTTTTAGAATCAAAATATATAAGCACTGAGGTAGTAAGTAAAGAGGAAATACCAACAAACTTAAAAAATGCTATAGTTGCAATTGAGGACGAACGATTTTATAAGCACAAGGGTGTAGATGTAATATCCCTTGCAAGATCTTTAGCACATAATATATTATCAGATAGTACTCAAGGTGGAAGTACTATTGAAATGCAGTTATCTAAAAATCTTCTAACAGATGATGATAAAAATATGAAAAGAAAAATACAAGATATGTACAATGCTCTACAGATGGACAAGAATATGTCTAAAGATGATATACTAGCTGCATATTTAAATAATATATATTTAGGAAAATCATCTTATGGAGTAGCAACAGGAGCAAAGACATATTTCGGAAAAGATGTAAGTGACTTGTCACTAGCACAATGTGCTATGCTGGTAGGTATTACTAATAATCCTGCAAGATATATGGAGCATAGTCAAGCTAAAAAAAGGCAAGAGACGGTATTATTTAAAATGCATGAACTTGGATACATTACAGATGAAGAGTATAGATTAGCACTAAAAGAGGATGTGCCATTTGTATCAGAAATAGGATAAAGAGGTGTAAAATGAGCGAATACAAATTTAATTATGAAGAACAAGAATATTTATTAAGCGAAAAAAACTGTACTGCTTTAATAAATGATGAAGAAAAGCCGGTTAAAGGAATTAGTGTAAATGATATTATAAATATGATTAATAATGCTAGTGACATTGACTTTGATGTAGAATATTATCAAGAAGCATGTCCAGATTGTTTAGCTGGAGTTAAAGAGAAAGAAAAATTCTTCCCATTTTTAGAATATCATTTCTACATATTCACTAAAGATGGAAAGTATGTGATAAGTGATATTAGCAAGGAATATGAAGGTTTATCTTTTAATAAGTTATCTAGACAAAATAAAGTAGATGATAGTTATATTGTAAGCATAATAGCATGTAAAAGTTGTCAAAGCTATATAATACAAATAGAAAATTGTACAGTTTAATAGTAGGTAGGGATATGATAAAAGTATATATTTTATCATATCCCTTTTATTTTTAGTATTGATATGTTGAGAAGGATGCTTCTATTTCTGCTGAAATACTTACATAGCCAGGAAGTGAACCAGATGTATAATTGCCTTCTTCATAAGAAGGATATGTAATTGAATATAGTGAAGATGTATTTTCTCGTATTTTATAAGGTACGGGATTGTATTTTACACCAAAATTTCTAGCTAATATAGATGCTTTAGATACAGCATCTTGAGTAGCTTTTTTTAGAGCTCTATTATAATAAGGAACTGAATCCGATAGAGTAAAGTTAATTTTAGCACTATCGTTAGTGCCATTTTTTATGATCAAAGAATAAATATCATTTAATTTTGAAAAGTCATTAACAACTATAGTCAATAGATGAGATACAGTATAAGTAGTTGTAGTATTATCAGAAGAGTTTGGATTTTTAGTTGCAGATACATTCATATCATAAATATTTTCTTTTTGAATTTTATAATCATCCAAACTCTTTAAAATAATATTATAAACTTCATAATTTTTATCACGGGCTTCTTCTAAACTTGTACCTTCTGAAACAATACTTGTACATATTATAGCTGTATCAGCTAAAACCTCAATGGAGCTTGAACCAAGTACGGATAAGGAGCATTTATCCGTAGGCATTCTCATATTTCTATATTGCATAATAAAACCACCTCACTAAAAAGAAGTATAATCTTTAGACAATTATATTCAGACAACCTGAAATATATGAGATAATATAAGTAACATGGTGCGATATTATACTTGGGGGAGTTGAGAGTTTGAAAAAGGTTATTGGGATTATAGCATCTACCGCTGAACTAAAAGAAAGAATAGAGAGCTTGTATAAAGAAGATGTTAAACAAGGAAATATAATAATAGATTTAATAGATATTGATAAAATAGAGGAACAGGGGAAGATTTTAAAAGATAAAGGAGCACAAGCTATAATAGGAAGAGGCGGAGGGTATAAGTTAATATTAGATACGGTTAATATTCCTATAATACCGTTTAATATGAAAGTAATAGATATACTGAAAGCTATAAAATTAGCAAGTTTGTATTGTAAAAAAGTAGTACTAGTATTAGGATACGATGAAGTATTTTTTAATTACGATGAATACAGAGATTTAATAGATAGTAGCATCAAAGAAGAGTGGTTTAAAAGTAAGTTTGAGATAGAAAGTAAGGTCAGTAAGTATATTAATGAAAAGAACGATGTGGTAATTGTAGGTAGTGGTATAGCGTGTTCTTTTGCACAAAGATATGGAATGGATAGTATATTTATAAACGCTAGTGATGAATCCATACGAGGTGTAGTAGATTACTGTAAAAACTTATTAGATACTTTGGAAGATGAGAAATTTAACAATGAAATTTTAAGAAATACATTAGATGGAATTAAGGATGGAGTAATTGCTACAGATATAAAAGGAAATATAGTTTTATATAATGAAGGAGCTAAAAAAATATTAAAATCTGACAAAAACGAGGTATTTAATAAATATATACTAGATGTGTTTCCAAGTATGGAGTGGCTGGTAGAATGTTTATCTAAAAACATAGAGAGTAAAAGAAAAATTAGATATATTAATGACTTAACTGTAAACACTAGTGGTAAACTAATAAAGATTGATGATGATACTTATGGAGTACTGGGGATTATACAAGATATTACAAAGCTTCAGAATTTAGAGAGAAAGATAAGAATAGACTTAAACAAAAAAGGGATGTATGCTAAATACTCATTTGATGATTTTATATTTAAAGATGAAGTTAGTAAAGAGTTTATTGAAGAAGCAAAAAGTATAGGTGTAAGTGATTATACGGTTCTTCTTTACGGAGAAAGTGGTTCAGGAAAAGAAATTTTAGCGCATAGTATACATAATATAAGTACAAGAAAAAATCAGCCATTTGTGGCTATAAACTGTGCTACAATAGCGGAAAGTTTACTAGAAAGTGAGTTGTTTGGTTATGAAGAAGGTGCATTTACAGGAGCTAGAAAAGGTGGAAAGCTAGGTCTTTTCGAATTAGCCCATGGAGGAACTTTGTTTTTAGATGAAATAAATAGTTTGCCTTTAAACCTCCAAGCTAAGCTACTTAGAGTAATCGAAGAAAGGGAAATAATGAGGCTTGGGTCTGATCGTATAATACCTTTAGATATAAGGATTATTGCAGCAACAAACGAGTTTTTATATGAAAATATTAAACTGGGAACTTTTAGAGCTGATTTATATTATAGATTAAGTAGTTTAGAAATTAATATCCCACCTCTAAGAGAAAGAAAAAAAGATATACTAATATTATTTGATTACTTTGTAAAAGATTTGTTAAAAGAAAAATACTATGAATTGAGTGAAAAGGAACAACTAATATTAGAAAATTATAATTGGCCTGGAAATGTACGAGAACTAAAGAATATTGCACAGAAATATTTTATTACAGGCAAGATAAAGATAAATGAAAATGAAGTAATATCTATAGATCAAGAAGCAAATAAGAATCTTAATGAAGTTAATATTGATATGAAAGCGATTAATAAATACATAGAAGAAAAAATCATAGAAACATTACTTAACCAAGGTCTTACAAAGACTGAGATTGCAAAAATTTTAGGCATAAGTAGGACTGCGCTTTGGAAAAAGTATAATAAAAAGTAATTGTTAATAGATAGTTATAAAAAGTTAACATACTGTTAAGTAAAACTAACAACATTATCATTTGATTTATTTATATATTTAATAAAATATGAAAAATCAAGCTTATTGCTTGATTTTTTTAAGTTAAGGAAATGATTTAATAATAAATAAACAGAATATACAGTAAATTAAAAACTTGGCACTGAATATGCTTTAAATAGATATAAATATTTATATGTGGGGGAATGAGTATATGAAAATATTGATGACTGGTAATGAAGCAATAGCTCGTGGTGCTTATGAGTCAGGTGTAAAATATGCATCTGCATATCCTGGAACTCCAAGTACAGAAATACTAGAAAATATAGCAATGTACAAAGATGATATAGTAGCTGAGTGGGCAAGTAATGAAAAAGTTGCATTAGAAGCTGTCATAGGAGGGTCAATTGCAGGTGCTAGAACTTTAGCATCTATGAAACATGTAGGTGTGAATGTAGCGGCAGACCCATTATTCACATATTCCTACACTGGTGTAAATGGAGGTATGGTACTAGTATCGGCAGATGAACCAGGAATGCATTCCTCGCAAAATGAGCAAGACAATAGGAATTATGCTAAGTTTGCAAAAATACCTCTTTTAGAACCTTCAAGTAGTCAGGAAGCTAAGGACATGATTAAAACTGCTTTTGAAATAAGTGAGAAATATGATAGCCCTGTACTATTTAGAGTTACGACAAGGCTATGTCACTCTAAGGGAATAGTAGAGTGTAATGAAAGAGAAGAAGTAGGTATAAAAGAATATACTAAAAATATTGCTAAAATGGTTACGGTACCAGCTAATTCTAGGCTAAGAAGAATAGAAGTAGAAGAGAGAATGAAAAAACTTGAGGATTTTTCAAATGCAACTGACTTAAATTATTATGAAATTAATAATAACAAAGTTGGAGTCATAGCATCTGGAGTATGTTTTAACTATGCAAAAGAGGTATTTGGTAAAGATGCATCGTATATGAAACTTGGATTTACAAATCCTATGCCTATTGAAAAGATAAAAGAATTTGCTAGTAAGGTAGATAAAATCTACATTATTGAAGAAAATGATAAGTTTATAGAAGAACAGATAAGAGCTAACAATATAGAATGTTTTGGGAAAGATGTATTACCTAGCTATGGTGAGATGACACCAGATGTAATAAGAAAATATATTTTAGACAAAGCTAGTGAAACTATAGATTATGATGAGAGTCTTGTAGTTTCAAGACCTCCAGGATTTTGTGCAGGTTGTCCTCATAGAGGCATGTTTTATGAACTAGGTAAAAGAAAAGATTTAATTATATCTGGAGACATAGGGTGTTACTCACTTGGTTTTGCGGATCCTTATAATGCGATGGATTTTATAGTTTGCATGGGAGCAAGTGCAAGTGCAGGACATGGAGCTCAACAGGTTTTAAATATGAAAAAAAACAACAATAAGAGGGTAGTGGGAATTATGGGAGATTCAACTTTCTTCCACACAGGTGTAAACTCTCTTTTGGATGTTAGTTATAATAAAGGAAACTCTATAACTATAATATTAGATAATAGAATCACAGGTATGACAGGTCATCAACAAAATCCTGGTACAGGATTTACATTACAAGGGGAATCTACTAAAGAGATAGATATAGAACATGTAGTGAGAGCTTGTGGGATAGAAAATATAAAGGTGATAGACCCTAATGATTTAAAAGAAGTAAATAATGCTTTGGATTGGGCAATAGGATTAAATGAATCTTCAGTTATTATTACTAAATGGCCATGTGTACTGAAAAACTTTACAGAAGAAGAAATAAAAGAGTTTAATAATCCTTTTACAACTAAGTGCAAGGTAGATGCTGACAAATGTATAGGTTGTAAGATATGTATAAAAACTGGATGCCCAGCTTTAGGATATGATAAAGATAAGAAATTAGTAAATATAGATAAAAATCAATGTGTAGGCTGCAATGTATGTAAGCAGGTATGTCCTAAAGAAGCTATATTAAAGGAGGGAAATTAAAATGACAAAAAGTATTCTTTTAGTAGGGGTTGGTGGGCAAGGTACAATACTTGCAAGTAAGTTGTTAACTACAGGTTTAATGGAATTTGGGTATGATGTAAAGATGAGTGAAATACATGGTATGAGTCAGAGGGGTGGATCAGTTTCATCTCAAGTTAGATATGGAGAATGTGTATATTCACCTGTTATAGAGTATGGAAGTGCAGATATATTAGTTGCATTTGAAAAGATGGAAGCTCTAAGATGGCTAAAATATCTGAAGCCTGATGGTAATTTAGTTGTAAATAATTATAGAATTGATTCTATGACAGTTTTAACTGGTAAGGCTGAATACTTTGAAGACGAAATTGATAAAGAGCTAGTTAGACTAGAGGCCAATATGATAGATGCAGCTAGCAAAGCAATAGAGTTAGGAAACTCGAAAATTATGAATGTAATATTGCTGGGAAGCTTAGTAAAAACTATGAAATTAGAACATATCAATTGGGAAAAAATAATAAGAGATAATGTAAAAGAAAAGTTTGTAGACATAAATATCAAAGCATTTAATGAAGGACTTAATTTAGCTAAAAATGAGTCAAATCTTGCAAAGAATTTCTAACTATATAAATTTAATATGAAAAGGGGATATATATGGCATTTAAAATATTAGCTATAAATCCAGGATCAACTTCCACTAAAATAGCTGTTTACAATGATGAAAATCCTGTACTTTCAAAGTCAATAGATCATCCAATAGAAGAGATAAGTAAATTTAATAGCATCCAGGATCAATTTGAGATGAGAAAAGATGCAGTTTTAAATACATTGAAAGAAAATAATATAGATATACAAAGCTTAAGTGCAATAGTTGGAAGGGGTGGATTACTTCCACCAGTAAAATCTGGAGCATATTTGGTAAATGATGAAATGATAGATAGATTAAAAAATGATCCTATCCTGGAGCATGCATCAAATTTAGGTGCTATTATTTCTTATGAAATAGCAAAAACAATAGGTATTGATGCATTTATATACGATTCTGTTTCAGTCGACGAACTTATTGATATTGCAAGACCATCAGGAAACTGTAATATGGATAGAGCTTGCTTAAGTCATGCTTTAAATTCTAGAGCGATGGCAATAAAATATTGTAAGGATAATAATAAAAAATATAATGAATCAAATCTTATAGTCGCTCATTTAGGTGGAGGAATAAGTATAAGTGTACATGAAAATGGTAGAATGATAGATATAGTATCTGATGACGAAGGTCCATTTTCACCAGAAAGATCAGGAAGAGTACCTTGTAAAAAACTTATTGATATGTGCTTTTCAGGAAAATATACCCACAATGAAATGTTAAAAATGATACGAGGAAAAGGCGGTATAGTTTCTTATCTAGATACTGTTGATGTTAGAGAAGTTGAAAAAATGATTGAAGACGGTAATGAAAAAGCTAAGTTAATTTATGATGCTATGATATACCAAATAAGTAAAGGTATTGGTGAATTAGCTACAGTGGTAGATGGAAACGTAGATGCAATAATCATAACAGGTGGAATTGCTTATTCAAATAAAATAGTCTCAATGATTAAAAAAAGGGTGAAATTTATAGCACATGTTGAGATAATACCTGGAGAAAATGAACTAGAATCTTTGGCATTAGGAACATTAAGAGTACTAACTAAAGAAGAGGATTATAAGGTATATACTGAAGCTGAAGTAGCAAGATTGAATGCATAGAGTTTACAAAATAAAGCAGAGACTATTTATAATATAAATAGTCTCTGCTTTATTAGATATTATTCACAACAAAATGTTTCGCAACTAGCGTTACCTGCATTGATTTTAACATTAGAAGCCTTACAGCTTTCATTATCATTGTATTTGCAATTATGTGCTTTACAATGTATATTATCTGTTCCTACACAATCGCAATCATTTGAGGAATTAGTGAAACCACATGACTGTCTATCTACATATGTAGAACAACAAGTACAAGATGTAGTATTAGCTTTTTCTCCATCAACTTTTATACTTCCAGAGAAACAAGCACCACCATCATTGTAAGTACAACTTTCTGCAGAACAACTTAAATTACTATTTACCATAATAAAAATACCTCCATATATAAGCGTTAAACTTATTATATGGAGGTATTTTTATTTTATTCATTACTATCTTGGTAAACAATCATAACACATAACCATAACATCAGAAGCGGATTCTCGTCCTAAATTCTTTTTAAGATGATAAACATCTACATTGTCTTTAGAACCGCATATATAGCATTTATGATTACATTCGTCTAAAGTTTTTTCTCTAAATAATTTCCAATGAATAGATTTTAAGTAATCGTCGTATTTTATTCTAAGACATGTCTCTAAAAAGTTTATGTATAAGTCATCTAAGTCAGATAAACTTAATCGAGTGTATTCAGGTTCAAAATATCTACAGCTATCTTTAAGATCGGGCATTGCATCTAAAATTATACATCTTATATCATAACTATAATCTTCACGAGGACCATCTAAAGACATATGAGCACAGAAAGAACAACAATTTTTAGGTAGTTTATCTTCTAAGTCTTTAAGTTTATTATTCATACACAACCTCCAAATAATATATTATAAAAATAAAAGGATTGACTCTATAATTTAACTTTGGGTTTATATATATATATACGAATTGGAAATATTTATGAAGGATTTATTTATATAATAAAGTATTAATTATCAATAGGTATTAAAACTACTAAATTATAGGGTGGTATGATGATAATTGATAACTTTGAGAGAACTAGAAAAATGATAAAACTAGAAATACAAGATAGATTAGATGAAAGTATGCAGGATTACTATTATCAATTAAATTTACATAAAGATAAACACGTTGTAGAAGGTATAGATAGTGAAGAAAATAAAAATAAGAATGTAGATATATTCAAAATAGAAAGTCATACAGTAGATACTTTTAATATTATTGAAAATAAAAAGATATGTACTGATGTAATAAGCTTAAATGAAGAGTTGATGAAAATAAGCTATAGTACATTAAGTTATAATAAATTTACAAACTGTATATTTGATAGTATTAGATTTATAAATTGCACATTTGGTGGTAGCACTTTTGATAATTGTAATTTTAATAATGTGAAATTTGAAGACTGTGACTTCTCAAATGCATCTATAGCCATATTTGATAAAGATACAAAATTTAAAAATTGTTATTTTAAAAATTGTAATATGAGTAAAAGTATTTTCAATAAAATAAGTTTTAGTAAAAATAGATTTATCGAAACGGATTTAAGAGGGACAATATTAAGTGAATGTACAATAAATGATATGTATATAGTAGATTGTGATTGTAGAGCTTTAAAGATAGTAAGTAGCTATATAAACAAAATTGATTTTGAGGATAAGTTTTTAAGTAAGTTAAGCGAAGATACATTTATAGATAGAGTAGAAAAAGATAAGAATGACAACAACTATTATGAAAATACTTTTAAGTTATATAAATCAATTTTTTCTAAGTTTGAGGCGAATAGACTGTTAAGCAATGCAGGTGAGTATTACTATTTATCAAAGCAGATGGAACTTAGGACTTTGTCAGGTATTAGTAAAATAAAGTCGTGTATATTCTGGTTTTTATGTGGTTATGGAGAAAGGCCAACATTTGCACTTATTAGTTCGATAGAGATTGTATTATTATTTACATTAATTTATATGTTTACAGGACTAAACGCAAATGGGGTCGAGATAAATTATAGTATTGATTTTATATTGAAATTACCTATTGGAAGTTTATTTACAGACTTTATGAAGTCATTGTATTTTAGTGTAGTGACTTTTACTACTGTAGGGTATGGAGATATAACTCCGATTGGATATAGTATAATACTTTCAGGACTGGAAATGTTTTTGGGTGTTACAATGGTTGGTGTATGGACTGCCACATTAGCTAGAAAAATAACTAGATAAAATAAACTATAGGTATTGGATATTTTAATGTCCAATACCTATATATAAATTATAAAAAAATAATAATTTGTGTGGATTTTAGATAAGTTGTAAATTAAAATGGACTAATCTAATATAAATTTGTTTATAACCTTAGCAACACCATGGTTATTGTTTGTATCTGTAACGTAGTCAGCTATTTCTTTTATACTTTCACGAGCATTTCCCATAGCAACTCCAAGGCCAGCAAATTTAATCATATGTTGGTCATTTTCTTCATCACCAACAGCTATAGCTTGTTCTATAGGTAAGTCTATAGTATTACAAAGGGCTTTAAGAGCAATTCCTTTATTAGCACCTTTATTTAAAAATTCTAGGAAGAATGGAGCTGACCTTACTATAGTATATTTTTCAAAGAATTCCTTTGGTATTTGAGGAATTATTTCTTCTAGTTTTTCAGGTTGATCTATTATCATAACCTTGCAGAATTTTATACTTTCGTCTATTTCATCTTCAGATTTATAAACGATAGGAATATTATTAAGGTTTGATTCTAATACTGTATACTCACTAGGAACTTCAAATGGAGTTATTACATTAGTTGGAGTGTTTATATGAATATAAGAGTTATGTTTTTTACAAATATCATTGTAAATAACCTTAAAATCTTCTAATTCCATTTCTACATCAGATATTATGTTTTTGTTCTTTACTTCTTGAACTAAAGCACCATTGAAGCAGATAACATAATCACCTTCATCTGTAAGGTTTAATTCTTCTAAAAGAGGAGTAACACCAGGCAGAGGTCTACCAGTTGATAATACAACCTTTGCACCATTTTTCTTAGCTTCTTGGATAGATTTGAAAACTTCTGGAGTAATCTTTTTTTCACTATTTAATAAAGTACCGTCTATATCTAAAGCAATTAATTTATACATTCTATTCTCCTTGATAAGTATTTTAGATAAAATATGATTTACCTATACCATTATAGCAATATCTGCTAAAATTATAAAGAAAAAGAGTACAATATGAGCAAGATGATGAGGAGTGATAACGTGAAATTCAATGATTTTAAATATGAAAGACCTTCTTATGAAGAATTTAGAAAAAGTTTTTTAGAAATAGTAAAAGATATAAATCAATCAAGTTCATCAGAAGAACAAAAGGAAAATATAGATAAATTAAATGTATTAAGAAATGATGTAGAGACAATGTCGACAATTTCATCTATTAGGCATAGTATAAATACAATGGATAGCTTCTATGAGAAAGAACGAGAATATTGGGATGAATATTCTCCGCTTTATGAAGAATTAAATTCAATATTTTATGAGGCAGTAGTAGGTTCTAAATACAAAAATGAACTAATAAAATACTATGGGAAGCAATTTTTTAAGATAGCAGAGTACTCATTAAAGTCATTTTCTTCAGATATAATAGAGGAATTACAAGAGGAGAATAAATTATGCTCAAAGTATACTAAGTTATTGGCATCAGCTAAAATTTACTTTGAAGGTAAGGAAAGAAATTTATCAGGGCTTATGAGATTTATGTCTTCAAAAGATAGAGACATGAGAACAAAAGCATCAAAGGCTTATTATAGCTTCTTTGAAGAAAATGAAGATAAGTTTGATGAGATATTTGATAATATGGTAAAGCTAAGAGACAAAATAGCTAAGAAGCTTAATTTTGAAAACTTTGTAGAGCTTGGGTACATTAGAATGATGAGAACAGACTACAATGCAGAAATGGTAAAAAACTTTAGAAAGCAAGTAAAAGAATATATAGTACCGTTAGCTAATGATATATATAAAAGACAAGAGAGTAGATTAGGAATAGATAAGTTAACTTATGTAGATGAAAATTTTGAGTTTTTAAGTGGTAATGCTACTCCAAAAGGTAGTCCGGAATATATAATGGAAAACGGTAGAAAGATGTATGAAGAACTATCTACTGAAACTAAAGAATTTTTTGATTTTATGATGGAAAATGAGCTTATGGATTTAGTTACTAAAAAAGGTAAGGCAGCAGGTGGATATTGTACATATATTCCAAATCACAAATCTCCATTTATATTCTCAAATTTCAATCAAACATCAGATGATATAGATGTTCTTACTCATGAGGCTGGACATGCATTCCAATTATATATGTCTACATATATTGAAATGCCTGAAATTAACTTCCCTACATTTGAAAGTTGTGAAATACATTCTATGAGTATGGAATTTATAACATGGCCATGGATGGATTTATTCTTTAAAGAAGATACTGAAAAGTACAAGTTCACGCATATGTCATCTGCTATAAAGTTTATACCTTATGGAATTGTAGTTGATGAATTCCAACATCGTATATATGAAAATGTAAGTATGAGTAAAGAAGAAAGAAAGAGCGTGTGGAGAGAATTAGAAAAAGAATATCTGCCTCATAAAGATTATGAAGGATGTGAATTTTTAGAAAGAGGTGGCTGGTGGTTTAAACAAGGTCATATTTTTAAAAATCCATTTTATTATATAGATTACACTTTGGCACAAATTTGTGCTCTTCAATTTTGGAAAAATATAAGAGAAAACAAAGAATCAACTTGGGAAAATTATTTAGATATTTGTAGAGTTGGTGGAACAAAATCATTTTTAGAAATTGTAGAGATAGGAAAATTAAAGTCTCCATTTGAAGATGGATGTGTTGAGAATGTTATAAACTCAATAAAAGATTGGTTAGAAAGTATAGATGATAAATCTTTGTAAAATAAAAATGAAAAATTTAACAAAAATTGCTTGATATCTATATAGAAAAAATATATACTACAAGTAAGAGAAAGAGATAACATCTATAAATAAAAATTAATAATATCCGGGGGAAAGATATGGAAGACTATTTCTAAGGGAAATGACCGAAGGGACAAGTTTAATCTAACACCAAGTAGATTAAATGAAATTCTCAGGTAAAAGAACTGTATCTGGACGGAACTCTGAAGATAATATTGACAGAGAGGACAAATTGGTAATTTGTCTTCTCTGTTTTTGTTTACAATAAATTGAGAAAGAGAGTGTAGAATATGGTAATTATCACAAATAACCCAATGGTTAAAGAAAATATAACTAAAAAGTGTATTTTCTTTAAAGATAAGACATATGTAGAAGTTCTTAAAGAGTGTAGAAAATTAATACATGAGGGTTATGAATTATTATCTCACCCACTATATGGAAGTGTAAAACCTAATGAAACACCTTTCAGAAGTGTAATAATGAAAGAAGGCAAAGCATTAGATTTAAATTCTGTAACATTGATTGAAGAAGCAATAAATACAGCAGAAAAATTTCAGGGAAATAAGAATACACCAAATTGGCCAGAAAAAATCTTAGATGATTTTAGAGTTATTGATTATGACATATTTGATAATACACTAAAGAGAATTCAATACATATAAAATTAATAATTTCTTAGGGGGATTTTAAATATGGAAAATGTATATGATTTAGTGATAATAGGATGTGGACCTGCAGGATTATCAGCAGGACTTTATGGAGCAAGAGCCAAGTTAAAAACACTTATTTTAGAAAAAAGTAAAACTGGGGGACAAATAGTAACTACTCATGAAATAGCTAACTATCCTGGATCAGTACCTAATGCATCAGGACCAAGTTTAATAGCAAGAATGGTAGAACAATGCAAAGAGTTTGGTGCAGAAATGGCCAAAGATAATATAGTAGATGTAGATTTTGAAGGGGATATAAAAGTACTAAAAGGTGAAAAAAATGAGTACAAAGCAAAGGCTGTAATAATAGCTACTGGTGCAACTCCTAAGAAGATTGGATGTCCAGGGGAAAAAGAGCTGACTGGGAAAGGGGTTTCTTACTGTGCGACTTGCGATGCTGACTTCTTTGAAGACTTTGAAGTTTTCGTAGTAGGAGGAGGAGATAGTGCATTAGAAGAAGGGATGTACTTAACTAAGTTTGCTAGAAAGGTTACTATAGTTCACAGAAGAGATGCATTTAGATGTGCAAAGTCTGTAGAAGAAAAAGCAAGAGCTAATTCTAAAATAGAATTTTTATTAGATACAGTAATAGAAGAAATAAAAGGTGATGGAATATTAGAGTCAGTAGTATTTAAAAATACTAAAACTGGTGAGACTCATGAGTACTTCGCTGATGAAGAAGATGGAACTATGGGGGTATTTGTATTCGTAGGTCTTGATTCTCAAACTAAGTTATTTGAAGGCAAAGTAGAAATGGATGAAAAGGGATATATAATAACAGATGCAGATATGAAAACTAATGTAGAAGGCGTATTTGCAGCAGGAGATTGCAGAGTTAAGACTTTAAGACAAGTCGTAACAGCAACTAATGATGGGGCTATTGCTACTATAGTAGCTGAAAAATATATTGAAAAGAAATTTAGCCAAGAACAAGAAGAAGTAACTATGTAATATAAAATAAGGGGGATTTTTAGATGATAAACTTAGATAAAAATACTTTTGAAGAAGAAGTTTTAAAAGGTGAAGGTACAATATTTGTTGATTTCTGGAGTGAAGGATGCGAACCATGTAAAGCATTAATGCCAGATGTTCATCAGTTAGCAGAAACATATGGGGATAAAATAAAATTCTGTGCAATGGACACAACAAAAGCAAGAAGGTTAGCTATAAAAGAGAAAGTATTAGGTCTTCCAACTTTAGCTATATATAAAGA
>NZ_NOJY02000054.1 GCF_002250835.2 Romboutsia weinsteinii
CCACCTATAGCCCCTTGTAAAAATACTTTATTAGATGGCTCTGCATATATTACTATATCTAGTACTGGAGCCACAATAAACCATGCCAATATATTAGCTATAACTTGTATAATATTAAATAATACTATTTTTTTCTTTGAGAAGTCACCATCATCAATATTTATTTTTTTCCATGCTAGACCTATAACAACACCAACAACACCTGATGCTATTACCCAACTAAACCATGGCATACCATAAAATACTAAGTCCTTAAGACCATGACCAATAAGACCTATTAAAAGTCCAGCTAATGGACCATACATTATCGCCATTAATGCAAGATATGCATATGATGTTTCTATATTAGTATTCGGTATTCCACTAGGTATAGATCCAAATCTTCCTAATATCATGAAAACTGCAGCTCCTATACCTATGGCAACTATAGTTTTTATTGAAAACTTATTGCTGTTCATACTTATCTACCTCGCTATTTCAGTTCTAAAATATTTCATTTTTTTAAATTTCACGCAACTTCTAGTATATATCTTATCATTTTTTTTGTCAATATTAGTCGATTTTGCAACATTTCATTCATATAAATAAAAATGACCTCATATATTTGAGATCATTTTTATTTATAGTTTTTGACTATATATCATGAAATATACATCTGTATATTTATCTTTTTTTCCTTTTAGTATTACTACTTCTAGAAGCTTTACTGTCTTGTTTAAAGCTTCCTTTTGAATTTCTACTATCTTGTTGTTTATTATTTCCTTTAGAAGAGTTGTTATTAGATTTCGTATTTCTTCCATTTGCGTTTTTTTGTCCATTACTTCTAGAGTTAGAAGGCCTATTTCCATAACCTCTTTCATCTCTAGGCTTTATTAAACATCTTGCTCCAAATCCAATTAAGTCTTCTCTTCCCGCTTCTACTAATGCATTTTGTACTAAATCGTAATTTCTAGGTGCTCTGTATTGAAGCAGTGCTCTTTGCATAGCTTTTTCAGTTTTTGACTTAGGTACATATACAGGCTTCATAGTAAGAGGATCTAGTCCTGTATAGAACATTACTGTTGATAGTGTTCCTGGTGTAGGATAGAAGTCTTGAACCTGCTCTGGTTGATAATGCGTATCTCTCAAGTACTCTGCCAACTCTATTGCACTATTTAGTGTAGAACCCGGGTGACTTGACATTAAGTATGGTATTAAATATTGATTCATACCTAATTGTTCATTTATAGCAAAGAACTTTTGTCTAAATCTATCATAAGTATTTCCAGCTGGTTTTTGCATATAATCCAAAACTTCTTCTGCAATATGTTCTGGTGCAACCTTTAACTGACCACTAACATGGTGTTTTACTAACTCTCTAAGGAATTTATTGTCTTTATCAGCCATAACATAGTCATATCTTATACCAGAACGTACAAATACCTTTTTAACATTAGGTATACTTCTTACTTTTCTAAGTAAATCTATAAAATCTGTGTGATCTACAGTTAAGTTTTTACATGGCTCAGGGTGTAGACATTGTTTATTCTTACATGCACCTTTTGTTATTTGTTTTTTACACGCCTCTTGTCTGAAGTTCGCAGTAGGTCCGCCTACATCATGTATATATCCTTTAAAGTCGGGAAGTGTAGTAATATATTTTGCTTCGTCTACTATCGATTCATGACTTCTACTTTGTACCGCTCTACCTTGATGGAATGTTATTGCACAGAATGAGCAACTTCCAAAACACCCTCTTGAACTTACTACACTGAATTTAACTTCTTCTATAGCTGGTATTCCACCCATTTCCTTATAAATAGGATGATACGTCTTTTGATATGGTAATGCATAAACTGCATCTAGCTCTTCTCTATTTAAAGGTTTTTCCGGCTTATTTTGTACTAAAAATTTATTTCCATATGGCTCTACTATTGCTTTTCCTCTATATGGATCTTGTTCATCATGTTGAAGCTTAAAAGATTTTGCATGTTTTGCTTTATCTTCACAAATTTCCTTGTATGATGGAAGTAGTACATAATCTTCATATATTTCATCTAAACTATCTGCCATATAACATGTTCCGTTTATATGTCTAATATATTTTGGATCAAATCCATTATTTAAAGCGTCTGCGACTTCAATTATTTGCTTCTCACTCATACCATATATTAGTAAGTCTGCACCACTATCTATAAGAATAGACTTTCTCATTTTGTCACTCCAATAGTCATAATGTGCAAATCTTCTTAAACTAGCTTCTATACCACCTATAGCAATTGGTATATCTTTGTAAGCTTCTCTTATTCTGTTGCAATAAACTATTACTGCTCTATCCGGTCTACAACCCATCTTACCACCTGGAGAGTAAAGGTCCTTTTCTCTTTGCTTTTTACTTACAGAGTAGTGATTTACCATTGAGTCCATATTACCTGAATTAACTAAAAATCCAAGTCTCGGTCTACCAAGTTTCATAAAATCATCTGTAGTTTTCCAGTTAGGCTGTGCTATTATCCCTACCTTGTATCCTGCATCTTCTAATACTCTTGATATTATTGCAGTCCCGAAACTATGATGGTCTACATAAGCATCTCCTGTAACTAGCACGAAATCAAGCTCATCCCATCCTCTATCTATCATATCTTGTTTGCATATTGGTAAAAATTTATTTTCCATATATATCACCTGCTTAATCATCGTTAAATTTATTATACCCTTATTTCCATAAAAGAAATCAAATCGACATTTTATAATCTTGATATATAATTATATCACTAAAAAGCAAAAACTTTAATTGTTATTAAAAAAAGAATTAAAAAAGTGTCGAAATCTCCGACACTTTGTATTTTAAATCTATATAGATTTATAAGAACTTCTCTTTAAATCCTGCACCCCTTACTTCCTCCACATTGTTTACAGAAATAAATGCATTGTGATCTATCCTATATACTAAATCTTTAAGCTTAGCCATATCCCCAGAAGACACTATACAATATATTATCTTCTTTTTAGCATGTGTATAAGCACCTTCTGCATCTAAGAATGTAACTCCACTTTTCATCTCTTTCATAATCTCTTGTGCTATCTCTTCATTTTTCTCAGATATCAATAGTATAGATTTCTTCTTATCAAAGGAATCTTTAGTTAATTCCATAGCAACAGATGTTATGTACATAGATATTAATGTGTACATTACTAATTTAGGACCAAATAAAAACCCGCCTGCACACACTATAAAAAAGTTAACAAATAAGAATGTATCTTTCATAGATATCCCAAATTTAGTTTTAAATACAGCAGCAATTATATCTAGCCCACCTGCAGATGCTTTTGCCTTAAATATAAGACCCATACCAGCTCCATTTAAAAGCCCTCCATATATAGCCTGTAGCATAGTATCATTGATATTTACATATCTATATAAGTCTTGAGTAGCCCCCAATGCAATAGAGAATAAAAACATATTTATAAAACTTACTATTAAAAATCTTTTGTCAAAGTATTTATTAGATAATAAGAAAATAGGTATATTCATTAAGAAACTTGCTATACCTTGATTAATACCGAATAAGTTATTTAATATAACACAAATACCAGCTAGTCCACCACTAAGTAAATTAGCAGGTGTAAGAAATCCATTTATGCCAACTGCACATAAAATAATTCCAAATGCCATAACTCCATATTGTAAGAGTTTATTATCTTCAATGCTAAACGTTTTGTTTGTCATACTTTCTTTTCCCTTTCATTTTAATTTTAGCTATTTAGTACACAAAGTTGTCGGTTATATTAAATATTCGTATATTTTGTATATAATTCCCTAAGTTGTTTTATGCAACTTCCTTAATTTCACGTTCTTTTATTCTATATTTACTCAATTCAAACTCTACAAATACAACTAATGCAGTGATATTTAAAGACGTTACAATAAGAATTAAAATTTCTAAAATGTAAGACATCATATCAACTTTAAATATAGCAAGAGCTCCACCACATAGTAAAAGAGTAGCATAGATTATGTTATTTGCCTTGTTATTTTCTAGTAGCTTATTTAATATAAGATATCCTCCCAGTAAAGTTGTAAGTGCTGATAAAATTATAAAAATAAATAATATTATTATTCCAAACCATCCTGTTACACTTTCAACTGTATTAAAGTATGATACCAGCTTTAGTACACCCGGCTGAGAAAAATCTATAATTCCTTCATTTATTCCATATGATGCTATATACGAAGTTACTACAATGGATATTACCACTAAAATACTTGTAATAATTAAAGATATCATCGCTGCTAATCTAGGATTTGAATCAGACCCTACTTTTACCAATGCTAAAGTTCCAAGTCCTGGTTCTGCTATCTGTATAATTCTTTGTATTCCAAATATTAGTCCTAGTGGTATCCCAAATAACATTGATACAGGATTTTTCATTCCTATAATCATTTTTTCTATAAATAAAGGTATATAGCTTGAAGTCTTATATGTAAATAGACCAAATACTACAAAATATGCTGCAATAAATATTAGTATCATTGATATAAGAAACTTTATAAATACATCCTGCTTATTCTTTAGAACTATAGCTATAACTACACCTATTATAGGAATTACTATATATAAATATCTCTGAATCTCTATTAAGTTAATTTTTCCACTATATTCTAGTATATTTATCATTACTGCATCAATACCGCTAAACTGAACTCCTCCTATTGCAAATGTATATAAAAGAATCAATGCAACTACATATACCTTTGATGCACCTTTAGATAAAAATACTCGTATATATTCTTTAGGTGACATATTTACTACCTTAGCTATCAGAGTCTCACAATATGATATAGGTATTAATATTACCGCACCTACCAAAGCCCATATAGCAATAGACTCTACATATATCTGTCCATTTATAGAGAGCTTGCTTAATGCACCTAAAAAACCGACTATAGTTCCTGTACCAATTATTGACGCTAGAGAAATTGACACTCTAGGTATAATAGACTTTAAATTCAATCTATACTCTGTATTCACAAGAGATTTTAGATTAAATGCAACTTGTATACATATATAAGCTCCTACTAACAATAAAAACGGAATAAAAATTGGCCAAGAAATACTAGACACGATTCTAAAAATTTCCTGAGAGTAAGTCAACACATTATTCACTAATTTGCCTCCAATCTTAATTTTATAACTTCAAATTTATAATCAATCCATAAATAGAGCGCTGATAAATAACACCAACGCATTTTCTATATTTATGATATGGATATTAATAATCCTATGATTGTATCAAATTAAATCTATTTTTTATACGAAATATATTAAATATAACTCTTCTAAAGTTTCGTTTTATTTTTAAAAAACTATCACTTGTACTACTTAGGCAATATTACAATTATACAATATAGAGTAGATTTTTCCAATGATTTCATATTATTCTTTAGTATTTTTAATAGTTCGTATTTTTAAAAATATTTTTAACTTGCACTTATGCTTATTGCATAATAGCATAAGCTTGTATCGTTTAACTATTTTACATAAATAAAAGACTATCATCACAACTTATATATTTATGATAATAGCCCTTTATATGCACGTTCTAAAAACTTATAATTCATCTAACTAGCATATTTAGTTGCTATTTAGTTTGCTTTGAAAATTCTATTTCCTTCTTTTATAGTTTCTAGAACTTTTATAGTTTCTAACTCTTCAACATTAACTTCTAATGGGTTTCTATCAAGTATAACGAAATCTGCTAACTTTCCAACTTCTATAGAACCTTTTGTATCTTCCTCAAAGTATTGGTAAGCTCCATTTATCGTTACAGCTTTTATAGCTTCCATTACTGATATTCTTTGATGTTTTCCTAATACTCTTCCACTCTCTGTAGTTCTGTTTACTGCAGTGTGTATAGCAAGTATTTGATTAGGCATCTTAACTGGTGGATCTTGGTGTAAAGTAAACTTTATACCTTCTTCTAACGCCCAACCTATCGGAGATATATTTTGAGCTCTTTCTGGTCCAAATACTTGGTCATGATGTAAATCTCCCCAGAATCTTACATGGTCATTAAAGAATGTAGGTACAGCTCCAACAGCCTTAACATCTTCTAATTGATCTTTTCTTAAAGCTTGACAGTGAACCATAACTGGTCTTAATTCAGCACCATGTCCTGTTATCTCCATTGCCTTTTTGTAACATCTTAAGAATTGAGCACATGCTTCGTCCCCATTTACATGAGTATGAACTTGTATATTAAGATTTATACAATCAACGTAATATTGAGTTACAACCTCATCAGTCTGAGTTCCATATCCACAATAATCAGCAGACTGTCCTTCAGGCACAACATGATAAGGCTCACTTAACCAAGCTGTAAATCCTTGAGGAGAACCATCTAACCAAGTCTTACCTCCAGCTAACTTATAGTGATTTTTGTATTCTCTCTTTGGAGTACCTTCATCTGTCATAAGTTGAGTTGTTACTGGTTGAGTTGCTAATCCAAGTATATCTATTATTAATTTACCAGTATTTGCACAAGTGTCTAATATATAAGTATATCCATTAGATAATTCAACAGAAGCATCTTGAGTAGTCGTTACACCTAAAGACGCATATACTTTTTGTACTCTTTCAACAGCTCTTAGAACATCTTCAAATCCCGGAGATATTACAATCTTCTTCTTTTCGCTATCAAGTATAGCATTTTCTTCTAAAACTCCATTTGCTTCTTTAGAGTCAGGAGATACAGTTCTTACAACTCCACCTTCTGGCACTACATAATCTTCTCCTGAATATCCATATAACTCTAAAGCTTTTGAGTTAACACTAGCTAAGTGTCCAGATGCATGAGACACAGTTATAGGTATTTCTTTACTTACTGTATCTAAATCAAATTTTGTAGGATGCTGACCATCTTCAAATTTTGTATTATCGTATCCAAATCCTATTAGCCATTTATCTCCTTGAGGAGGGTTTTCTTTTAATTCTTTCTTTAATTTAGCCAATAATTCTTCTCTTGAAGTAACATCTCCTAAAGTAACTATCATTAAAGTTTGAGCTGTAGCTACTACATGCCCATGTGGGTCTATAAATCCAGGAAGCATCGTTTTCCCTTCAAGGTCTACAAGTTCAGTATTTTCATCTTTTAATGATAATACTTCATCATCACTTCCAACTTTTATTATTTTTCCATTTTCAACTAAAACTGCTTCTGCTGTAGGATTGTTATCATTAACTGTAACTACCTTACCATTGAAATAAATAGTTCTTTTCATTGTAATGTCTCTCCCTTTGTGGTTAAAAATAGTATTACTTTTAAAATTCAAAATTCTAAAAGTAATACTTATATAATATTATGCCGCTTTATTTTCAGCAGCAGTATTATCTAATTTGTATGCTTCCCACTTCTTGAATGTAAATATAGCTAATGCAGTTACATTTATTCCAGAAAGTACGAATAATAATAAGTCAACAGCTTCAAATACAACATTAGCCCCAAATACAGCTAATGTTCCTGCTGATATGATTAAAGTTAAGTATATAGCTATGTTTTTATTTATATGATTTTGCTTAAATAACTTTGTCATGTAGTAGTAAGATCCTAGTATTGTAGTTAAAGCTGATAATACAGTAAATAAACATAATACTACTAATCCAAACATACCTGTAACTGACTCTGCTGTTGCAAAGTATTGAGATAACCTAGTTACTGCATCTGCTGGGAATTCTATTATTCCATTGTTTAACCCATAAGATGCTATATAAGATGTAACTACTATAGATACAACAACTGTAACTACTGTAGGTATTAAAGATATCATCGCAGCTTCTCTTGGCTCAGCATCTGATTCTTGAGCAGCCATTGCTAATGCTCCTAATCCTGTTTCTGCAGTTTGTATTATCTTTTGCATCCCTAATACAAATCCTAAAGTTATACCGGCAAATCCATTAACTGGATTCATCATACCTTCCATTAAGTTAGAGAAGTATGTTGGTATATAACTACCAGTTTTTATAACGAACATTGTAAAGAATATAAAGTATCCTGCAACTGCTGTTCCTATCATATAAGTCATTGCTCCCATGAATATTTCATGCTTTTTAGATAAAACTAATGCAGCAACTACAGCTATTACTGGTATTACTATAAACATATAAATTTGTACTGGAGTTAATGCTCTTCCAAATTTATTAGCTACTATATCAGTAACTGAAGATATACCACTAAATTGGAATCCACCAAATCCAAATACTGCTAATGCAACAAAACATACAGCATATAACATACCTAATTTAGGTGATATTAATGAAGATATATACTCTTTTGGAGTTTTATTCATTATTTTTGAGTTTAAAGTTTCTGCATAAGAAACTGGAACCATTATACAAGCTCCTATTAACGCCCATATAGCCATTGCTTCTATGTTTGTCTCTCCTGATGCAGCAAGTTTAGATAATGCTCCAAGAACACCGATTATTGCTCCTGTACCTATCATTGCTCCTAATGATATAGAAGCAGGACCTATAACATTTTTAAGATTTAACTTTGCAGGCTTAGTAGCCTTCTTTTGTATCATGAATATAGTTCTTATTGATGTCACAGCACCAACTAATAGTATGAACGGTAAAAATACTGGCCATATCATTTCAGATATTGCAGTTATTCCATGTTCAAGTTGTAATAAAACATTAGACATTTAAATATTCTCCTCTTTGATTATATATATTTTTATTTAATTGCAGTCTTAATAATTTATAACTTAACTATATTCATGTATATATTCACCTAAAAAAAATAGGCATTGTCTTAAAATAATACAGCACACTAATTCATGGTTGACTAATTAATAATCAGCCACCATTAATAATATACTTGTACAATTTTAAGAAACGCCTATTTACATTTTCTAGTCTATCAATTTTTATAAGTAAAAGTCAATAGTATTTTAATTTATTTTTTTATTTTTTATCCTTTGTTATTCAAGGTAAATATTGGTAATAAAAACTTTTTCCTAATATTCATTGAAATTTTCATTTATTATCTTTGTATAACTTATTGATTTTGAAATTCTTTGTAGTATATCTTCTTTATCATCTACAACTATATCTTTTTTATCATCCCATAAAATATAGAACAAGCTGTTGCACACACTTTTAAAGTCATTATCCATTATTATTGCATAGTCATCAGCATCTTTTTCGGGATGAGTTTTTATAAGTTTTAAGTTTCTAGATAAGTATAAAGATGAATTTGAATCACCTTGTAATTCATCAATAATTTTACCATCAATTAATCTTATTTCTACATCTTCTGATTCATTTAGTATCTTTTCTATATATTTTATGTGTCTTTCTCTTTGTTTAAATGTTAGTGTCACAGGTTTATTAAAGAATAATAATTCTCCTGAAGATATATATTTTCTTAGTTCCGATTCATATATTAATACCTTCAATTTAGACTTATATGTTACATTTTGAAGAAAGATATTTATCTTTTTTAATTCATTTATTATTTGTGGTTTATCTCCAAATAACATTTCTGCAACTTCCATAAATAAATCTTCTGGCATGAAAAATTCATTCATATTCCCTATTAACCATCTTAAGTCATGACCCATTATATATTCCATATAAGTATTATCTTCTATTATTGAGCTAGCTGATTTCCTTGATGTTATTGCATTTCCTTGATTCTTTATTATATCTTCCAAACTATAGTATAGCTCATCTACAACAGGTTTTTCTTTAGACATATTGCTTAATATGCATATACCATCATTTCTAAATAATCCAACATACATAATTTTATTTTTAATTACAAATATCCCCGTATTAGGGCTAACCGTACAATTATAAATTCTAAAGTCTAAAGATGGATGAGACGATATTAAATTTAATATTAACATAGTATTAAATAAAAAGTCTGGACCGTTATTTTTAAGACCAGTTAAAAACTTGACTTTCAAGTTTTCATTTTTTCCATAGCTATAAAGAGTTTCTTTCATATCAGCTAAAGACATTTTTTCTTCCTTACTAGTATCAAATAAGTTAGATGCTATTACCATATTTATCTTTTCATCTTTATTTATATATGAATTCATCTCTTTAAATAAATACTTCTTTCTCAACTTGGGATTCACATGTGAAATACTATTGTAACTTTCTTGCGAGAAAGTATCTTTAGGTATATTTGGTATTGAATTCCCAGTCGTATTTAAATATGCATCTTTTAGAGATCTTTCAATATATTTCAATAAAAATGCTTCTTTATTCTCATTTTCATCTATATATATTTCAAAGTACTTAATCAAATCTTCGATGGTATCTTCTGTAAGAGAATCCACTATAAATTCAGATATAACTTTACATATCTTATTAATATTTTTAGTACTCGGTAAATTCTTTGAATTAATCCATTTACTTATATATGATATGTCATATCCTACTTCTTTAGCCAAGGAACTCTTTTTCTGATTAGATAAATATAAAAATTTTTCTAACAACTGGCCAAATGTCATATTTTTCAACTTTTATCACATCCTTCTTTCGCTTATATATAATGCCTTCTATATTATTACTTATTATAATATGTCATTATAACACTATTTAAACCTTTATCAAATTATATTTTTGGATTTCTGCAGTTTTTGTAGAATATTGTAATTTTTATATTAAGTTTTACCTTAAATTTTTTCATGTTTTTTTCTAATTTATTCAACAATTTTCATTTTAGTTCACATTTTTTTCTATTTTTCTTTGTTATTATAATCTCATAGCCTTAATTATGTTCTTGTTATTTAGCGCCTATTTACAAAATCGCTATTATGATTACACATTTTATGCTATTTAAAATCTAATAAAAAATTTAATACAGTAGTGTTTTACAAAAGGAGAGATTTTCATGAGTGAAAACAAAAAGAAAAAGTTCGCAACTGGTTGGCTTATAGTTGTTGCATGTATGCTTATACAAGCGATACCATTTGGTGTTGCATCAAACATACAACCTCAATTCGTTAGTTACGTTGTACAAGAACACGGATTCACATTAGCTGGATTCTCATTAATATTCACATTAGGTACTGTAGTATCTGCTATAGCATCTCCTATAATAGGTATGTTATTCAACAAAATAAACACGAAAGTTATGTTCTTAGCTGGATGTGTACTTTCTGGTGGAGGATTCTTAGCATTCTCTATGTGTACAGAATTATGGCAATTCTACCTTGTTGCTGGTGTAGTACAAGTTGGTACAGCTGCTATATCTTCAATAGGGGTACCTCTTTTAATAAACGGATGGTTCGATGAGTTATCTAAAGGTAAAGCTATGGGTCTTGCTTTTGCTGGTGGATCTATAGGTAATATATTCTTACAATCATTAACAGCTTCTTCATTAGCTGCTAACGGTTCTAGTAAATCTTACTTAATGTTCGGAGCTTTATCATTAATAGTTGGTGTACCTATAACTTTATTATTCTTAAGAATGCCTAAGAATGATAGTGAAATAGTTAAAGGAACTAAAAAAGGAGATACAAAAGAAGCTACTACTCAAGAATCTAACAAAGTTGATTGGGGATATACTTTTAAAGAAGCTAAAAACCTTAAATTCTTCTGGTTATTCGGATTTGGTTTATTCTTCTTAGGTATGTATGTATCTGCTTTAGCAGTTCAATACCCAGCTTACTTAAAAGTTCACTTATCTATAGACCATTCTATAGTTGGTTATGTTGGTTCAATATTTGCTTTATTCTCTTTAGGCGGAAACTTATTTGGTGGTATAATATTCGATAAATTAGGTGTTACTAAAGGTCTTATGGTTGCAGCTGTATTAGCATTTATTTCTTGTGCTGCTTTAATGTTCTCTAGCCATATAGCACAATTAGCATTCGTATTTGCTGCATTAAAAGGTTTATCAGTATTTGCTTACATGATGGGACCTTCTATACTTACAGGTTCATTCTTTGGACAAAAAGATTTCGGTGCTATATTAGGTACTGTTCAAATATTCTTTGCTATAGGATTTGCTGCAGGTTCAGCAGTATTCGGTTTCTTAGTTGATAAGTTCAGCTACGAAATGGCTTGGTCTGCAATATTAGTATTCATAGTTATATGCTATGGATCATTAATATTAGCATCTATCGGTATGAATAAGTTAAACAAAGAAAGAAAAGCTAGCGTAGAAAATCAAAATCAAGCTGCTTAATATATTTTATTAAATAAAAAGCTATCGCATTAAGAGTAAAACTTAAATCGATAGCTTTTTCTATTTATATATCTAGCTCATGAATAAATAGTCCACACCTTACCTTAGGTTCAAACCATGTTGATTTAGCTGGCATTATTCGACCTTCATTAGCTACTTTAATTAAGTCTTCCATACTTGTAGGATACATAGCAAAGGCTATCTTCATATCTTCATTAGTCCTTCTTTCTAGTTCTTTTATTCCTCTAATCCCTCCTACAAAGTCTATTCTTTTGTCTATTCTAGGATTATCAATACCTAGTATAGGTGATAGAATATACTCTTGGAGAATTGATATATCTAATGTTTTTACTGGATCTATGTTATTCTTAACATCATTATTAATCTCAACTTCATACCATTGATTATTTAAATACATACCAAATATTCCTTCTCTACTTGGCCTATACTCTTCTTTACCATCCATTTTACTTATTTTAAATCTCTCACTTATTTTTCTTATAAGTTCTTCCTCTGTAAGATTATTTAGATCTCTTACCACTCTGTTATAATCTAAAACTAATAAATTTTCAGCCGGTGCTATCATAGCCAGATAGTAATTGAACTCTTCATCACCTATATAATTAGGATTTTCCTTCCTTAATTTCTTTGCTATATTTACAGCTGCAGCTGATCTATGATGTCCATCAGCTATATAAAGATAATCTATCATTTTAAATCTACTTACCAAATATTCTATATCATCATCTTCAGATATTCTCCATACAGTATGCTGTATTTTATCATCAGTCATAAAATCATATATAGATTCATTAACATTTATATATTTGCTAATAAATGTGTCTATTTCTTCTTTATTTTTGTAGGTAAGAAGTATTGTTCCTGTATTCGCATTACAATATTTTATATAGTTAGTTCTATCTAATTCTTTATCTGGCTTTGTATACTCATGTTTCTTTATGATATTATTCATTGTATCATCTACTGAAACACAGGCTACAATACCTACTTGTGGCCTTGAATCCATTATCTCACGATATATATATAAGCACTCTTTTGACTCTCTAATTAATATGTTATTCTCTATAAACTGCTTTAAGTTTTCTCTAGCTTTAACATATACTTCCTCATCATACTCATGTATATTCTTATCTAATTCAACTTCAGCTTTATCTATTCGTAAAAACGAATACATATTACTATTTACTATCTCTCTTGCTTCCTTAGTATTCATAACATCATATGGAAGTGATGCAACTTTGTCAACCAATGATTCTTTTGGTCTTATTGCCTTAAAAGGTCTTATTATTGCCATAATCCCCCTCCTATCATTTATATATAGTTCATTACTTTATAAAGCTATATCTGTATTACTATCTAATCCAAAATATTCTGTTATAATATTTACTATTTCTTCAGATATCCTATTTTGAGCTTCAAAAGTTGATGCGCCTATATGAGGCGTAGGTGAAACTCTAGGGTGGTTAACTAACTCCATATTTATATTTGGTTCATCTTCAAATACATCTAAAGCTGCAGCCTCTATTTTCCCGTTATTTAATCCTGTCAGTAAATCTAACTCACATACTAGTTTACCTCTGGCATGATTTATAAAGTAAACTCCATCTTTCATCTTATCTATTTCTTTCTTAGTAATTAAATATCCTTTTTCTTTTTCATAAGGAATGTGTATAGTTAAAAAGTCTGAGGCTGATAATACTTCATCTAATGTAGTATACATATATTTATTACAACCTTCCATTTCTCCAAGTATATCATTATATATAATTCTCATTCCTAATGAATAAGCCCTTTCGGCTACAGCTTTACCTATTCTTCCCATTCCTATAATGCCTAAAGTTTTTCCATATATTTCAATACCAACATACTTATTTTTATTCCATATGCCTTCTCGCATAGTTATATTTGATATATTTATAAATCTTGAAATTGTAATTATCTGTCCTATAGTAAGCTCTGCAACAGATCTTGTACTGCCATTAGGTGTATTAATAACTGTTATATCTTTATCCTCAGCATACTTTACATCAATATTATCAAGACCCACACCAGACCTTACAATTAGTTTTAATCTCTTACCTTCACATGCCTCGTCAATTATTTTTCTTGTTATTTTATTCTTTGAACGAACTACCAATGCATCCACAACCTTAAGCACTTTGCCTAGTTCATGATCTTCATAATACCTATCTATTATATTAAACCCTAATAATCTTAATTTATTTATTTCATATTCACCTAGTCCTTCAGTCACTAAAATATTGAACACTACATAACTACCTCCAATTAAATTTATAATTTACGATTTTTTAAATTTATATCTATATATTAAAGCTTAGCTATTATAATCTAAGCTCCAATATATCATTTATATTTTTTAATAATTCTTCTATATCATCTACTGTATAATCACCCATATGAGAGATTCTAAATGTCTTTTCTTTAAGGTCTCCATAACCATTTGCTATAACAAATCCTCGTTCCTGTAGTTTTTGGTTTAATTCACATACACTTATACCTTTTGTATTTTCTATAACTGTAAGTGTATTTGATAGGTAATTTGTATCAGTATAAATTTTGAAGTGATCTTTAGCCCAGGTTCTTACCAGATTTGCCATTTCTTCATGTCTTTTAAAACGGTTATCTAGGCCTTCTTTTAAGATTTGATCTAATTGGAAATTTAAAGCGAACATATGTGAAAGAGATGGTGTTGAAGGGTATTGATGATTTTTATTTATAATGTACTCATACATTGCTAATAAATCAAAGTATACACCTCTAAAAGGCACTTTTTGAGCTCGCCTCATTGCTTTTTCAGAAAATGTACATATCGACATACCTGGTGGCAGTCCAAGTGATTTTTGGACTGATGTAATACATATGTCTATATGGCATTTATCGACCTCTATTTTTATTCCACCTGCTGAACTTACTGCGTCTACACAATAAATTATATCGTCATACTTTTTAACAACTTCTCCAATAGCTTCTATAGGATTTGTTATTCCCGTTGAAGTTTCATTATGAGTTACAGTTATTAAATCGTATTCTCCGGTAGAAAGTACCTTATCAACCATCTCAGGCGTTATTGCCTTTCCCAATTCAACCTTGTAAATATCCGTTGGTACTCTATTATACACTCCCATTTTATACCATCTATCACTAAATGATCCACAGGAAAATA
>NZ_NOJY02000055.1 GCF_002250835.2 Romboutsia weinsteinii
TTCTTATATCCTCCATATGCAAAAGTTCTTGCAATTCCAATAGCTCCTATTGCATCCAGTCTATCTGCATCTTGAACTACCATCCCTTCTATAGTACATTGTGTTGAATCAACTAATCCACCTTTAAAAGACATGGTTTTAATAATACTTACTATTTTATTTGCTGAGTCTTCTTCTACATTTACTGAACTAAGAAATTCTTCGGTTATTGAAGTATTGGTTTCAATTCCATCAGAAAACTTCCAGTCATCTATGTCATGTAGTAGTGCGGTCATCTCAACAATAAAATAATCAGCATTTTCCTTTGATGCTAGGTATTTAGATAGATTATGCACTCTTTCTATATGCCACCAATCATGACCACTACCTTCTCCATATAATTTATTTTTAACAAAATCTTTTGTTTTTTCTATTATTTTATTTTTATCCATTTTTATCCTTTCTGATTCTTATTATAATATACACTTATTTACTATAAAATTATTGTATAATTGTAACTAAAGAGGCTGCCTTTAGTTAGCAACCTCTTCATTCAAATTATCTTCTGATTCTATAGAATATAAATTATAGAACTCTCCTTTAGTATTTACCAATTCGCTAAAACTTCCCATTTCAACAACCTTCCCCTTATCCATAACTATAATCTCATCGTATCTACTTAATAAACTTTGAGATAACTTATGAGTTACCGTAAGTACTGTAAGGTCATCTAATCTTAATAATGTATCTTCTATTTCATAAGCCGTTTTTGTATCTAAAGCTGAGGTACCTTCATCCAAAAGTAAAATAGGCGTATTCTGAATTAACGATCTTGCAATAGCAACTCTTTGTTTTTGACCCCCAGATAAATTACTACCATTTTCTCCTATTTGAGAATCCACACCGTCTGGTAAAATATTTAAAAACTCTTCGACTCCGCTTACTTGTAAAGCTTTTTTTAATTCATCTTTAGAAAACTCCTTTCCAAGTAAAATATTCTTCTTTATACTTTCATCAAACATGTACACATTTTGGTGAATAATAGATATTTGTTTATTTATAGAGTCTTTACATATTTCTTTAGTGTCCTGCCCATCAAAGCTTATACTGCCTTCAAAGTTATCATAATATCCAAGTAGTAATCTTAGAATCGTCGACTTTCCGCTACCACTTCTTCCAACTATAGCATATTTCTTATTTTTACTAAAACTAATTGAAACATTGTCTAGTGCTTGTATCTCATCATTATATGTAAAACTTATATTTTCAAGTTTGATATTTTCATTAAATTCTTTTAAACTTTTCTTATCTGATTCTATATTTCCTTCATTAATTATTTTTAGTAATTTAGAGTTTACTTCCTTCATCCCCTTAATCATAGTTACTTTTGTCACAATAAACATGATTGGTCCAAATAGTCCATTTCCTAATTGAACTACAGCGAATAGGGAGCCTACTGTTAATTTTCCAGTCATCAAGAAATAACCTCCAAGTGCAATTGCAGATACTTGTGTCATTATACCTAAAAGCATAGATACTGATGCCGATATACCCTGTATATGATTAGATCTAAGCTTTAGGTGTTCAACCTGATTGTTACAAGTTAAAAACTCTTCTGTCATACTATCTTCTATATTATAAGATTTAATTACTTCATAACCTGAAAAAATATCCTTAATCTTTGTAGTAAACTTACTTAATTCATCACTTACCAAACCTTGTCTCTTTGAGATAGGTGTACCAAATATTACTGGAATAATAAATAATAATATTGATGTAGCAAACATTACTAGAGTTATCCATGGATTAATCCATAATAACACTGCAGTGGTTCCCACAAATATTACTACATCACCTATCATTTCTAAATAAGGTGTGATATATTGTCCCTGTACTAGATTAATATCATTAGTTAGGTTTGATATATATTCTGCTGTGTTTTCATCATTAAATGATTTATAATCTTTTCTTAATACTCCCCTGAAAACATCTTCCTTAAATTTAGTTAAAGTCTTTTTCATATAAATAAACTGTGATGTTTGATTTATATAGTTATTAAATGTCATAACAATAAAAAATATTGAACTAAAAATAATTGCTTTTTTAAATCCTTCAAAATCTTTATTTATAGCCGTATCTAGTATATTTTGTATTAATATTGCTATAAAAACCTGCATCAACGCACCAATACATCTAAATAATACTGTTGTAGCAAGCCACCCTTTGTATTTTAAAATATACTTTTTCATAACTTCCCCCATCTCTTTTTTAATCCCTATATATAGGGTAACACTACAATATTACCATATTTTGTATTAATATAAAATATAAAGTCAATCTTTATCTATTATTGCACTTTTATATAATTTAACCTGTTATACTAATATCTTTTAATCAATAGTATATTTATTACGACATTAGAAAGAGCTATATCTTATGGATTCTACTCCTTAAAATATAGCAATATATGAATATATACTATTCTCCATGAATATCTTTTATTTTGTCTTTGTCTAACATCACATCTTTTTCACCATAAGCCGCTTTACTGAATATCTCCTCTGCTTCACGTAATTCTATACCTTTTATTTCCATATTTTCCGGTCTAACCTCTCCTACTCCATCGTTATACAATCCATATAAATAACATACTGCTTGCGGTAAAAAGCCTAACAGCCTAGATCCTATAGCATCTGCAGCTACTGGATCTGTAGATGCTATTATAAGTCCTGGAGTATCCACTGCCTTACCATTTGATGGTCCTGTTCCTATCATTGCCTTATCACAACTAACAATTGCCAAATCTATTGGAACAACATTAGCAAAACTCCTAATAAAACCATGTAAATCTTCATGTATACCAGTATTTTTCTTTGGATATCCATGAATTTCTGCTGGTGGCCATCCCATTGCAATATTTTTTATGCTTGCTGTTACTGTAGCTTCTTCATGCTGCTTTAATTGTGTAAAAGATATAATAACATCAGCTTCATTTATTATCTTATTTATAGGTGTTGATTTTATTATATGGTGATTTAATTCTAGATTTACATATGGACCATAATTTAAATCAATAAACTCAACCTCTTCTTCTTTTATTATCTTTTTATATCCTACCTTTTCCATTATATCTGTAGTCTTTCCTCCACCTGACCCTGTTGCTATATATACTCTTGATGGCTCTTTGCTTTTCACATATTCAATTAATTTTTTTAACGTTTTAGGCCCTACTACTGCTCCTGATTTAGGACCTTTATCATTTACCCAGTTTGGAGTTATTATTACTCTATCTCCCTTACTTATTATTTTCTCTATTGGAAGCATATCCAGTGCCTTTTCAAGAGAGTTACTTTCTCTTAGAGCTTTTGTTATTGCTACAATTGGTTTTTCTACCTTCCTTTTTCTAATCATAAAATCACCTCTATATAAATTATTTACAGGTACTTTTATAATATACTATAATGATTTATTTGATTAATCTGATGCTAAAAATAAAAAAGAGAAATATATTAAATGTTATAATATATCTCTCTTAAAATAATCTATTATATTATCTATAAACTTCTAAAATCTTAACACTAGCATCTAACTTACATTTTACTCCCATCGGTATAGTAACCATTGGCATACAATGACCAGACTTTAAATTATAAATACAAGGTTTATTAAACTTTTCCACTCTGTCTCTTAGTATTTCAACTAACTCAAAGTCTTCTTTTCCCTTGTTACACTCACAGAAATCACCAAATACTATTCCTTCACAATCATCAAACTTACCTGCAAGAGATAGTTGAGTTAACATTCTATCTAATTTATAGATAGTCTCTCCTATTTCTTCTATGAATAAAACTTTCCCCTTAGTATCTATCTCATAAGGTGTTCCTATTGTGGAAACCAATAAAGATAAATTTCCACCAGTAATTATTCCTTCACATTTTCCATTAACTAACGTTTTAAGTTCCTCACCATTAGGATTTGAAATTATTAGTCTGTCCTTCATATTTAAAGCATCTAAAAGAGATTTATAGGTAAATTCATCCCAATCAGGAACTGACCCTGCCATTATCCCATGAAATGTTACTAAATTAGATCTTTGATTAAATACAGTATGAAGCGCAGTAATGTCTGAAAATCCAATAAATGGCTTTGGATTATCTTTGATTATATTATAATTTAATTTATCTAATATTCTAGGTGTTCCATAACCACCTCTAATACACATGATTGCATCAATTTCATTATCTAAAAACATGTCTTCTATATCTTTGGCTCTTATCTCATCTTCTGCCGATAAATAACCTTTGTATGATCCTATGCAACTATCTGCAAATTTAACTTTATATCCCAGCTTTTTAAAGCTTTTCTTAATTTTTTCTAAACTGTATCTATTAAATGGACCTGATGGAGCTACTATGCCTATAGTATCATTTTTATTTATTGATTTTGGAAATATCATATTATCACCTACATAAACATTAAGTTTGTAACTATAACTGCAGTTATTATTCCTGCTGTATCTGCTATAAGCCCGGCTGGTAATGCATGTCTACTCTTCTTTATTCCTACCGCTCCAAAGTATACTGCAAGAACATAGAAAGTTGTTTCAGTTGATCCATTCATAACCGATGCTATTCTTCCTATCATAGAGTCAGGTCCATGTGTTGCAAATAATTCATTCATTAATCCTGAAGCTCCTCCACCTGATAGAGGTCTCATTAATGCCATTGGTAAAGTTTCTGCTGGCATTCCAATTGCTTCCGTTAATGGAGCAAAGAATCCTGTTATTAGATCCATAGCTCCTGATGCTCTAAATACACCTATTGCCACTAAAATCCCAACTAAGAAAGGTATAATCGACACTGCTGTATTGAATCCTTCTTTAGCTCCATCTGTAAATACTTCATACACTTTAACCTTCTTTATCATACCGTAAACTGGAATAGCAACTAGAAAAAATGGTATTGCATAAAGCGATATCCCATTAATTATTTTCTCAAACATTTATTTTCCTCCTATAAATCCATAGCTTTATCAGCTTTAGTATTAGCATTTTTCTTCTTTGATGCTTTTTCAAATAGCTTTACGACTGTTATTGCTACAATTGTAGAAACTATAGTAGCAACTAATGTAGGCCCTATTATCTCAGATGGATTAGCCGAACCTGCTGCTGCTCTATATGCTATTACACTTGATGCCACTAAAGTTATTGATGAAGTATTTATAGCTAAGAACATACACATTGAATTAGATGCTGTATCTTTTTCTTCATTTAATTCTTGTAACTCCTTCATTGCCTTTATTCCCAGTGGTGTTGCTGCATTACCAAGTCCTAATATGTTTGCAGCAAAATTCATTACCATAGAACCCATAGCTGGATGATCTTCTGGTATTTCTGGGAATAATCTTTTCATTAATGGTCTTAGCCATCTTCCAATTAATTGTACTAACCCTGCTTCCTCTGCTATTTTCATAAGACCTAGCCATAAAGCCATAACCCCTATTAATCCTATTGCTAGTTCTACAGCCGTTTCTGCATTTGATATAGCTGCATCTGTTACTGCTTGAGTGTTTCCTGTTAGTACACCTGCAATAACTCCTATTACTAATAACCCAAACCAAATGTAATTTAACATCCTAACTCCTCCTTATTCTATATTTTATTAAAAATCTACATAACAAAATAATAAAAGTACTTTTTATACTAAATAGTCAACTACATTTTTCAGTTCACTATTCTCATAATAAACCCTAGCTACCCTTCTCGATACCATGGCTAATATTTCATTCCTATTAGTCTCAGCTAGATTTGCTACTTCTAATAAATCCGGTCCCCCCTCACCATAAAATATTACTTCCATTCCTTCTTGTGCATTTTTAATATTACTTAAATCAACCATACATTGATCCATACACATCTTACCTACTATATTTGCTCTTTTTCCATCTATATTAACAAATCCTTTGTTAGATAATGTTCTTGGTATACCATCAGAATATCCACAAGGTATAGTTCCTAATATCATATCTTTAGGTGCAATAAATGAGTAATCGTAGCTAACCCCTTCACCTTTTTTTATTTCTTTTACTTGTATTAACTTACTTTTAAATGTCATAGCAGCTTTTAAATCTAAGCTAGATTTTCTACTATTATAACCATATATACTAGCCCCAACTCTAACCATGTCCATACTGAAATTGTTATAAGCTACCATGCCAATACTATCTGAAATATGCTTTATAGGTATTTTTATATTTTCTTCATATATTAAATTTATAAGATTTTTGAATTTTTCATATTGTAATTGATCACTATCTTTATCTTTTAGCGCTAGATGTGAAAAAATTCCTTCAACATATATATTATCCATGTTATAAATCTCTTTTATTACACTAACTATGTCCTTCTCTATTTTAAATCCTAATCTATTGAACCCTGTATCTATCTTTATATGAATTATAGCTTTTTTCTTAAGTTCGTTTGCTATATCATTTAATATGATTACCTGGTTATATGAATATATAGTAATACTAATGTTTTTTTCTATTGCAAGCTTTAAATAATTATCAGGTATACTCCCCATTACTAAAATTGGTGTTTCTATTTTTTCATTTCTAAGTTCTAGTGCTTCATTTAGACCCGCTACACATAGATAGTCAACTTCATTTTCGAGTACTTTTGCTATCTCAATAGCACCATGGCCATATGCATTAGCCTTTAAAACTGCCCCTACTTTAACATTCTTACCTATGTATTTTTTTATTTCTATAAAGTTATATTTTATTAACTCCAAATTAACTTCTACCCAAGTAGACCTTAACAATTGCATACATGCCTCCTTTTTGTGTTAACTGTATTGTAAAATGATTTTTTATTTAATTAATTTATAATATTTAAAATATTATGATATAATTTAATTATATGCTATTTGAACCTCTCATTCAAATATATGTTAAAATATGGCATTTTTTGCAAATATAGCATTTTTTGCAATAAATATTCATTTTATATAATATTTCATAAAAAAAGTTTTTATAGGAGAGATTTAACATGAATAATATATTAATTAAAGCTGAGGAAATTAAGGATTGGATCATAGAGGTTAGACGTGACCTACACTCTACACCTGAGCTAGGCTTAGAAGAATTTATTACTAAAGAAAAAATCAAGAAATACTTAGATGAAATAGGTATTGACTATGTAGAATTTAAAGGTCACACTGCAGTGATGGCATTTATTAATACTGTAGATGCTACTAAAACTGCAGCAATTAGAGCAGATATAGATGCACTTCCTATAGATGAAGTTTCAAAAACAAGTTATAAATCTGTATTTAAAGGTAAAATGCATGCTTGTGGCCACGATGCCCACACTGCTATGCTACTAGGTGCATGTAAGATACTATACTCTATAAAGGATACACTACAATCAAATGTAAAGTTCTTCTTTCAACCTGCAGAAGAAACTGTTGGCGGTGCAGAACTTATGATCAAAGATGGTTGTATGGAAAATCCTAAGGTTGATTATATGTTTGGACTTCACGTAATGCCTCATATAGATACTGGATATATAGAACTAAAGTACGATACTTTAAATGCGTCGACTGATACTATAAATATAACTATACAAGGTAAGGATGGTCATGGTGCTTATCCTCATCAAGGCATTGATGCTATTGTAATAGCCGCACATGTAATAACAGCTATTCAGAGCATAGTAAGTAGAAGTATAGATCCAACAGACTCTGCTGTTATTTCCCTTGGTGTAATAAATGGAGGAGTAAAAGGTAATGTAATCTGCGATAAAGTTAATATAACGGGAACTCTTAGAACACTAGATCCTACAACTAGACACTTTACAAAAGAACGTATAAGAAAAATAGTTGCATCAACTTGCGAGAGCTTCTTAGGCCATGGTGTTGTAGAATTTGAAGAAGGATATGCTCCATTAGTAAATAATAACGATGTAGTAAATTTAGTAAAAAGAAATGTAGAAGACATGCTTGGACATGATAAGATAGTTATGAAATCTAAACCATCTTTGGGAGCAGAAGATTTTTCATTTTTCATAGAAAATACTAAAGGTGCCTTTTATCATTTAGGATGTAGAAATGAAGATAAAAAAATCACCTCACTTCTTCATACTTCTAGCTTTGATATAGATGAAGATTGCCTTCCTATAGGTGTGGCACTACATGTAAAAAATGTATTATCTATCTAGTAAATCTTGCTTGTTACTATGAAAAATATATATTTAAAAGGGGGAAATAAAATGAAAGTATATTTAACTGCTGATATTGAAGGTACTACTGGTATTGTAGACTGGAGTGAAACTGAACTAACATCAACTGTTGGTGCTTTTAGTCGAGAACAAATGACTAAAGAGGTATGTGCTGCTTGTAATGGTGCTAATGAGGCTAGCGCTGAAAGCATCTTAGTAAAAGATGCTCATGATAGTGCTAGAACTATTAATCCTCGCGAGCTTCCTGAAAACGTGAATATATTAAGAGGTTGGGCAAAAAATCCACTTACAATGATGGCTGGTATTGACAAAAGCTTTGATGCATCTATTTATATAGGATATCATAGTGGGTCAAGTCAAGATGGTAATCCACTTTCTCATACTATGAACTGTGGTTATGACTACATAAAAATTAATGGAGATATAGTTAGCGAGTTTATTATAAATGCTTATACATCTTTATACTTTGGTGTTCCTGTCGCATTCTTAAGTGGTGATGAAATGCTTTGTGAAAATGCTAAAAAATTATTCCCAAACATAGTAACTGTTCCGGTATCAAAAGGCATAGGAAACGCGTCAGTTTCAATACACCCTAATTTAGCTCTTAAGAAAATACAAACAGGTGTTAAAGAATCTCTAAGTGGTGATCTTACTAGACATATTATTGATTTACCTAAAAAATTTGACATAGAGATTAAGTTTAGACAACATTATAATGCATATAAATCTTCGTTCTATCCTGGAGTTGTTCAAGTTGATTCTCAGACTATAAGATATGAGACAAATGATTATTATGAATTTCTAAGAATGTTCTTCTTCCTATAAAAAATACGGTACTTATTAAAAAATAAGTACCGTATTTTTTATTTATTTATAGCCATAAATATTTTTTCTGGTGTCATAGGAAGAGTGTTTATTCTAACTCCGACTCCATTATATATAGCTTCTTGTATAGCAGGTAACGGACTATTTACAACGACTTCACCAATAGATTTTGCTCCAAACGGACCTGTTGGTTCATGAGTTTCAACAAATTCAACTCTTATATTTCCAACATCACATCTTGCAGGTATTTTATACTGCATAAATGTATTGGTATCCATATGACCATCTTCTGTATATCTTACTTCTTCAAATAATGCCATACCAATTCCTTGAACAATTCCTCCTTCAGTTTGTATTGTAGCTAAGTTTTTATTGATTACAGTTCCACAATCAACTACTGCAACATAGTCAACTAACTCAACCTTACCTGTTTCTTTATCTATTTCAGTTTCAACAAATCCTGCTATAAATGGTGGTGGTGACACCGGACTACCATGAGAGGCAAATCCTACTAGTTGGTTTTTATTAGGCCCAACTGTAAAATCAACAGCTATATCAAATATCGATATACTTTTGTCTTCAAAACTTATTTTATCTCCATCAAATTCTACAAGTTCCTTATCTACTCCTAGCCTATCTGATCCTAGCTTAATTATTTTACTTTTAAGTTCTTGACATGCTTTAACTACTGCCATCCCAGTTACATATGTAGTACTTGAAGCATATGAACCTGGGTCATAAGGAACTATATCAGTATCTGCTGAAACCACTATTATTTTATCCATTGTAGTTTCAAGAATATCTCCAGCCATCTGTGCAAGTATTGTATCACTTCCTGTACCCATATCTGTAGATCCTACATAAAGAGTATAGTTACCATCATCATTGAGCCTAACTTCAACAGACGATGTATCTATTCCTGCTATTCCAGAACCTTGCATAGTAAGAGCCATACCAACACTTCTTACTTTTCCATTACCAAGGTCTTTAGATGGATATTTTTCGCCCCATCCTATAAGTTCTTTTCCTTTGTTTATACACTCAACTAGATTAACACTGTTTATCGCTTTATTATATGCAAATGAAGTTTCACCTTCATGTATAATATTTTTAAGTCTTACTTCTGTAGGATCCATACCTAATTTTGAAGATAATAAATTTATAGTCGATTCTACCGCATAGCATCCTTGTGTTGCACCATATCCTCTAAATGCTCCAGCAGGCATCTTATTAGTATATACAACATTACCTCTAAATCTTGATGCTTCTAACTTATTATACATCGGCATAGTTTTTTCTCCAACTAGTCCGAAAGTAGTTGAAGCATGTTCACCATAAGCACCAGTATCAGATAAAGCATTTATATCTATAACCTTTATAGTACCGTCGTTCATAGCACCAACTTTTACATTTAGCTTCATAGCATGTCTACTATTTGAAGAGTTAAATGTTTCTTTTCTATCATATATTATCTTTGATGGTTTTCCAGTTTTTAAAGTAACTAATGCCGTAAATATTTCAACACATGCAGTTTGTTTACCACCAAAACCTCCACCTATTCTTGGTTTAATTACCCTTATCTTACTAGATGGCATATTTAATGCTCTTGATAAATGCCTTCTAACATGAAAAGGTATTTGTGTTGAGCTAACTACAACTAATCTTCCCATATGATCTAAGTAATTATAAGCTCTATAAGTCTCCATCATTCCTTGAGCTTGTGCTTGAGTGTAGTAAGTTTCTTCAACAACTACATCACATTCACTTAAAGTCTTTTCTATATCGCCCTTTTCATAGTTATGAGTTGATACGATATTCCTTTCTCTTTGCATACCTATCTCAAAATTACAGTGGCGATCTTCTTCATGTACTAAAGTCTTACTGTCTATTGCAGTTTCAAAATCTATTACTGCATCTAATACTTCATATTCTACTTTAATCATTTTAAGTGCTTTAATCGCAGTTTTTTCATCTACAGCCGCAACTATAGCTACCTCATCTCCTACATATCTTACTCTATCTTCAAGTATTAATCTATCATAAGGAGATGGTTCTGGGTATGACTGCCCTGCAAGTGTAAATCTAGTATTTGGAACATCCTTATATGTAAATACACATTCTACACCAGGAACTAACATTGCTCTTTTAGTATCTATATTTATAATTTTTGCGTTTGCATGTGGACTTCTAAGTATTTTTATAACTAATGCATCCTTTGCCGCTAAATCATCAGTGTATACAGGTTTTCCTGTAGCTATTGCCATTCCGTCTGTTTTTGGTATACTTTTCCCTATTAAACTCATATTACTTTACCCCCATATAAGTCTTTATTGCTCTTAACTGTCCCATGTATCCAGTGCATCTACATAGATTTCCTGTTAAATAATGCTTTATATCTTCTTCTGTTGGATTTTCTAGTTCATTTTTCATCGCAAGTACTGTCATAATAAATCCTGGAGAACAAAATCCACACTGTTCTGCACCTTGTGCCACTAATATTTTTGCAAATTCCTCTGCTTCTTTTTCTAATCCTTCAATAGTAGTTATTTCTTTATTTAATGCTCTCATAGTTAATGTAGCACAAGATAGTGTAGGTTTTTTGTTGATCCAAATTGAACATAATCCGCAACAACCTGTATCGCAACCTCTTTTTACACTTAGATTTCCAACTTTTCTAAGTGTGTCTACTAAATACTCTTCTGGCTCTATATCAACTTTTTTTGTTTTTCCATTCACTTTTAGTTCTACTAACATTACTTAACCTCCATCAATGCTCTTTTTATTAGGACTTTACTCATTTCACATCTGTATTCTCTTGATGCTCTCATATTGCTACCAAATACTAATTCATCACTAGCTATTTGAGATGCTATATTAATATTTTCATCATTTAATTCTTTACCTGATAAAAATTCACTAGCTTTTGTCGCAATAGTGGCGATTTGAGGTCTTGCTCCTACGCATATTTTAATATTTGAATCAGTTTTTGATACTGATACGTTAAGTAATGGATAATCACTTTTTGCATTTCTTAAACTCTTGTATGAAGATGTACTATTCTTTTTATTTATATATATTTTTAACAGTAAGTCCTTTTCATATTTTTTATTTAAAAACTCAGCTAAAGACATTCTCCCAGCTTTATATAATTCAACATCACAATCTAGTGCAAGTAATGCTACTATTAAATCTGAGAATCCAAATTTTGAATATATAGTTCCTCCTACAGTTACTACATTTCTAAATTGAACACCAATTATATCCTTAACTGAATCTTCAATTATACTCCCAAAATTATCTTTTAATACAAGACTTGTCTCTAATGTTCTAAAAGTTGTCATAGCCCCTATTTCAACAAATGAATCTTCATCTTTTATATAATCTAGGTTTAAGTTAGATAGTTCTATACCAGTACCTATTCTTTTTTTTCCCATTCTTAACCATGCACTACCACCTATTACTTGGTTATTTTTTCTTTTTATTAATGTCGAGTATGCTTCCTCTGCCGTAGATGGCTGAGTAATATCTGTAAGCGTAAACATACTGTTCCTCCCTATATACTTTATTTTAGTCCTAAATTATTATAACATATTTCGACTAAAAACGCATTAAAATCCGGTTTTAAAGCAAACATTTTTTACTTTTTTATATTTTACGTACGTATTTATATTTCATTTCTATTTGTGCCAAAATTGTAATATTAATAATATCTATTTGTAAGTCTTTTTTTGTAGAAAATATGTATAATTATACCACTTCAAAAACTAATTTAGAGTATAAGATTATGGATACTATCTAAAAACAAGTACTACAAGCAATGAATTTAAATAGTGAAATAGCTCATAGTAATGAATATTATGTTTTAGGAAACTTTGATTATAAAATATAGTCAATAAAGAGACTTATAATAATTTTATAAGTCTCTTTATATATCTTTACTACATAAACTCTTAATTTTCATCTTCAAGTATCCCTAGCTTTTTAGCTACAATTTTTGTAGTACTTCCTTGCACTATTAATGTAATTAATATAGTCATAAAAACTATGGATGATATTACCTCATAACCAGGTATTTTCATAGCTGCTATGATACCACATAATGCTGCAGGTATTACACCAGTCTCCCTAACCCACATCATAAACAGAATTTCATTTTTATTCCACTTAGCTTTTTTATCGAAAACTGTGCATACAAGTACACATATAGGTCTAGCAATAAACATAAATGCAATAACTACAACTATTGAAGGTATAAAATGATTCATAAGTATAGATAAATTTACTTGACTGCCTAATATAATAAATATCGCCATCCTGCAGATTGTTCCTAGTGTTTCTGCAACATTGCAATCAGCATCATAAGATTTTTGTGTTAACCATATTTTAAAATTCTTTTTATTACCAGTTATTATTCCCACTATAAAACAAGCCATGTATCCGCTTCCACCTAACTTAGTAGATAGTTCATATGCAATAATCACAGATATTATTGATATTATAGGAGCAAAGTCTCTAAAAATCCCATACGGTTTATCCGTAACTAGTTTCAGTAGAATAATGCCTGTTAATACCCCTATTACTACACCCACTACAATCATAATTCCAAGTTCATATATATTAGCACTTAATGAGAATTTACCTGATAAGATTATTGCTAAAACAGATGATGTAAGTATTGCACCTGTAGCATCATTAAAAGCTGACTCACTTATTACTGTTTGTTTAACTTTTTCAGTAATTTTAACTTGATTAAAAATAGGAACTAAAGTTGCAGGGTCAGTAGATGCAATAATTGAACCTACTAGTAAAGCCGTCATTGTACTAACTTCAAATGTAAGACCAATAATATACTGCATAATAAATGCAGATATAAGTACCCCTATACTAGAAAGTAAAAATACAGACACCTTAACATTTTTCAAAATCTTTAAACTTATTTCCTTTCCTCCTAAGTATAAAATAAATGCTGAACCAAACGTAAGTATCATTTGATTTTCAACCTGATAAGTACTAATATCTATAAATTTCAAAATAGATGGTCCAATTAAAATCCCCGCTAATAAAAATAACACTACATCCGGAATTTTTATCATCTCACTAATCTTGCTACAAACTATGCCTGTTAATGCTACTATAGCAAAAATTATTAGCAGGTTGTTACAAGCTATTGTGTGTATAGACGATTCCATATAAACATCCCCTCGATATTAATTTTTTTAAGTATTACATTAATATATATTATTAATGTAATCTATATTATCCTAATATATGATTGAAAGGTTAAGTAAGATACTCTTTTAACTTAACTTTAACACTTGCTTAAGTAATATAATCAATATATATGTATAATTATTAGCTTGAGTTTATATATATAATAAATATATAATTAAATTATATTTATTTTACCAGGGGGGATATTATGTTTAGCAAAACAACTAACGCTAATTTTAAGGTTTTTGGAGATATAACTTATGAAGATTTAAATTTTGCTAACGGCCACTTACATACACTTAGAAATAAGAATATACTCAGTTTAAAACTTACAACAAGTGATAATACCTACATTAGGGTAAATAAAGGTGTTGTAATGATACTTGTATCACGAGATGGTATAGATATTCAATCATTTATAATAAACCGAAAACTTAAACTAAAAAAAGATGTTTATTTTAATTTTATATCAGTTTCTGATGAATCAGAAGTATCAATTATATGTGATGAATATGTTTTACCATTAATGTATTTAGAAGAAGGGTATACATACTCAGCAATTTCTCCATTATTAAATATTGCAGAAATATATACTAAGTTCTATCAAGAAAAAGGTGTAAACTATACGTTTCCAGGCGAGACACATCCTTATTGGGAGCTTACATATGTTGATAAAGGTATTTTATCCACCAATGTAGGTGGTACTGATTATGAATTAAAACAAGGCGATTTAATTTTTTATGCCCCACAACAATTTCATACACAATCCACTTTAGATAAAAATAGTAGTTCTTACCTAACTATTAATTTTAATATGGACTTTAACCATAATGAATTGTTGTGCAATAAGGTTTTTAATATTAAAAGAGAAGCTTATAATGTAATCAATAGCCTCATTCATGAGCTATCTTCTGATAATATATACTC
>NZ_NOJY02000056.1 GCF_002250835.2 Romboutsia weinsteinii
AAGATAAATATGAACTAATTGTAGTTGATAACAATTCTAGCGACGGTACTGCATCGTGGATAAAAGAACAAAATGATATAACAGGGATATATAATCAAAATGAAGTTAGTGTGTCTAAAGGATACAATCAAGGCATACAGATATCAAAAGGAAAGAACATACTTATATTAAGTAATGAAACTATACTAACACCAAACTGGTTGAATAATTTAGATAAAGCTTTATATAGTAATGAAAATATAGGAGCAGTAGAGCCCGTAACTAACAATAGTAAAAATAGTAACCATATAAAAGTAGAATACTCACAACTAGACCATATGATAGAATTTGCTAAAGAGTATAATAAATCAAATAATAACTTATGGCATAACAAGATAAAATTATCTGGATTATGTTATTTGATAAAAAGGGAAGTAATAGATAAAATTGGTGCATTAGACGAAAAACTTATATCTGGTGATTATGAGTCTTACGATATATCATTGAGAATATTATTAGAAGGTTATGAAATATTATTATGCAAAGATACATTTATACACGAAATGATAAGCACTACACCTGAACAGGATAAAGAAAGTAATATTATTAATACAGATAATAACCTATTAAAACTTAATGAAAAATGGGGATTTAATTTAACATATGATAATCCAAGTAGACTTAGCTTAATTGAAAAAATATCGGAGTTTAAAGATAGAAAATTGAACATATTAGAAGTTGGTTGTGGATCAGGTGAGACATTATTAGATATAAAAAACATATATAAAAACGCTAATCTATATGGAATAGAAAAAAATAAGAGTTCTTCAGACATAGCTAAAACATTTTCAAATACCATATGTGCAGATATAGAAACATTAGAAATGCCATATGAAAAAGAGTTCTTTGACTATATAATTCTTGATGAAGTAATTGAATGTCTTAATGATCCTTGGAGTGTTGTTGAAAAAATAAAAAAATATCTGAAAAAATCAGGTTATATAATAGTAGTAATATCAAATCTTATGCATGTTAGCATATTAAAAAATCTTATAAATGGAAGCTTTACTTATGAAAATAATGGAATATTAAGTTATGAACATTTACGATTCTTTACTTTACAAGATACTCATGAATTATTTGCAGATAATAAATTCAGAGTTACTGAATTTGGAGCGAGAGTAATAAATTCTTCTACAGATGAAGATAATTTTATTGAAAAGCTTTGTATGTTAACTAGTAATGAGTATAAAACTCAATATAGTGCATATCAGTATATATTTAAATTCTCTCATATAATACCTCTAGATGAATTTATATAACTAGAAATACCCATCTTTTAAAATATAGAGATGGGTATTTTAAATTATATTTATTTTAATAAATTACAGTTAAATACTTAGATTTATCAACTACAACATTTTTATTATTTCTGAAATAATCAATAATAACCTCAGGCATCTCAACCATTATTTCTCTTACTATTTTACAGTCACAGTAAAACTCATATCCACCAGCTCCACTTGCTCTATAGTTATTCATAACAAGAGTAAGCTTAGTATCATTATCTAGCTCCTTATTATCAAACATAATAGAAGTAACTCTACTTCCGACCTCTTTATTTAAGTCAAAAGTATAGTTAATATTAGCGAAATAGTCATAGTTATAATGTTCAACTTTAGGCTTTAAGAATAAATCTGAAATAGAAAGCTCGCCATTGTTATTAGTAAAGTAGCTAGCACATCTTTCTAAAGCCATTTTTAAAATATTTCTATCAACTTCAAGCATTACTAATGTATTTGGATACATATAAGTAGACATTATATCTCTTACAGTAACATTTTTATCGAATCCTTTTATAGAGTTTGCAAAAGAAGTACAGGCTACATCAGCGCCACTTTGCTCTAGTTCTATTTGGTTTATAAAGTTAGCAAGATTTGAACCATTAAGTGCCATATCTAAATGACTACTTGGATGAAGGTCACTATCTAAAAATCCTACTGGAGTATCTAACCATTCTTGTACTTTAGTCTCAAGTGGCAATAAATCATCATACATTTCTTTATTTGGATTAAGAACTACATTCTTTAAGCTTGATGTTATATTTCTATTGTTATTATCATCAATTTCTAAGTTTAGCTCTAAGAACTTACTTCCATTATGAGGAGTTTGAGCAATGTATGTATCGTGTAAGTACTCACCACCAATTTCCATATGTTGATGACCTGTAAGAAGTATATCAAAGTTAAACTCCTTAGATATTTTGTAAGCAATATTTTCATGAGTAGTACTTAATTGAGTGTGAGATTCTAAGTCATACTCAAATCCACCATGATAAATACCAATCAAAACATCGCACTCATCTTTTATCTTGTCAAAGTAAGGTTTTATTGAAGAAAAAGTATCACTTATAGTAAAGTTATTTATGTTTTCAGACCTTTCCCATCTGTTTATAAAGTCGGTAGTAAATCCGATTATACCGATTTTTAGACCATTACCTAAAGTTTTAATATCAAAAGGCAAGATTGGAAGTTGTCCTGTGTTATCAACTACATTGCTACATAAGCATTTTGCATCTAAATTAGTAAGATACTTTTTTAAATAATCATATCCATAGTTAAAATCATGATTTCCAAGAGTAATATAATCATATCCTCCAGTATTCATGACCTTAGACATTGGATGAACATCAAACTCAGCATTACTCAGATAGTTAGTAAAAGGAGAGCCTTGTATAGTATCTCCACCATCTATTATTAAGGTATTCTCATCTTTTTCAAAAGAGTTGATAATATTTAGTAATCCAATATTTTTTTCGATTTTATCTATGTAATCAGTGGGATATATATACCCATGTAAATCTGATGTAAAGTATATTTTTAGATTTTTCATTGTTTTCTCCTTTAGCTATTTTAGTAATATTATATCAATTATAACATATGTAAAATACATTAGAATTATTAAAAGGTTAAGTATTAAATTAAGTAAACAAAGCTTGCAATACGTCATAAATTAAATAGGAGATGGATAAAATTAGGAGGATATAAAATGAATGACAAGAAAATTTGCTTTGTGAGTATTGTCAAAGATAAATCAAAATACGATGAATGTGTAGAATATATAAAAAATATAATTGTTCCGGATGGGTATAGTATTGATATAAATTATATATCTGATTCTCAATCAGTTCCCAACTCTTATAATCTAGTAATAAAGTCTAACGATGCTAAGTATAAGGTATATGTCAAAGAAGATATTCTTATATGCAATCAAAATTTTATAATAGATATATTAAACATATTTAAGGATCAATCTATAGGAATTATTGGAATACATGCAAATAAAAATAAAGAAGATTTACAGTTAGAAGAAGAATTAATTATGGATGTAGAATATATATATGAAGATTTAATAGTAACTCAATATGATATATTGTGGGATGAGGATTTAGCTATTATTAATAATAGTATTATTATAAATCATATTAATGAATTTACTAATAGTGGGTATAGAGTAGTTATAGCAAAACAGGAAGAACCATGGTACCTATATAATTCAAAATATTGCTTAAACAATGAGGATGATGATTCAGTAATATATTCAGAAAAACAACCCACACAAGAAGATTATTGTGTTTTAGATATATTAAAGAAAGATCAACCTGAAAGAATAATATCAGAGCTAAATACACATATTGGTGCTTTTACCTATGGAGACCCTAATATATTGAACTATTTATCAGATAGTAAAGTAATTATAGGTAAATTTTGTTCTATAGCACAAAATGTTATTATTTTTATAGGTGGAGAGCATAGAGCAGATTGGATTACAACATATCCATTTAATGTATTTTTACAAGATTTCACCTATGTTAAAGGAAATCCTACAACTAAAGGTGATGTTATAATTGGTAATGATGTTTGGATTGGATATGGAGCAACAATAATGTCTGGGGTAACAATTGGCGATGGTGCAGTTATTGGCACAAACTCTTTAGTTACAAAAGATGTAGAACCATATTCTATAGTTGGTGGAAATCCAGCTAGAAGAATAAGATACAGATTTTCAGAAAACCAGATTGAAAGATTATTGGATATAAAGTGGTGGGATTGGCCTTATGAAAAAATAATAAGATATATGCCTATACTACTTAGCAATGATATTGATAAGATTATAAATATAGATTAAAAAAATAAGTATCACAATAAAATACAATTGATATTGTGATACTTATTTTTTAATAAAAATGAACTATCTATTCGTACATCTTATGAAGATATATATTTACTGTATTAGTGTTTATTGAATCGAAATACTTAGCAAAGTCCTTGAAGTTATTCATTTTCTTTATTAACTCCGTATTTTTAAATACTCTAAATTCGTTACTTTGAACATTTTTTAGAGTGTCAACCACTAGTAAGTTTAAAGATTCTACTTTATTAATAGCTAGATATGATGTAAGTGATTTTTGTGTATCAAGAGAGCAAATTTCTTTTGGTTTCAGAAATAATATATACTGACCGCTACATTGTTTGTAGCCTTCCATAAATAAATCCTCATAAATATCAGATTTAGACTCAACAACCTTTGCGCCTACATTTGATACAGCCTTTTTATTTAAATTTGATCCCTGAGGAGTAATTATAACTACTTCATGAGCAATTTCATTTACAGTCTTAACAGTGTCAACTAAATGCTCCTCATCTTCAGAGGCAATAATTAGTGCACTTATTAAGTTTTCCTCATGAGGAATGCAAGAAGCTTTTAATTGTTTCAATAATTTTCCCATATTAAACTGATCCTCAAAATTGCTGTTAGGATATATATAGCTTCCAGTCTCAGAATTCAAATATCTTAGAAGAGCATCTTTTGCTTTTGTAAAATTAGAACATTCTATGTGAGCTAGGCATTCAAAAAAATGTGGATCTCCAAAGTCTTTATATATTTCTTCAAATGGCTTTAGATAGTTAATAACATCAATGTATCTCTTAGATGTTGTAAGTACCCTTGCAACATTAACAACTAAGTAAGGCATAAAACTTGGGAAGGCTCCATTTACCATAGGAGTATCCATAGCTTTATAATATATCTCAAGAGCCTTGTCATTTTCTCCTATTCTTGCATATTCATTAGCTAATGAATAATAGAAATATCCATCTCTATCACTTTCAGGATAACTCTCTAAAAGCTCTAAGTTTCTTTTTTGCTTAGCATCTAAGTCTGCAACATCAGGATCATAACCATAATGTATTATTTTAACATCTGTAGATTCTATACAGTCAAGGCCAGCAGCTTCCTGAATAGAAAAGACAATCTGTTCATGCATCTTTCCTCTAAATCTATATAGAGGTTTATTTTTAAAAGCTCTAAGTACAATAGCATCACCTAGGTTTGTATCTGATATAATATTTACAAGTCTTAGGTAAAGTCCTTCATAAGGAGTTGCATTTATTCTTGCTCTTAATTTTGTGCATTCTTCAAGAGGTAGCTCTTCATCAGCATCCAAAAATACTATCCAGTCCATAGTTGCTTTTTCAAGTGACTTGTTTCTAGCATCGCTAAAATCTTTTTTCCATTTATAGTGGTATACCTTTGCACCATATTTTTTTGCAATTTCAACAGTTTTATCAGTACTACCCGTATCGACTATTATTATTTCATTAGCAAAATCTTTTATGCTTTCTAGGCATCTAGGAAGATTTTTTTCTTCGTTTTTTGTAATCATACATACACTTATAGTATTATCTTTCATGCATATTTCCTCCTTAAATATTTTATATGCTTATAAATTAGAAGCTCTGTAATTTATGAATAAGTAATAATTGCAAGCTTAGCAATAAATCTATTAGATAGTTATCAATCTTAGTAAAGTAAATATTTATTTAATTTAAACTAAATGTAAAAACTCACCTATTTATCATATGAAAATAGACAATTAAATGTTATTAATATGAGAAATATTACATAAGTTTTAATATATAAATATCAATAAGTAGATCTTATGCATAAATTAATAGGTAAGAAAAAAATAAACATAAGTGAGGAGATTTAAATATGAATGGTGAAATATCTTTAAACAAAGAAACATACCAGTTTATACAAGAATATGACTATAATACAAGTGAGGAGATAAATTTTACAAGTATAATAATATTGACATATAACAAATTAGAATATACAAAATTATGTATAGAAAGTATAAGGAAGTTTACTCCAAAAAATAAATATGAAATAATTGTTGTAGATAATAATTCTAGTGATGACACTGTATCATGGCTTAAAGAGCAAGAAGATATTATTTCAATATGCAATGATACAAATGTTGGTTTTCCAGCAGGATGCAATCAAGGTATAAAGATAGCTAAGGGGGATAGTGTACTTCTTTTAAACAATGACGTTATTGTAACTCCGAACTGGCTAAATAATTTAGATAAAGCCTTATATAGTAAAGATGATATAGGTGCAGTAGGGGCTATAACTAATAACTGTTCAAATGCGCAACAAATTGAAGTAAGCTATACTGATATATCCCAGATGATAGATTTCGCTAGCAAAGTAAATATATCTAATGAACAATTATGGGATTATAAAATAACACTGGTAGGATTTTGCTATCTAATAAAAAAAGAAGTATTAGATAAGGTAGGATTTTTAGATGAAAGATTCACACCTGGTAATTATGAAGATAATGACCTATCATTTAGAATAATAGTAGAAGGGTATAAACTACTTTTATGCAAAGATTGCTTTGTACATCATTTTGGTAGTGTATCTTTTAAAGAAAATATGGACAGTTTTATAAACAATATGAATACTAACTTTGTAAAAATGAATGAAAAATGGGGATTTAATATTAGATACAGTGCTTATCCAAGACTAGATATAGTAGAAAAAATCCAAGAAGATAAAGACAAGAAAATGAATGTATTAGATATAGGTTGTGGAGCTGGAGCAACTTTATTAGAGATAAAAAGCAGATTTAGAAATGCAGATATTTATGGTATAGAAGTTTGCGAGCCACCTACTAAAATAGGTAAAAGTTTTGCAAATGTAATCTGTGGAAGTGTAGAAGAAATAGAGCTTCCATACGAAGAAGGTTTTTTTGATTATATTATACTTGCAGATGTATTAGAACATCTAAAAGATCCTTGGGAAGTATTAAGAAATATAAAAAAATATCTTAAAAAGACTGGGCATATCATAGCAAGTATTCCAAACCTAATGCATGTAACAGAGCTTAGAAATCTTATAAATGGTAGCTTTACTTACTCAGAGGCAGGAATACTTGATAGAACACATCTAAGATTTTTCACTCTTTTAGAAATTCAAAGATTATTCTTATCAACAGAATATAATATTGATGAATTAGGTACAATTGCAATAGTTATTTCTAAGGAAGAAGAAGAATTTATAAATAAACTTTGCAGTCTTTCAAATGAGAGCTTAAGAACTCAATACTATATTTATCAGTACTTAGTTAAAGTTAGTCCTGTAGTATCATTTAGTGAATATATTGATTCCTATAATGAAGATAAATAATGCTTAAAGTTTTAAATTACTATACTTGTTAAACATACTGAAAAAGAGTATTACTAAAATTTAAATAAGCTGGCTCCTATAACTATTAGGAGCCAGCTTATTTAAATTTTGTAGCCAGTAAAATATCATTCACATTATTGTAGACTTAATTAATTTCGGCTGCATCTATTTTACATATTGAGTAGATAGATATATCTCCATTTAACTCTACTACAACTAAAAGCCCATTACCAACAGCGCATACACATCCTCCAATAGATTCTGGAGTTGGACTTAATACACTTATAGTTGAGGCACTTATATTATTTATAACTTCAGTACTTTGAGTAGATAATAATACTTCTGTCAAAGCATTTACAGGAGCAATATTCAAGGATGCAGACTTTACAACAGTATCTGTATTAATATTTGAAATATTATTTATAGTTGAAGAGGTTACGAAGTCTATATTATTAACAATTGTGCTTAATAAGTCTATATTACTAACAACTGTTACAGTAGAAGGTGAATTAATTACACTACTAATAGTTGATGTAGTAGATACTAATGAATTTACTACAGGTATTGTAATTGTAGAAATACTGCTAATAGCACTTACTGAGCTAGAAGTTATATTATTTAATGCTACAGTAGTATTAGCGCTTATATTATCTATAACTGGTATAGAAGATATAGAAATACTACTCACAACAGGTGAAGTTTCAGTAGTAATTGTACTAACTACAGAAGTAGATGATGAAGTTACATCATTAACAACAGAGATAGTAGTGGCATTTATATCACTAATAGCAGTAGTTGTTGTGGATTCAATACTTTCAACTACAGATGAATTTATAGAATCAATAGAATTAACTACAGGTGTAAAAGTTGTATTTATATTCTCAACTACATCAATACTGTTAGTAACTAAACCACTTATAACTGTGGTAGAAGTTACAGTAAGACTACCAACCGCAGACAGAGAAGTTACAGTAATACTATTAATTACACTACTAGAAGTAGTATCTATATTATTAATAACAGGTAGAGTATCTACAAATATACTTCCAAGCACATTAATTGTATTTGTATCCAAACTATTAATAACAGTTGTAGTATTACTAGTAATAGAGTTGATAAAATTATCAAAAGATAATTCTATATTATCTATTACGGAATTGGTGCTAGTATCAATATTACTAATAACTGTAGTAAAGACTGGTATTACACTATTAATTACTGGGATAGAGTCAGTAGTAATACTATTTATTACAGTAGTAGAAAGTGAGCTAACATCACCAATGACTGTTGTACTAGTGTTTACTATACTACTAACTACAGAAGTAGAGTCAAAGTTAATATTGCTAATGGCAGAAGTAGTATCGGTAGTTATAGATGTAATTACAACAGTTGATGTAGTATTTATATTACCTACTACAGATACAGGTATAGTTGCAACAGATGTTACTACAGGTATAGGATCTACATTTACTATTGATGAAACTACAGATACTGCGCTAGTATCAATAGAGTTAATAACAGATATAGTTGAAGTAAGAAGTTCATTAATAGCAGTTGAAATATTAGTACTAATAGTACTTACTACAGGAAGTAAACTTGAAGTAACGCTGTTTACTGCGGATACAGTACTAGGTGTTATACTTGTAACTACCTCAAGTCCTGCTGAAGTTACACTATTTAAAACATTTGTAGTAGTGAAGATAAGATTATCAACTACAGTAGTATTAGTTGTAGTTACATCGCTAATAAATGTTGATGTTGTAGACCCTATAGTACCGACAATAGGAGCATACCTAAATAGAAAATCTTGTATTACATCAGTAGCATTAGTGCTAAGATTATTTAAAGCTAAAGCAGTAGTAGATTGAACATTACTAACAACGGTAGTTAAATTAGGAGTACCTAATCCAGTTAAAACATTATTAGTTATAGTTGGACTACCAGAAACGCCAGATATAAATGTAGTCGGTGCAGGAAATACATTTGCAGTTTGACTACCTACAACTACAGGTACTGTTCCTATTAATACGGGAACATTAATTGTAATAGATAATGGAACATTAATAACCGGAACAGTAACTGTAATAACTGCATCGATCATTAATGAACCAGTTCCAATAACAGGAACTGTTATACCTGTAGATGAAGAAAGTGTAGCTGAAGTGATTCCACTAATAACTCCGTTTATAGATGTTGGATTAGGATAACTTGTTACAGCATTAGTAGTTGAAGTAGTGATAGTACTAATTACTGGTATTGATGTAGTATTTATACTCTCTACAACATCAACTGGAAACCCAACAATACTATCTAATACAGGATAAGTGGTAAAAGTAATGCTACTGACAGCAGTAGAAGTAGTAGGAAAGATGCTACTAATAACTGAGGAAGATATTGGGATAATATTATTTATAACCGGAGTAGATGTATCCATAATTAGACGAGTTGCAGCCCCTGTTGTAACAACAATTGAACTGACTACGTCACTAACACTACTAGTAACATTATTAACTACAGAAGTAAAACTAGGGATTATGCTATCAACTACGAAAATATTCTTGCCTACTATAGTGCTAAGTGCCGATGAAGAGCTAGATACAATAGAAGCAATAGCAATACTTGGTGTAACAGCCACACTTCTGTAAACAGTATCAATACCAACATCAATATTTCCGATAACATTAGTTGTAGTAGGTGTAATAGAATCTAAAACATTGGATGTAGAAATTGCGGATATATTTATTATATCTATTGTACTAGCATTTATTGTACTTATTACATTTGATATAGAAGCACTTATAGAATTAATAACTGGTACTGAGTTAGTTGTTATCGAGCTAATGGCACTTGTTGTAGTTTGTGTAATAGTATTTATAACTGGTATTGTAAATGAAGATAGAAAATGAACAGCGCTCACTGTTGTTTGAGTTATACTATTAACAACATCTATAGTACTTAAGCTTATAGAACTAACTGCTGCTGATGAAGATTGAATAATACTACTAATTACAGGAGATGTTGTAGCAGTAATAGAACTAATTACGCTAGAATCATGAACTATAATGCTTGAAATCATAGGTAAAGTACTTGTAACAATAGAGTTTATAGCATTAACAGTAGACGAACCAATATCGCTAACTACAGAAATTGTATCTACATTGATAGTATTTAAAGCAGTAGTTGTAAAAGTATTTACACTTGAAATAACTGATATAAATTCTGGAGCAACAGCATTAACTACACTTGTAGTAGAGTTAGTTATATTGGAAACTACAGTAGTATAGTCGACTGTCAATGTGTCAATTACAGTAGTTGAGTTAGAATCTATGTCAGATATAACAGGTGTAAAGCTTGAAATAAGTAAGTTAATAGCATTAGTCGTGGATGTTGTAATATTATTAATGATAGGCAAAGTAGTAACATCTATTGATTCAACTACTGTTGAAGTGGTGGTGTTAATATCTTTTATAACAGTATCTGTATTAGCAGATATTAAGCTGATAATAGTATTTGATAAAACTGATACACTACCAACTGCCTCTGTAGATGAGTATGAGATTGAGTCTACAATAGAAATTAAATTTGTAAAAACTGGAGAAGATACTACTGTATTAGTTTGTAATATGTTTTGTAAAATACTTTCGGGTCTTATTGAAATGTCATTTACCACATCAACTGTTGTAGTTGATATAGATTTAATAATACTAGTATTACTTAATTCTAAAGATACATTTCCTATAACGGGCGATGTACTAGTTAAGATAGATGCTGATTTAATTACTGTTGTACTAGATATAGAATCAATTGCAGATATAGAGTTTATTTTATTCAAAGAGCCTTGATAGTTTATAGAATTTAACTCACATTGATTTTTTGAAATATAATCTTGAAGAGGACTATTACAGCAGCATTGCTCTTTTGTTTTTTTACAACAATCACAATAAGAATCTTCATCATAAGTTATTGCTAGACTATTATTACAGCAGGCTGTGATACTAGATAATTTGTTAAGTAACACATTATAAAAATTATTGTTAGATATATTGCTAGTTAGAACTTTAATCTTAGCGATACTAGATAATGAGATTATTACGTTATCGATTATTATAGAGTCATTATTGATAATAAGTTGGTAGCCACAAGATGAATCTACAAGTATAGTATATGTGACTCCAGTTGTAGTAGTAATTAATACCTCAACTCCAAATCCTGGAATAGACACATCTATAGCTGTAGATTGAATAGCACTAAGTACAAATCTTATACTGCTAATGCAGCATTCTTTCAGAGAATTCATTTAATCACTCCCTAAACAATATGATTTAAAATATACCTTAATATATACAATATGAAAAAATGATGTATAGAGATACAAAATTATTAAATAAAAAAAAGCTACTATAAATAGTAGCTTTTTTCTTTAAAGATTAAACAGTTTCAACAGAGTCAGCTTTACATAAAGAGTAAATAGATATATCTCCGTTTAGTTCGTAAATTACTGCAAGACCTTGACCAAGTGCAACTAAATCACCAGTTATAGGATCTGGACTAGGGCTTAAAACAGTTATAGTAGAAGCTTCTATTGCACCAACAACCTCAGTTAATGAAGGTGTAATAACTACTTGGTTCAATACATTTACTGTAGAAGTTGTTAAGCCAACAGAGTTAACTACACTTGTTGTACCAATAGAGTTTACTTGGATTATAGTTGCTGGTATTATAGCATTTACATTATTTATAGTTGCTGTAACAGGAGTTATAGCACTTGCTACTGTTATAGAAGCAGGGATAGTATTAACTGCATTTATGATTGTAGTACGATCTATTACTGCATCTATTGCAGAAGCTGTAGTAGCAGTTATAGCAGTAATAACTGGAGATATAGCTCCACTAGAAGCATTTATTACAGGAGCAGTAGTAGTAGTAATACCATTAACTACAGCAGTAGTAGTTGAAGTTACACTAGTAACTACACTTAATATAGTAGCAGCAGCTGCGCTAATAGCTACATCTGTAGTAGCAGTAACAGCATTGACAACAGGAGTAGTAGTACCTGTTACGCCACTAACAACAGGAGCAGTAGTAGTAGTAATACCATTAACAACAGGAGTAGTTGTAGATGTTATTGTAGATACTGCAGCAACAGTTGAAAGTGTTATTGAAGCTAAACCAGGAGCAGTAGTAGCAGCAATAGAAGTAACTGCATCAGCTACACCAAATGTTACACCACTAACAACAGGAGTAGTTGTAGGAGTAACAGAACTTATAGCAGCACCAGTAGTTGAAGCAACTGAAGAAACAACAGCTGAAGTAGTAGCAAGTAAAGATGAGAATACAGATTGTGTTGCTGGAGTACCTAATCCAGTAAGAACGCTAGGTGATATTGTAGCAGTAGCACCAAGACTTGTAAGAACTGGAGTAGTTGATGGAAGTACGTTGTATAAAGCATTAACTAATGTTAATGGAGTACCTCCGATTAATACTGGTAAAGTAATTGTTAATGGTATAGAAATACCTATAGTACCTAATATAGTAATTGCTATAACTGTATCTATAGTAACTTCTAGTGCTCCGTTTAATAATGATAGACCGTTAATTACAGAAAGTGTAGTAGCTGTAGGTGTAGTAGATACTATTGTTGTTACACCGCTTAGTACACCAGAGATAGAAGTTGGAGCAGGATATCCAGCAACAACAGATACTAGAGTTCCAGTAAGATTATTTATAACAGCAGTTGTAGTAGCTACAACTGAATTGACAACAGGAGTCGTTGTAGTTCCCACACCAGATAATCCAACTATTGTATCAACTGTTAAATCAGTAGCTACAGAAGCTGTAGTAGGTGTTATAGCAGAAACAAAAGCTGAAGTAGTAGGTGTAACACCATTTATAACTATTTCTGGAGCTCCTACTACAGAGTTAACAGCAGAACCTATAGCAGGAACAACACCAGTAACAGCAGCAGTAGTGCTAGGAGTAATAGCGTTAAGTGCTGAAGTTGTAGTAGATGTAACGCTAGTAACAACTGGTAATGTAGCTGCAGCATTTGCTATAGGTACAGTAGTAACAGTAGCAGTAACTGAGTTAACAGCTGGTGTAGTAGTAGGGATAACACTAGTAACAGCAGGTACTGTAGCTAAAGTAGAAGAAACAAAAGCTGAACCTGTAGTAGCAACGATACTATTAACTACTTCAACACCACTAGTAGTAACTAGATCAACAACTGTTCTTGGAGTAACTGTAAACTGTCCTGCAACAGTAGTATTAGTTGTAGTAATATTTGTTAAAACGCTTTGAGGGCTTACAAGTACATTACTCACTACGCTAGCAGGAGTTGTAACTATTGAAGTAACAGCTTGAGTAGTAGTAGTATTTGCAGCAACTGAACCTACAACTGGTACTGTGTTAGTTAAAGTAGCTATAGAACCAACTACTGTAGTATTAATTATAGAATCTATTGCAGATAAAGATTGAACCTCTTTAAAGTCACCTTGGAAACCTAGAGAAGTTAAATCATTTCTGTTTCTTCTTATATAATCTTGTAGACCATTCTTACAGCAACAATCTTTCTTTTCTTTACCACAGTTTTTGCAGTATGAATCATCATCGCAAGTCATTGCTAAATAATTAGAACTGCATGAAGTTACGTTTCTTAATTTATTTATTAATTTATTAGCAAAATTAGTATCAGCAACACTACTGCTTAATACTTGAATTTTAGCGATACTATTTAAAGCTATAGCTAATCCATCAACTATTAAAGTATCACATGTTATTCTTACTTGAGAACTAGAGGATCCTATAGTTACAGTATAAGTAACACC